>QPGA01000003.1:134089-169417 GCA_003332265.1 Candidatus Accumulibacter meliphilus
GATTTGCATGCCGGCCTTAACTCGCTGTCCCGGGAAAACATTCACCCCGCCGTGCGCCAGGTGCGCGTAGAGGGCGATGGTTCCATCGCTGTGCTGTATGCGCACTGCGTTGGCTCTGCTCATCAGGTCCGGGTGTCGGCCACCATAGCTCTCGCTGGCTTCGGTGTAGACCACGATACCATCGCGGGCGGCGACCACGGGCGTGCGCTCGGGCATTCCGATATCGACGGCAAATTCGCTGTCGGGCGTGCGGTGGGTGCTCAGCGGGCCTCCGGGTGCCTGGCCAATGTGGAAGGCCAGTCCGTTGGCGTAGGGCAGGCGATAGATGGCGCCGGCACTTTGTCGCGCATGGTAGTCGCCAAGCATCCATGATGTCTGGGTGCGAAAGCTGTAGCTGGCGCCCGTCGCGGCCGGCCGGATACGCGCCACGGAGATGCTTCCGCTACCCGGGGGAACCACCGCGTAAAGAGGGAAGGGGCGGTCCGGGGCGGCGTTACGCGAGTTGGCGAGAGAAATCCTGACCGAGACCGCTGCCGCGCCACGATTGCGCGCGACGATACTGTTACTGTTACCCTCTTTTATGGTTTCGAGGGTAAAAGGGTAGTTCTGCTGCTCAGCGGCCATCAGCGTCAGGCTGCAGAACACGGCCACGAACATGAGCACGGCTTGTTTCGACACGATCAACACGACATTCCCGGAAATTCTCGTCGAAGCTCATGATACCGCAGGGATCCGCATGCGCTTCTCGCTCACGACTCCGCTCAGGTTTCCGCTGACGGCGCTCTATTTGCGATTGACCACGATTGAATCGGCCAATTATACTTTTGCGGCTGGCCGGCCAATGTCTTTCGAGAGCCATAGCGCGCTCATCTGGCCAACGATGGTAGCAGGAGGATCAACAACTTGAGAGTTTTTCAGCTCCAGGACGGCTGGGGCATGCAGGCAGCACTTGCAGATGGCCAGCCGTCCCGATCGGCAGCCCGGGCCGGTCGACGCGATGATGGTGGATCTGGTCTGCCTGCCCGAAGGCGGAATGGTCAAAGTGCCGGCCCATCTTGTTGACGAACAGGCGACGCTGCCCTTGTCCGGCACTCACTGCGTGGCGCGTGGTCGTCAGCTGCGACGCGCTCGGTGCGGATACCGGCATCACCTATCGAACAACACCGAATGGCCGAAGCTGGCGCGCGCTCACCGCTGACCGATCGCGTTTTTGCTTTCGAGGAACTCAAGGCCGCGATGGACTACCTCAAGAGCGATGCCCCCTTTGGAAAGGTCTGCATTCGCCACTCACGTGGCGAGAGCGCTTGTCGGCCGGTGATGGCCCTCGTATTAGTAGGCAAACGGGCGGCGTAGAGGGCGCAGCTTTTGATAAGATGCACGGTGACAGTGTTGTCAGCGCCGTGCCGTGGCATTGTCGATGGAACGGCAAGCCTAATTTCATCAGTATCCGGGCTGCGGGCGCTTCCGACCGTCGTGGTTGAACAGGGGGTGGAGATGTTCAGAAGACTAGTCTTGGCGGTACGGAAACTGCTGCAGCGGACCTTGAGAAAACTGTTCAACATCCTCCCTCAGAAGAGGCGTTTTGCTGTCTATCGTAACTTCGTCGAGTGCAATCCAGCACCCAATGAGCGGCTGGTCTTGAAGATCGCCGATACTAAAGAGGAACTGGAAGCCTGCTTTACGCTGCTGCACGATGCCTATGTCGGCAGTGGTTTCATGACCCCGGATCCTTCCGGAATGCGCGTCACGATCTATCATGCCCTGCCGACGACCACCACCTTGTGCGCAAAGTACGATGGGCAGGTGGTTGGCACCTTGTCCTTGATTCGCGAGAGCGTCCTCGGTTTTCCGCTGCAGCGGATTTTCGATCTGACCGCGGTACGTGAGAAGAAGGGGAACATCGCCGAGGTTTCGGCGCTGGCGGTGCACCGGAAATTTCGCCGCACGGGCGGCAGTATCCTGTTCCCGCTGATGAAGTTCATGTACGAATATTGCCACACGTTTTTCGACACCCGGCACATCGTCATCGCGGTGAACCCCCGTCATATAGAGATGTACGAATCGCTGCTGTTCTTCCGGCGCCTGACGCAGAACGTCGTCGAGAATTATGACTTCGTCAATGGCGCGCCAGCCGTTGGTGCGACGCTGGACCTGCGCGCTGCCGACGCGATCTTCGAGAAGCATTACGGGTCGAAACCACCGAAGAAAAATCTGCATGCCTTCTTCTTTCGGCTCAAACTAGGCAATATCCAGTTGCCGCAGCGTCGTTTCTACACCACCAACGACCCGGTCTTGACCCCGGAATTGCTCGACTACTTTTTCAACGTGCGGACGAACGTCTTCGCTGAACTGAGCGATCGAAAGAAATGCCTGATGCACACGATCTACGATCTGCCTGCCTATCAGGCGGTGCTGCCGGCGGTCGAGGATAGCAGGCAGGACGATAGCGGGCGGCGGCGGCATCGGCGCTTTTCGGTGCGCTGTCCGGCGAAGTTCGTGATCGCCTCGGCCGAGGGTGTGGTGAGCAAGATCAGCCTGGAAATCATCCAGCTGTCGCGCTACGGCTTCCTGGCACACGCCCTGGTCTCGGTTCCCATCGGTGTCTGGGGTGAAATCACGATTCAGCTCGGACCGGCTGAAACCTCGCAGGTCAAGGTCGCGGCCTCGCGGGTGTCGGAGGGCGGGGTCTACGGCTTCCGTCTCGGCGAACCGGATTTGATCTGGCGCAAGTTCGTCAATGCGCTGTACAGCGGCAGCACCCATGCGGACCTTGAAAACGCGACGCGCTTTATGACCGACCGTTGAGGCGGCACCGTTCCAATCCGGCTCCCACTATCGGAGCTTCCGCTTGTCATGTGCCCGAGCGCTGCGGCTGGTGCTCTGGGAACCGATCTGGCGGTTGAACTATTTCGCGGCGCCGTCTGGCGGCGCAGGCGGCGCCGCGGCGCCTTGGCGGCGTTTGCTCGGCTCGTGCTTACCTGCACCTGCCGCTGCGTGCAGCCGCCGTCGATAGTGAGCGGGCGCCATGCCGGTCCAGCGCACGAAGGCGCGGTAGAAGGCGGTGGTGTCGGCGAAGCCGAGTTCGGCGGCGATCTGGGCCAGTGCCTGTTTGGTCTTGGCCAGACGGTTGATGGCCAGGTCTCGGCGCAAGGCGTCTTTGCTTGCCTGAAAGCTGGATCCCTCGTCTTCCAGCCGGCGATGCAGCGTGCGTGGCGACAAATGCAGTTGGTGCGCGATGGCAGCCAGCGACGGCGACGCGGGCAGGGCATCGCGCAAGGCGTTGCGAACGCGCAGCACCATTTCGCGGTCGCGGCGGTAGAGCGTCGTCAGCTTGCCCGGCGCGCCGTCGAGGAAAGTCTGCAAGCCCGCTTCGTCGCGGCGAATCGGCCAGTCGAGCAGGTTGGCAGCAAAGCTGGCGGTGAGCGCGGGGGCATCGAAAGTCGAGTCGGCCGTGAAGATCAGGGCGTAGTCGTCGGCGTGGCGTGGGCGGGGGTAGGGAAAGGCCACCGAATCGAGCACGATGGCGCGCCCGATCAGCCACGACAGCAGGCCGTGCAGCAGGCGCAACAGCCATTCGAAGGCGAACACGCGCCCGATCAGCAGTGGGCGAGTCTCGGCGATGCACAGGCGGGCCTGCTCATGGGTGGTCTCGAGGCGGACGCCGAGATCGGGCAGGACCAGGCGCAGAAAGCGGATGCTGCGTTCGATGGCCTCGGAGAGTGTTGCGGCGGTGATCGTGCTGCGACAGAGGAACTCGAAAGCACCGCAGCGCATCGGCTGCGAGAAAAGCCCGAAGCCTTCGTCGTCGAGTTGCGCGTTGATGAGGTTGTAGAGTGCGGCATAGCGGTCGACGGGAATACGTGCGCCCGGGTCGTCGAGCAGTGCCGGGGCGATGTTGGCACGTTCGAGCAGTGGCGCGGTGGGGCTGCCCGCATGCTGCAGACCGGCGAGCATTCCCTCGAGGAAGGCAATGGCCACCGTCGCCCGGCCGCTGGCGGACCCTCGGGGCGCGGTGGTGCTTGTCGGCAGGTGCTTGGCAGTCTTCTCAGGGTAGCGCATGCTCTTCTTCCAAGGCCGTGAATTGATAGCTTATTTCAAGTTGGCGATATTTACACTGTTCAAGGCATGTCGGGTAATGGCTTTATCACGGCCAAGTTTCTACCATGGATGTCCCCGTGAAATTCCCGACCACCGCGACCCCTTCAATTTTCTTGGAGTACCCAGCTCATGACCGACCTTTCGATTGCCAAGAAGCTTCTACCGTACAAACCCAAGCACAAACTGCGCTTTGTTACCGCGGCTTCACTGTTTGACGGGCACGACGCGTCGATCAATATCATGCGTCGCATTCTGCAGGGGACCGGTGCCGAGGTCATCCATCTCGGCCACAACCGTTCGGTGCAGGAGATCGTGAACGCGGCGCTGCAGGAGGATGTGCAGGGAATCGCCATCACCTCGTACCAGGGTGGCCACGTCGAATTCTTCAAGTACATGATCGACCTGCTGAAGGCGGGTGGCGGTGAGAAGATCAAGGTCTTCGGTGGTGGCGGCGGCGTTATTGTGCCCAGCGAAATCGCCGAGCTGCATGCCTACGGCGTGGCGCGTGTCTATTCGCCGGAAGACGGTCAGTCGATGGGTCTGCAGGGAATGATCAACGACCTTGCGGAAAGCTCCGACTTCGACCTCTCGGCGCTGGCGCCGCAAGATCCTGAAGTGGTCCTGGCGACGCTCAGGGCCGGCGATCGCCGCCATCTGGCGCAGGTGATTACGGCCCTGGAGAACGGTGTCTATCCGGAAGCGCTGCGCAGGAAGCTCGTTGATGCGGCCGCCGGGCTGAAAGTCCCGACCCTGGGCATCACTGGCACCGGCGGTGCCGGCAAGTCATCGCTGACCGACGAACTGGTGCGCCGCTTTCGGCTCGACCAGAGCGACCGCATCAAACTGGCGATCATTTCCATCGACCCCTCGCGCAAGCGTACCGGTGGCGCGCTACTCGGCGACCGCATTCGGATGAACGCCATCGAGCACGAGAACATCTACATGCGCTCGCTGGCGACGCGTGAAACGGGCTGCGAGCTTTCTGCCGCCCTGCCCGAAGTGCTCGCCGCCTGCAAGCTGGCCGGCTTCGATCTGGTGATCGTCGAAACCTCGGGGATTGGTCAGGGCAATGCGGCGATCGTGCCGCTGGTCGATGCCTCGCTGTATGTGATGACACCCGAGTTCGGTGCCGCGTCACAGCTCGAGAAAATCGACATGCTCGATTTCGCCGATTTCGTGGCCATCAACAAATTCGACCGCAAGGGCGCCGATGACGCCTTGCGCGACGTGCGCAAGCAGTATCAGCGCAACCACGAGGCCTTCGGTCAGCGTACCGCGGAAATGCCGGTCTTTGGCACCATGGCGGCGCGCTTCAACGACGACGGCGTCACCGCCCTTTATCAGGCCATGCTGCCGCGCTTGCTTGAGCTCGGCCTGCCGCTCAAGAAAGGCAAGCTGCCGCTGGTTTCCGTTCGCCAATCGTCGAACCAGCGCGCGATCGTGCCGGCGCAGCGCGTGCGCTACCTGGCCGAGATTGCCGACAGCGTGCGTGCTTACCACGCACATAGCGCCGCGCAGGCCGAAGTGGCGCGCGAGCGGCAGTCGCTGCGCACCGCCAAGAACCTCTTTCAGGCCTGCGGCAAACCGGCTGGCAGCGACTTCGACGAGCTGATCGACTGGAAAGATGGGCAGCTCGACGCGCGCGCCCGCAAGCTTCTCGACATGTGGCCGAAAACCGTCGAGCTGTACGCCCAGGACGAGTACGTCGTAAAAATCCGCGACAAGGAGAAACGTACTCGCCTGACCAGTACCTCGCTCTCCGGGTCGCGCATCCGCAAGGTGTCGCTGCCGACCTACCAGGACGAGGGTGAAGTGCTGCGTTTCCTGATGCGCGAGAATGTGCCTGGCTCCTTCCCGTTCACCGCCGGCGTCTTTGCCTTCAAGCGCGAAAACGAGGATCCGACACGCATGTTCGCCGGCGAAGGCGACGCTTTTCGTACCAATCGCCGTTTCAAGCGCGTCTCCGAGGGCATGCCGGCGAAGCGTTTGTCGACCGCTTTCGATTCTGTCACTCTCTACGGCTGCGATCCCGACGCCCGCCCGGACATCTACGGCAAAGTCGGCAACTCCGGCGTCTCGATCGCCACGCTCGACGACATGAACGTGCTTTTCGACGGCTTCGATCTCTGCGCGCCGACGACTTCGGTTTCGCTGACCATCAATGGTCCGGCACCGATCATTCTGTCGATGTTCTTCAACGCCGCGATCGATCAGCAGATCGCCAAGTTCGACAGCGAGAACGGTCGCCAGCCGACCGAAGACGAGATCGACAAAATCCGTGAGTGGGTGCTGGCCAACCTGCGTGGCACCGTCCAGGCCGACATTCTCAAGGAAGATCAGGGACAGAACACCTGTATTTTCTCGACCGAATTCGCGCTCAAGATGATGGGCGACATCCAGGAGTTCTTCGTCCATCACAACATCCGCAATTTCTACTCGGTGTCCATTTCCGGGTATCACATTGCCGAAGCGGGCGCCAACCCGATTTCGCAACTGGCTTTCACCCTGGCCAACGGCTTCACCTATGCCGAGGCCTATCTGGCGCGCGGCATGCAAATCGACGACTTCGCGCCGAACCTGTCGTTCTTCTTCAGCAACGGCATGGACCCGGAGTATTCGGTGATCGGGCGCGTCGCCCGCCGCATCTGGGCGGTGGCGATGAAGAACAGGTACGGCGCCAGCGAGCGCAGCCAGAAGCTCAAGTATCACATCCAGACGTCGGGGCGTTCGCTGCACGCGCAGGAAATGTCCTTCAACGACATCCGCACGACGCTGCAGGCGCTCATCGCCATCTACGACAACTGCAACTCGCTGCACACCAACGCCTACGACGAAGCGATCACCACGCCGACCGAAGAATCCGTTCGCCGCGCCATGGCCATCCAGTTGGTGATCAACCGCGAGTGGGGTCTGGCGATGAACGAGAATCCCAATCAGGGCTCGTTCATCATCGACGAACTGACCGATCTGGTCGAAGAAGCGGTGCTCAAGGAGTTCGAAGCCATCGCTTCGCGCGGCGGCGTTCTCGGGGCCATGGAAACCGGCTATCAGCGTGGCAAAATCCAGGAAGAGTCGCTACATTACGAGCACAAGAAGCACGACGGATCCTTCCCGATCGTCGGCGTCAATACCTTCCGCAATCCGAAGGGCGACGCCCAGATCGAGATCGAACTGGCGCGTTCGACCGAAGCAGAGAAGCAGTCTCAGCTGACGCGCCTGCAAGCCTTCCAGGAGCGCAACGCCGACACCTCGGCGGCGATGCTCGAACGTCTGCAGCAGACGGTCATCGAAGACGGCAATGTTTTCGCGGTGCTGATCGACGCCGTGCGCGTCTGCTCCTTGGGGCAGATTACCCATGCGCTTTACGACGTCGGCGGCCAGTATCGTCGTAGCATGTAGCTTGCAGGCTGGGTTTGCCGGGACGCGCCTTGCCCGCGCGCCCCGTGTGCACCTTTTGCGTGCGTGGCACGGTGCCAGAAAAAAGAGCGTAGTCGGGAGGCAGTCACTTCCGGGATACGGTTTGTTGGCCAATAGCAAGGAGGGGATGGAGCATGTCGGACATTTACCAAAGGATCTACCAGAGCAAGAAAATGACGGCAGCAGAAGCCATGGGTCTGGTCGAGAATGGCGATTTTATCAGCGTGCCAACCGGTGTTGGCGAACCGCCGACCCTGCTGGGCGCGCTTTCCGAACAGCGCCAGCGCTTTCACGGGGTGACCGTAGCGCAGATTCTACCGCTGCGAAAATTCGACTATATGGACCCCGAGACGGTCGACAATGTCCGCCATCTCGCCTTCTTCTACGGCGGTGCGACTCGCCCCGGCGGGCTGGAAGGATGGATCGATTATCTGCCAAGCTATTTCTCCGAAATGCCGTCGCTGATCAAGAACCGGCAGATTCGCGTCGACGTGGTGTTCACCATGGCCTCGCCGATGGACGAGCACGGCTACTTCTCGATCAGCCTGGCCACTGACTACACCATGGCGGCGATCAGTAGCGCGCGGGTGGTGATCCTCGAGGTCAATCCGAACGTACCCTTCACCAACGGCAATTGTCACGTGCATGTCTCGCAGATTGCCGGCCTCGTCGAGAGCGACGACCCGGTACTCGAGGTCGGTCTGCCGAAGATCGGCAAAGTGCAGGAGGCGATCGGCGAGTACGTCACCGACATCATCGAGGACGGGTCGACGCTGCAAATCGGTTATGGCGCCATTCCTGACGCCGTGGTCATGCAACTGGTCAACAAGCACGATCTCGGAATCCACACCGAGATGATCGGGGATGGCATCCTCAAGCTGCTCGAATGCGGTGCGGTCACCAACCGCAAGAAAACCTATCTGCCGGGAAAAATGGTTGCCACTTTTGCCCTCGGTTCGCAGCCGCTCTATCGCTTCATGCATCGCAACCCGACGCTCGAAATGCATCCGGTCGATTACACCAACGATCCCTTTCTGGCGGCGCGCAACGACAAACTGGTGAGCATCAACGCGACGCTACAGGTCGATCTGATTGGCCAGTGCTGTTCGGAGAGTTTCGGTCCGCAGTCCTACTCGGGTACCGGTGGGCAGGTCGACTTCGTGCGTGCGGCCAATCGCTCACGCGATGGCAAGTCTTTCATCGTCCTGCCGGCAACGGCCAAAGGCGACACCATTTCGCGAATCGTGCCGACGCTGACCACCGGCGCGCATGTCACGACCAGCAAGAACGATGTCAACTACGTGGTCACCGAATATGGGCTTGCACAGTTGCGTGGCAAAAGCGCCAAGCAAAGGGCGCAGGCGCTGATCGGCATTGCTCACCCTGATTTTCGTGGCGAACTCAGCGCAGCGGCGCACAAGTTGAAGTTGCTTTAATGTGAAAGTCGCGCAAGCGACTCACGAAACTCCCTTCTCCCCACTGCGGGAGAAGGGCCGGGGGTGAGGCGGGGAATTCAGGGAGCATGCTCCCTGCCCGGCGAACGATTCCGGCGTGCAAGCCGGAATGCGCACTGCAAGTGAGAGGGGGGCGGCCATGACTTTCATGATCCGGAGTATCTCAACATGTCATGACCGTTAGCGCTTGCCAGCAGCGCCCACGGCGTCACGGACTCGGGGGCCGCCGTCCCGTAAAGGCTGCCGCGTTTTCGTGATCGCCTGTGCTTGTCGCCAAGCTGGCGACGGCCGCGGCGCTGCGCAGCACGAACTCAGCGTCTTTCGTACACCAGTTCGACTTTGCGCATGGTCTGACGACAGGCCTCGCTGTCGCAGGCCTCCTTGTTGCTCTGCTCGCTGCCGAGCGGCAGGCGCCGCAGTTGGTTCTTGGCCACGCCGAGCGAGCGCAGCTTGTCGTTCACCGCTTCGATGCGCTTGTCCGCCACCGCCAGGTTGTAGGCCGCGCTGCCGAGATTGTCGGTATGGCCGACCAGGGTCACGATCAGCTGCGAATCATTTTTCAGGCGCAGGGCGTTCTCGCTCAGGACGACGACGCCCTCGTGGCCTATCCGTGCTTCACCGAAGCCGAAATAGACCGTTCTCTTCTCGGGTTCGTCGGCGAAAGGCGTGTTAGGGACGGCGGGCGTTACCGGCACTGGCTCGCGAACCGTGACCGGCTCGCTCACGGGTTGGTCGATGGTGCTGCAGGCGCTGAGCAGTATGGCGCCGGCAAGGCAGACGAGGCGAAGACGAAGATAAGGAGGCATTGTTGATGCACCTGCAGGTCGAGACACGGCCACTAATGCGGGAGACGACGCCCGATTCGGGAGACGACTCCCGAGGCGCGAGCCTGCTAGTTTAGCAATGATTCTCCCTGGATGGTTGTGCTGGCGCGTGGTCAACTTCATCTATATGCCTTGACGGGCTTCTGGCGCCTCCCGATACTGCGCCCTTCGCAACCACTGTCTGCTCGCATGCCTGCCCCTCGCCCGTGTCTCTTTCTTGTTGGCCTGTTCAGCTCGCAGCTATTGGCCGTTCCGGCGCGAGCAGCAGTCGTTGAAAGTGTCGCTTGCCACGTCAGCTACGGCGGCGAAACCCGTCTTCTGCAGGCGCGGCCCGTTGTCTCGCCCTATGGCGTCGCGGTCGAGAAAGTGGGTTCGTATTTTCTCTTCCGCGTTGTTTTTCAGAAGGAGCCTGCCGATCTGGCGGCGATCAAGGTCTATGTGCTGGCCGCCAAGGACAGCGGCCCGACGCCGATCCATCAGGTGACGCATGCCTATCCACCGCCGCTGGTGGCAGCTGCGCCGTGGGGATTCACCGGGCTCAATCACGTCTATGAGCCGTTCAGGGACGGCGAATTGAGCTACTGGTGCGAATGGTCGGGCGAGCTGCGGGAGTCGCGCTCCGAGGGCCAGCAGCAATGAGCAGGGGATGCCGTCTCCTCACCTTGCTGGCGCTCGTTTTCGGCCTGGCGCTGGCCAGCGCGGCTGGCGCCGAGAGCGTGCGCCTGGTCTTCGTCGGCGACGTCATGCTCGACGACGGGCCGGGCCGTCTGATCAGCCGTGGCGGCGATCCGCTGACGGCGTTTGCGGCGCAGTTGCGAGACGCCGACTACACCATCGGCAACCTCGAATGTCCGATTGCCACGCAGGGTCAAGCCCTGGACAGCAAGATCTACAGCTTTCGCGCCGATCCGCGCGTGGCGCCCCTGCTCAAGGGCCGCTTCGACGCGCTGGCAGTCGCCAACAATCATTCCGGTGACTACGGGCAGCAGGCTTTTCTGGAAACACTCGACCATCTTTCCGGGCAGGGAATCGCCGCCTTTGGCGGTGGCCGCAATCTCGAAGAAGCGCACCGGCCGCTGTGGATAACGCGTGGCGGTTTGCGCATTGCCGTACTGGCCTACAACGAATTCAAGCCGCGTTCCTTCGAAGCCGGGGCCGAATGGCCGGGCATTGCCTGGAGCGAGGACGGCCAGGTCGTCGCCGACATCCGGGCCGCGCGGGCGGCCGGTGCCGATCTGGTGATTCCGTTCATGCACTGGGGTTGGGAGCGAGAAGAGCAGCCGAGCGAGCGGCAGCGGCAGCTGGCGCGGACGATGATCGATGCGGGCGCCGATGTCGTCGTCGGCGGCCACCCGCACGTCACGCAGGGCGCCGAATACTACCGCGGCAAGCTGATCGTCTATAGCCTGGGCAATTTTGTCTTCGACGGTTTCGACAATGCCGCCACGCGTACCGGTTGGCTGCTGCGCCTGACCCTGGACAAGAGTGGACTGCTCGCCTGGGAGACCCAGGCCGCGCATATGGACGACGACGGCAGTCCGCAGCCGAGAGCGGGCGTCGTGACTCCCTGCGGTCGCGCCGGGGACAGCGTTGTCAGTGAGTGCGTCAACAAACCCTGACCTTCGCCCTGGGGCGGCCCTGGGCGCTGCTTCTCTGCGCTCGGTCAGCGCGCTCAGGCCGAATCGTTGCGGGCGGTGATCTGGTCGGCGCCCCTTTCGCACCCTTCGCCAGGGCTTTCGTCGAGCTCTCCGGCAGTGCCGTCCGGTAGCCACTGCAGTGGTACGGCAGCGGTCCACTCCAGGCGCGCAAGCAGGCGGTAGAAGTCGTTCGCCAGCGGTGCCCGCAGGGTCAATTCCGCGCCGGTCACCGGGTGCGCCAGACGCAGCTCGGTGCAGGCCAGCAGCAGCCGGTGGCAAGCGAAGAGGGTCTGAAACAGGCGGTTGTGGCGCCCCTTGCCGTGCGTCGCGTCGCCAATTATCGGGTGCGCGATGTGCTTGAGATGCCGACGCAGCTGATGGCGACGCCCGCTCAGCGGTTCGAGTTCAATCAGGGCGTAGCGGCTCGAGGGATAGCGGTCGACGCGGTGTGGCAATTCGATGGTGGCCAGCCTCCGGTAGCGGGTGCAGGCGTCCTGCGTCGGCGAGTTCGTGGCAGCAACGGCAGCGGCGGCGGCGCGAGCGCCTTCCGTGTCGAAGTGGCGACGCAGAGGATGGTCGATTTCGCCAGCGAGCGGGGGATGGCCGCGGACCACCGCCAGGTAGTTCTTGCCGACCTGGCGCTGTTCGAAACTGGTGCTCAGCGCCCGCCCGACGGCGCTGCTCAGCGCGAAGAGCAGGACCCCGGAGGTTCCCTTGTCGAGGCGGTGCACCGCGTAGACGCGCTGGCCGAGCTGATCGCGCAGCATCTGCAGCGCAAAGCGTCGCTCGCTGCGGTCAATGATGCTGCGGTGCACCAGCAGTCCCGCCGGCTTGTGGATGGCGACCAGGTGCTGGTCTTGATAAATGATGGGCAGCAGGGCGCCACCGGCCTCAATCATTACGGCTCACTTGCCGTTCGTCGCTGGCGAGTTCGCTGCTCGGCCGGGAGGCGATTCGCTCGTCGCCGCAGGGAACTCGCCATCGACGTAGTACCAGCGACCGGCTTGTTGCACGAAGTGGCTGACTTCGTGCAGACGCTGGGCGCGGCTGCCGACCCGGTAGCGGGCGACGAATTCGACGATCGCCGTTTCCGGTCCGGTAGTCACGTGGCGGCGCACTTGCAGGCCCAGCCACTGCGGCGCCAGGGCGCCATCAGGATCGACTTGCGTCGGCCGGGTCGATGGGTGCCAGGTGGAGAGAAGGTAGGCTTCGATGGCCAGTACGTAGGCGCTGTAGCGCGAGCGCATCAGCGCTGCCGCGTCGGGTGCTGCGGCCCCGTCGTGCAGGGGGCCGCAGCATTCGGCGTAACGAAGCGCGCTGCCACAGGGGCAGGCACTCTTCGAAGTCTGTTTCATGACCGACTTGTGAGCGGAGTTTGCCATGGATCAAACCGGGGCGGGAGTGGCACGGTTGGCACGATTGGCACGGGCGTCGGGCCAGGCCGCCGCCCATCGCCATCAGCTGCCGCGGCGTGCCGGGCCGCGAAACAGTGCCGCCGTGGCGGCGCCGCCATCCGCTCGTGGACGTTGCGGTGCGCGCGGTGGCGGTGGGTTATGCGCTGCGCTCGGATTGGCACGGGCGGGGGACGAAGTCGCTCCCGGCCGCGCTGGTGGCGTTGCCGCTTTGGCCTGTGTCTTGGCCGGCGCGCGCGCGCGTCCGTCGTGGCCCGGGCCCGCACCGCGGCGCTGGCCGTCGTGGCTGCCGCGTGGCGCCGGAGTGGTCACCGCTGGCGCAGGAGTCGTGCCGGGCTCGAAGCCTTCGACGACCTGTTTCTCGATGCGCCGGGTGAGCAGTTTCTCGATTGCCGCCAGCAGCGGCCGCTCTTCGGCACAAACCAGCGACAGCGCTTCGCCGGAACTGCCGGCACGGCCAGTGCGGCCGATACGGTGCACGTAATCTTCAGGAACGTTCGGCAGTTCGAAGTTCACCACGTGCGGCAGTTCTTCGATGTCCAGACCGCGCGCGGCGATGTCGGTGGCCACCAGGACGCGCACCGTGCCGTTCTTGAAACCGGCCAGGGCGCGCGTGCGCGCCGGCTGGCTCTTGTTGCCGTGGATCGCGGTAGCCTCGATACCGGCCTTGCACAGGTATTCGGAGAGGCGGTTGGCGCCGCTCTTCATGCGCGTGAACACCAGTACCTGCTTCCAGTCGCCCGACGACACCAGATGCACCAGCAGGTCGCGCTTGCACCAGCTATCGACCGGATGCACGCGCTGCGCGACGAGTTCGGACTCGGCGTTGCGGCGTGCGACTTCGACCATCGCCGGGTTGTGCAGCAGGCCGTCGGCGAGCTTGCGGATTTCTTCCGAGAAGGTCGCCGAGAAAAGCAGGTTCTGGCGTTTCGCCGGCAGCAGCGCGAGAACGCGGCGGATGTCGCGGATGAAACCCATGTCCAGCATGCGGTCGGCTTCGTCGAGCACCAGGATTTCGACATTCGACAGCTCGACGGTTTTCTGCTGCAAGTGATCGAGCAGGCGTCCGGGCGTCGCCACCAGGATGTCGACGCCGCGGCGCAAGGCGTCGATCTGCGGGTTGATGTTCACGCCGCCATAGATCAGCGTCGTCTTGAGTGACATGTACTTGCCGTAAGTGCGCACGCTCTCTTCGATCTGCGCCGCGAGTTCGCGGGTCGGGGTCAGGATCAGCGCCCGCACGCGCTGGCGTGGCTGCGCGTTGGCGCTGGCACGGGCAGGCATGGTGGCGAGGCGTTGCAGCAGCGGCAGCGTGAAACCGGCGGTCTTGCCGGTGCCGGTTTGCGCACCGGCGAGGACGTCGCGTCCTTCAAGAATCAGCGGAATCGCCTGCGCCTGTACGGGCGTCGGCTCGGTGTAGCCTTGTTCGGCGACAACACGGGTGAGCTCGGCCGACAGGCCGAGCGCGGAAAACGATTGGGTCAAGGTGAATCTCCGGTGAACGACCTGCTGCGGCATGATGCCAACAGAGCCGGTTCAGGCGCTTGGAACTAGGGGGGGTGGGTGCGCTGCGGGGGCGATCGGCAAGTGCCGATGGCGGATCAACCGCGAGAGGACCGAGCTGCCGACCGGATGAAACGCGGCTCAGTTCTGGGCGGCACTATACACGTTCTGGCGGAGCATAACGAAAAAAAGGCGCGTGCCTCGGCAAAGCCGGGCCTCCGCCAGCACGCCAACGAACACCGTTCCGCCAATTACATTGGCAAATCCTTCGGAAAGCCGATCAGCTCGTCGTGGTCGAGTTTGTCAATCGCCTCCGGCCCCAGCTCGCGGCTGTTCCACGCGTAATTGAGCTTGGCGTATATCGCCGGCAGCAGTTGTGGCAACAGCTCGTCGACCGCCTCCGGATCCGACTCCAGTTCGCCGATCGCTTCTTCGAGTGCTTCCATGGCGTCGGTGAGAGTGGTGAGAACCCATTCTGCGTCCATCTGCTACTCCTTCAATACTGGCCTTTTACACCACCGATCGCGGCCCGACATCGGGCTGAACGGCAAGCCGCATACCCATCGCCTTGAGAATGGCGGTGAGGCTGCGCAGCTCGGGATTACCTTGTGGCGAGAGGGTGCGGTACAGCGTCGTCGCGTTCAGCGCGGTTTGATCGGCCAATCCGGTCACGCCACCAAAGGCCGCTGCCATGTAGCGCAGGGCAGTCAGCAGCTCGGCCTGGTCGCCGTCAGCCAGTACCGCGTTGAGGTACTCGGCCGCAAAAACCGGGTCGTTGCGAAAACTCTCGATGGTCGCGTCCCCATGCGCTCTTGATTTGCCGTTCATCATGTCCTCCTTTCCCAGTCCTGCCAGTAAGCTGACGCCCGTTCGATATCTGAACGCTGGCTGCGTTTGTCGCCGCCGCCGAGTAGCAACACCAGGGTCTGGCCCGCCTGCGCGTAGTACACGCGGTAACCGGGCCCGGTATCGATACGCAGTTCCCACACTCCGTCACGGCAGAACTTGTGGTCTCCGAAGTTGCCGACTTTCATCCGTTCAAGTCGCCGCAGGATTGCCACCCGCGCCCGCATGTCCCGCACGGCGTCCATCCAGTCTTGCACCGGATCATGGCCGTCTGCGGTGAGGTAGTGGGCGATTTCCATGAGGCGTATTTTCGCTTGTAAGCGAATGTTTGTCCAGCAAGCACGAGACCGCCGCTGTTGCACCGACCAGCGAACCAGGAGAACACCTTGCCAGGGTGCTTTGCCTGGGAGGGAGGCGAGAAGTGCGTGCGCTGCGAATTTTTTTGGAGAGCTAACGAGCAGGGAGCGGTGGCGCCGCACCTCAATGACTATGTGCTACAGTCCGGCCATGCGCTTACCCGACTGACGAGCCGGTTTCTCGATGCTTGCTGCGGGTCGCACACTTGTGGTCGAGGCGACTGTTTTGGCCTTGATCGGCACGTATGGCAGGGTGAGAGGAACTCGGGCATGGCTGGCGACATTTTCGTGAGTTACAGTCATCGGCAGGGCGAGTGGGTGTGGGATCGGCTGCTGCCGGTCCTCGAAGCCGGTGGCGCGACGGTGCATATCGACCGTGAGCGATTCACGGCCGGCAAGGCTGTGTTGCCGCAGATGGACGCTGTCCAGGATGCGGCGGCGATCTCGCTGCTGGTGCTGTCGCCGGAGTACCTGGGAAGCGACTACTGCCGGCGGGAAATGCTGCGTGCGCTTGCCTCTGACCCCGGCTTTCGCAGTGGCCGCGTCATCCCGGTGTTGCGCACCGCTTGCCCCCTGCCTGCCGAGATCGCCGCCAGCGAACCGCTGCACGTTTCCTTGCTCGACGACGCCAACGCCGAGCAGTGGCAGCGTCTGCTGCAGGCGTGCGCCGTCACGCTCGGGACGACCGCGCCCGCCTGGCTGGAGGCGCGCCAGGTGCTGCGCCGTACGCTGCTGCGCAAGCAATCCGTGAACCTGGTTGTCTCCGGTGGAGCGCTCTGGCGCCCGCTGATCGCACAGTTGCGTAGAGATCTGGCCGCACAGAACCAGCAGATGGGCATCGTCGACCTGGAAAAGGGCAGCACCGTGCCGCGTCGCGGACTGGTCGCCGAAATGCTTGCGGCACTCGGCTCGACCCTGCCGGTGCCGCGCGAACCCGAGGATCTCGCCGAACTCGATCGCGTGCTCGCGACGCGACCGTTCTCGTGCCTGGCGATCAAGCATTTCGATCTTGTCGCACATCGGCCGCACTATGGTATCGACCTGTTCTCGGCGCTGCGCCATCAACTGATGGAGACGCGCCGACTGGTGCTGCTGGTGCACTCGCGCGCGCCTTTCGCGGCCTTGCTGCCGCGCGAACATCCGCTTTCGGCGATCGACCTCCAGACCGTCGAGCTTTCGGGGTGCTGATGAACCGGGTACCGCTTGACAGGCTGCGCTGGCGCGATCACCGGGCGGCGCTATGGTGGCTGGGCCTGCTGTACCGGCGGCCGGAGCGGTTAATTCAGGCGCTCGATGGCTTGGCCAACCATTGGCAGCGCCTTGTCGTCGGCGCTCGGCTGATGCTGCACGTGCTGCCGTACACTCTGGCAATCAGCGTTGCGGGTCAGCTGGTTCTGATGGCTTTCAGCGCGAGCGCCCTTGATGCCGCCGCGTTGGCGAATGCCGCTGGGGAGCAAATCGACTTCGTGAGCGGGTTTCTAAGGGCGCTAGATATCGTAAGCAAAGGGATTGCAGCAGGGATCGTCCTAGGGGTCGCCATAGCGATTGTCGCAGGGATAACCGGAGGCGTCCCCGCAGGGACCGCCGCAGGGATCCTTTTCGGGATCGTAGGATGGATCTTTTTCGGGCTTGTAGGATGGCTCATTTTCGGGCTCGCCGTAGGGATCGCCGGAGTGATCGTCGGAGTGATCGTCGGAGTGATGATGATCACCATGGCGATCGCCGGAGGGATCATGGGAGTGATCCTCAGCGCAGGGAGTGCCGCCAGGAGCGTCAGAGGCAGTGGCTTCCTGATCGCCGTTGGGATCGCTGGTGGGATGGCCATTGGGATCGCCGTGGGGATCTCCGAAGGGAGCGCCCTCGGGATCGCCGCAGGGACGGTTTCGAGCGTGACGCTCTGGCGCGCCTACTACCACGCCTTCGCCTGGATCCTAGTCTGGCCCCGCGTCCATGGCGATTGGTACCCGTGGCATCCCGTCGCCTGGGACGATCTGTGCGGTCTGCCTTTCCCCGGACTCGACCGGCTCCTTGCCGCCTACGCTGACCACGACCGCGCCGCGTCGGAGGCCGAGATCGAGCGGCTGATCAGCAGCTACAGCTTCCGGAGCCAGCGCCACAACGCGCTGCGTGCACGCGCCAGGTTGGTCGCGCGCGACGCGGCGATCGCGCCAAGTCTGCGCCAAGCCGACGCCATCGTCGCTCGCCTGCCCGAAGGCAGCGACGGCTTCCTCGCCGAAACCGCCGCGGTCAAGGAATGGGTCGGCGAAATCGCCCTACTGCAGCGGCAGGTCGACATCGCCGACCGCCCGCTCTTCCGCGACCCGCTCGCCGAACTGCTGCTCGAAAAGGTCGACCACTTCGCGCATCGCATCGCCGGATTGCACGAGCCATTGGCCAGCGAATTCCGCCAGGCGGCGACGAACTGGCTGGCGATCGCGCGCCGGCAGCGCGAGGAAGTCAGGCGTTGCCGCGATCGCGAACCGACCCCACAGGTCTTTCGTGCCGGCGATCCGGTGCGCCGCGAGCAGGAGGCTTTTGTTGCCCGCCTCGGAGTTTTCGGCGAGCTCGAACGTCAGGTGATGTTGAGCACCGGCTGCCCGGGAATCGTCCTCTACGGCCGGCGTCGTACCGGCAAGTCGACGGTGCTGCTCAACCTGGGGGGCTTTCTGCCGGCCACGGTGTTGCCGGTCTGCCTGTCAATGCAGGACCCCAAGGCCTTTGCTTCGCTTGCGTCGTTGATCAGCTTGCTGATCACCCGCATTCGCGAGGCGCTGGGCACAGTGGCGCCGCCAGTGCCAATAAGCGCCGAAGCGGTCGGCCTGGCCGAACTGTTCGCTTTTCTCGGGGAAGCGAACCGGAGTCTGGAAAAGGACGACCGTCGCCTGCTGATCGGTCTGGACGAATACGAGATGATCGACGACAAGATCGGCCAGGGCGTCTTGCCGCAAGAGCTGCTCGACACCCTGCGGGAGTCGATTCAGTCGCACCGACAGATCACCTGGATTCTCGTCGGCAGCCACGAAATCACCGACCTGCGGCATGCCCCCTGGACCTCGTACCTGGTCAGCGCACGCACCATCGAACTGCCGCTGTTCTCGCGCGAGGAAACGACGCTGCTGCTCACCGATCCCCTGCAGCATTCGCGTTTCTGGCGCGAGAAAGACCGCCAGCGGCCGCGCTTTGCCAGCGCCTTCTGGGGCGAAGACGGCATCGAACGTATCCATGCCGAAGCCGGCGGCTGGCCGCACCTGGTGCAGCTGATCGCCGAAACGGCGATCGACCTGGTCAACGACAGCGGTCGCCGCGAGATCGGCGCCGCGCTCCTCGAACGTGCGCTGGAGCAGGCGATCGTCAAGGGGCATAACGTCCTTTATGAGTTGTCGCGGCGCGAGAGCCGGCTGCCGGGTGAATGGGAGTATCTGCGCGGCTTTGCGGGCAGCGAGCGTCAGCCGCCGCCGGCTGACCCCCGCGTGTGCGCCTCGCTACGCCGCCGTCTGCTGCTCGTCGAGAGCGCGGGGGAATGCGTCCTGCGCGTGCCGCTGATGCGCCGCTGGCTGATCGAGCGAGCCTGGCGGATTGAGGATTGAGCGCAGACCTCAGGTTTGCTGGCAGCTTTTTCCGGGCAGAGCGATCGCGGCTGCGGCTTCGCGAATCTTCGCGAGTCGCTTGGCCAGGCTGGTGGCTGAGTTCAGAATAGACAAGGAGCGCCGCTAGCGCGACTACCGTGGCGCTGATCCACGTCGCCGGGTGCTTCAGCGGTCACGCGGCCTGAAGCAAGCTTGCTGATGCGCTTTCTTTCAAGGAGAAGAACGATGCTACCGCTATGTTTCGTACTCATGCCTTTCGGCAAGAAACCCATTCTTTCCGGGACCACGGTCGACTTTGACGCTGTCTACCACGACCTGATCGCCCCGGCGATAGAGGCGGTGGGCATGGAGGCGCTGCGTGCCGACCAGGAGGTCAGCGGCGGGGTGATTCACAAGCCGATGTACGAGCGGCTGATTCTCTGCGACTTCGCCGTCGCCGACCTGACCGGAGCCAACGCCAATGTCTTCTATGAGCTTGGCTTGCGTCACGGCGTGCGCCCTGCGACCACCGTCCTGCTCTACGCGGGCAGCGAACGCATGCCGTTTGACGTCGCACCTTTGCGTGCCTTGCCCTACCAGTTGGGCGCGGATGGCAAGCCGACCGATGTCGAGGGCGCACGCCGGGCCTTGTCCAAGCTGCTCGCAACCGCCAGGGCTGCGCGGGGAGAAGAGAGTACCGACAGCCCGGTTTTCCAGTTGCTCGAGGGCTACACCGCGCCCGATATTGCCCGCCTGAAAACCGATGTCTTTCGGGATTGTGCGCACTATGCGGTTGAGGCGCGCAAGCAGCTTGCCGACGCCCGGCGCGCCGGCAAGGACGCACTCAAGAAGGCGGCGGGTGAACTCGGCGAGGTGCAGGATCTCGAAGCGGGGGTGGTCATCGATCTCTTTCTGTCGTATCGCGCTCTCAGCGACTGGCAGGCAATGGTCGATCTGGCGGCGCAAATGTCGGCGCCGCTGGCGCGCAGCGTGCTGGTGCGCGAGCAACTGGGCTTTGCCCTCAATCGTCTCAAGCATCGCGACGAAGCCGAGGAGTTGCTGGTCGAGCTGATCAAGGAGCACGGGGCGAGCAGCGAAACCAATGGCTTGCTCGGGCGGGTGTACAAGGACCGCTGGGACGAGGCGCGTAACGCCAACGAACTGCTCAAAGCAAAGGGCGCGTTGAGCAAGGCGATCGACACCTACCTGAAGGGTTTCGAAGCCGACTGGCGCGACGCTTACCCGGGCATCAACGCGGTGACGCTGATGGAGCTGAAGAACCCGCCCGATCCGCGCCGGCTTGAGCTGCTGCCGGTGGTCAGCTATGCGGTCAAGCGACGCCTGGCGAAGGGCACTCCGGACTACTGGGACCATGCGACGCTGCTCGAACTGGCCGTCCTGCAAAAGGACGAAGAGGCGGCAATGGAGGCTGCCGGCAATGCGCTGGCCGCCGTTCGCGAATCGTGGGAGCCGGAAACGACGGCGCGCAACCTGGCCTTGATCCGCGCCGCGCGGGTGACGCGTGGCGATGAAGTCGCCTGGGCGGAAGTGATCGAGCAGGAACTCGACAAGCGCGCGGCCGGCTGACAGGCGCGGTGGCGCTGGGCGGCGCTTCGCCATCCCCTTACCGTTGCTGCCGCTGCCGCTGTCGCGGCGTATCGCGGCTGGTGCCTACTTCTGCCCGGCGAGGGTCGCCATCGCGGCGGCGTGCGTCTTGTCCGCTGCCGCCTTGCGTGCGGCGACGTAGGTCTGCAGCGTGTCGTTGATCGACTGACCGGTCTTGCCATAGGTATCGAGGGCCGCGAGCAGCTCAAGCTGGCTGGCCCTGATGTGGGCGGCGTCGTGCAGATGACCGGCGTAGCGTCGGCAGGCCGCAAAAATGGCCGTCGCATCTTCACCGCTGCGCTTGCTGACCTGCTCGAGCATTGCCCGCGTCCTGCTTACGGCCGGATCATGGGCGGCGACCGGGTGGTCGAGCGAGAGCGAAGTCATCTCCTGAGCGACCATCTCGGTCGACATCGCGGCGGCGCCGCTGCAGGTCATGGCGAGCAGCGAGATCAGGGACAGCAGGGCGAGAATTTGTTTCATCGAGCGGTCGCTTTCAGGTGAGTTTCTGGCGTCACTTGGCTTGGCGACGTTCGCGCAGCCGTTTTTCGATGCCCACGACAATATAGGCGAGCAAGCCGACCGCGGCTATTTCCAGCCATTGGCGAACGCCGATCGGCGCGGTGGCGAAGAGGCGGTTGAGCAGCGGCAGGTAGGTCAGCAGCGCCTGCAGCACGGCCATGGTCAGCACACCGTACCAGATGGCCGGATTGGAAAACAGGCCGACGTGCAGCGCCGAGCGGGTCAGTGAGCGGCAGTTGAAGAGGTACATCGCTTCGACGACGACGAAGACGTTGAGCGCGACGGTACGTGCTTCGGCGAGCGGATTGCCGAGCGACAGTTCGCGCAGGAAGAGGCCGAAGGCACCGGCGAGCAGCAGCAGGCTGACCAGCACGATCCGCCACACCAGCGCGCTGTCGAGAATCGGGGTCCCCGGCGGGCGCGGGGGGCGCTGCATGACATTCGCCTCGATTGGTTCGAAGGCCAGCATCAGACCGAGGAAAACGGCGGTGGTCATGTTGATCCAGAGAATCTGCAGCGGCGTGATCGGCAGCGTGGCGCCGGCGACGACCGCCGCCAGGATCACCAGGCCCTCGCCGAAATTGGTGGGTAGCGTCCAGGTAATGAACTTGACCAGGTTGTCGTAGACGCCGCGCCCTTCCTCGACGGCTGCTTCGATGGCGGCAAAATCATCGTCGGTGAGCACCATGTCGGCGGCGTCCTTGGCCACTTCGGTGCCGGCCAGGCCCATGGCGATGCCGATGTCGGCCTGCTTCAGCGCCGGCGCATCGTTGACCCCGTCGCCGGTCATTGCCACCACCTCGCCATTGGCCTGCAGCGCCCTGACCAGGCGCAGCTTCTGCTCGGGTTCGACGCGCGCGAAGACGTTGACCTCGGTGGCCACCCGGCGCAGCTCCGGATCGTCGAAGGCCGCCAGTTCGACGCCGGTGAGGGCCGTCTCGCCGTCCTTGATGATGTCGAGTTTGCGGGCGATCGACAGCGCGGTGACGGCATGATCACCGGTGATCATTTTGACCGTGATGCCGGCGGCGTGACAGGTGGCCACCGCGGCGATCGCTTTCGGGCGCGGCGGGTCGATCATTCCGACCAGGCCGATGAACTCCAGGCCGGCATCGGCGCTGTGCTCGTCGAGCGCTGGCAGCGTGTTCGTGGTGGTGCTGGTGAGGCGTGCGATCGCCAGGACGCGCAGGCCTTCCCTGGCCATGGCGCGCGCGGCGTTCTCGATCGCCGCGATCTCCTCGGGGCGCAGCGCCACCGGCTGTCCGGAGGCGTCGAGCATCTGCTGCGCGCGCGGCAGCAACTGTTCGAGAGCCCCTTTGAAGTACGTCAGGCGCTGGCCTTCGATTTCGTGCGCCGTGGCCATGTACTGACGCGTCGAATCGAAGGGGATTTCGTCGCGGCGCGGGAAGCGCTTGTGCAGCGCCGCCTCGTCGAGACCGACTTTGCGGGCGACGACGATCAGCGCGCCTTCGGTCGGGTCGCCGACGATCGTCCATTGTTCGCCGTGTTCACGCGGCTCCTTGCCTTCGCTGCCTGCCTGTTCCTTGCTCAGCGCGGCATCGTTGCACAGTACGCCAGCGAGCAGGCACTCGCGCAAGGCGCCGGCGATCTCACCGCCGTCGCCGACCTTGCCTTCGGGCGCGTAGCCGCTGCCGCTGACCGTCGTCTGCACGCCGCCGGCGTAAAGCTCGCGGACGGTCATCTGGTTTTCGGTCAGGGTGCCGGTCTTGTCGGAACAGATGATCGTCGTGCTGCCCAGGGTTTCGACTGCCGGCAGCTTGCGGATGATTGCCCGCCGTTTGGCCATCCGCGCGACGCCGATGGCCAGGGTGATGGTCATCGCCGCCGGCAGCCCTTCGGGGATGGCGCCGACGGCCAGCGCGACGGCAGCCATGAACATTTCGAACGCCGACGAACCGCGCCACATGCCAACGATAAAAGTGAGTACCGCCAGCAGGCCGATGGCGATCAGCAGCCAGTTGCTGAAAACTGCCATCTTGCGCGTCAGTGGCGTCGTCAGGTCCGGTGCTTCGGCGATCAGTTGCGAGATGCGGCCGGTTTCCGTGCGGTCTCCGGTGTCGACCACCACTCCGGCGCCGCGGCCGGTGATCATCACCGTGCCGGCATAAGCCATGTTGCAGCGGTCGGCGAGCACGGTGGCTTCGGGGAGGACTTCGCCGTGCTTGGCGACCGCCGTCGATTCGCCGGTAAGTGCCGATTCGATGGCCTGCAAGTCCTTGGCGCGGAACAGACGCAGGTCGGCCGGTACCTTGTCGCCGGCCGCCAGCAACACCACATCGCCAGGAACCAGTTCGGTCGATGGCAGACGTTGCTTGCAGCCGTCGCGCAGGACGGTGACTTCGCTACTGACCGAGCGCGCCAGCGCCGCCAGCGCATCCTCGGCGCGGCCCTCCTGGATGAAGCCGATCACCGCGTTGATCAGGGTGACGCCAAAGATCACTCCCGAATCGACCCATTCGCCGAGGACGGCAGTAACCACGCCGGCCACCAGTAGCACCAGCACCAGCGGCTGGACGAACTGCAGGGCGAAGCGCAGCAGTGCCCCCTTGCCTGGCTTTTGGGTAATCCGGTTCTCCCCATGCAGCGCGCGGCGGCTGAGAACTTCGCCAGCGGCGAGCCCCTCGTCGTAGCTCGCTTGCAAGCGCGTCGCCGCTTCGTCAGCGGCGATGAAATGCCAGGCGACCCGTTCCGGAGATCTCTCGTTCACGGCCTTGGCCGCTCAGGGTGCGAGCGCTGATCGGCAGGGGCGATCAGCGTGGCGCCGAGTACTGTCGCCGCGGGTAGTCGATATCTGTCGTTCATTTCTTCCCCTTTGCCATGACCGCTGCGCGGGCTTCTGGTCGTGGCAACTGCCTTCTTCAGAATCGCGTTCAGGGCTATGCTGAAGATTATAAAGCAGCCCTGGACGCGTCGTCGCGGATGTCGCCTGGACAAGCCGGGGTGGCAATGCCGTTCGCGCATCTGTTCGCGCAGGTGGCTGAGCAGGTGTGGGTTGGTGCCGGGCGATAGTGTCGGAATATTTGACAGTGGCTAAGCGGGCGCTTCGACTATTTTTATAGGATACCCGGATTTAATGGCGTATTAAATCCCAGGCACAGTCATTGCTTAGGTTCTCTCCAATATTTCGGATCCTTGGCAAAATGGCAGCTTTCAAGCGACCGCATGGGTTCTTCGGCTTTTTCGCCGCGGTCCTTGTTGCAACTCAGGTCGCAGCATATCCACTTAACGACTATGATCGGGCCGCGCACGGCGCTGTCAGTCGCGACGCGTTCGCCGCGTTGCCCGCGGCCGTGAGCGCTGGCCCCTGGTCGACCGCGTCCTTGCCCGGCCTCGACCGCGCGGCTCCCGTCCCCTTGTTCGTCGACCCGTCGCCGGCTGCGCGTGAGGACGTGGACTTTGCCAAGCCTGCGCAAGCTGACCCGCTCGGCCGGGCCCTGCGAGCGGTGGTCAACGTCACTGCCAAACGGCAGCGGGGAGCTTCCGCAGCAGCGGTAGTTTTGCCTACGGAGCAGCTCGACCCGTTTATCCCCATCCTGGGAGACGAGGTCGCCGCGGCGGTTTTGAGAATGGAGGAAGGGCTCGCCGAAGTGCTTAGCGAAGCCCTCGAGGCGCGTATCGACGAGGACGGTCGGGTCACTTTTTCCATGGCTGGCGTGGAAGGCTTTCACGTCAGCACTGGCAACGGGCAGGTGTCGCTGGGGCATGGCGATACGGTGTTCGCTTTCAACCAGGAGAGGAGTACTGAGCTTGGGCGGCGGATCGCGGTGCTCGATGCGGTCCGCGACGCCGAGCAGGGAGCCCTGCCCAGCTCTTCCAATCTGCTGCGTGATCTGCTTGCGCTCGGCGTACGCGTCGTTCAGTATCCCCTGTTCTGGGTCCTGGTTTTTATGGCGCTGATCGGCAAGATCGCGCTGGTGCTTGCCACCCGGCACAAACGTCGACGTTTGCCGCGGCTCAAATCGAGCGCACAGCCGAATGTACAGCACATCCGCACCGGCGCGCGCAGCAAGCTCAAACGCGTGCGTACCCGAATCAGGCTGCGGCAGTCAGCCTAGGTGCCGGCGGCGCTGCTGCCTTGTGGGAGGCTGCGTGCTCCTGCCACCGCACGCCGCGCTTACGTGGCGGCGGCGGGAGAGGCCCAGCCAGCTCGCCTTGCGAAGACGCTTCCGCGTCGATCCCGGTCAGCGGGGCTTGGGGGTATACTGGCGCGGATGTCGCGGGTTTGTCGCTTGTCCTGCTTCCTGCGACCTGGCTTCTGACCTTTCCACTCCCCAGGAATCCATCATCATGCTGCAGAAATCTGCTTCTTTCCCTGGTATTCAGGGACCTATCGTAACCATCGTCATGGACGGTTACGGGATCGCCAAGTCCGACGTCGGCAGTGCCATCGCCGCCGCCACAAAGCCGACCCTGGATCGTCTTTTTGCCAAGTATCCGAATATCACCCTGCGCGCGCACGGTGTCGCGGTCGGCATGCCTTCCGACGACGACATGGGTAATTCCGAAGTCGGCCACAATGCCATCGGCGCCGGCCAGGTCTACAGCCAGGGCGCTTCGCTGGTCGCCGACGCCATTGCCGCCGGCTCGATCTGGCAAGGTGCGGCATGGCAGGAAGTCATCGCCAGCGTCAAGGGCGGGGGCGGCGTGCTGCACTTCCTCGGCCTTTTTTCCGACGGCAATGTGCACAGCCACGTCGACCACCTGCGGGCGATGATCGTCCGCGCCAAGGAAGAGGGCGTCCAAGCGGTGCGAATTCATATCCTGCTCGACGGCCGTGACGTTCCCGAGACCAGTGCACTTGATTATGTACTGCCCTTCGAAGCTTTCCTGGCCGAGATCAACGATGACCGCTTCGACGCCCGCATCGCTTCGGGTGGCGGGCGCATGAACATCACCATGGATCGCTACGAGGCGAACTGGAACATGGTCGACAAGGGCTGGCACACGCACGTCCTCGGTGAAGGCCCGCAATATGACAGCGCGGCTGCCGCGATCGAGGCCCTGCGGGTGGAATTCCCCGGCACCATCGACCAGGATCTGCCGGCATTCGTCATCGGCAGCGCCGGTGTTCCGGTCGGAACGATCAATGATGGCGACGCGGTGGTCTTCTTCAACTTCCGCGGCGACCGCTCGATCGAGATCACGCGCGCTTTCGAAGATGCCGATTTCGACAAGTTCGATCGCCTGCGCGTGCCCCGCGTGACCTACGCCGGCATGCTCCAGTACGACGGCGACCTCAAGCTGCCGAATCGCTTCCTGGTCGATCCGCCGGCCATTCTCGACACCATGGGCGAATGGTTTGCCAAGGCCGGTATCACCCAGTTCGCCTGCTCGGAAACGCAGAAGTTCGGCCATGTGACTTACTTCTGGAACGGCAACCGCTCGAACAAATTCGACGGTGAAACCTACCAGGAGGTGCCCAGCGATGTGGTGCCCTTCGAGCAGCGGCCGTGGATGAAGGCCGCCGAGATCGCCGACGCGATGATCGCCGCCCTGAAAAGTGGCCAGTACAAGACGCTACGTTGCAATTTCGCCAATGGCGACATGGTCGGTCACACTGGCAGTTTCCGCGCCGCGACGATGGCCATCGAGGCCGTGGACCTGGAGCTGGCGCGCATCCTGCCGGTCATTGATGCGCTCGGCGGAGTGGCCCTGATCACTGCCGACCATGGCAATGCTGACGAGATGTACGAAATCGACAAGAAGAGCAAGCAGCCGGCGAAGAATGCCGATGGCTCGTTCAAGGCGAAGACCGCACACACCCTCAATCCGGTGCCGTTCATCCTCTACGACAATGTTTCGGGCGGCAAGCTTGGCCTGCAGGCGAGCGAGACTGCCGGCCTCTCCAACATCGCAGCGACGATTGCCAACCTGCTCGGCTTCGAGAAGCACGCCAAGTGGGACGACAGCCTGCTGGTCGTCAAGTAGCGCAGACGACTTGCCTCAGGAAAGTCCGCACGGCCGCCGCAAGGCGGCCGTTTTCGTCAGGGCAGGCGTTGCTCCGGCGCGTAGAGTTCCTCGGCGCTTTCGCGGCGGCGAACGAGATGCGCTTGCGTGCCATCGACCATCACTTCGGCGGCACGTGGGCGGGTGTTGTAGTTGGAACTCATGACCATCCCGTAGGCGCCGGCGGAGAGGATCGCCAGCAGATCGCCTTCGGCCAGTGTCAGTTCGCGACCGTGGCCGAGAAAGTCGCCGGATTCGCAGATCGGGCCGACGATTTCCCATTTGGCTGCTTCACCGGCGCGGGCTGCCACGGGAACGATGTCGTGCCACGAGCCGTACAAGGCCGGTCGGGAGAGGTCGTTCATCGCCGCGTCGACAATCGCGAAATTTTTCACTTCGCCGGGCTTCAGATACTCGACGCGGGTGAGCAGCACACCGGCATTGCCAACCAGGCGGCGACCGGGTTCGAGGAGGATGCGCAGGGGTCGCCCCTTGAGCTTTTCGAGCAGTGGCTGCAGGTAGGCGTGCACGCTGGTTGGTACATCAGCGTCGCTGTAACGGATGCCGAGACCGCCGCCGAGGTCGATGTGCTGCAGCACGATACCGTCGCTGGCCAGCTGGTCGACCAGTACCAGCAGCTTGTCGAGAGCTTCGGCAAATGGCGCTGCGTCGAGCAGTTGCGAGCCGATATGGCAGTCGATGCCGCTGACTTCGAGGTGCGCCAGCGCGGCGGCCTGTCGGTAGAGCGCCCGTGCTTCGTCGTAGGCGACGCCGAATTTGTTTTCCTTGAGGCCGGTCGAGATGTAGGGGTGCGTACCGGCGTCGACGTCGGGATTGACGCGCAGGCTGACCGGCGCGGTTTTGCCAAGCTGGCCGGCGACGGCGTTGAGGCGTTCGAGTTCGGGAGAGGATTCGACGTTGAAGCACAGGATGCCGGTGTTCAGCGCCAGTTCCATTTCGGCGGCGGTCTTGCCGACCCCGGAGAAAACAATGCGCTGCGGATCGGCGCCAGCGGCCAGAACGCGCTTGAGTTCGCCGGCCGAGACGATGTCGAAGCCGGCGCCGCGGCGGGCCAGGACGTCGAGCACGGCGAGGTTGGAGTTGGCTTTGACGGCGTAGCAGACGAGGGCATCAAGCCCGGCCAGCTCGTGCTGGAACTCGTCGAGTGCATTCTCCAGCGCTTGACGCGAGTAGACCCAGCACGGCGTGCCGAACTCGCTCGCGATGTCGCTCAGAGCGACCGACTCGGCGTGCAAAACGCCGCTACGGGTGTGGAATGGGCTCAAGGAGCTTATCGGGTGGGGCGTCATTTGCTCGACTTCTCGGGGCTCTCGGGCGCCGTGCTAGTGCTAGAATCGCTCGCAGCCGTTGCCGGGCTTGGCGACGGTGTCGTGGGCACCGCTTTCGGGGGCAGCGTCAGTCCGCCTTTGCTGCCGCAGCCGGCGAGCGCGAGGGTTGCCAGCAAAGCCAGCGCGAGATATTGCCGCATAGGTCGAATCGCCAAAACGGGAAATGTTAGCACAGGATGAATGATAGCGAATTCAACGCGCTTGCCGACGCAGCGCTGCAGGAGATCGAGGCCGGGCTAGAGCGTAGCGGCGCCGATCTGGACTTTGAAAGGGTCGCCGACAACGTGCTCGAAATCGAGTTCGCCGACGGCGGCAAGGTCATCGTCAACCGCCATGATGCGGCCAGGGAAGTCTGGGTGGCCGCCCGGTCCGGCGGTTTTCACTACCGCTGGGACGGCAGTAGTTGGCAGGATACGCGTGGCGGCGAGGAGCTGATGACCGCCCTCTCGCGGCTGCTTTCGGAGCAGGCGGGGGAGTCGGTATCCCTGCGCGAGTAGGGTAGGGCGGCCTTGCGGGAGTGGTGGCGAACGAACACGCTACAAATTCCCCTTGTTGATGAAGCGCACGGGCTGTGGTCCCTGCTTGCTGGCGCAGCCGCTGCAGCCGCCACAAGCGCTTTTTGAGCGGGCCGCGGCGCGTCGTTGGCGTAGCGCTACCGCCTCGTGATCGGCTTTCGCAAAGCCCAGGCCTAGCGCCATGGTGGCCGTGTGCTCGGCAAGCGAAAAACGGGCGCTTGCCGGTAGCAGGCGCCAGCCGGCGTAGAGTGCGGCGCAGGCGACCGCGGCGTACACGATCAGATCCTCAAGCATGGCCGGCTCCAGTCAGGAGTAGCGCCACCCGATAGGTGATGAAGGACGCGAGGTAGGCCAGGGCGAACAGATAGCCGGCCATCAGCAGCGGGTAGCGCCAGGAGTTGGTTTCGCGCTTGACCGCGGCCAGCGTGGCCAGGCACTGCGGCGCGAAGACGAACCAGGCGAGCAGCGAGAAGGCCGTTGGCAGCGACCAGCCGGCTGCCAGCAGCGGGCCGAGTTGCCCGGCCACGTCGTCACCCGTTGCCGAGAGAGCGTAGACCGTACCCAGTGCGCCGACGGCGACTTCACGCGCCGCCATGCCGGGGACCAGGGCGATCGAGATCTGCCAGTTGAAGCCGATCGGCGCGAAGACCACTTCCAGGGCCTGGCCCAGCATGCCGGCGTAGCTGTACTGGATGGCCGGGCCGGTAGCGCCTTCCGGTGCGCCGGGAAAAGTCGACAGGAACCACAGCAGTACGGTCAGCGCGAGAATGATGTTGCCGACGCGCAGCAGGAAGATTTTCGCCCGTTCGAGCAGGCCGAGCAGCAGGTTGCGGCCGTGTGGCAGGCGGTAGGAAGGCAGTTCGAGTAGCAGTGGATGCTGCAGGCCCTTGCTGACGGTCATCTTGAGCACTGCGGCGACGCCCATCGCGCTGACTACTCCGGCAAGGTAGAGAGCGAACAACACCAGTCCCTGCAGATTGAAGACGCCGACTGTTGTCTGCGGAATGAAGGCGCCGATGAGCAGCGCATAGACCGGCAAGCGCGCCGAGCAGGTCATCAGCGGGGCGATCATGATCGTCGCCAGGCGGTCACGCCAGTTGCTGATCGTGCGTGCGGCCATGATCCCGGGAATGGCGCAGGCAAAGCTCGAGAGCAGCGGGATGAACGAACGCCCCGAGAGGCCGACGGTCCCCATCAGGCGGTCGAGCAGGAACGCCGCCCGCGGCAGGTAGCCGGAATCTTCAAGCGCCAGAATGAACAGGAAGAGAATCAGGATCTGCGGCAGGAAGACCAGCACTCCGCCGACGCCGGCGACGATGCCATCGACGAGCAGGCTGCGCAGCAGGCTTTCCGGCATATGGGTGCTGAGGAATGCGCCAAAGGCGTCGACACTGGCGGTGATCATCTCCATCGGCAGGCTGGCCCAGCTGAATACCGCCTGGAACATCAGGAAAAGCGTGGCCGCCAGAATCAGCAGCCCCCACACCGGGTGCAGGACGACGCGATCGATACGTTCGTCGAAGCGCGTGTCGATCGCCGGCTCGCGGACGCTGGCGGCGAGAATGCGGCGCACTTCGCGTTGCGTGGCGGTGACATCGGCGACATCGGGGGCCAGCCAGGCGGCTGGTGGCGGCAGCTCGGCGGCTCGCTGAGGCAACCGCGCGGGTACGCTCGCTTCGAGCTGGGCCAGCAGTTCGCTGGCGCCACCGCGTCTGACGGCGACGGTATTGACCACCGGCATGCCCAGCTCGCGCTGCAGGGCGGCGACGTCGATGGTGATGCCACGCTTGCTGGCCAGATCGGTCATGTTCAGCGCCAGCATCATTGGCAATCCCAGACGTTTGACTTCCAGCACCAGGCGCAGGTTGAGCTTGAGGTTGGTGGCGTCGCTGACGCAAACGATCATGTCCGGGCGTTGCTCGCCGGCGAGCGTGCCGAGAACCACATCGCGCGTGATCTCCTCGTCGATACTGACGGCGTTTAGGCTGTAGGCGCCGGGCAGGTCGAGGATACGGAACTGTCGGCCCGCCGGCGTCGTCAGCATCCCCTCCTTGCGGTCTACGGTCACGCCGGGGTAGTTGGCGACCTTCTGTCGGCTGCCGGTGAGCAGGTTGAAGAGGGCGGTCTTGCCGCAATTCGGGTTGCCCAGCAGGACCAGGCTCATGGCTTCACTGGCGCTGCTCATGCGGTCGCTCTTCCGTTACGCAGTGGGGCGACCAAAACGCGCTCGGCTTCGAAGCGACGCAAGGCGAAAATCGTGCTGCCGACGCGTACCGCGATCGGCTCGCCTCCCGGGAAGCCACGCGCGACCACGCGCACTCGCTCACCGTCGACAAAGCCGATTTCGTACAGCCGTAGCGCCAGCTCACGCTCGCCAGCATCGCCAGCGGTGGCCAGGTCGCCGCTACTCACCGTGCCTTCGTGACCCCGCGGAAGGTCGAAAAGGGAAATCAATTCCAATGGGCCATTCATGTTGTCTGACACCTTCCGGCTAGTGCATCAATATCGCTGCGAACGCTTGCCAGCGTTCAAAAAAGACAGTGAGGTCTGGCCTCTGGGGGGGCGTTGTCGCTGTCAGTGCAGTGCAGCAGCGGCAAGAGCCCGAGTGCACAGGGCTGCATTATACATGAGAATCATTCGCAACGAAATGGGCCGGCGTGGTTATTTCGCAGGTTTCGATATCGCTGGCGGAGACATGCGCAGGCTGACGACAAGCGGTGCTGGCCTTGACCTGCCTGCGGCAGATCGCCGCAGTCTCGGCAAGGACAAGGGGCAAGGCGTAAAATTGCTGCTTTCGACCGCTCTCTAGCGCCGCCAATAACGATGTTTCGAGCCTTTCAGGAGCAGCCAGGAGAGGAGCAAGAGCAGGCACCGGCTTTCATGTCCGGCAGCGCGAATCCCTTGGCGCGCGTGCTCGTGCTGCGGCGCATCGAAGTGCTGACCCAAGCGGTCGTGTTGCTGTTGGCGGTGGCGTGGTTGAAGATCCCCCTCGATGTCGCGCCGATGATGGCGGTCATCGCCCTGCTCGCCGCGGTCAACCTGCTCACCCGCTGGCGCCTGGCCCGCGGTGGTGCGGCCAGCGAAGGCGAAGTCTTCGCCCATCTGGCGATCGACGTCGCTGCCCTTGGCGTCCTGCTCTATTTTGCCGGGGGTTCGGCCAATCCCTTTGTTTCGCTGTTCCTGCTGCCGCCGACGCTGGCTGCGGCGATGCTGCCGGCGCGCTATGCCTGGTCCATGGCAGCGATGACGCTGGCTGCCTACACTTTCCTGATCTTCTGGAAGCTGCCGCTGCCGCCACCGCAAGGCGATCTCGCCCAGTTCGACGCGCTGCTCGCCCGTGCCACCGGCGGCGCCAGCGAACACGCCATCCATAGCAGCGGCTTTGCCCTGCACATTCTCGGCATGTGGCTGAACTTCGTGATCAGCGTCGGCGTCGTTGCCTTTTTCCTGACGCGCATGGCGGCAGCGCTCAAGCAGCGCGAACGCGAACTCGCCGTGGTCCGCGAAGCCGTTCTGCGCGACGAGCAGATTCTCTCGCTGGGCACCCTCGCCGCTGGCGCGGCGCACCAGTTGGGGACGCCGTTGGCGACGATGGCGGTGGTCATCCGCGAGCTTGAGCTCAACCATGGCAGCGGCGACACCGAGTTGCGCGAGGACCTCTTGCTGCTGCGCGAACAGGTCGATCGCTGCAAGCAGACGATTTCGCAGATCCTCGCCTCTTCCGGTCAGGGGCGCGAGGAAAGTCTGCGCTCGCTGGCGCTCGATGCCTACCTGCAGCACGTGCTCGACGACTGGCAGCTGATTCGTCCGCACGCGCGGCTCAGCGCGACGCTGCACGGTGCACAACCAGCGCCCTTGATCGCCGTTGACCGCACTCTGGAGCAAGCGCTGCTCAATCTGCTCGATAACGCCGCCGACGCCGCCGACACCAATGGCGCCAGCCAGGAAGTGCTACGCTTTACGGCGTCCTGGGATATCGACCGCTGTCGCATCGAGATCCTCGACGCCGGTCCCGGGCTCGATGCCGAAGCGCGGCAGCGGCAGGGCGAGGCCTTTTTCACCACCAAGGTCGACGGCGGCGAGCGTGCCGGCGGCCTCGGCATTGGCCTGTTCCTGAGCAACGCCACGCTCGAGCGCCTCGGCGGCAAGGTCGAACTCTTCAACCGTGAGCCGCCGCAGGGCGGCGCCTGCACCCGCGTCACCCTGCCTTTGGCCCGACTGAAAGCGCAAAGCTGAGAACTGAACTGATGCCTGTGATGACCGAGAAAATCCCGAAACTCCCCGAAGACGAGCGTTCGACCCTGCTGCTGGTGGACGACGACGATGTCTTCCGTCGCGTCCNNCGACTGAAAGCGCAAAGCTGAGAACTGAACTGATGCCTGTGATGACCGAGAAAATCCCGAAACTCCCCGAAGACGAGCGTTCGACCCTGCTGCTGGTGGACGACGACGATGTCTTCCGTCGCGTCCTGGCGCGCGCCCTCAACCGCCGTGGTTATGCCGTGAGCGTCGCGGCGACGGTCGATGAAGCCCTCGCCAGCGCCCTCGAGCAGCCGCCCGAATATGCCGTCGTCGATCTGAAAATGCCCGGGCCGTCGGGCCTGGTGCTGATCGAGAAACTGATCGAGCTGGATCCGAACACGCGCGTGGTGATGCTCACCGGCTACGCCAGCATCGCCACCGCCATCGAGGCGATCAAGCTGGGCGCCATCCACTACCTGGCCAAACCCTGTGACGCCGATCAGGTCGTCGCGGCACTCAACAAAGGCAGCGAGGGCGACTCGGCGACGCCGGTATCGGGCTCGCCGCTGTCGGTCGACCGGCTGGAGTGGGAGCATATCCAGCGCGTCCTGGCCGAGCAGCAGGGGAATATTTCGGCCACCGCGCGCGCCCTGAAAATGCACCGCCGCACACTGCAGCGCAAGCTCGGCAAGCGGCCCACGCGAGAGTAGGGGAGTTGTCATGGCAGAAACAGCAGATTTCAGCGCCGCGGCGCGGATGCGCATCGACAAGTGGTTGTGGGCGGCGCGCTTTTACAAGACGCGCTCGCTGGCAGCGCAGGCGATTTCCGCCGGCCACGTCAGACTCGCGGGGCAAGCGGTCAAAGCCGCGCGCGAGTTGCAGGTCGGCGTGAGCCTCGAAATCGCCGTCGGCGACAGCGTCTGGAGCGTCGTCGTGCGCGGCCTCAACGCGCAGCGCCGCCCGGCGGTCGAGGCGCAGCAGCTCTACGAGGAAACCGAGGACAGTCGCGCGCGCCGTTTGGCGCAGCAGGAGGCCCGGCGTCTGGCGCCGGTCCCGGGCAGCGATCTGCGCGGTCGCCCGACGAAGAAAGCGCGCCGGCTGATCCGTGGCTTCAACGACAATTTCTGAAGCGCTTGGGAAGTCGGCCGCCAACCCATGAGCTATCGCTTCCTGGCTGACGCTGTCGTCCTCGCGCATCTGCTGTTCATCGTCTTCGTCGTTCTTGGCGGCGGCCTGGTGCTGCTCTGGCCAAGGCTCGCACTGCTCCATCTTCCGGCCGCCTGCTGGGGAGCTTTCATCGAAATCAGCGCTGGGATTTGCCCGCTGACGCCGCTGGAAAATGCCTGGCGGCAAGCTGCTGGCGAGGCCGGCTACGCCGGCAGCTTCATCGAACACTACCTGCTGCCGATCATCTATCCCGTCGGCCTGACCCGGGACATTCAGTTCGTTCTGGCGGCGGTGGTGATCGTCGTCAACCTCGGTATTTACGGCTGGCTGCTGTATCGCTGGCGACAGCGGCGAGCCGTGGGCGAGGGAGTTCGAGGAGTTGGAGGACAGAAGACCTCCGCGCGATAGGAGGAAGCTGCCACAGCTTGTTCGCGAGGCACGATGGCGTCGTCTGGTAGGCCAAGCCCCAGGCTGAAGGCAGTGTTCAATCCTGTTGCGTATTGCCCAGGGCAACGGGCGTTGGCGCGCGCATCCCTTCCGAATAGAACCACGCCTTGAACTTGGCCATCTGTTTGATCCGGTCGGTGTATAGCGTCAGCTTGTCCGACGGCGCGAAGATTTTCGCCATCAGCTTGGCATCAGGCTCACTAACTCTTAGCGCCAGGTAGTTGGCGACTGCGGTGAACAGCGAAGGGTCGAAATCCTTCGCCTCTTGCGAGGCTACGACGAAGGATAGCCCGTACTTACGGCATTCCTTGGCCATGGTTGGAATCAGCTTCAAGCGCGCGGCGCGGTGTGCCTCGTCGAATATCACGGCGTGGGTGATTCGGTTCTGCGTGCCGCGCCTGA
>QPGA01000021.1:0-46468 GCA_003332265.1 Candidatus Accumulibacter meliphilus
CTGATCGACCCGGTGCTCATCGTTCGCCCGGCGTCGAGCCAGATCGACGACCTGCTCTCCGAAATCCGCCTGCGCGTCGGGCGCGGCGAGCGGGTGCTGGTGACCACGCTGACCAAGCGCATGTCCGAGGATCTCACCGAGTATCTGAGCGAACACGAAGTGCGTGTCCGCTATCTGCATTCGGACATCGACACCGTCGAACGCGTCGAGATCATTCGCGACCTGCGTCTCGGCAAGTTCGATGTGCTGGTCGGCATCAACCTGCTGCGCGAAGGTCTCGACATTCCGGAAGTTTCGCTGGTGGCCATTCTCGACGCCGACAAGGAGGGATTCCTGCGCTCCGAACGCTCACTGATCCAGACCATCGGTCGCGCCGCCCGCCACCTCAACGGCACCGCCATTCTCTACGCCGACCGGGTTACCGGCTCGATGAGCCGCGCCATCGCCGAAACCGAACGACGGCGGCTCAAGCAGATCGCCTTCAACGCAGCGCACGGCATCGTCCCGAAAGGCATCAGCAAGCGCATCACCGACATCATCGACGGCGTCTACGACCTCGACGACGCACGCCGCGAACTCAAGGCGGCGCAGCAACAGGCCAACTACGAAGCAATGAGCGAGAAGCAACTGGCGCGCGAACTCAAGCGACTCGAGAAAGAGATGCTCGAATACGCCAGGAACCTCGAATTCGAGAAAGCCGCCGCCGCCCGCGACGAGCTGTTCCGCATTCGCCAACAGGTCTTCGGCATCAGCGGCGAGCAGGCAAATATTGAAGGGTGACAATCCCACAAGACTGCTGCGGAGAAGATCGGCGCTGGCAAGGCCGTCGCGATGTTCGAGAAGGCCTGCCGGCAAGTGATCGACCTCCCGAGCCCCTCACGATATTGCATATCACTTACTATTCGCTGTCAGCTACTGGAGGCATCTTGATGAACATCTACCGCATACGCTCTATTTTGCTCGCGACAGCGCTGGTTTTTGGCGCAGTGTCCACGCCGGCCGGCGCCGCAAGCGGCGCTGCTTTCGGCGTTGCCAGTCCGGTGGACCCGCAGGGCGCGAAGCGAGAATCCGTCGGCAAGGGATGGCAGGAGGTCACGATCATGGATAACCAGGGATTCAATCAACCGATGGAGGTTGGTACCGTGCGCATCCCGGAAGACTGGGTAACGCGTGGCGGCGTTACCTGGGACCGTAACAGCCAGTGTGTGGGCAACATGATGCGCATGAGTTGGCAGGCAACCTCGCGCGATGGTCTGCAGGGATTCGAAATCCGGCCTGGATATAACTGGCAGGTGCAGGGCACAGAAATCCAGTTCAACCCCTGTGCACCCATGCCTATCAACTCGGTGCGCGCCTATCTCGGTATGGTGGTCAATCAGCGCTATGCTGGCCGCGCCAGGATTCTCCAGTACCGTGATCGTCCCGACCTTGTGGAGGCGATGCCGAAGAACCCGCCAGGCCCGGGCGGTGCCCGGGTGCACTATGAGGCCGGGCAAATGCTGATTGGCTATTCTCAGGATGGGCGGGAATTTCGCGAATCCTTGATCACCACCATCAGTTTCTCCGAAATGCAGGGCAACGTCGTCGCCGGTACCACCAATATCTACGCCCAGCACGCGCCTGACGGGCAGTTGGATTTCGCTCTCGGCGAACGTCTGCGCAACTCGATGCGAGCGAAAAAACAATGGGTTGATAGGTGGGGGCAAACGACTCGTGAGGCTTCAGATCGCATCGCCAGGGAGCAATCCATGGGCATCACCAAATGGCATAACGATCGAATGGCACAAATCAATCTCAAGGGTGCGAATGATCGCTCGCAGATTCGCCAACAGACACTGAGTGAGGTCTCGCAGATCTACTCCAACACCTGGAAAAGCACTCAGGAAACAGATGATCGTATTCAGCGGCGCACCCTGGAAGGTATTGGCGAATACAACACGTACAAGGACCCGGCCAGCAACACGCCGGTGCGTGCCACCATCCATAACGATTACGTTTGGCGTGTCGGTGACGGCCGCTATATTTCCACCGACAACCCAAATTACGCACCGATCAACGGTGATCAACTGGAGCGCCTGCCATGAAACCGAGCACAACGTACTCTGCCTTGCGGATCTTGCTGTTCACTCTTACGACGCTGCATGCGGCTGTCTCGTCTGCCCAGAACACTTTCGATAGTCCACCCATACCACCGCGCGAGCAAGCGCCGGCGCCAGTCGCGCCCACTCGTTCAGAAACCGGCCGTGGACCTGGCGACGCCACGGCCTCCTCCGGCAATTTGCCGCGCTCGGGGATCGATGAGACTCAGGACTTCGGAATCCCTCCAACAAAAGAGCTCAAGCCCAGTCATCAGTTGCACGGTCCGACGCCCAGGGAAATCCCCGGCGGGTCGGTCATTAGCACGCAGGCGTTGCGGAAACTGCTGCAAGACAAACAGTCCGGTGTACTGCTGCTCGATGTCTATGGTGCTCCGTCCGCGCTGCCGGATGCGATTTCCGTGGTGCCCGCAGCACAAGGCGGCACGTTCAATGACAATACGCAGCGCGAGTTTGGTGCGTATCTGCAGACGATTGCCAATGGCGACAAGTCGCGTCCACTGGTGCTCTACTGCGAAGGCGTGAACTGCTGGATGTCTTACAACGCGGCTTTGCGCGCTATCAACCTGGGCTACCGGAATGTGTTGTGGTACCGCGGCGGCATGGAAGCCTGGACACAAGCTGGCCTGCCGACACGGTCCAATTCAGGCCAGGCTCGGTAGCGGCACACGCCTTTCAACCTGGCGGCGGCGAGCCGGAAAATTCTCGAAGGAGCCCTGTGAATGAACAAGCCAGTTGGCCAGGACGGCGCCCGCAATCGGCGCATCGTCCTCGCGTCGCGCCCCGTCGGCGCGCCGCGCAGCGACAATTTCCGCCTCGACGAAGCGCCAGTCCCACAGCCAGCCCAAGGCCAGTTGCTGCTGCGCACGCTCTACCTGTCGCTCGATCCCTACATGCGCGGCCGCATGAGCGACGCACCCTCCTACGCCGCGCCGGTCGGTATCGGTGAAGCCATGCCGGGGGGCACCGTGGCAGAGGTCCAAGCGTCGCAGCATCCCGACTATCGCGCGGGCGACCTGGTTCTCGCCTACTCCGGCTGGCAGGACTACGCGCTTTCCGATGGCCGCGGCCTGGTCAAGCTCGATCCGGCCATGCCACGACCGTCGCTGGCCCTCGGCGTGCTTGGCATGCCCGGCTTCACCGCCTACATGGGCCTGCTCGACATCGGCCGTCCGCAACCGGGCGAGACCGTCGTCGTCGCTGCGGCGAGTGGTGCCGTCGGCGCCGTGGTCGGTCAGATTGCCAAACTCAAGGGCTGCCGCGTCGTCGGCATCGCTGGCGGCAGCGAAAAATGTCGCTACGTGATCGACGAACTCGGCTTCGACGCCTGTATCGATCACCACGGCGAGACCTTGCCACAAGCGCTTGCCGAAGCCTGCCCGCAAGGCATCGACATCTATTTCGAAAATGTCGGAGGCGCCGTTTTCGATGCCGTGCTGCCGCTACTCAACATCCACGCGCGCATTCCCCTGTGCGGCTTGATCGCCCACTATAACGACCAGGCACTGCCAGCCGGCCCGAACCGCCTCGGCCTGCTCACCCGCACCCTCCTGGTCAAACGCATCAAGATGCAGGGCTTCATCATTTTTGACGACTACGGCGATCGCTACGGCGAGTTCTTCACCGCGATGAGCGCCTGGATCAAGTCCGGACAAATCAAGTTCCGCGAAGACCTCGTCGATGGCCTGGAAAATGCTCCGCAAGCCTTCATCGGCCTCCTCGAAGGCCGCAACTTCGGCAAACTCCTGGTCCAAGTCGCGCCCGCCTGACGGTCATGACAATCGAGACACTCCCGCGAGGGGAGAAGCAAGGTTTGTGAGTCGCGTGCGCGACTTTCACATTAACCAAGCCGCCTCAGCACCACCCGCCCACTCGCCCGCCGCACAAAAAGCCCCTCGCCCCTTGCGGGAGAGGGGTTGGGGAGAGGGGAAATCCCCAAGCACGCACTCCCGCGCCCAAGCCCTTCTCGCTGCCGACATGCGTCCCTCTTGCCATCTCCAGCTCGTCAATCCACCCACGCTGGACCCCATGTCAGCTGATGGTCGCCCTCACGCAGGCGAGGACGGCGCGGCGAACTCCGCCGCAATCCGTCAGTCGATACGTGTTATCAGGGTCGCTCACGCCGAGGCGCGCGTATAAGTGCGCTGAGCAAGGGGTCTGCGGTATCGTAAAAAGCTGAAACGTGAACTGCCAGCGACAACGCGACCGTGGTCGATTAGTGAAAGCTCTGCTTCAGAGCTGCTTCAGAGCTGATTCAGAGCTGATTCAGATCAACAGGAAACCCGGAGGCTGCGATGGAAACAGTACATTCGATCAAGGTGTTTGACGGTCAAACCGAGCGGGTGATATCACTGGTGCACGGCGACCTCACCGAGCTAGGATTAAACGATGCGGTCGATCTTCTCGTCGCATCCGCCTTTCCCGACGATTATGTCCCGACTCCCACATCGCTAATCGGCGCGCTACAGAGAAGTGGTGTGTCGGTGGCGGAACTGGCGCGACACAAAGCCGTCGATCTGCGGCACACATCCGGCTTCTGGCTCTCTCCCGAACTCGCCGATCACTCGGCATGGCGCGGCGCGCGGCGTCTCGCCGTCTTCGAGCCCCGCGAGCTTGGCAGCCCTCCCGAGGCGGTGGGAGCGCTGTTTCGCGGCCTCTTCCCCTTCCTGTCCGATAGCGAAGATAGACGGGTAGCGATGCCCATTCTCAGCTCGGGCGATCAACGCTGGTCACCGCTGGTGATGATGGGCTCACTCCTGGACGCATCGATTCAATGGATGCGCCGTGGCCTGCCCATCTCCGAGCTGATGATCTTCGAGCGCGATCGAAGTCGCATGCCAGCGTTGGTGGCCTTAATGGAAAAGGTCGATCAGGGCGACGATGCCTCGCGGACGCGAGGCGCGTCCCTCAGCGCCCCGCCGCCAGTTGCCCAATACTACGATGTGTTTCTGAGCTTCAGCAGCCACAATGCAAACGCCGCCGACGCGTTCAAGCGCGAACTCGCGGTAATCGACCCAACGGCGACCGTGTTCGATTTTCGCCTCTCGATTCAGAAAGGCAAGTCGTACCAGGACGACATCGATCGAGCCATCGAGAGCTGCCGAAAAGTCGTGTCCATCCTCAGCCCGGCATACTTTGCATCGCCTGAGTGCCAGGAAGAACTGAACATCGCCCGGCTCCGCAACAAGCGCGCAGGCTTCCCTCGCACGGGCTTCGGTCTGCTGATCCCGCTCTACTGGAAGAGCGTAAGCCCCAGCCTTCCCTTGTGGCTGCAGACATTGAATCAATGCGTTTGCGTCGAAGAACGCCTCGATCAACTGTCCCTTGCTGCCCGGGACGTGCACACAACGCTCTAGAATTACCCCGCGCAGCGACGATGCGTGGGGCAAGGTAGCTAGTGCGCGCCCGTTCAGCGATTGTTCGCCGTCATCGACCGCCAGGACCAGCACCCGCGCTGGCCGACCCGGCCGTACGCAGCAGGTGGAGTCGCGAAGCATCGCCGTAGAAGACCCGGAAACCGAAGCTGCACGCGGCCTCGACCATTTCTGCGTCGTGGTCGAGGATCGTGCAGCTGATCCCCTCGACGAGCATCATTGGACGCTTGGCCTGGCGTAGCCTACGATCCGTTCACGCCAAGGGCCTTCAGGAAGGCGCAGAAGGCGGCAAGCGACAGCGGCTTGCTGAATGGCGCAGCCGCGGCGCCATCAGTCCATCTACCCGAAATCGCCAAAATGGTTTATATTGCACCGCAACATAGGTGCCTGACGGACAATGTCCAGCGCCACGCGCCCGGGCAGACTTCCCGCCCGGCGTTGCGTACCCCTGCGAGCATGGCTACCATGCGCAAGCCAGAAGAAAAGCCCTGCCATTCTTTGCCCTCTTTACGCACACTTTCTCAACTCCCGACGCGAAACAGCAGCCAGCTCTGGCGCTGCCGCAGCCGGGTCTTGAAGCCTGTCACCGAGCCGCTGCGGCGGCACATACCAGGACCCACCCATGAAGCCAGACAATCCACACTTTTTCAGCAGAATCGGCATTGCCATCGCCAGCTTCTTCAAGATCATTGGCAATAGCGAGTTCGCTGGCGGCGTCCAGGCGCTACGCTTGGCCGAGCGCCGACGCAAGAAGGCCAAAGACACGGCAGCGGCGAGCGCCGCGACGAAGCCTGCGGCGCCGGCACTCAAGGAAGCTGCCCCCGATGGCGCCCTGCAGCTTCTCGGCCTTTTGCAGCGCGAGGCCCGTTTCATCGATTTTATCCAGGAGGACGTCGCCGCCTATGGCGATGCCGATGTCGGCGCGGCCGCCCGCCTGGTCCATGAAGGCTGTCGCAAAGTGCTGGTCGACAATTTCAGCATCGACCCGGTACGCGAGGAAGACGAAGGCAGCGCGATTACCCTGCCGGAAGGTTTCGACGCTGCGGCGATTCGCATCACCGGCAATGTCGTCGGCGAGCCGCCCTTCAACGGCCACATCACACACCGCGGCTGGCGAGTTATCGAAACCCGCCTGCCCAAACTTTCCGGCAGCCACGATCTACATATCGTCGCTCCGGCGGAGGTTGAACTATGAGCGAAGCAAAATTTTCCATTGGTATCGATCTCGGTACCACCCATTGCGCCCTGTCCTACGTGGACATCGCCAACAGCGACGGCGAGAACGTCGCGCAGGAAGTACTGCCGATCCCACAATTGACGGCCCCCGGTTCGGTCGAGTCGCCGGGCCTGCTGCCGTCCTTCATCTACCTGCCGCATGCCAGCGAACTCGCGCCCGGTGACCTCGGCCTGCCGTGGACCGCCGAGCAGGACTATGCGGTCGGTGAAATGGCGCGCAGCCGCGGTGCGGCGACGCCGATACGACTGGTGTCGAGTGCCAAGAGCTGGCTCTGCCACGCCGGCGTCGACCGGCGCGCGGACATCCTGCCGCACGACGCGCCGCCCGAAGTGGCGCGCCTGTCGCCGCTCGAAGCCTCGCTGCGCTACCTCAGCCATTTGCGCGCCGCCTGGGACGACGCCCACCCCGAGGCGCCTTTCGCCGAGCAGGAAATCGTCGTCACCATCCCGGCTTCCTTTGATCCGGCGGCACGCGAATTGAGTGCCGAAGCGGCCAAGGCGGCTGGCTGTAAACACATGATCCTGCTCGAAGAGCCGCAGGCAGCGTTGTACAGCTGGATTCAGAAAAGCGCCGGAAGCTGGCGCAAGCAGGTGCAGCCGGGCGAGATCATCCTCGTCGCCGACGTCGGCGGCGGTACCAGCGACTTCTCGCTGATTGCCGTTCTCGAACGCGATGGCGTCCTCGAACTGCACCGGGTCGCGGTCGGCGAGCACATCCTGCTCGGTGGCGACAACATGGATCTGGCCCTGGCCTTCGCCGTCGCCAGCAAGCTCGGCGCCCAGGGCATCAAGACCGACGCCTGGCAGCTGCGAGCGCTGACCCATTCCTGCCGCGCGGCCAAGGAAGCACTGCTCAACGACGCCTCGCTCAGCGAAGTGCCGCTGATCATCGCCAGCCGCGGCGCCAAGTTGATCGGCGGCTCGCTGCGCAGCGAACTGACGCGCGCCGAACTGACTGCCACCCTGCTGGAAGGCTTCTTCCCCGACGCCGCCATCGGCGACCGTCCGCAGGTACGGGGTCGCGCCGGCCTGACCCAGCTCGGCCTGCCCTACGCCCACGACGCGGCGATCACCCGTCACCTGGCCGCTTTCCTGGCTCGCCAGGTCGCCGCGACGGCCGATCTCGAAGGCTTCACCGGTGCCCTGCCGGATGGCGCGACTTTCCTGCATCCAACGGCGGTGCTGTTCAATGGCGGCGTCTTCAAGTCGGAACTGCTCGCCGAACGCACGCTGGGGACGATCAACTCCTGGCTGGCTGCCGAAGGCGCGCCAGCGGCTCGCCCGCTCGAAGGCGCCGACCTCGATCTGGCCGTCGCCCGTGGCGGTGCCTACTACGGCTATGTGCGCCGCGGCCAGGGGGTGCGCATCCGTGGCGGCACGGCGCGTTCCTACTATGTAGCCATCGAATCGGTGATGCCGGCGGTCCCCGGCATGCAACCACCGGTGCAGGCGCTGTGCCTGGCGCCGTTCGGCATGGAGGAAGGCAGCGACGCCGCGCTTCCGGAGCAGGAGTTCGGGCTGGTCGTCGGCGAAGCGGTGCGCTTCCGTTTCTTCGGCTCGTCGGTTCGCCGCCAGGATCAGGTCGGCACCCTGCTCGCCGACTGGGAGCCCGATGAACTGCAGGAGCTCGCCGAGATCCAGACGACGCTGCCCGCCGAAGGTCGCGCCGATGGCGAAGTGGTCCGCGTCAAGCTGCACGCGCGCGTCACCGAGGCCGGTACGCTCGAACTCGAAGCGCTGCCGCACGATGGCCCGGAGCGCTGGAAAGTCGAGTTTGACGCGCGCGACGCTGGCGGTAGTGCCGACGCTGTCGCCAAGGCGGCGGACTGAGGGCCGTGAAGCAGCAGTACATCGTCGGTATCGACCTCGGAACCAGCAATACCGTTGTCGCTTATGCCGCGCCCGGAGGGCAGCAGGTCGAGCTTTTCGAGATCGAGCAACTGGTCGGCGCCGGCGAAGTCGCCGCCCGGCCGCTACTGCCTTCGGTGCGCTTTCATCCGGCGGCCGGCGAGCTCAGCCCGGGCGATCTGCAATTGCCATGGCCGGCCGAGGCAGGTGGCGGGAAAGTCGGCGACACGGCTGGAGATGGCGAAAGTGCCGATGATGGCGACGATGGCGACCCTGGCGAGGGCGCTCAACTCGCCCTCACCGGCCGCTTCGCGCTCGAACTCGGCGCGCAGGTTCCCGGTCGCCTGGTCGCCAGCGCCAAAAGCTGGTTGTCGCACGCCTCGGTCGACCGCATGGCGCCGATCCTGCCCTGGGGTGCCGAAGCGGCTGTCGCCAGGGTCTCGCCAGTCGCCGCCAGCGCCAGTTATCTGGCGCACGTTCGCGCCGCCTGGGGGCACCGCTTCCCGCAGGCACCGCTCGAACAGCAGCAGGTGATCCTCACCGTTCCCGCTTCCTTCGACGAAGGCGCGCGGGCGCTGACCGTCGAAGCCGCGCGGCAAGCCGGCCTGCCCAAGCTGCGCCTGCTCGAGGAACCGCAGGCAGCGTTTTACGACTGGCTGTTCCGCCATCAGCAAAGCCTGGACACTGAGCTCGCCGAAACGCGGCTGCTGATGGTCTGTGACATCGGTGGCGGCACCACTGACCTGACGCTGATTCAGGTAGCCTTCAGGGACGGCGAGCCGGAGCTGACGCGCGTCGGTGTCGGCAACCACCTGATGCTCGGTGGCGACAATATGGATCTGGCGCTGGCCCACCTGGTCGAATCGCGCCTGCCGGAGAGTGGCGGCAAGAAACTGTCGGCGGCGCGTTTTTCGCAGCTGACGGCGCGCTGCCGCGCCGCCAAGGAACAATTGCTGGCGCCTGGCGCACCCGAATCGGTCTTGCTGACCCTGCTCGGCGGCGGCGCCAAGCTGATCGGTGGCGCGCGCAGCATCGAGTTGCAGCGCCAGGAAGTGCTGAACATGGTCGTCGATGGCTTCATGCCGCGCGTCACCGTCGATCAGCCGGTACTGCAGCGGCGCGCCGGGCTGGTCGAATTCGGACTGCCCTACCCCGCCGATCCGGCGATCACCCGCCATGTCGCCGCTTTTCTAAGGCGCCACAAAGAGGCGGCGCAGCGCGCCCTCGCCGAGCAGGAAACACCGCTTGCAGCACAGGAACCGCAAGCACAGGGACAAGTAGAGCAGCAAGCGGGCGACGAACAGCCGCCGGCCGAACAGCGCCTGCCGGTACCCGATAGCGTGCTCTTCAACGGCGGCGTCTTTCGTGCCGAGGCGCTGAGCGAGCGCCTGCAAGCCACTCTCGCCGACTGGCGCGGCGCGCCGCTGCGCCTGCTGCACAACGACAACCCGGACATTGCCGTCGCCCGCGGCGCAGTCGCCTACGCGCTGGTCCGCCAAGGGCACGGGCGACGCATCGGCGGCGGCTCGGCGCGCAGCTACTTCCTGGTCCTTGAAGAAGGCAGCAAGCAGCGACGCGGCATCTGCATCCTGCCGCGCGGCAGCGAGGAAGGGCACGAAATCCGCCTGCCGGAACGTACCTTCAGCCTGCGCCTGGGTCAGCCGGTGCGCTTCTATCTCGCCTCGTCGGTGGCCGACACGCGCTATCAGCCGGGTCAAATCGCCTCCCTCGACGATGAAGATTTCGTCCGCCTGCCGCCGATTGCCACCGTCGTCCAGCCGCAGGCCGGCAACACGCAGCGCGAAGTGCGCGTCGAACTGATCACCGGCATCACCGAGGTCGGCAGCCTGGAACTGCACTGTGTCAGCATCGACAACCCGGCTCGTCGCTGGCTGCTCGAATTTCAGTTGCGCAGCGACGGCGAAGCGACCACCGCCTCGTCCGAAGTCCTGCCGCCACGCTTCACCGATGCGGTGAAGTCCATCGAACATATTTTCGGCGGCCGTTCGCAGGCCGTCGACAACAAGGAAGTGCGCCGCCTGCGCGGCCAGCTCGAACATCTGCTCGGCAAGCGCGACGACTGGGAGATGCCGCTGCTGCGCGCCCTTTTCGACGCCCTGCTGCAACGCGCCCGACGCCGGCGGCGCTCGCCGGAACACGAGCGTCTGTGGCTCAACCTCGCAGGCTACTGCCTGCGCCCGGGCTTTGGCGACGCTATCGACGACTGGCGGATCGAGCAACTGACCGCCCTGCTGTCACAAGGCATCCAGTATGTGAATGAGAGCCAGAACTGGTCCGAGTGGTGGACCCTGTGGCGGCGTGCCGCCGGGGGCCTGGCGGCGGAGACGCAGGAGCTTCTGCTCGCCGAACTCCTGCCCGCGCTGCAGACCGAGACCGTCAAAGCCCGCAAGCGCCAGCCAGCACCGATCAGCGGTAGCCACGACGACATGCTGCGCCTGGTCGCTTCGCTCGAAAGATTGCCCGTCGAACGCAAGATCGAAGTCGGTGACTGGCTGCTCGACAGCCTGGCCAGTGGGGCAGAGAAACCGCTCGGCTGGTGGGCTCTCGGTCGCCTCGGCGCACGCCAACCGCTTTACGGGAGCGCCCACCAGGTAGTGCCGGCCGAAGACGCCTGCCGCTGGCTCGAAGGCTTGCTGGCCGTGGACTGGAAAAAGGTCGAGCCGGCCGCCTTCGCGGCCACCCAACTCGCGCGCCTGACCGGCGATCGCTCACGCGACCTGCCCGACAGCATCCGCGAGGGCGTCGTCGCGCGGCTGAGCGCGATCAATGCCAATAGCCACTGGGTCGAGCAGATCAGTAGCGTCGTCGAACTCGACAAAGCCGACGAACGCCGCGCTTTTGGCGAGTCCTTGCCGGCCGGCTTGCGCTTGGTTCACGACGATGGGCGAGCACAGACAGCGCCGCCGGCCGAGTTTGCGCCAGCGGCTAGGAGCTGAGCCATGCCAATAGTGCGATGCTGCAATGGTGCGTGTGATCCGTCGCCTGCAGGACGAGCCAGGCAGCAGGCGCTGGAGAGGGAGGTCATAAGCCACGCATCCTTACCATAAGCTTGCTGCATTGGTATTCAAGCGGTGTTTTCTGGATAATGCCGACAGGTAAGGGGTATAACACTATGGGTGATCGCCCGCGCATCGCTGCAATCGCGGTCGCGCAAAGTCGGCAGGGGTCCTCGGGGTTTGGCGGACAGCCTTCGGAGCACCACTTCACTACGGCGATGATGTCGCGATTTTCAAGGAGTGAGTAAAATGCGCACGCAACGAGGACCAGACCGACGCCAGGAGCAACTGCAGCGCCCGCCAGGTGCGCCTGAACGCCGCTGCGGTACCGACCGTCGCAAACTCAAGTTTACCGACCAGTCGATCGCCGCAATGGAAGCGCGCCTGGCAACGCTTGCCCGCAGCAAGAAAGCCAACAGCGGCGAAGAAGGCTCAGGCTGGGACAAGCTGATCATCCCTGTCGACTAGTGTCGCCAGCCAGGCAACGGCCAGACCGTCTCATCCGGCAGCGCGCCGGCTTGCTTCCAGAACGCGCAGCAGCGAGGCGGTGTCGGAGCGGCCCCAACCCATGGCCATCAGTGCATTGAGCTGCTGCCAGACCGGTGCGGCCAGCGGCAGCGGCACGCCGAGGCGATACGCTTCGTCCATCAGGATACCGTAGTCCTTGTGATGCAGCCGCGCTTCGACACCGGCGGCGAAATCGCGATCGACCATTCGCCCGCCCATGGCTTCCAGCGCACGGCTGCCGGCCGAACCACCCGCCAGCGCCTGGCGCACTTTGGCCGGATCGGCACCGGCCGCAGCACTGAAGTGCAAGGCCTCGGCGATCGCCTGAATCGCGCCGACCATGATCATCTGATTGCACGCCTTGGCCACCTGTCCGGCGCCGTTGTCGCCGACATGGACAATCGTCTTGCCGAGCAGCGCCAGCAGCGGGCGCGCCCGCTCGAGCACCGCGGCCTTGCCGCCGACCATGATTGCCAGGCTGGCAGCGATGGCTGCCTGGCCACCCCCGGAAACCGGTGCATCGAGCATGTCGATGGCACGCTCGCCCAGGCGCTCGGCCAGCGAGCGCGCCATGCCCGGCGCAATGGTACTCATGTCGACCAGCAGCGAAGCCGCAGCGAGCCCGTCGGCCAGGCCATCGAGCCCCAGCGCCACACACTCGACATCGGCACCGGCGGTGAGCATGGTGAATACCACTTCACTGCGCTGGCCGACGGCGGCCGGCGTCGCACAAGCGACGGCACCGGCGGCGAGCAGCGGCTGCAGGGACTCCGGTCGGCGCGCCCAGATCGCCAGCTGATGGCCGCCACGCAAGAGGTTCAGCGCCATGGCTCGACCCATCACGCCGAGACCGATGAAACCGATGTGCATCAGTCTTCGCCGCCCGACAGGCGCTCGAGAAGCTTGAGAATGGCGACCGAATCCTCCTCGCCGAGCCCCGAACCGACCATTGCGTTGTACATCTGCGCGGTCGCCGCCGCCACCGGCAGGCACATGCCCAGTTCGTGCGCGCTCTGCATGACGATGTTCATGTCCTTCTGATGCATCCAGGACTTGAAGCCCGGTTTGAAGTTGCGGTCGAGCATGCGCTGGCCATGGTTCTCAAGGATCTTCGAATAGGCAAAACCGCCGAGCAGCGCTTCGCGCACCTTGGCCGGATCGACCCCGCTCCTGGCCGCGAAATTGAGCGCTTCGGCGACGGTCAGCACACCGGCGCCGGTAATGATCTGATTGGCCGCCTTGGCCACTTGCCCGGCCCCCGCATCGCCAACATGCACGATGTTCTTGCCCATACACTCGAAAGCCGGTCGTGCCGTTTCGAAAGCAGCGACACTACCGCCGACCATGATCGACAGACTGCCAGCAATCGCCCCGACTTCGCCGCCGGAAACCGGCGCGTCGAGGAAGTCGACAGCCTGCTCGCGCAGGCGAGCGCCGATGTCGCGCGCCGCTGCCGGGCGGATGGTGCTCATGTCCACCGCCACCAGCCCTGCCCGAGCGGCGCTGGCCACGCCTTGTTCGCCAAGCATCACCTGCTCGACGTCGGGGGCGTCGGCGACGATCGAGATCAGCAAATCGACCGCGCCGGCCACGCCGGCGGGACTGTCAGCCGCGCTGGCGCCGGCGTCGAGCAAGGGCTGCATCGACTCGGCGCGACGCGCCCAGACAGTCAACTCGTGCCCCGCCTGCAGCAGGTTCAGCGCCATCGGGCGCCCCATGATACCCAAACCGATGAATCCGATTTTCATTGCAGTCCTTTTCCAGTCGCCAGACGATAAAACGCTCGAGTTTAACAAAAACGGCCATCAGCCGACGACCGTGACCACCACCCGGCGGCGGTGCGAGAGCGTGCGATGCTCCCAGAGGTAAATCCCCTGCCAGGTCCCGAGGAGCATCGCCCCACTGCCGACGGGGACGCTCACCGAGCTGCCGGCCAGGATGTTGCGCCCGTGCGCCGCCATGTCGTCGTCGCCCTCGCTGTCATGATGGTAGGCGGCGTCGCCATCGGGCGCCCAGCGCGCGGCGAGGGTTTCCAGATCGCGGCGCACCGAGGGATCCGCATTCTCGGTCAACACCACCGAACAACTGGTGTGCTGGACAAAAATGTTCGCCAGGCCGATCGGCATCCCCGCAGCGCGGACGATCCGCGCCACTTCGGCAGTAATCTCGATGCTGCCGCGACCACGGCTATGAACGTCAAAACTCTGTTGATAAGCCATGTCTGTTTCCCTCCTCGCTTGCCGGCGCGCGCTCCTTGCGGGGCCCTCGCAAAGTATAAGGGCATCGCAGCGGTCAGGCTTGCTGCGAAAGCCTCGCCGGGAATGCGGCGGGGGGCCACAGCAGCCCGCACGCCATTCCAGCGGCGACGCGCGCTATCGATCACTGGCCATTTGAACATCCAGGGATTTTATCTGAGCGATGATAGTGATCAGTTTGTGGCCGTTCGATGTCAGCGAATAGACGGTCCTCGGCGGTACTTCCGGAAAAACCTGCTTGTCCAGCAAGCCGTATGAAGTCAGCTTGCGCAGGCGCTCGGAAAGGATTTTTTTCGAAATCCCTGCAACGCGGCGTTCCAGACCACCGGGCCGTGAAACACCCTCGGCAATGGCCATCAGGACGGACACCGACCATTTGCAACCCACCACTTCTTCCAGGTGGCGGTAGAGTGATGGCGCCGATCGAGATGAATTATTTATTTCGTTCATGGCCAATGATTTACACCAGAAAGTTACCGGGGCACCGAAAAGTGCCTGCTTTTGGAGTACCAGATCCCTACCTACAATGATCGTGTGCTTCTGGCACGAACCCCGATCCACTCAGGAGTAAACGATCATGAAAACGAATGCCACCTTTTATCACGCCGGCTGCCCGGTCTGTGTCGCTGCCGAACAAAACCTGGCCAAGGCGCTTGATCCCGCACGCTACGACGTCGAGGTCGTCCACCTCGGCGAGAGCAAGTCACGTGTTCAGGAAGCCGAAGCCGCTGGTGTCCAGTCGGTACCGGCACTGGTACTCGATGGCACCGTGTTCCATATCAATTTTGGTGCCGGCATCGAGGCGCTGAAATAGATTTGTGATTTCTCGGGCCAGCAGAGCGGCATGCGAAAACCGATACGCGCAGTGCTACCTTCTTTGGCCAGCGCTAACGCGCCCACTTAAAACCCCGACCCCGGCGTTTTCAGGAACTCAATCTCTTCCAGGGTCGACTGTCGCCCGAGGATGGCATTGCGATGCGGATAGCGGCCGAAGCGGTCGATGATCGCCTGGTGACGTAATTCGAAGGCGAGGTTGCTCTCCATTCCCGGCGCGGCGAAAAGTTCGACCGCCTGGGCGTGAATCAGCGGCGACTCGCTGTGCATGTAGGGCATGTAGAGGAAGGCGCGGCGCGCCGGGTCGATGGCGCTGTCGGCGCCGGCGGCGACAGCTTCCTGGGCGAGAGCCAGCCCCAGCGCGTCGGTGGCGAAGGATTCCGGGCGATCGCGGAAAATGTTGCGGGGGAACTGGTCGAGGACGAGGATCTCGGCCAGTCGGCCGTCGGCGGTGCTGCGCCAGGCGTACAGCTCGCAACGGCTGGCAGCGGCATGCAGCGCTTCGAAACGCGCCTCGATCAGGCGATCGAAGTCGGGGGATTTGGCCCACCATTGCGCTGGCCTTGTCTCTTCGAACCAGAAAGCGAGGACATCGGCGGGCGTCATGCGCTGGCACCCGCTGCTGAATGGCAAATGAACATTGCGGCTCCCTTGGTGGCCATGCTGATGATCGATTAGTGCTCGTCGACCCGCCCACGCAGCAGCTTCACCGCGCCGCGCTTGACTTTGCTGTCGACGCGCCTGATTTGCGAGTTGCGCGTCGGCCGGGTCGGGCGCCGCGGTGTCGGCGTGAACGCTGCGCGGGCAATCAGTTCGCGCAGGCGGGTGAGCGCGTCGAGGCGATTGCGGTCCAGGCTGCGATGCGCCTGCGCCTTGATGATCACCACCCCGTCAGCACTAATCCGCTGATCGCGCAGCTGCCGCAGGCGTTCCTTGATTTCGTCGGGCAGCGACGAGGCAGCGATATCGAAGCGCAGATGAATGGCGGTCGAGACCTTGTTGACGTTCTGGCCGCCGGCGCCCTGGGCGCGGATGGCAATGAACTCGACTTCACTCTCGCGCAGTTCGATGCGTGGCGCTGACATCGGCGACCTACTTCCCGTCGTCCGGCGGCGCACCGACGCCAAGCGCCTGCCAGCCGTCGCTGCCGAGATCGCGCAGCGTTTCCATATTGCGCTCGTAGATCGAGGCGGCGTCGGGAAAAGCGGCGACCGCGCGGTCAAGGCTGGCTTCGCGCAGCAGATGCAGGGTCGGGAATGGTGCGCGATTGGTGCAGTTGGTTATGTCGTGGGCGTCGGTATCGGCGAAAGCGTAGTCGGGGTGGAAACTGGCGACCTGCAGGATGCCTTCGAGTTGCTGCGTTCGGAGCACGACATTGACCAGGTCGAGGAAAGCGACGAAGTCCTCAAAGTCGTTGAGCACCCGGGGGTGGATGAGCAGCGTGGTGTCGATCTCATCCGGCGCCACCGCCGCCAAGGCGTGCAGTTCACGTTCCAGATCGGCGAGCAGGCTTTCGTCGTCCGTCGCATCGCTGACCACGTAGCGCACTTGCCCCTTGCTGTGCACGCCCTTGGCGAAGGGGCAGAGGTTAAGGCCGATTACCGCCCGTTGCAGCCAGTGCCGTGTTGCGGCGATGGCTTGTTGGTGGCTGGCGTTGGCTGGGGGGGACATGGTCAGGCGTTCTCTCGTTATTGCGTCGTGGCGGTCGCGTTCTCTCGTCGGTCGGCTTGGCAAGGCGTTGGCCGACATTGGTACCACTTTCGTCGCCAGGCTGCAGCACCCCGCCAGTGTAGCGATTCAGCGCACAGCGGGCAAAACGTAGCTCAGCGACAAATGCGCGACAGAACCCTGCAACACAGCTCACACGAAAAAAACGGCCCGCGAAAGACGGGCCGTCTTGCCGTTCAACGGGCGCCTGAGAACTGCTTAGTGGCCAGAAGCACCTGCGGCACCGACGCCGGTTTCCGAGCGGACCTTCTGCGCGGGGTAAAGCGAGCGTTCGAGCTGTGCTTGCTTGCTGGTATCCATCTTGGAAACCAGGTAGATGGTCAGGAAAGCAGCCGACATCGAGAAGAGGCCCGGCGAGGAGTATGGGAACAACGCCGAGCCCTTCGGATTGCCCAGAACAGCCTCCCACACCGACGCCGAAACGATGGTTAGGCCAACAGACGAAATCAGACCGACGAATCCACCAGCCACAGCCCCTTTGGTCGTGCAGTCCTTCCACAGTACCGACATGAACAGCACGGGGAAGTTGGCCGAGCAGGCGATGGCAAAAGCGAGCATCACCATGTAAGCGACGTTCTGCTTCTCGAAGGCGATACCCAGAATCACGGCGATGATGCCCAGGCAGATAGTGGTGATCTTCGAGACGCGCAGTTCGGCAGCCGAATCCGCCTTGCCCTTGCAGAACACCGTCGCGTACAGATCGTGCGACACCGCCGACGCACCGGACAGCGTGAGACCGGCAACCACGGCCAGGATGGTGGCGAAAGCGACCGCGGAGATGAAGCCGAGGAAGACATTGCCACCGACGGCGTTGGCCAGGTGGATGGCCGCCATGTTGCCGCCGCCCTTCAAACCCTTGGCCAGATCGCCATCGACGTAGTACGCACCGGGATCCTGGGTGAGAAGGACGACCGCGCCAAAGCCGATAATGAAGGTGAGGATGTAGAAGTAACCGATCCAGGTGGTTGCCCAGCCCACCGACTTGCGTGCCTCTCTGGCGCTTGGAACGGTGAAGAAGCGCATCAGGATGTGCGGCAGACCGGCGGTGCCGAACATCAACGTCATGCCGACCGAGATCGCCGAGATCGGATCCTTGATCAGCGCACCAGGCCCCATGATGGCATCGTGTTTGGTGTGGATTTCAACCGCCTTGGCGAAAAGTGCCTCGGGATTGAAGTTGAACTGCCAGAGCACGGCCAGGGCCATGAAGCTTGCGCCGCAAAGCAGCATGATCGCCTTGATGATCTGCACCCAGGTGGTTGCCGTCATGCCGCCAAACAACACATAGCACATCATCAGCACGCCGACGATGATCACTGCGTACTGGTACTCGAGACCAAAGAGCACCTTGATCAGTTGGCCCGCACCAACCATCTGCGCGATCATGTAGAAGCAGACGACGACCAGAGAACCGGACGCCGCGAAGATGCGGATCGGCGTCTGCGCGAAACGGTAGGCAGCGACGTCAGCGAAGGTGAACTTGCCGAGGTTGCGCAGTCGCTCAGCCATCAGGAAGGTAATCACCGGCCAGCCGACCAGCCAGCCGATCGAGAAGATCAGGCCGTCAAAACCGTTAGCAAATACCAGGCCGGAAATTCCCAGGAAGGACGCGGCAGACATATAGTCGCCGGCAATCGCCAGACCGTTCTGGAAGCCGGTAATGCCACCACCGGCGGTGTAGAAGTCAGCCGCCGTCTTGGTCTTGCTTGCCGCCCACTTGGTGATGAACAGGGTCATGACCACGAAGGCGCCAAACATGGCGATCGCCACCCAATTGGTTTCTTGCTTTACCGTGGTACCGAGATCGCCGCCAGCAGCCACGGCGACACCGGCGATCAGCAAGCCAAGCAGGATCACCGGGCTGTTGCGTATGGTTTTGGCAATCATCATTGATGGGCCTCATGGATGATTTCGGCGGTCAGGTCGTCGAACTCGGAGTTGGCACGGCGGACGTAGATATTGGTGATGACGATGGTCAGAACGATGACCCCAACGCCCATCGGAATACCGATCGAAGTGACCATGCCATCGGCCAGCTTCCTTGCCAGAAACTCCTTGTCGAAGGCAATCAGCAGAATGTATCCATAGTAGATCGCCATGATCAGGACGGTCATGACGATGCTGTAGGTCGAGCGCATGCTCACCAGTTTCTTGTACTTCGGGTTGGCGGCGATACGCACAACCAGGTCGTCGTCTTTCATGTTGCCTCCTCGGAGGGGAACGGTTTGTCGAATCATTCACGCTGACTGCCGCGGCGAAGGTAGGCCTCCGAACTTACGCCGGGCTTACATACTTTATTTTTTCTCGTTTATTAACAGTTACTTACACGATTCTGAGCAAACTCTTAACAGGTCCTTAAAATGACCGCTGGTGTTCTGATCGATTTCGCCTGGCCGACTTGCGCGGGACGCTGCTGGTGCGCATCACAGCACATGGTCCGCGCCGCGTTCGCCGCGTACAATCGCTGACGCGCCGCTTGCACACGCGATGCTATATGCATTTTTCCGGGGAGGGCCGCGCTCTCTTACCCTTGTCTTTGCCCGCCTGCCCATCGAGGTCCTTGATGCTTGTCCTGTTGATAGAAGATGATCCGGAGCTCTCTGATGGCATTGCCACCTTCCTCGCCGGACAAGGAGACAGCGTTGTCGTTGAAGCCAATGGCATGGCAGCAGATCGCTTGTTGCAGGAAAAGAACTTCGACATCGTTCTCGTCGATGTCGGCCTGCCAGGACTGAGCGGCTACGAAATCGTGCGCCGCATCCGGGAGCGCCGCCAAGCGCTGCCGGTGATCATGATTACCGCACGTGATGCCCTCGACGATCGAATCTACGGGCTGGACCTCGGTGCGGACGACTACCTGTCGAAACCCTTCGAGCTCGCCGAACTGACCGCGCGCATGCGAGCAACCACGCGTCGCGGTGCCAATAACGTTGCCCGGCGAATCGAGTTTGGCCCGCTGTCGATGGACATGCAGGGGCGATTCGCCTCGCTGGCAGAACAGCCCTTAATCGTTTCCAGCCGCGAATGGGATCTGCTGAGCACTCTTGCCGCGGCTGACGGGCATACGGTGCCAAAGGAACGGCTGCAAGGTGATGGCAGTGTCAACGCCCTGGAAGTCTACGTCTACCGCCTGCGCCGCCGGCTGGAAGCAGCTGGCCTGAGTATTCGCACCGTGCGCGGCTTCGGCTACCGTCTGGAAGTCACCGGCGGTGTGGCCAACAAGACGCGGCACGATGCAAACCGCTAGCACGAGCAAGGCAGGCGCCGCAATCAATTCCGGAGAAGCAGGCAGCGAGATCGGCGCGACCCCAAGGCGGGCTGGTACCAGCCTCCGGCGCAGTCTGCTGCGAGCGCTGGTACTGCCGATCGCCGCCGCCCTGCTGACGGGTGGAGTATTCGGCTATCGAGCGGCCGAGAAAGTGGTCAGCAGTGCCTACGACCAGAGTCTGTCGAACCTGGCGAACGGCATCGCCAACCGGGCCCGGGTGGAAAATGGCGAGGTCACCATCGCCCTGTCGTCTGAGGCAGAAGCGCTCCTGCGTACCGACACGGTAGACGACATCTACTTCCGGGTTCGCGACGACTTCGGCCGAATCATCGCCGGAGACGTCGATCTGCCACCGCCGGAGACTTCCGAAAGCGGCGCTGCGGCCGGCTCGCCGACACCGTTTCTGGAGACCCCCACGAGCGCTGGTGCCACCGCCACGGGGTCGAGAATCTCGTTCTTTGACGCCCAGTTCCGTGATCAAACGATACGCGGGGTGCGTTTCCACCCCGTTGTCGACGGCCAAGGCATCTACGTCACCGTCGCCGAAACACTGGGCAAGCGCCGTGCGGCCATTCGCGATCTGTTGCTCGGCTTCGGTTTGGCGGTGTTTCTGGTGCTCGCCGCCATCGCCGCCGTCGTGCGCTACGGAATCACCTCCGGCCTGGCGTCGCTGCATCACCTGCAGTCCGAGCTTGCCGAGCGTTCCGGCGAGGATCTCGCCCCGGTCGATCTGAACCAGGTGCCACTGGAAATCCACGCGCTGGTGCGGGCGCTGAATGCACTCCTGACGCGCCTGCAGGACGCGCACACCGCGCAACGGGAATTCCTGCAGGATGCCGCGCATCAGTTGCGCACCCCCCTCGCCGGTCTGCAAGTCCAGATCGAGCTGCTGCGCAGCCAGCAGAGCGACCAGACGGTCGCCGCGAATCTGCGCCAGTCGGTGAAACGCGTCACTCGCCTGGCCAATCAGTTACTGGCGCTGGCCCGCGCCGAGGGAGCGCACTATCTGATGGCGAACGCATCGTCGGTTGATCTGGCAAAGCTGATCGACGAGTTGCTGGACGACTGGCTGCGTATCGCCGACGAGAAGAAAATCGACTTCGGCATGCAGCGCGATATTTCGACGCTGGCCGGCGATCCGACGCTGCTCCGCGAGCTGATCGCCAATCTGGTCGACAACGCGCTCAAATACACGCCCGCCGGCGGACAGGTCACCCTGCGCTGCGAACGCGTCGGTGACGTCGTCGAAATTGACGTCACCGACAACGGCCCCGGTATTCCCGAGCACGAGCGCGAACGCGTATTCGAGCGTTTTCATCGCTTGCCCGACGCCCCGGCTACCGGTAGTGGGTTGGGTTTGGCGATCGCGCGGGAGACGGTTGATGGTCACCGCGGTTCGATCACCGTCGCCAGCGGTGCGGACGGTGAAGGCACCTGCATCCAGGTGCGCTTGCCAGCCAAGCCAGCGACAGTTTCGATGGCCAGCCGATCTGCCTGAACAACAGCGACAGCCAGCGCTACAATGCCCGCTCGACAGCGGGAGAGCGAATTATGGAAAGCATCGAAGCGGTGGTGATCGGTGCCGGCGTCGTCGGCCTGGCCTGCGCGCGCGAACTCGCGCGACGCGGATTCGAGACGGTGATTCTCGAACGCCACGGGGCTTTCGGCACCGAGACCAGCGCCCGCAACAGCGAGGTGATCCATGCCGGGCTCTACTACCCGAGCGGTTCGCTGAAGGCGGGGCTGTGCGTGGCTGGCCGCAAGCTACTCTACGAGTTCTGCGCGACGCACGCGATCAGCCACCAACGTTGCGGCAAGCTGATCGTTGCTACCTCGGCAGCCCAGGAGAGCAGGCTGGCAGCGCTGCAGCAGCAGGGCGAGGCCAACGGCGTGGAGGACCTGCGGCGTCTCGGTGCCGCCGAGGCGCGCGCGCTCGAACCTGATCTGGCATGTACGGCGGCCCTGCTCTCACCTTCCACCGGCATCGTCGACAGCCACGGCCTGATGCTGGCCCTGCTCGGCGACGCCGAGGGCGCCGGTGCTTCGCTGGCGCTGCACAGTCCCCTGCAGCGCGGCTCGCTTGACGCGAACGCGCCGGGCATGGTGCTCGAAAGCGGCGGCGCCGACAGCCTGCGCTTCAAGGCCAGACTGGTGATCAACGCCGCCGGCCTGTGGGCGCCGCAGGTGGCCGCTGCGCTGGCCGGCTTCCCAAAAACGCTGATCCCGGCGAACTTCCACGCCAAGGGCAGCTACTACGCGCTGAGCGGGCGGGCGCCGTTCTCGCGGCTGGTTTATCCGCTGCCCGAGGCCGGCGGACTGGGAGTGCACCTGACCCTCGATCTCGGCGGCCAGGCACGCTTCGGCCCGGACGTCGAGTGGCTGCCGCAGCCGACGCCAGGCCAGGCCATCGGCGAACTCGACTACCGCGTCGACCCCGGGCGCGCCGACGTTTTCTATGCCGAGATTCGCCGCTACTGGCCAGGCTTGCCGGACAAGGCCTTGACGCCGGCCTATGCCGGAATTCGTCCCAAAATCGTCGGACCCGGTGCGCCGGCAGGCGATTTTCTGATCCAGGGACCGGCCCAACACGGCATCCCCGGGCTGGTCAACCTGTTTGGCATTGAGTCGCCCGGCTTGACTGCGTGCCTGGCGATCGCCGCGCACGCGGTTGGCGTGGCAGGGGCGGCCAGCGCGCAGCACGCAGGACGATTCGGCTGACGGTAATGACATGTCGAGACACCCCTGATCATGAAAGGCACGACCGCCCCCCTCTCACTTGCAGTGCGCATTCCGGCTTACACGCCGGAATCGTTCGCCGGGCAGGGAGCATGCTCCCCGAATTCCCCGTCTCACCCCCGGCCCCTCTCCCGCGAGGGGAGAAAGGAGTTTCGTGAGTCGCATACGCGACTTTCACATTAACGGCATGCGCGCAGTCCTCGATACCAACGTAATCATCGACCTGCTGCACTTCGCCGATCCCGCAGCGCTGCTGCTGCGCACCGCCATCGATGACGGCTCGCTGCAGTGCTTCAGTGATCGGCAGTGTCTGGACGAACTCGAGCGCGTCACCACCTACCCGCAGTTTTCTCTCGATGGCGCGGCACAGCAGGCTTTGCTCACGCGCTACCGTCGCTTCGTGACGCTCTGCGAACCCGAAGGAGTCGAGGATGTCGAGGCCTATCGGCTGCCACGCTGCCGTGACGCCGACGATCAGAAATTCCTGATTCTCGCCGTGCGCTGCGGCGCCGATCTGCTGATTACCCGCGACCGCGAGCTGCTCAGGCTGGCCGGCCGCCGCCGTCCAGCGCCATCGTGCGCGATTGTCAACGCTACGACGGCAGCGCTATTGACGGTCACGGCGAGCACCCGCTTGGCCTACTGACCACGCCGAAAAACCCAGACGCTTTCGCTGGAGGCATCTTCGGCGAAAGCGTAGCCGCCGACCGTGAAATCCTTCAAGCCGGCGGGGTTGGTGAGGCGATTGATGATCGCAAAGCGTGCCATCAGCCCGCGTGCGCGTTTGGCGTAAAAGCTGACGACGCGGAACTTGCCGCTTCCCCAATCTTGGAAGACCGGCTGCAGCACGGGCATCGACAGGTTTTTCGGATTGACCGCCTTGAAGTACTCCTCCGACGCCAGATTGACCAGCACCGACGCGCCCGCTTCAGCCAGGGCTGCGTTGAGAGCGTCGCTGATGCGCTCATTCCAGAAGGCATACAAGTCCTTGCCGGCCGGATTGGACAGCCGCGTGCCCATCTCCAGCCGATAGGGCTGGATCAGGTCGAGCGGACGAAGAACGCCGTAGAGCCCGGAAAGCATACGCACATGCTGCTGCGCAAACTGCAGGTCGGCCACCGACAGCGTCTCGGCGTCAAAGCCCGTGTAGACATCGCCGGCGAAGGCCCGGATTGCCTGCCTGGCGTTGTCCTGCGTGAACGGCTGCGCCCACTCGGCGTAACGGCCTGCATTCAGGGCCGCGAGCTTGTCACTGATCTTCATCAGACTGGCGAGCGCCGCCGGTGACAGCTCACGCAGGCGATCGATCAGGACTTCTGACTGCTCCAGAAATTGCGCTTGGGAATGCTCGTCAAGCGTCAATGGCGTCTGGTAGTCGAAGGTTTTGGCGGGTGAGAGAACGATGAGCATCGGCTGGCTCCAGCGGCGAGAAATCTCGCTATGAGTGTTTGCAACTATTCGGCCATTGTAATCGACGTCGTCAGAGGGCACGAATCGGCGCCGCACATCGGCCTGCCCGAAAGGCAAGGGCAAAGATGCTCGCCAGCAGGGCGGTGCCGACGCAAACTCGACGCAACGGCTGCCGCAGTTGATCGACGAGATTCGGCCCGCTTGGAAGGGAAGGCGCAGGTGCTGGGCCTTTCCGGCTGGAAAGTTGCGCCATAAAATGACAAAAGCCTAACCCGGTTTTCCGTTCTTACTGCGCTGCCAAGCTCTACAATGCTACATTAAGCTTTCGGCGATTGGCGCAGGGTGGCTCGGTGCAGCCGATGGATTATATGCTAACGTCAATAAAACCCACAATTTGCGCATCGCGGCGGCCACTCAGCCGCCTGGCTCTCGTCGCCGTGACAGCGGCCGTCATGCTCGGCGCGCTTGCTTGTTCTCCACCTGAGCCGGTACGTATCGGTTTTCTCGGGGGACTCTCGGGGCGCGTCGCCGACCTCGGTATTGGTGGGCGCAATGGGGTCATTCTCGCCGTCGAGATGCGCAATCGGCAAGGCGGGATCAACGGCCGGGCAATCGAACTGATCGCCGAGGACGACCAGCAGGACGTCGAAGTTGCCAGACAGGCCGCTAGCCGATTGCTGGCCGGCAAAGTCGAGGTGGTCATCGGCCCAATGACCAGCGCCATGGCTCTGGCGATCCTGCCGCAGTTCGACGCGGCCGGCGTCCCTCTGCTCTCACCGACGGTGACGACGAATGCGCTGACCGGTCTCGACGATCAGTTCTTCCGAGTCGTCGCCCCGACAGCGGCACACGTTTTCAAGTCGGCAGAGTACCACTTTCGCGAAAACGGTCTGCGACGGGTGGTACTCGTCTGGGACCTGCTCAACAGAGCCTACAGCGAGAGCTGGGCAGGCGATTTTCACACCGCCTTTGTGGCCTTGGGTGGGGAAATCATCGCTGAAGTGGGCTTCGCTTCGGGCCAATCGCTGTCTGTGCTGGCAGCCAGCATTCTCGCCGAGAAACCTGACGGGGTGGTCATCATTGCCAATTCGGTGGACACCGCCCTGCTCGTCCAGCAACTGCGCATGCGTGCTGCGGACTTGCGTATCGGCACGTCCGAATGGGCCGCCACGGAGCGCCTGATCGAGCTTGGCGGTCGAGCCGTTGAAGGGCTGGTCGTCGCCCAATACATTGACCGTGACAGCACCACACCAGCGTATCTGGCTTTTCGCAAAGCGTATCGCGAACGCTTCAGGCATGAGCCTGGCTTTCCGGGACTCACGGCCTTCGACGCCACCAATGTCGCTCTCGATGCGCTTGCCACCAGGTCCGACAGCCAGACCCTCAAACAGGCGCTACTCGCTCAGGGCACCTTCGCTGGCGCCCAGTCATCAATCAAGTTCAATGCCAGCGGCGACACGCAGCGGGACACCTTCATATCGGTCATACGCCATGGCGAGTTCGAGTCCCAGCACTAGGTTTCTGCAGCGATTGCCCACGCGGCTTGCGCCTGGCAGCGGACGGACGCCTCGTCAGGCCGTCCTGGCCTAGGATTCGCGACGCGATGCGCTCTCTTCGCTTCTGGCTTGCACTCGGACTCTCGGCGGTCGTCGCCATGGCGACCCTGGTGCTTGTTGCGGCCCTCCTCGGCGTGCTGCTGCCGCTGCTGAACGACCAGGTGGAGAGCAGTAACCGGAGGCTTGCAGTGACCTTGTCGCGACAGGTTGACGACTTCCTGCGCGGCTCGGCAGCGGAACTCCAACGTGTCGCTGCCGAGATCGAAGCAGTACCCGCCAGCTTCCCAGCGGGAACTCGCATCATCATCGACACCGAGGCCAACGCAGACGCAGCTCTGGAAGCGCTTTACATTCTCGACGCCAGCGCACGCGTCCTCGATGTTGGTCTGCCGCTCGCGCGGCGAAGTCGTCGCGATGACTTGCTGGGCCTCGACTTCTCGGCACGAAGTTTCCTTCGCGCCAGGGATTCGAGCGACAGTACGGTGTGGTCTGACAGCTACCTGTCGCAGCGTGGCGAGATCGTCGTTGCCATCACCGTGCCGCTAGGTGGCCAGGTGCTATCTACCGTCAGTTCCGGCTCGATGCTGGTGGGTGAAATCGATCTCCGCCAATTGTCGGCGCATATCATGGAACTCGGGCACACCGCCGCCGTCCTGCCGATGATCATCGACCGTCTCGGGCAAGTCGTCGCGCATCCGGATGCTGACCGCGCTACACGTCAGGAAAACCTCGCCTACCTGCCGCTGGTGCAGGCGGGTCTTGCCGGGCACTTCGGGACCGATCGTTTTCCGCTCGATGGCCACGAGCACATCGGCACCGTGGCGCCGATCGGCAACTCCGGCTGGCTGACGCTGGTGGCGCAGCCGACCGACATTGCTTTCGCGACCATGCGTTCGACCTTGCTGGCGATAGCCGGAGGCCTTGCCGCGGCGCTTGCGCTGGCGGTGCTCAGTGCCTACCTCTATGGCCAGCGGCTGGTGCGGCGGATCGCTGACTTCGGGCGCCATGTACAAGCCATCGCCGACGGCGACTACGCGGCGCCGCTACCCTCCTCGCGCGCCACAGAGCTGGCAAATCTGGCCTTGAGCATGCGCCGCATGGCCAACGCCATCCTCGAACGCGAAGCGGCACTGGCCGCCTCCGAGGCGCACTATCACGCGCTGTTCAGCAGCGCACCGCTAGCCTATCAATCGATCGATGTCGCTGACGACCGGCTCATCGAGGTCAATGATGCCTGGCTGGCTCTGCTCGGTTACCGCCGCGAAGAGGTCGTCGGGCGCGAGATCGGCGAGTTCCTGACCCGCCGTTCCTTGCCGGTGCTGCGCGAGGCTTTTCCAGGCTTTGTGAGCAACGGGCAGATCGACGATCTGCTGCTCGATTTCCAACACCAGGACGGCAGGGCAATCCGGGTTCAGCTCAATGGCCGCATTCATCAGACGCCGCAAGGCGGGGCGCGCACGCATTGCATCCTCACCGACATCAGCGAACGCCAACGCCGTGACGAAGCACGACGGCGGTCGGCGGCCCTGCTCCACCATCAGGCCGAACGGGCTTTGGCCATGCTTGAGCTGCCCAAGGCAGCCGAGCACATGGAGGAAAGCACATTTATCCAGCACGGGCTGGCCGTCGTCGAGCAACTGACTGGCAGTCCGGTTTCCTTCCTCTGTTTCGTAGACGCAGATCAGCAAAGTGTCGCAAGTGTCGCCTCGGTCTGCTGGTCGCAGGGCACGCGCCACAACACTTCGCGGGCGCTCAGCGAGCAGCTTTCTGCCAGCAGGCTGGACGCTCTCTGGGACGAGGCCTTGGGGCAGCGCTCACCGCTGCTCTTCGACGCGGAGCAAACAGGCTTCACCAGCGCTCACCGGCTGGCGCTTGACGGCCTCGAACGGCTGATCGGCGTACCGGTGGTCGAGGGCGGACAGGGGCGCATGCTGCTTGGCGTGGCCAACAAGGCGCAGCCGTACAGCGAAAGCGATATCGAGACCAGCCGCCTGATCGGCCAGGATATCTGGCGGATCATCAATCAGCGTCGCGCCGAGCAGGCGCAGCGTCTGGCGGCAACGGTCTTCTCGGCAAGCACTTCGGCAATCTGCATCACCGACGCCGACGAGCGCATCGTTTCGGCCAACCCGGCGTTGACGACGATCACGGGTTACGCACAGGGCGAAGTCATCGGCGAAACACCAAGGCTGTTTTCCGCCGCACGGCAGAGCGACGACCCCGCCCGCGAGAGCTGGGCCCGGATCGCAGCCTATGGCGTGTGGCAAGGGGAAGTCAGGCAGCGCCGCAAGAACGGCGAGATTTTTCCGGCGTGGCTGACGGTTACCGCGGTCAAGAACGCTGACGCCAGGGTGACACACTACACGGGCAGCTTCGACGACATCAGCGAACGCAAGCAGTCCGAGGCGCACATCCACTTTCTCGCCCATCACGATGCGCTGACCAGGCTGCCAAATCGCACGCTACTCGAGGATCGCATTCGCCGGGCGCTCGCCAAATCCAGGCGCGATGGCACACATACCGCGGTGCTTTTCCTCGACCTCGACCGCTTCAAGCTGATCAATGATACCCTCGGTCACGGCACCGGCGACCAGCTCCTGACGCGTGTCGCCGAGCGTCTCAGTAAAGTGCTGCGCGAAACAGAGACCGTTGCCCGGCTCGGCGGCGACGAGTTCATCATCGTCATTCCCGACGTGGCCGACGTCGAAAGCGTGGCGCTGGTTGCGCAAAAAGTGCTCGCCGTCGTCGCCGAGCCAGAGTTGATCGACAAGCGTCCGCTACACGTAACGCCAAGCATCGGCATCAGCATCTATCCGCAAGACGGCGCCGACGTGCATAGCTTGTTGCGCAGTGCCGACACCGCGATGTATCACGCCAAGGAGCGTGGCCGTAACAACTTCCAGTTCTTCACCGAGGACATGAACCAGGCGGTACTGGAGCGAGTGTCGATCGAGAACGACTTGCGTATCGCCATTGTGCGCGGCGAGTTCGAGCTCTTCTACCAACCACAGGTTGACAGCCGCAGCGGCGAAATCACCGGCATGGAAGCCCTGATTCGCTGGCACCACCCGCAGCGGGGCCTCGTCGCGCCGAATCGCTTCATTCCGATTGCCGAGGAAACCGGCCTCATTGTTCCGATCGGCGAGTGGGTCCTGCGCGAGGCTTGCCGGCAGGCGAAACGCTGGCACAACGCCGGGCAGAGCGGCCTGCGCATCAGCGTCAACCTGTCGGCACGCCAGTTGCAGCAGGGCGACCTCGGCGAGCAGATTGCCGCCATTCTCGCCGCATCGAACTTGCAGCCGCAGACTCTCGAACTCGAGCTGACCGAGAGTTTGCTGATGGACGACCCACTGACCGCCGTCAAACTGCTGCATGCAATCGCCGCCCTGGGCGTGCGCATCGCCATTGACGACTTTGGTACCGGCTACTCGAGTCTCGCCTACCTCAAGCGCTTTCCCGTTTCGCGCCTGAAGATCGACCGCTCCTTCGTGCGCGACCTGTCGACCGACGCCAACGATGCGGCCATCGTGCAGGCCGTCGTGGCCATGGCCGAGAGCCTGAAAATGGAAGTCATCGCCGAGGGCGTCGAAACCGTCGAACAGTTGCGCTTTCTTGCCGCGCACGGCTGCTTCGCGGTACAGGGCTTCCTGTTCAGCCGGCCGCTGCCCGCTGCAGAATTCACCAGTTTCCGCTTTTCCCTTCCGCCGGGCGGCTGACAGACCGACGCTCACCGCCCGCTTGATGGCCGTCTGCAGCAACTCTGGCTGGCCAGTGCGGTGGGTGGCGGTCACCAGGAGTGCTCCCTCTCCGACGCCACGGCCGGGAAGCCGGCCCAGGTGCCTATTCGTTGCCTGCGAACGATCCGACCTATTCGAGCGGCGCCGCCAGAACTACCCGGAAACCGATGTCGCCATCACGGTCGTCGGGCGAGAACTCCTCACGCTTTCCCGTTCGCAGGTCACCCGGAAAATCGAGCCACGATCCGCCACGCAGGGTGCGCGAGATCTCGCCGCCGATCTGCGTGTTGGCAGGATGGTCGTACTCGTTCAGACACCACTCCCAGACATTGCCGGCGAGGTCGGCAAGCAGCTCTCCTTCGGGCGCGCCCAGCGGATACATGCCGACCGCCATGGTCCTGCCGGTGCCGCTCTCATGGCTGTTGGCACGGAGCGGGTTCCAGTCGCTCCCCCAGGGGTATTTTCGCTTCATGACGCCGCCCTGCGCGACCCACTGCCACTCCCATTCGGTGGGCAGGCGAACGGTCTCCGGCCCGCTCAGTTGCCAGCGTTCGCTCAGCCAGCGGCAGAAGGCGACGGCGTCGCTCCAGGCGATGTTGATTGCCGGGTGGTTCTGGAAACCCCACCGCGTTTCACCCGGTTGTTTGCGCTGTACCAGCTTTCGCCACCAGCGGCGGTCGTGATAGCCGTCCTCAGCGCTCAGGAAAGCGCCGTACTGCTGCCAGGTGATCGGGTACCTGGAAATACGCAGCGGCTTCACCGTAAAGGCCTCGGTGGCGCGGCCTTCGAGCGTCACTTCCCCTCCGCCGGCAATGTCGATCCATACGATATCCGGCAGGCCTGCGCTGGTCAGCCCGACGCCGCGGCGTGGATCGCCCATCTGATTGAGACGCAGGCCGATCTCTTCGCGGCGATGATGCGGCGTCCCGTCACTGGCCAACTCATCGAGCAAAAGCAGTGGTTCGGGTCGCAGAAAGCGGTGCAGAGTCTTGTCCAGGCTGGCTGCGAGTGTGCGCCATGCGGCAATGCCGGAATCGCAAAAGTCAGGATCGGCCAGCGGTACGCGGTGACTGAGGTCAAGCAGCGCCAGCAGCACCGGCTTTTGCCGCTCCCAACCCCAGAGTAGCGAATCGCTTCCAGGCCGGTCAGCAGGCGTCAATCCGGCCTCTTGCACGACGAGCGGCCACCATTCCCTGGCCGCCATTTTCGCCTGCCGGCGCAGCGCCAGGCTGTCGCGATAGTGGTCGCACCACTGCCGCAAGCGCGGCCAATGGATGAGCAGTGTCTCGTGGGCGAACTCGACGTGCTGATCGTCGGGGTCGGACAGAAAGCCCTGCCCGCGCAAGGCGTCGACCAGCCGGCTGATCTGCCTGTCGACGCGCAGGGGGGCAATCTCGGCCGTGCGCCGCGTCGGCACCTCGTCGACCACCGTTGCCAGCTCGGCAAACAGGCGGGCGCAAGCGAGTTCGAGTGCGGGCTCGCTGTCGATCAAACGTTCGATATCGGCGGCCGCGCTATCGACGATGCTCGCCAGCCCACCCATGCGTTCATAGGCCTGCAGGGTCAGTCCCTGTTCGGCGTCACGCTGCTCGAACAGTCGCTCAAGAGTCAAGGCGATCAGCGGTAGCGCGCCCCGGGTTGCTCCGGCTGCGACGATTAGTGTTGCCACCAGTTCGTCCTGCACTGGCACGCCACAAGCCTGTGCCGGGCCGTTGATGATCGCCTGCAACTGCTCTTCGCCAGTGACCGCTTCGAGGCTTACCAAAGACGCCCGAAACAGATCTTCACCCAGCCATTCCATCAGGCGAACGGTGAATTCGCTGCGCAGGGTCAGCGCCAGATACAAGCCCTCCATGTCGAGCAGAGAGCCAAAGAGCTCACGAAAGCGATGCGCGCAGGTCGTCGGCGTGTGCGTAAACAACTCTTCGAACTGGTCGAAGAGCAGAAGCATGGGATGCTTCCGCTGGCGCAGCAGATCGACGCTGGCGGCGGTGAGGCGCTCTTCGGACGCTCTCGACTCTCCGGCTTCCGCCAGCGCGCGGCGCAGGCGATCGATGGCCTGCTGATCGGCAGCCGTGTCGGCGACCGGGAACTCACGACAAAGCGCGTCGGCAAGCTGCTGGAAAGGACTGCCCTGCGGCTCGCAACGCAGATAGCCGAGCTGGCCGTGAAGCGCGGCCAGGCGCGGCACGACGCCAGCGGCTACGAGTGAGGATTTGCCGGTACCCGAGCGGCCGACGACGCTGATCAAGCGCGTTTCGGCGAGGCGCCCCACGACCCGTTCGCTATCTTCGTCGCGCCCGAAGAAAAATCGATGCGCGTCGGGTTTGAAGGCGGCGAGGCCAGGATAGGGATTAATGGCGGGGGGAGGTGCGGCAGCGCTATGAGTCATTTCAGATCAAGCCTCAGGCAACATCCTGCGAATATCATAGGCCTAACGGTAATGACCTGTCGAGACACCCTGATGATGAAAACCATGACCGCTTCCTTGCACCTGCAGCGCACATTCCGGCTGGCACGCCGGAAGCGTTCGCCGGGCGGGGCACGCGTGCGGCACGGCCTTGCCAGCACGCCAACGCAGTAAGGTCCTGGTCGTGGCAAGGCGACTTGGCCTATAGTGGCGGCTTGCTTCCGGAGACCGCTCATGACCCCGCTTCGTAGCCCCAGGCAGCCCATTCTGCAGACCATTCATCGCCCACCGCCTAGCCCTTCGCCCGCGAACCGGCCGCCACTCCTCTTCCTGCACGGTGGCTATGTCGATGCGCGCTCCTGGGATGCTCACTTCCTGCCATTTTTCGCCAGCCATGGCTACGATTGCCACGCCCTCAACTTCTCCGGCCACGGCGGCAGCGGCGGGCGCGAATATCTGGACGCCCTGAGCCTCGACGACTATCTCGCCGACGCCGAGCAGGTCATCGCCCGCTTCGACCAACAACCGATCGTGATCGGGCATTCGATGGGTTCCTTTATCGCCGAGCGCCTCCTTGAACAATCGCTCGCAGTGGCAGCTGTCCTGCTGGCGCCCGTGCCGACCAACGGCACCCTGGAGTCGGCGACGAAACTATTGCTGAAATACCCGAAGTTTCTTGGCGAAGTGGTCAATGTGACCAGGGGGCGGGTCAGTGCCACCGCCCTGCACATGATCAAGGAAGTCTATTTTTCGCCAACGACACGGCCGGAAACGCTGCTGCGCTTCGCACAACTGGTGCAGCCGGAATCGGCACGGGCGATCTGCGACCTGGCATTCCTCGGCTGCTGGCGATGGTCCCCGAAGCCTCCATCCGCGCAGCCGGTGCTGGTCGTCGCTGGCGAACTCGACACGGTTTTTCCGCCGCAGCTGATCCGCCCGCTCGCCCGGCGCTGGAACGCCGAACTACAGATCGTCGCCGCTACCGGACACGCCTTGATTCTCGACGAGCACTGGAGCGATTGTGCCACGGCCGTGCTCGGCTGGCTCGCACGCCTCGAACAACGCCAGGCCGCCAATTCTGAGCAGACCGAGGAGCTGGCCGGTGTCGTCTGACGGCGGGCGCACTCCCGCCTGGACGGTGCCGCGGCCAGCGTCCTGCCACGGTGGGGCAGTAAGCGCTACGCCAATGTCTTCGGGAAACACCAGCCGCAACTTTGGCGCGTATAATGGCCCCTCCCACAACCAGCAGAGAGAACTTACATGGGCCTAGATCGCGTGCCCTCGGGCAAAGCACTCCCGAATGATTTCAACGTCGTCATCGAAATCCCGATGCATGCCGATCCGGTGAAGTATGAGGTGGACAAGGAAAGCGGACAGGTCTTCGTCGATCGCTTCATGTCGACCGCCATGCACTACCCCTGCAACTACGGTTACATCCCGCACACCATTGCCGGTGACGACGACCCCGTTGATGTCCTGGTCATCACCCAGTTCGCGCTGCCCCCTGGTGTGGTCGTTCGCTGCCGGCCGATCGGCATGCTGGCCATGGAAGACGAGGCCGGACAGGATGGCAAGCTGCTGGCGGTTCCGGTGGACAGCCTGACGCAAATGTATCGCGACATCGAGTCGCCGCGCGACTTCCCACAGGTCATTCTTGATCAGATCGCGCATTTCTTTGCGCACTACAAGGACCTCGAACGCGGCAAGTGGGTCAAGGTCGCCGGCTGGTTGGGCGTCGACGAGGCGAAGAAGGAAATCATGGAAGGCGTGCAGCGCTTCAATGATGCCAAAGACAAACCGAACTACTGAGCGGTTTTATCCTTTCTTTGATCAAGGGGCGCGCAAGCGCCCCTTTCGCTGATGCCTGCGCCCATGCCGCTCAAGATTGCCATTGCCCAGATCAACGCCACCGTCGGCGACTTTGCCGGCAACGCGGCGCGTATCCTCGATTTTGCCGAACGCGCCAGAGAGCAAGGAGCCGATCTGCTGTTGACGCCGGAACTGGCGCTCTGCGGCTACCCACCCGAAGATCTGCTGCTGCGCGAGGATTTCTGTGCCGCCTGCGCAAGCGAGCTCGACGCCCTGGCCGCCAGGCTCACGGGAATCGCCGTTCTCGTCGGCCATCCGGAACGGCGCGGCGACCGTTGCTACAACGCGGCGACGCTGATCAGCGACGGGCGGCGCGTCGCCACCTACCACAAGCAGCGGCTGCCGAGCTACGAAGTGTTCGACGAAGAACGCTATTTCGACTCCGGCGCAGGTGCGTGTGTGCTGACGCTCAAGGGCGTGCGCTGCGGCGTGAATATCTGCGCCGACGTCTGGGAAGCCGGCGCCGCCGATCTGGCCCGCCAGGCGGGCGCCGAGATCCTGCTGGTCCTCAACGCTTCTCCCTATCACATTGGCAAACGCGAGCGGCGTACCGAGGTCCTCCGCCAGCGTATCGCCAGTACCCGCCTGCCGGTGATCTACGCCAACCTCGCCGGCGGCCAGGACGAACTGGTTTTTGACGGCGGTTCCTTCGTCCTCGACTCGCAGGGAAGGCTCTGCTGCCAGCTACCGCAGTTCGAGGAAGCACTGGCCATTGTCGACATCGTCGACGGCGAACCACAGCCAGGGACCATCGTTGCCGCGCCGTGCATCGAAGCCGAGGTCTATCAGGCACTGGTCCTCGGGGTGCGTGATTACCTCGGCAAGAACGGCTTCCCGGGCGCGATCATCGGCCTTTCGGGAGGCATTGATTCGGCCCTGACGCTGGCCATCGCCGTCGACGCACTCGGTGCCGACCGCGTGCGCGCAGTGATGATGCCCTCCCCGTACACGGCGGCGATCAGCCTTTCGGAATCCCGCGAAATGGTCCGCCTGCTCGGCGTACGCTACGACGAAATTGGCATCGCGCCGGCGATGGAGACCATGGCCAGCCTGCTGGAGGACCAGTTTGCCGGCCTGCCCGCGGATACCACCGAAGAAAATCTCCAGGCCAGAATCCGCGGCATGATTCTGATGGCCCTCTCGAACAAGACCGGTTCGCTGGTCCTGACTACCGGCAACAAGTCGGAGATGGCAGTCGGCTACTGCACTCTGTACGGGGACATGGCCGGCGGCTTTGCGGTCATCAAGGACATCGCCAAGACCTGGGTCTACCGCTTGTCACGCTGGCGCAACACGCGCTCCGCGGTGATCCCCGAGCTGATCATCAGCCGTCCGCCGTCGGCCGAGTTGAAGCCCGGCCAGACCGATCAGGACAGCCTGCCCGCGTACGAAGTGCTCGATGCGATCGTTGCCGCCTATATGGAAAAAGACATCAGTCCACGCGAAATCATCGCCAGCGGCTACGCCGAAGCCGACGTGCGACGCGTCGTGCATCTGTTGAAGATCAGCGAGTACAAGCGACGCCAGGCACCGATCGGGATTCGCGTCACGCAACGTGGTTTCGGCAAGGACTGGCGCTATCCGATCACCAATCGCTACCGCGACCCTTACTGATCTGCGGCCGCGATGATCGCAGTGATCACTTATCGATGCCCTATTTCTGATAGCATTTCTTTACGACTTTCCCGGGAGCAAAGGCCATGAAAAAAATTGAAGCCATCATCAAACCATTCAAACTCGATGAAGTACGCGAAGCTCTGTCGGAAATTGGCGTCACCGGCCTGACCGTGACCGAGGTCAAAGGCTTCGGTCGCCAGAAAGGACACACCGAACTCTACCGCGGCGCCGAATACGTGGTCGATTTTCTGCCCAAGGTGAAAATCGAGATCGTTGTTTCGGACGCCGTCGTCGAAAGCGCCATCGACGCCATCGTCAAGGCGGCGCGCACCGGCAAGATCGGTGACGGCAAGATTTTCGTGACCGCGGTCGAGCAGGTGGTGCGCATTCGCACCGGCGAACTCGATGAATCGGCGATCTGAGGAACAGCAGCGGAGAAACATCAGCGCCGCTTGCTAGCCGCTTTCAAGAGCACCCACAGGGCGCCATCGCCGCCGTCACAGGGCGGCGCGTGACAGAACGCCAGCACATCCTTGCTGCGACCCAGCCAGACCTTGACCAGCTGGCGCAGAATCGCTTCGCGACCCGGTGAGCCGTGGCCACGGCCGTGTACGATGCGCAGGCAGCGCCGGCCGGAAGCAAGTGATGCGCGAGAAAAAGGCCTCACCTGCTCGTGCGCTTCATGGCGGTTCATGCCGTGCAGATCGACATGCTCCTGGATGCTCCAGCGGCCTCTGCGCAGGTCACGCAACAATGTCCGCGGCAGCCCGCTACGCAGGAAGGAGTCGGCCTCGCCGAGATCGAGCCAGTCGTCGATGGCCAATGGCGCATGCAGCAGCTCGCCGAGCACCGCCGCTTCGTCGCGCTCGCGCTGACGCGGGCGTGGGCTGGGTTTCGGTGCTTCAAAGCTTACCCGATCGGGCTTGGACAGCGGTGTCGCGCCGTCAACCGCGGCCAGAAAAGCGGCCAAATCCTCGCTGCTCGGCTGCTGTTGCTGAGTCATTGCAAAAAGCCCTGGTGGCGCCGGCCGCTACCCCCTCGCGCACGGAGTGTCGAATGCGACGCCGCGACGCCGCGAGGCCTCAGCCAGCCAGGCCGAGACTGTCGAGATAGCGCTCGGCATCGAGCGCGGCCATGCAACCGCTGCCCGAGGAGGTGCACGCCTGCCGATAGATATGATCCTGCACATCGCCAGCCGCAAAGACGCCGGGGATCGACGTCGCCGTGGCATTTCCCTTCAGTCCCGACTGGGTAATCAGGTAACCGCCTGCCATTTCCAGTTGGCCGGTGAAGAGCTCGGTGTTCGGCTGGTGACCGATGGCGATGAACACGCCCATCAGCGGAATGTCTTCTGCGCTGCCGGTCAGCTTGTCCCTGATGCGCATGCCGGTGACCCCGGATTGATCGCCGAGCACTTCCTCAAGCGTGCAGTTCCAGCGGATGCTGACCTTGCCGGCTTTTTCCTTGGCGAACAACTTGTCCTGGAGAATTTTCTCGCTGCGCAGCTTGTCGCGGCGGTGCACCAGGGTGACGTGGCTGGCAATGTTGGCCAGGTACAGCGCCTCTTCGACGGCGGTATTGCCACCGCCGATGACCGCCACCGCTTGCTCGCGGTAGAAGAAGCCGTCACAGGTCGCGCAAGCGGAAACGCCGCGACCGGCGTATTCTTCTTCGGACGGCAGGCCGAGATACTGCGCCGAAGCGCCAGTGGCGATGATCAGTGCGTCGCAGGTATAGGTAGCCGAGTCACCGATCAGCGTCAGCGGCTTTTCGGTCAGCCTGGCGGTATGAATATGATCGAAAATGATCTCGGTGTCGAAGCGACGCGCGTGCTCCTCGAAGCGCAGCATCAGCTCGGGGCCCTGCACGCCGTGCGCGTCGGCCGGCCAGTTGTCGACGTCGGTCGTCGTCGTCAACTGCCCACCCTGCGCCAGGCCGGTAATCAGCACCGGTTTGAGGTTGGCGCGGGCAGCGTAGACGGCTGCCGTATAGCCGGCAGGGCCGGAGCCGAGGATCAGCAGGCGGCAGTGGCGGGTTGCGTCGGTCATTGTTATGGGCTCTGGTAGTGGGTGACGCAAAAATTATAACCGGCAACGCCGCACGTTCAGCCGCCAAAGTTGCCGCGTGTTTGCTCGGGAAGCCTGCAAAGTGCCTTATAATCGCCGCGCAAGCCCTTGATAGAAATAACTTCACTTGACGAGAGAATGCCTCATGAACACTCAGGTCGAGCAGCCCAGGAGAGGACCAAGCCTGACTTTGCTGCACAGCATTCGGATTTTTGCCGGCGTACCCGATACGCAACTCGAACAGATCGCCAAAGTCGCCTTCCAGCGCCGCGTTCCTCGCTTGACGACGATCGTTCGCGCGGGTGACAGCACCGACTCGCTCTACGTGCTGATCAGCGGTAGCGCCAAGGTGCTCAACAGCGACGAAGAAGGACGCGAAGTGATTCTGACCTTGCTTGGTCCAGGTGAATTCTTTGGCGAAATGGGGCTGATCGATGGCAGCCCGCGTTCGGCCGACGTGATGTCTACCGAGACCTGCGAATTGCTGGTGATCACCAAGAACGACTTCAAGCGTTGCCTGGCCGAGAACTTCGATCTCTGCCTGAATATCATGAAGAGCCTCGTCCAGCGCCTGCGCGAGGCCGACCGCAATATCGAGAGCCTGGCGCTGATGGACGTCTACGGTCGCGTCGCCAAGCTGCTTCTCGACTTCTCGGAAGAAGAGCGTGGCGAGCGCATCATCCGCCGTCGCCTGACCAAACAGGACATCGCCAAGATGATTGGCGCCTCGCGTGAAATGGTCAGCCGGGTGATGAAGGATCTCGAGAATCAGGGTTACTTCCGCGTTGAAGATGGCCGCATCGTGATCCTTGAAAAGCGCGTGCCGGCCCCGAACGCGGCCGCTGCCCGTCCGTAAGACCCAGACAAAGCAAGCACACTTACCACTCACCAAGCATTCAATCGCCCCGATGGCTTTACTGAACAAACTTGCCGGCCGAATCTCCTATACCGCGCGAACGCCGAGTCCCTTGCCCGAGAAAATCGCGCTCCTCCTGGAAGAATCGCGTTGGTTGATCCTGATCGTTATCGCCAGCTTTCTGGCGCTTTCCTTCTGGGGTTACAACCCCGACGACCCGGGCTGGTCGCACGCCGTCTACACGACGACGGTGCACAACCCCGCCGGCCGCAGTGGCGCCTGGCTGGCCGACCTGATGCTCTACGTTTTCGGCCTTTCTGCCTGGTGGTGGATTGTGCTGCTGCTGGTCTTCGTGTGGTGGGGCTACCGACGTTTGAACCGGCAGCGACCCGTCGATCGGCGGCCGCTGTACATCGCCCTGGCCGGCTTTCTGGTACTGATCATTGCCAGCAGCGGCCTGGAAACCCTGCGCTTCTACACGCTCAAGGCACCGCTTCCCATCGGTCCGGGTGGCATGATCGGCATTGAACTGGCGGCGTTCACGGTCCGCAATCTCGGTTACACGGGCGCGACGCTGGCGCTGTCCGCCTTGCTGGCGCTGGGCTGGAGCATCTTCACCGGCGTCTCCTGGCTCGCCGCCGCCGAAGGCATCGGTGCCCTGTTCGAACGTGCGGTACTGGCCGTCCACCGCGTCTTCGAGCGCTGGCAGGACCGCCGCATCGGCCGTGAAGTCGCTCGCGAACGCGAAGCCGTCGTCGAGGTCGAGAAGAAGCGCGTCGAAACGCAGGAGCCGATCCTGATCGAAAGGCGCGAACCGGTCATCGCTGGCGCGCCCTTGCCACCGAAAGTCGAAAAGCGGATCGACCGCGAACGGCAAGCACCGCTGTTCCCCGAGGCGGTCAGCGGCGGCCTGCTGCCGCCCCTGCACCTGCTCGAACCGGCGCCGCTGCAAAGTGAGCGCGTCAGTCCCGAGACGCTCGAGTACAACTCGCGTCTGATCGAGCGCAAGCTGGCCGATTTCGGCGTTCAAGTGACGGTCACTGCGGCCTACCCCGGGCCGGTCGTGACGCGCTACGAATTCGAGCCGGCAGTCGGCGTCAAGGGCGCGCAGATTCTCAATCTGGCCAAGGACCTGGCGCGCTCCTTGTCGCTGGTCTCGGTGCGGGTGGTCGAAACACTCCCCGGCAAGTCGTCGATGGCGCTTGAACTGCCGAACCCGAAACGACAGATGGTGCGCCTGTTGGAAATCATCGCCAGCAAGGAATACAACGACATGCACTCGCCGCTGACGATGACGCTCGGCAAGGATATCGCTGGCCAGCCAGTGGTCGTCGATCTCGCCAAGATGCCACATCTGCTGGTCGCCGGCACCACCGGCTCGGGCAAGTCGGTGGGTATCAACGCGATGATCCTGTCACTGCTCTACAAGGCCGAGCCGGACCAGGTGCGGCTGATCCTGGTCGACCCCAAGATGCTCGAACTGTCGATCTACGAAGGCATCCCGCACCTGCTGGCACCGGTGGTGGTGGACATGAAGCAGGCCGCCAACGCCCTCAACTGGTGCGTCGCGGAAATGGACAAGCGCTACAAGCTGATGTCGGCGATCGGGGTACGCAACCTGGCGGGACTCAACCAGCGCGTCAAGGACGCCGAGAAGAATGGCGAAAAGCTCAGCAACCCGGTCTCGCTGACCCCGGATTCCCCGGAGCCCCTGTCGATCTTGCCGCACATCGTTGTCGTCATTGACGAACTCGCCGATCTGATGATGGTTGCCGGCAAGACTGTCGAACAACTGATTGCCCGCCTGGCCCAGAAAGCGCGCGCCTCGGGAATCCACCTCATCCTGGCAACGCAACGGCCGTCGGTCGACGTGATCACCGGCCTCATCAAGGCCAACATCCCGACCCGCATCTCGTTCCAGGTGTCGTCGAAAATCGACTCACGCACGATTCTCGACCAGATGGGTGCCGAAGCCCTGCTCGGCCAGGGCGACATGCTCTATCTGGCCCCGGGAACCGGCTATCCGACGCGCGTCCATGGCGCTTTCGTCGCCGACGAGGAAGTGCATCGCGTGGTCGACCATCTCAAGAAGGCGGGCGCACCGGACTATCTGGAAGACGTGCTGACCGGCGCCGGTGGCGACACTAACGGCGATGGTGGTGGCGAAAGCGGCGGCCTCGATACCGATGGCGAAGCCGACCCGGTCTATGACCAGGCGGTCGAAGTCGTGCTCAAGAACCGTCGAGCGTCCATTTCACTCGTCCAGCGTCACCTGCGCATCGGTTACAACCGCTCGGCGCGGCTGATCGAAGCCATGGAAAAAGCCGGCCTGGTTTCCGCCATGGACGCCCGCGGCGGCCGCGAAGTCCTGGCCCGCAAGGAAGGCGAATGATGGCGCGACCCCCGCTGCGGCCGACCCGGCTACTGCGCAGCCTGTGCGCAGGCGCCTGCCTGCTCGTGGCGCAGCTGGCGAACGCCGGCGCGATCGATAAGCTGCACCAGTTTCTCGAATCGACACGCACCCTGCGCGCCGATTTCGCGCAAACCGTCGTCGCCAGGAACGGCCGGCAGGGGCAGGTCTCGAGCGGCGTGATGATCATTTCACGCCCCGGAAAATTCCGTTGGCAGATCGACAAGCCGTACGCGCAGCTGCTCGTTGGCGACGGCGAGAAGATCTGGATCCACGACCCGGATCTGCGCCAGGTGACGGTCAGAAAAGCGGGCCCTACCCTGGGCGGAACGCCAGCGGCGCTACTCGCTGGCGACAGCCGCATCGAAAAAGACTTCAGCTTGCGCGAAGCCGGCGAGCGCGATGGTCTGGAGTGGGTCGAAGCCGTTCCGAAAGCGCCCGACAGCGGCTTCGATAAAGTCAGTCTCGGCTTTGCGGGCGATGAACTGCGCGCCATGATCCTACTCGACAGCCTCGGCCAGACCAGCTCGCTGGTCTTCGCAGGTATCGAACGCAACCCGCAACTCGCCCCGTCGCTGTTCCGCTTCACGCCGCCGGCCAATACCGACGTGATCGGGGAGTGAGACGCGGGTCGCCCGATGAATCGGGCTCCTAGGTTTGCTACTGTTTGCTGCCCTTGCCACTTTTCTGGGATGCATGATCATCAATGCGCATCGGCGCGCTTGACTTGATTTTCCAGCACCGTATAATGCGGCCTTCCTTGAAGTTCAGCAGCACCAACTTTGACGAAGGCGCGTAGCTCAGTTGGTTAGAGCACCACCTTGACATGGTGGGGGTCGTTGGTTCGATTCCAATCGCGCCTACCAGAATTCTTCAAGAATCAGGTAGATGCACTGCACAAAAAAGCCGCCCTTGGGCGGCTTTTTTGTGCCTGCGAGGTCGAAACCGCAGAAACGGCAATCTGGCTCACTGCGGTCGCGCCGCCGCGCAAGCACGGCAGCTCGCACCCAAAAAAAACGGGGGCGCTCTGGACGCCCCCTTCATAAACCACCTAGGCGAACATCCAGCCGGGATCGCTAACCGGCACTTCCGCCGCCGTGACTGCACCATCATTTGCCGCGGCACTGAAGTAAACGTCGGTCATGTCGACCACTCTACCGTCGGCCAAGGTGGCAGCGCTCTGCTCAAGATGCAGATTGCCACTGGCGTCCCAGAAAGCCTCTTCGTGATACGCAAGCTTGAGACTGACGACACCGGCGTCGGCAAGACTGATCAACTCGCCGGAGTCGGTTTCATGGTTGCCGTTGGCGTCTCTCCACACCGACAGATCGACATAGCTCTCGTCCGCGGCATCGACAAGCCCGTCGCCGTTGCTGTCGAAAGCAGCCAGTCGCGCGAAGCCATCTCCCCGCTGGCTACCCCCGAACAGCTCGGAGATGTCGTCGATGCGGCCGTTGCCGTCGGCATCGAAGGCCAGGAAGGCATCAGTGGCGGATAACCAGCCCGACTTGACCGTACCACCGGTTCCAAAGAGGTCGAATTCACCCTGAGCGTCAGCCAGCGATGTGGTCTGGATACCGTTGCCGTCAAGGTCGATGGCGATCGGCGTGACCGTCTTCGACACCGCGCTGACCGCCAGCTTCTGAATCTTGAAGTAGTCAGGCGTGCTGTCCAAAGTGCTGGCAGCGATCACCAGGATGTTGCCCTCCTTTTCTGTAGCGTTGATATCGCCCCAGCGCGTGGATGAGGAAGAGGTAGTGTTGTCTTCCTTGCTCATGCCGGCAAGCAGGCTGTCGGACAGATTGGTGAGGGTCCCGGTCGAAGAGCCGATCCAGGCTGTGAGGTCGCTGTCACCGATGACATAGCCCAGATAGGCCTTGTCCACCACCACATTCTCGGAGAACTGGTAGATCACGTAGTTGATGCGGCCGACGTTATCGACGGTGTGCGTGTTGTTGCTGCTGCCGCTGCCTTCGCTGCGATCGGTGACGCCATGGCCACCGCTGTAGGCGCCAAGCCAGGCGGTTTCCCAGACATTTGCCTTGTTGACGACATGGCTACTGACAGCCCGGGCGGTGACAGTGACACCACCAGCCGTGTAGCTGCGCACGTTGCCATCGCCGCCATCAGTTGCCGAGCTGCCATTGAAGTTGTACTCAATGTTTACCCGTGGTGGCGTCAATCCGGCATCCCAACTGGTGTTGTTTTCGCCCGCCAGGAGCGTGATCATCCCGCTCTTGCCAGTACTGTCGACATCGGAATCGAGCGCGTCCTTGCTGTTGCCGCCCTTGTCCTGCTCGGTAAAACCGCCGTAAGCGGTCGGCTTGACGACCTTCAGGCTGTAGTTACCCGGATTCAGATCGGCGAAACTATAGTTGCCATGGGTATCAGTAACCGTGGTCGCGGTGACGACATTGGCTGCATCCAGCAATTTCACGGTCACGCCTGCGACACCTGCTTCGCCGACATCCTGCAAACCGTTAGCGTTGGTGTCACACCAGACCTTATCACCCAAGCTGGCCTTGGCGACTGGCGCCGAGTTCTTGTAGCCGCTGGCGTCGCTGTCACTGACGTCACCGGCTGTCACAGTGGCGATGTTGCGATACGCGCCGCCGCCCACGGCCTCGATGAAGGCGGTGTCGAGCTTGTTGACCTTGAACTGGTCGTTGCTGCCGCCGGTGTAGGCCGAGATGATCAAGGTATCGCCAGACAGCTCACCGTTGTTCAAGTCGGCCCAGCGTGCGCTGGAGCTAGAGGTGAAGTTGCTCTCGCTGAAGAAGCTGCTCAACAGGCCATCGCTCGGCAGCGCAATGTCCGCTCCGTTGCGATCGCCAATCCAGATCGAAATGTCACTGTCGCTGACGACCGCGTTGAGGAAGGCCCGGTCGACGACAACATCCCTGTCAAACTCGAACATCAGGTAGTCGACTTGAGAACCATTGTCCACGCGATGGTTGCTGCGGCTCTCGGTCGCATTGGTAACTCCCAGGCCGCTGCCGTACACGCCCACGTAGCCCTTTGCCCAGTTGCCGGAGCCGTCGCGGCTAACGCCGCTGACATCGACCGACAGGCCATTGGCGCTGAAAGTACGGACGTTGCCCATCGCGCCGGTCGTGCTCGTCGAGCCCGAGAACACGAAGTTGGCCTCGCTCTCCGTGATTGTCGACAGATCCTTCGCCTGCGTCGTGACCGACCGATACTGCCAGGTCTCGCCGGCACTCAGGATGCCGTCCCCGCCGACGTCGCTGGAAGCCAGCAGCGTCGGCGTGAAATCGTCACTGCTGTCGTCGGCCGTTCCGTTGTCGTCGACCACCAGCACTTGCGCCTTGCTGAAAGCCACGTTGCCGGTATTCTTCACCGTGTAGGTGAAGGTCACATCGGCGCCGACGGCGATCGCCGGCAGGTCATGGGGGTTGACGACGTCGATGCCGTTGACAAACTTCTCGATGTCGATGCCGGGGGTCGAAACCACGTCAGCTGGGTTGGTGTAGTGGCTAAGGTCTGTGTCCGTTGCCCCCTGCGCCGTCACCGTTGCCCTGTTCTCATAGATTCCGGGCGGCCCGAGTGTCTCGACCACCAGCTTCTCGATCTTGAACATGTCTTCCGGCGAGCAATCCGTGGTGTCGGCTGCGATCACCAGCACGTTGCCGGCCAGATTGCCGGCGTTCAGATCGGCAAGCCGCGCGGTGCTCAGGGTAGTGGTATTGACCTCGGTGAAGCCCAGTGCCGTAAGCTCAGCGTCGCTGAGCATAGTGTCATGGTTGTTGAAGGCATCGCTACGCGTACCAATCCATATCTGCAAATCACTGTCGTTGACCACATAGCCGAGGAAGGCCGAATCGACGATCACCTGCTGATCGAACTCGAACAGCACGTAGTTGTCCCGGCCGCCCGTATTGTCGACGGTATGGGTGTTGTTGCCGCCGCTGCCTTCTCCGCTGTCGGTGACGCCCAGACCTCCGCCGTAGCTGCCGAGCCAGGCTTGCGACCAGGCGCCGTTGTGGCCATCGACGCGACTGAAAGCACTTACATGAACCGATATCCCACCGGCGGTATAGGTCCGGACATTGCCGTCAGTGCCATTCTGGGAGCTGCTGCCCGAGAAATTGAAGGTGCTGCTCGCACCTGCGGTGGTCAGGTCCTGGACGGTACCCATCGCCTGGTACAGCCAGGTTTCGCCTGCCGACAGAATATTGTCGCCGCCAAGGTCACCCGACAGATAGGTGATCTTGCCGTTGGCGACGGTGAGGTCGTCGGCCGTGTTAGCGACCGTGCCATTGTCGTCGACGATCGCGATTTCACTGCTCGCAATACTCGTGTTCCCGGTGTTGGTGACCTCGTAGGTCCAGGTCACTTTGGAACCTGGCGTCAGGATCGGAACGCCGGCGCCATGGGCTGCGTCTTCGTTATCGTAGTCTGGCGCCGTCGGGTTCGAATTGCTGGCTCCGTTGGTCGTCTTTTCGATATCGATGCCGGGGGTCAAATCCACGTCGGCGTTGGTGTAGTGGCTGAGGTCCGTGTCCGTCACCCCCTGCGCCGTCACCGTTGCCCTGTTCTCATAGATACCGGCCTGCCCGAGTGTCTCGACCACCAGCTTCTCGATCTTGAACATGTCTTCCGGCGAGCAATCCGTGGTGTCGGCCGCGATCACCAGGACGTTGCCGGCCAGGTTCCCTGCGTTCAGATCGGCAAGCCGCGCGGTGCTCAAGTTGGTGGTATTGACCTCGGTGAAACCCAGTGCCGTGAGGTCGGCATCGCTGAGCATGATGTCATGGTTGTTGAAGGCATCGGGACGCGTGCCGATCCATATCTGCAGATCACTGTCCTTGACCACATAGCCCAGGAAAGCCGAATCGACGATCACCTGCTGATCGAACTCGAACAGCACGTAGTTGCCCCGGCCGCCCATATTGTCGACGGTATGGGTGTTGCTGCCGCCTTCGCCTTCGCCGCTGTCGGTGACGCCCAGACCTCCGCCGTAGCTGCCGAGCCAGGCTTGCGCCCAGACGCCGTTGTTGCCATCGACACGGCTGAAGGCACTGACATGAACCGATATCCCACCGGCGGTATAGGTCCGGACATTGCCGTCGGTGCCATTGAGAACGCTGTTGCCCGAGAAATTGAAGGTGCTGCTCGCACCTGCAGTCGTCAGGTCCTGCACGGTACCCATCGCCTGGTACAGCCACGTTTCGCCCGCCGACAGAATATTGTCGCCGCCAAGATCACCTGACAGGTAGGTGATCTTGCCGTTGGCGACGGTGAGGTCGTCGGCGGTGTTGCCGAGCGTGCCGTTGTCGTCGACGATCGCGATCTCGCCAGCCGCAATACTCGTGTTCCCGGTGTTGGTGACCTGATAGGTCCAGGTCACCTGGGAACCCGGAGTCAGGACCGGAACACCGGCGCCGTTGACCGCGTCTTCGTTATCGTAGTCCGGCGCCGTCGGGTTCGAATTGCTGGCTCCGTTGGTCGTCTTTTCGATATCGATGCCGGGGTTGGCACCGAGTTCGCCGAAGTTGTTTTCCTGACTGTGCTGCCCGGCCGCCAAGGGGATGGCGCTGAGGATGTCATTGCTGGCGTTGCTGCCGCCGCTGCTGCCGGCGGTGTCCTTGCCGTCGACGTATGCGCTCGGCTGCGTCTC
>QPGA01000021.1:46503-62477 GCA_003332265.1 Candidatus Accumulibacter meliphilus
TAGACGTAGCCCGACAGCTTGGCCGGCAGGATTTCGCCGAAGTTGTTGTCGTTGCTGACCAGCCCCGGGGTGAGCACGATGTTGCTGATCACTTCGTTGCTGGCGGTGCCGCCGCCCGGATTGCCGGCGGTGTCCTTGCCGTCGAGCTTGTCGGCCGGCTGGGTGGTTTCGGTGACGGTGTAACTGCCCGGACGCAGGCCGGTGAACTCGTAGTAGCCGTTGCCGTCGGTAGTGGCCGTGGCGTTCACCGTCTGGCCCAGATCGTCGGTACCGCTCAGGGTCACGGTAACGCCGGACAGACCCGCTTCGCCGCCGTCCTTGACGCCGTCGTTGTCGTCATCGCAGTAGACGTAGCCGTTGATCGCGGCTTTCGGCAGTTCGCCGAAGTTGTTTTCCTGACTATGCTGCCCGGCCGCCAAGGGGATGGCGCTGAGGATGTCATTGCTGGCGTTGCTGCCGCCGCTGCTGCCGGCGGTGTCCTTGCCGTCGACGTATGCGCTCGGCTGCGTCTCGGTGACGGTGTAGGTGCCCGGACGCAGGTTGACAAACTCGTAGTAGCCAGCGGCGTTGGTGAGGGCCGTGCCGCTGACCGCTTGGCCCAGGTCGTCGGTGCCGCTCAGGGTCACGGTGACCCCGGAGATCGCGGTTTCGTTGTTGCGTAGGCCGTCGTCCCCGGCGTCTTCATAGACATAGCCCGACAGCTTGGCCGGCAGGATTTCGCCGAAGTTGTTGTCGTTGCTGACCAGCCCCGGGGTGAGCACGATGTTGCTGATCACTTCGTTGCTGGCGGTGCCGCCGCCCGGATTGCCGGCGGTGTCCTTGCCGTCGAGCTTGTCGGCCGGCTGGGTGGTTTCGGTGACGGTGTAACTGCCCGGACGCAGGCCGGTGAACTCGTAGTAGCCGTTGCCGTCGGTAGTGGCCGTGGCGTTCACCGTCTGGCCCAGATCGTCGGTACCGCTCAGGGTCACGGTAACGCCGGACAGACCCGCTTCGCCGCCGTCCTTGACGCCGTCGTTGTCGTCATCGCAGTAGACGTAGCCGTTGATCGCGGCCGGCTGCGCTGCAACCAGCCCTGCATCAATCGTCTGATTCGACTGCCCCGCGGCCAGAGTGACTACCTGGCTAAGGCCATCCGCCTGGTTTGCATCACTGTCCTCGGCATCCTGGCTGTTACCGTTCGCATCCTGAGTGGTGAACCACTGACCGGACGGCGCAATGAACTTGACCTGATAGTCGCCGGCAGCAAGGCCAGTGAACTGGTAGTAACCCTGCTCGACGGCGGCAGTGCTGTAATCGTCGCCGGTAACGGTGCTGGCGACTTTCAAGCCATTGCTCCACAGCTCGACAATGACCTGGTCGACGCCGGTTTCCTCACCGTCCTGGATGCCATCAGCATCCGCATCCAACCAGACGAAGTTGCCAAGTTTGGCGCTCTGGAGTTGAACGATCAGCGGCTGAACATTGCCCGTAGGGTCGATGACCGCGGTAAAAAAAGCATCGGCAGGCAAGACACCGTTGCCACTAGCAACGGCTGACTCGGCCGAGGAAACGAGGAAGTCGATGTCGGTAGGATCCACGACATTTCGGTAATTGTCGGTGAGAAAAGGCTGCAGACCCGCCTCGCCAGCGACCTGGGCGGCAGTGAAGCCAACGATCCTCCAGATTGCAAGCTGCACTTCACCGTAGTTGAACTGGCCGAAGAACTTCGGATCGGAAGCAAAGTTCTGCGCCAATAGCCAATTGACCTGGCCCACCTGCGCCGTCGTCAGGGAAGCGAAACCAATGGGCTGAAAGGATACCGGCGTGTTGCCTGCGTAGCCGTCTGCGCCGTATACCTTCGGCGAAAGGTTAATGTTGATGAACGGATTGAGGCAATAGGCATCGTAGACGCCGTTGGGAATAGACGGGTCGTTACTGCCGCTAACTATCATGTCAAGGTAACTTGGGGCACCGAGATCCGGCTGCTGACCAAATGCTGTGCCGGCTGCGTTGGTGGCCGACGAAGTAACGCGAATCGTGAACGTGCTCATAGGTCACCCTCCTTGGAATGAACGTACTCAACGGCCTTGCAAATACGCTGCGGCAGCGTATTTGCAAGGCCTCGTGCTATGACGTGGGTTAATGGACCCTGTTTCAACAAACGTGAGATGCCAGAAAGGGACGGCAACCGCGCCGTCCCTCACTTGCATAGCGCGACTACTTCTTGCGACGATGAGCGACGAATGCCGCGACAGCAGCAAGGGCCATCAGTGCAATGGATTCGGGCTCGGGAACGGTAAGAACGGGGGTGGCAAAAACGGGCGTTGCAGCTGACAGGAGAACGGCGGTGGCGAGTAAGGCACGCATTGGAATCCCTCTTAAGAAAAAAATGATCACGGGCGACTACCGACGAATCAACGAACGGTAGCTACCGATACAATTAGCAATTTTTATGCCTGAAGATTGTCAATGCTGATATAAGGCGTATTTGTGTCTATCGATGAAACTGCATGCCTTTATGCCTGTAAAGTTCTTCGACACTTCGTTTCAGTGCCCTCCCCGCCTGCTGTAGGCAAGGCTCGCCCTCGTGATCGGCGTGGCGCGAAACTCCGACACGGTTCTGATCGACTGGGGAGCCTGGCGGGCGATGGAAAAGACGCCAATCAGACGAGCGCATCTCAAGGAGGAGGCGATAGCAAGCCCGCCAATAGTCGTCAGCCGGGCCTTGCCTTTCCAGCGGCCTCACCTGGCGCCCGCCGACGCGCTCAGCCGTCTGACCGTCCCTGCGAAGTGGGCTGGACGCGTCGCGCTAACGGTCATGACAATCGAGACACCCCAGATCATGAAAGTCATGACCGCCCCCCTCTTCCCCGACCCTTCTCCCGCGAGGGGAGGTTTGTGAGTCGCTGGCGGGGCTTTCACGTTAAATCCTTCGCCCGTCCTGCCCGAAGGAAGCGGCGAGCTTCAAGAGAGTGGGAATTCGTGAATCGCTGACGGGGCTTCAGATCAAGGAATGAACGACCACTCGATCTGGTCGCTGCGCTCGACGCCAGCGGTCATCGCTCGGCACAGAGTGATGAATTCGCGCATGCCTGCGGTCTGGAACTTGCGACGGTGCCAGAGAAAATGAAAATGCCGCTGCAAGTCGAGTTCGGGCGTCTGGATGGCCACCAGACTGCCGCGTCGGAAAGCCTCGCGCAGCGCCAGACGCGAAATGCAACCAATACCGAGTCCGAACTCGACCGCGCGCTTTATGGCTTCGGTGTGCTCGAGCTCCAGCCGGACCTTGAGTGGCGAATGCTGATGGCGCAGCGCCTGATCGAGGGTCTCGCGTGTCCCGGAGCCGGGCTCGCGTACAATCCAGGCCTCGTCGGCCAGTTCCGCCAGCGTCGCCGACGCCTGTTTGGCCAGCGGGTGCGCGGGCGCGCAGAAGACGACCAGCTCGTCGGCCACCCATGGTTCGACGATCAGTTCAGGGTGCCGACAACTGCCTTCGACGAGACCCAGATCGAGTTCGTGGCGCGCCACCTGGTCGACGATCGTCGCCGTGTTGTGCACTTTCAGATGCAGGCTGCTCTCGGGATGACGGGTGAGGAAGTCAGCAACGATCAGCGTCGCCAGATAGTTGCCGATGGTCAGCGTCGCACCAATTTGCAGCTTGCCGTAGCCGGCATGGCCTTCAAGACTGCTTTCGATCGCCGCCGCGCGCTCGATCAGCTCGACGGCCTGCGGCAACAGTGCCTGCCCGAGCTCATTCAGGCGCAGGGCCTTGCCGAAGCGATCGAAGAGCTGCGTGTCATACTGCCGTTCGAGTTCGCCGAGCGCCGTGCTGGTCGCTGACTGCGACAGCGACAGGTCTTCGGCGGCACGCGAAACGCTCTCGTGCCGGGCCACCGCAACGAAAACCCCGATCTGCCGCAAAGTGAATCGCATATCTACAGTTTAGATATAGTTTATTGAGAAAATCTGTTTTACAAATATAGCACAGGGAAATAGCATGAACCCCATCAACCGCAACCCGGGGTAAAAAACGATGAGCACTTTTTCCGCCCAACAAGTCCTTTCGGTTCATCACTGGAACGACACGCTGTTCAGTTTTCGCACCACCCGCGACCCCGGCTTGCGCTTCATTAACGGTCAGTTCGTGATGATCGGCCTGCCGCAGGGTGAGCGGCGCCCGCTGACCCGCGCCTACAGCATTGCCAGCGCCAACCATGACGAATACCTCGAGTTCCTGAGTATAAAAGTGCCCAATGGCCCGCTGACCTCGAAGCTGCAGCACCTGGCGATCGGCGACGAGATCGTCGTCAGCCGCAAGCCGACCGGCACCTTGGTGCTGCGCGATCTGCGCCCCGGCAAGAACCTCTACCTGCTATCGACCGGCACGGGTCTGGCGCCATTCATCAGTCTTATCCAGGATCCGGAAACCTATGAGCGTTTCGAGAAAGTGGTGCTGATCCACGGCGTTCGCTGGCAACGCGATCTGGCCTACGGCGACTTCATCGAGAAGGAGTTGCCGCAGCACGAGTACTTCGCCGATCTGGTGCGCGACAAGCTGATCTACTACCCGACGGTGACTCGCGAAGCGTTTCGCAATCAGGGCCGGATCACCGACCTGGTCAATAGTGGCCGCCTGTTTTCCGACATTGGCCTGCCGCCTTTCGACCCCGCACGCGACCGAGCCATGCTTTGCGGCAGCCCGGCCATGCTCAAGGATTGTTGCCAGCTGCTCGATAGCCGCGGCTTCGAAGTCTCGCCACACATTGGCGCCCAGGGCGACTATGTGATCGAGCGGGCTTTTGTGGAGAAGTAGTCGCGGCAAGAAGGGCTGCGTAGGCCCCTGCCCCCTCTCCCCAACCCCTCTCCCGCGAGGGGCGAGGGGCTAGAAACGGCAGCGCGATGGCTACTGCCATGTCCCGGTCGAAAACGGCAGTCGGGCGCCTTGGCTGCGCAGGCCATTACAGCGGTAGTATCCTATAGGCAGCCTTTCAATTGCCGCCGGGCGAAGCTTCGTCGGCCACTGGCCGTCAGTCTCGGGTAGACTTGCGCCTTTCGGGCGCCATTCAGCGGGTGCCTGCCGACCGCTTTTCCACCTTCGGATTGACACGCAAGGCCATGGCTCAATACGTATTCACGATGAACCGCGTGGGCAAGATCGTCCCGCCCAAACGCCAGATCATCAAAGACATCTCGCTCTCCTTCTTCCCCGGCGCCAAGATCGGCCTCCTGGGGCTCAACGGCTCGGGAAAATCCACGGTGCTGCGCATCATGGCCGGCCTCGACCACGACATCATCGGCGAAGCAACGCCGATGCCCCAGCTCAAGATCGGCTACCTGGCACAGGAGCCCGAGCTCGATCCGGACGCGAGCGTCCGCCAGGAAGTCGAATCCGGCCTGGGCGAAATTTTCCAGGCGCAAGCGAAGCTGGAAGAAGTCTACACCGCTTACGGCGAGGCCGACGCCGATTTCGACAAACTCGCCGAGGAGCAGGCCCGCCTGGAGGCGATCCTGGCCACTGCCGGCTCAGACCTCGGTAGCCAGCTCGAACTGGCCGCCGACGCGCTGCGCCTGCCCCCCTGGGACGCGCAGATCGGCAAACTCTCCGGCGGCGAAAAGCGCCGCGTCGCGCTGTGCAAGCTGCTCCTCTCGCAGCCGGACATGCTGCTCCTCGACGAGCCGACCAACCACCTCGATGCGGAATCGGTGGAGTGGCTCGAACAGTTCCTGGTGCGCTTCCCGGGCACGGTGGTCGCCGTCACCCACGACCGTTACTTCCTCGACAACGCCGCCGAGTGGATTCTCGAACTTGACCGCGGCCAGGGCATTCCCTGGAAAGGCAACTACTCGAGCTGGCTGGAGCAGAAGGAAGCACGCCTGGAAACCGAGGCCAAGCAGGAAGCCGGCCGCATCCGGACCATGAAGCAGGAACTGGAATGGGTACGGCAAAGCCCGAAAGCACGACAGGCCAAGAGCAAGGCACGGCTGTCACGCTTTGACGAACTGAGCAACGTCGAATACCAGCAGCGCAACGAAACGCAGGAGATCTTCATCCCGGTCGGTGAACGGCTGGGCAAGCAGGTGATCGAGTTCAAGGATGTCAGCAAGTCTTTTGGCGACCGCCTGCTGATCGACAAGCTCAGTTTCAGCGTCCCGCCCGGTGCCATCGTCGGCATCATCGGCCCCAACGGGGCCGGCAAATCCACCCTCTTCCGGATGCTGATCGGCGCCGAAACCCCGGATTCCGGCGAAGTCGAGATCGGCAGCACGGTCAAACTCGCCTACGTCGACCAGAGCCGTGATTGCCTGGACGGTGAAAAGACCGTTTTCGAGGAGATCTCGGGGGGTGCCGACGTGCTCACCGTCGGCAAGTACGAAACGCCGGCGCGCGCCTATATCGGCCGCTTCAATTTCAAGGGATCGGATCAGCAAAAACGGGTCGGCCAACTCTCCGGTGGTGAGCGCGGTCGCCTGCACATGGCCAAGACGCTGATCGCTGGCGGCAACGTCCTGCTGCTCGACGAACCGTCGAATGACCTCGACGTTGAAACGCTGCGCGCCCTTGAAGACGCCTTGCTCGAATTCGCCGGCAGCGTGCTGGTCATTTCACACGACCGCTGGTTTCTTGACCGCATCTGCACGCACATCCTGGCCTGCGAAGGCGAATCGCAATGGTCCTTCTTCAACGGCAACTACCACGAGTATGAGGAAGAGAAAATCCGTCGCCTCGGCGCGGAGGCCGCCAAGCCGAAGCGGATTCGCTACAAGCCGATCACGCGCTAGTTGACGTGAAAGTCGCGTACGCGACTTTCACATTAACGGTCATGACAGTCGAGATACCCCGGATGATGAAAGTCATGACCGTCCCCTCTTCCCCCGGCCCTTCTCCCGCGAGGGGAGACGGGAGTTTCGTGAGTCGCTTGCGCGACTTTCACATTAACGGTCATGACAGGTGGAGACACCCCAAGTCATGAAAGTCATGACCGTTTCCCTCTTCCCCTGACCCTTCTCCCGCGAGGGGAGACGGGAGTTTCGTGAGTCGCTTGCGCGACTTTCACATTAACCGAGACCCTTGAGGAAGTCGCGGCGTTCGGGCTCCGAGTCGATATGTTCGGCGAGCTTTCGGTACAGTTCCCCGAGGTCAGCGGAATCGTTTGCCGCCCGCTTGACGAGCACCTTGGCGAGCGGCCCGACGTACTGTGCGAGGCGCTTCTCGGCGGTGGCAAGCGTCACCGGGTCGAAGATGACGCTGGCCGTCCGGGCTGCTGTGGTATTGCCAGTATCCGCGCTCGTCGTGGGCGGCTTGGCGGCTACTGGCGGGATTGACGCTGACGGCGCTTTCTCCAGCCGCTCGATGCGCCTGAGGAATTCAAAGCGCTCGCTACCCTCGGGAATATTGTCCGCCAACTCGCTGTTGAATTCCTCGACGCTCCTGGCGTGCGAGGCACTCTTGCGCACCAGATGCTTGGCCAGCGGGCCGATAGACCTGACCAGCGACGACTCGATCTCGGCCAGAGTTTCCGGGGGCAGCGTCATCTGTGGCGCCGCCGGCGCACTGTCAACGGCAACGCCGTGCGCGGGTTTCTCCGCCGTTTGCCCGGCTGCGCTCCCCGGCCGGCTCTTCAGGAAAGCGCTCACCAGGGCGCCAGCGAAGTCGCGCGCGCTCTGATAGCGCTCGTCCGGCTTTTTCGCCAGTGCGCGCGCGACGACCGCATCGAAGGCCGGCGGTAGCGAAGCGACGATCGACGACGGCGCCGCGGGGTCGACGTGCAGGACTTTATGCATCACCGTGACCGACGTTTCCGCGACAAATGGCCCGTGTCCGGTAAGCAGCTCATAGAGGATCACCCCGGCCGCCCAGAGGTCGCAGCGGCCATCGGTGGGCAGACCGAGCAGCTGCTCGGGGGCAATGTGCGTCGGCGTCCCGACCACCGAGCCAACCCGGGTAAGCGAGGCGCTCTCGACCCTGGCGACGCCGAAGTCCATGACCTTGATTTTCATGCCGCTGAGCACCATCAGGTTGCCGGGCTTGATATCGCGGTGCACGACGCCGCTTTTGTGCGAATAGTCGAGCGCGGCGAGCAGTTGCTTCATCACCTCGAAAACGTCGATCAACTCGAAGCGCCCGCGCTCGCGCATCAGCTTGCGCAGCTCCTTCCCCTGCACGTACTCCATGACGATGAACGCCATCCTCTCGTCCTCGCCAAACTCGTAGACGCCGACGATTCCCGGATGATGCAGCTTGCCTCCCGCTTGCGCCTCGCGTTTGAAGCGCATCACCGCCGAATCCACGTCGACGTTCGCCAGGTACTCGGCAAGAATCGTCTTGATCGCTACCGGGCGCTCGATGACCGGGTCAAAACCCTCGTAGACCGTGCCCATCGCGCCCTTGCCGAGCTCGCGACGAATTTCGTACTTGCCGATGCGTTCCGGGATAGTCATGGCCTGGCCACTCCGCGTTCAGGATTCGATCAGTTTGATCGCTTTTTGCAGACTACGGCGCATGCGGTTGAACGAGTTGGCCAGCACGCCGATTTCATCACCACCCTGCGCCGGGAACTCGGGGACGTCGAAGTCGCCCGTCGACACCTTGTCGGCTGCCGCCGACATGGTCGAAATCGGCTGGATGATCAACAGCGAGAGCATCAGGTTGAGGACCACGAAAGTGGCCAGGAAGACGCTCCCCAGCGAAATCATGAAGGTCGCAAAGGTCCGCTGAGCATTGGCCAGCGGCAGCGACATCGGCACCGAGACGACCTGCGCGCCAATGGTTTCCATATGTTTCCAGCCGAAGCCGTTACTGTCGCCGTAGATCTTGAGCATCGACGCGGGCGCCGCCGCGGGCACGCTGTGGCAGGCAAGACACGCCGCGTCCGTGATGGTGATCGGCCGCGCGATGTAGAGCATGCGGCCGGTTGGCGTGTCACGCTCGCCGACCAGCTCGGTGACGCTCTCGTCGCCACGGAATTTATGGACAATGTCGCTCTCCCAATCGACCGCGCGGTCGCGCGGGTTGGTGGGATTGAGCGTGGCCTCCTTGTAGCTGAAATCCGGGTACTTGCTACGCAGCTTGTTGAAGACCTCGGTGGCCGCGTAGGCCGGTACCGTCTGCGGCAGGAAAGTCGTCGCCAGCTGCGCCGTCAGCAGCGGTTTGACCTGCGCCACGGTGTAGCTGCGCACCGACAGCGCCGACTCCATCATCAGGCCAGCACTGCGCAAGGTTTCCTGCTTGGCGTTCTCGTCCAGCAGTCGGTGCGATACGTAAGCCGACACCGCCATGCCGGCGCCGAAGACCAGCAACAGCACCAGATTGAATTTCAGTCGCAGACCCATGATCGCTTCCCCTGGTAGAAATGAGCGAAGGAAAATCAGCGCCGGCACCGCGAGTCGGGGCAGCTCTGTCTGTCGGTCTCGCGCGCGCAGATGCGTATTTTTCCTGCCACGGCGGACGGCGGTCCGCCCGTGCTGCAAGGTACAAGCTAGCGGGGGAGAAAGGCAAGGAGAATCGTTCCGCCTGGTTAACGGTCATGACATGTCGAGACACCCCGGATCATGAAAGTCATGACCGTTTCCCTCTTCCCCCGGCCCTTCTCCCGCGAGGGGAGACGGGAGTTTCCTGAGTCGCGTGCGCGACTTTCACATTAACGGTCATGACATGTCGAGACACCCCGGATCATGAAAGTCATGACCGTTTCCCTCTTCCCCCGGCCCTTCTCCCGCGAGGGGAGACGGGAGTTTCGTGAGTCGCGTGCGCGACTTTCACATTAAGCCTGCGCCTCGCTGTGCTCGCATGGTCTCACTTGCAGCGCGCTTCCCCCACTCCGCATTGCGCTCTTATTCGAGGTCGCGCAGACGCTGTACGGCCTCTTCAACCCGCCGCACGGCGATCACTTCGATGCCGGCCAGGGGCTGTCTGGGGGCATTGGCTTCGGGGATCACGGCGCGTGTAAAACCGAGCTTGGCCGCTTCGCGAAGGCGTTCCTGGCCACGTGGCGCCGGACGTATCTCACCCGCCAGACCAACTTCACCAAACACAATAAGTTTCTCTGGTAATGCCTTGTTTTTAAGCGAAGAGACGATCGCCAGCAAGACTGCCAGGTCCGCAGCCGGCTCGGCGATCTTGACGCCGCCGACGGCATTCACGAAAACGTCCTGATCGAAGCAGACGATCCCGGCGTGGCGGTGCAGAACGGCCAGCAGCATCGCCAGGCGCTGCGCATCGAGACCCACCGTCAGTCGTCGCGGATTGCCGTGCGCCTGGTCGACCAGCGCCTGGATCTCGACCAGCAGCGGCCGGCTACCTTCCTGGGTAACCAGCACGCAGGAACCAGGAACCTCGCTGCCGTGTGGAGACAGGAAAATCGCCGACGGGTTGCTGACGCCTTTCAGCCCACGGTCGGTCATGGCAAAAACGCCGATCTCGTTGACCGCGCCGTAGCGATTCTTGACGGCGCGAATCAAGCGAAAGCTGGAGTGCGTATCACCTTCGAAATAGAGCACCGTGTCGACGATGTGCTCGAGCACCCGCGGCCCGGCCAGAGCGCCCTCCTTGGTCACGTGCCCGACGAGGATCACCGTGATCCCGGTCTGCTTGGCCAGCCGGGTAAGTTGCGCAGCGCATTCGCGCACCTGCGCGACCGATCCCGGCGCCGAATTGAGCTGCTCCGACCACAGCGTCTGGATCGAATCGATCACCGCCACCTGCGGCCGTTCGCTGTGCAGCGTGGCGAGGATTTTTTCAAGATTGATCTCGGCGAGCAGACGCAAGTCGCCGGTCTCCAGCGCCAGCCGCCGCGCGCGCATGGCAATCTGCTGGCCCGATTCTTCGCCACTGACGTAGAGCACATTGCGCGCCGGAGCCAAGGCCGCAAGCGCCTGCAGCAGCAGCGTGCTCTTGCCGATTCCCGGGTCGCCGCCGATCAGCACCACGCCGCCGGCCACCAGCCCGCCGCCCAGAGCACGATCAAACTCGCTGATGCCGGTCGGCAGGCGATCTTCCTCGCGCGCTTCGATGGCCGAGAGCGTTTGTAGTCCTGCCGTGCCGCCAAGCGCCGCGAAGCGCCGCTGCTGGCTAGCAGCGGCAGCTTCGGCAATGGTCTCGACGAGCGTGTTCCAGACGCCGCAGCCGGGGCACTGGCCTTGCCACTTGGCGGCGCTGGCACCGCATTCGGTACACGAAAAAACCGTCTTCCGGGCGCCCCCCCCTGCCCTCACCAAGCTCAAACCTCGACGACCGGCACCCGCCGGGCCAGAGCACAGAACAGCTCGTAGCTGATGGTCCCGGCGGCACTGGCGACCGCGTCGGCTGGCAAGCCCTCGCCCCAAAGAACGACCGGACTATTCACCCCGGCGTCGGGCAACGCGGTGAGGTCGCAGGCGAGCATGTCCATCGACACCCGCCCCAGGGTCTGCGTGCGCCGGCCGGCGACGATGATCGGCGTGCCGCCCGGGGCGTGCCGCGGGTAGCCATCGGCATAGCCGCAGGCGACGATACCGACTCGCGTCGGCCCTGGCGCGACAAAGCTGCCACCGTAACCGACGCGTTCGCCAATGCCGATTTCCTGGACCGCCAGGATGCGGCTGTGCAGCGTCATGACCGGTTTCAAGCCAAAGCTGGCAGCATCCTGGTCGGCGAACGGACTGCCACCGTAGAGCATGATCCCCGGCCGTACCCAGTCGTGCGCGGTCTGCGGGTAGCGCAGGATGGCCGCCGAGTTGGCCAGCGAGACCGGAAAATTCGCAGCGCCCGGCCAGTCCGCGGTCATCGCCAGGAAACGCTCCAGCTGCCAGGCGATGCAGCGCTCGTCAGCGACGCCGTCCGCTTCAGCGAAGTGGGTCATCAGAGTCAGCGGGCCGAGTGCCGGCGAGGCTTCGAGTTCGCGCCGCACGGCCGGCAACTGCGCGGCCGTGATCCCCAGGCGATTCATACCGCTGTTGAGCTTCAGATAGATCGGCAGGCGCATGCTCGGCGTCGCGCGTGTCGCCTGGCGCAGCAACTGTAGTTGCTCGAGGCGGTGCACGACGACACTCAATTCGTGGGCCGCGCAAACACTCAGATCGGCGGCCTCGAAAAAGCCTTCGAGCAGGAGAATCGGCTGCCGAATGCCGGCCTGGCGCAGGGCGATGGCCTCGTCGAGATCAAGCAGCGCGAAACCGTCAGCGACATCGCCGAGTGCAGCAGCAGCGCGCAGCAGGCCATGCCCATAAGCGTTGGCCTTGACCACCGCCCAGGCTTTCGCCTCGCGGTGCTGACGAGACGCGTATTGCCTGGCGACAAGATAATTGTGACGCAGCGCCGCGAGGTCGATGCGCGCCTCGATCGGGCGCGGCATCAGGCAGGCAGCTCTTTGAGCTTGTTTCTGGCAAACTCGACGAAGCTCAGAACCAGCTGCGAGCGGAAGCGCTCCTTCGGATAGACCAAGGACAGGCTGCGGGTCAGGGGCGGCCGCAAGGGAATGGCGACCAGCGTGCCCAACTGGCGCTCCTTTTCGAAACTTGCCCGCGAGACGATCGAGAAGCCCAGCCCGGTCGCTACCACCCCTTTCAGCGCTTCCGGACTCGACAGTTCCATGATTGTCTTGAGCTCTTCGGGTTCGACGCCGCAGGCGCGCAAGTACACGTCGGTCACTTCGCGCGTGCTCGAACCCGGCTCACGAGCCACGAAGTCGTGCGCCAGCAGGCTGCGCGCCTCGACTTCGCGGCAGCTGGCCAGCGGATGGCTGGGCGTGCACACGACCTGCAGTTCGTCGTCGCCACAGCTTTCGCATTGCAGGCTCGGCATGCTCACCGGTGACTCAATCAGGCCGATATCGAGCGTGTGCGCAGCGATGGCGTTGCTGATCACGTCCGAGTTGCCGACCGTCAGCCGGACGCGCACCTGTGGATAACGCACATTGAATTCGCCGAGGATCGGCGGCAGCATGAACTCGGCAATCGTCGTACTGGCTCCGACAAGCAAGCTGCCGCTCATCTGCCCGGTCATTTCGGCGACACGAATATCCAGTTCCGCGGACAGTCCGAGGATGCGCTCGGCGTAGTCGAGCACCAGATCGCCCGCCGCAGTCAGCGAGATGCGCCCGCCACCGCGATCGAAAAGGCGGGTGTTGAAGCGCTCTTCGAGCTGCTTGATCTGAAAGGTCACGGCGGGCTGGGTCATGTGCAAGGCCTCGCCCGCCTTGGTAAAAGACAGCTGCTTGGCCACAGCGTGAAAAACCTGCAGGCGACGATCCGCCATGAGTCCTCTCCCCCCTCACGGGTTATTTCTTGTATTCAAACACAAAACCGAGGCGCCGGCCAGCGCGAGCGGACTCTCCCTGGTACGACACGCGCGCGCTGCCGACCGCCGCGCTAACAAGTCACTGTCTTTCATGGTATAAGCCCAGCATATCAAGAACAGCCCCCCCATAGCGATCAATGCCCTTCGGCTTCTACATCATCATGGCCGCGCAGTTTTTTTCCGCGCTGGCCGACAATGTCCTGCTCATTGTAGCCATCTCCCTGCTGCGCGACATGCAGGCGCCGAGTGAATACGAGCCGCTGCTAAAGACTTTTTTTACGGTCTCTTACGTGGTCCTCGCCGCCTTCGTCGGCGCTTTTGCCGACTCGATGCCGAAATGGCGGGTGATGTTCATCAGCAATGCCATCAAAATCGTCGGTTGCGCGATGATGTACTGGCAGGTGCACCCCTTGTTGGCCTATGCCGTGGTGGGTCTCGGTGCGGCGGCGTACTCGCCGGCCAAGTACGGCATCCTGACCGAATACCTGCCGCACCGTCTGCTCGTCGTCGCCAACGGCTGGATCGAAGGATTGACCGTCAGCGCCATCATTCTCGGCGTCGTCATCGGTGGTCTGCTGATCCGACCCGACATCGCCGAGTCCCTACTGAGCCTGGATCTTCCGCTGCTGAACACCGGCGTCGATACGGTTGGCGAGATGGCGATCTGTTTTGTTGCCGTTTTCTACTTCCTCGCCTCGCTGTTCAACCTCTACATCCCCGATACCGGCGTCGACCACCGCGTGCTGCACAAGAACCCCTTGTACCTGCTGCGCGAATTCAACCATTGCCTGCTACTGCTCTGGCGAGACCGCCTCGGCCAGGTCTCACTTGCCGTCACCACCCTCTTCTGGGGTGCCGGCGCCACCCTCCAGTTCATCGTCATCAAATGGTCGGAAAGCGCCCTGCAGCTCGATCTTTCGAAGTCGAGCATGCTGCAGGGGGTGGTCGCGGTCGGTGTCGCGCTCGGCGCCGTCGGCGCTGCACGAATGATCACCTTGCGCAAGGCGGTACGGGTAATTCCGCTGGGCATCGCCATGGGCATCATCGTCATGGTGATGAACTTCGTGCACCACACCTGGCTGGCGATACCGCTCCTGATCCTGATCGGCGCCCTCTCGGGCTTCTTCGTGGTGCCGATGAACGCCCTGCTGCAGCACCGTGGCCACATCCTGATGGGAGCCGGCCACTCGATCGCGGTACAGAACTTCAACGAGAACCTGTCGATCCTGGCAATGACCGGCGTCTACTACGTAATGATTCGTTCGGAGATGTCGATCTACCTGGTGATCACGCTATTTGGCCTCTTCCTCAGCACTTCGATGTTTCTCGTCAAACTCCGTCACCAGGCCAACCAACGGCAGCATGATGACGTGATTCACCTCGACGACAGCGCGCACTGAAATCGATTGATGCGCTGGGCCGCAGCAGCACAGCCAGCGTTCACTGGCGACTCTACTATGATGACCGCAATAGCGCACCTGAAGTGTTGGATATTTTTCCGGACATCCTTATAATGCGCACACTTCATGCATAGATTGGGCAATTCATGTCAAAGATCACCATCGACCGCTACGATCTTGCACTTCTCGACGCACTGCAGAGAAAAGGCAACGCCACCAATGCAACCCTCGGCGAGCAGATCAAGCTGTCCGCGTCGCAGATCAGCCGTCGCATCCAGCGGCTCGAAGAAGACGGGATCATCGCCGGCTACGTCGCTTTGCTCTCGCCCGCCGCACTCGGCCTTGGCGTGACTGCCTTTGCGCAGGTGATCCTCGAGACCCATGGCGACAGCGCCAGCGAAACCTTTGAAAGCGCGGTGGCGGCGATGCCGGAAGTCATCGATTGCTACTCGATCAGTGGCGACGCCGACTACATGCTGCGTATCCTCGTTCCAGATCTGGCTTCGTTTTCCGAACTGATGGTGAAAAGCCTGCTCTGCCTGCCCGGTGTCGCGCGCATCAAGACCAGCATCGCCCTGCAAAATGTCAAACAGACGCACGTCCTGCCGCTCGGTCACCTGACGCAGCCCAGCAAGCCCCGCCAGCGCGTCCGCTACGCCGACGCCGAGAACTAAGTCGATTGCCGAAACAGGACCTACTGTTCTTTTACGGAAATCGCCTAACGGTCATGACAGTCGAGATACCCCCGATGATGAAAATCATGACCATCCCACCCTCTTCTCCCGGCCCTTCTCCCGCAGGGGGAGAAGGGAGGTTCGTGAGTCGCATAGGCGACTTTCACATTAACGGTCATGACACGTGGAGACACCCCAAGTCATGAAAGTCATGACCGTTTCCCTCTTGCCCTGACCCTTCTCCCGCGAGGGGAGAAGGGAGTTTCGTGAGTCGCTTGCGCGACTTTCACATTAACGGTCATTGCAGTTGCGGCCGCCCCGGATCATGAAAGAAAATTCGAGTTGGGAAGCGATGGGTAGAGGTCGCGCAAAGCTTTGGCGGCTCGACCCCGAACTTTAACGTGACCCGCTGAACCGACTCGTACCCCGGATTGCTGCCATCGAGCGCACACATTAAAAGGGCCGTTGGCGACCTGTCGCCTTCAGGCAACTTCGGTTCTGGCACCCACCGCTTCCCGCGTTCAAGTTTATTGCGAAAGGAGACGGTATGGAACTGGTTCCGATCCACAAGCGGGTCATTGGACTCGACATTCATCAAGCCCAGATCACGGCGTGCGCGATCATCGAGGAATCGAGCGGCGAGACACG
>QPGA01000021.1:63111-70662 GCA_003332265.1 Candidatus Accumulibacter meliphilus
GTCGCTGATCGTTCGCCGTGGTTACAAACGGGCCATCGTCGCTCTGGCTCACAAAATGTTGCGCACCATCTTCTTCATGCTCAAGCGTGGCGAACACTACCGGGATTCCGCCACCAACTATGAGCAACTTTCCGTGCAGCGCAACGCTTCTCGCTGGATCAAGGCTCTGACTCGCTTCGGCTTCATCCCCGCAGCCGCTTGATTCACAGCAACCCATTTGCATGACCCCAGGCGGTCAGGGTTTCGTGCGTCTTCCAACTGGCTTCTTTCACATTAAAGCAGCAGCGGCGCATTCGGCAGCTCGTTGGGCTTGTCGTCCGGCACCGGGAAGTGCTCACGCAAGGCTTCGGTAATCGTTGTCAGCGCCAGCAGCACACCGTTCTCAAAATCCCCGGCGCGGAAGGCGTCTTCCATCTGCCGGCAGACCGCATCCCAGAACGGCCGACCGACGCGGCGATCGATGCCCCGGTCAGCGACGACTTCGACCCGCCGGTCGATCAGTTGCAAATAGATCAATACGCCGCTGTTGTGCTCCGTATCCCAAACGCGCAGCTGGGAAAACAGATCGATCGCCCGCAGCCGCGGAGTTTGCCCGCGCCAGAGGTCGGGCAGCGAGAGATTGCCTTCGACCACCAGCCGCAACTCGCCCAGATGCACGGACTCGGAAGTCGCGATCACACTTTCGAGCCGCTGCAACAGTGGTCGCGAAAACACGCGCCGCACCCACCAGTCGGGCAGGATCGTGTGGCGCAGCAGTCTTGTCAATTCCATCACCAGCCTCCCGAAGCGCCGCCGCCACCAAAACCGCCACCACCGCCTGAAAAGCCACCGCCACCACCTCTTCTACTCCCGCCCCCTCGCCCACCACCCCACGACACGCCGCCCGGAATTCCCCCCCGAGCGCCGGCGATACCGACCAGCAGCGAAACGAAGAAAGCGACGATGGCGATGATCGCCGCGAACAGCAGCGACGAGAGCAAGAAGGAGGCGATCACGCCAGCAGCGGCAGCAACCATGCCGGCCGCCAGAAAACGCCCGAAAATGGCGCGCAGCATACCGCCGACGACAAACACCAGGATAAAGCCGGCAAAGAGCAGGGTCTCGAAACGCTCGCCGCTGTCGGCGTGCTGCCTGGACGCGCGTGCGACGGGAGCCGGCAAGGGTTCGCCGGCGACCACCTTGAGCATCGCCTCGACGCCGGCATCAACGCCGCCGTAAAAATCCCCCTGCTTGAAGCGCGGCGTGATGAGCTCGCTGATGATGCGTTTCGCGGTCGCGTCATTGAGCGCGCCCTCGAGGCCGTAGCCGACTTCGATACGCAGGCGTCGGTCCTCCTTGGCGATCAGCAGCAAGGCGCCGTCGTCGATTCCCTGGCGACCCAGTTTCCAGGCCTCGACGACGCGCAGCGCGTACTGCTCGATAGCCTCGGGTTTGACCGAGGCGACGATCAGGACCGCGATCTGCGCTCCTTTCTGGCGATCGAGGGCGGCCAGCTTGCCGTCGAGCGCGGCCCTTTGCTCACCGGTCAGCGTGCCGGTCAGGTCGGTGACCGGCGCCGCCAGCACCGGTATCTCCTGCTCGGCGCTGGCGGCAAAAGCGACGCCGAACAGCAAGAGCAGGCGCAACAGCCAGCCGAGCAGGCGGTGGGCAGGCAGGCGGGACATTGCTCAATCCGCTCTAGTTCACGGCTGCCGGCGAAGGCTTGCCGGCGCCCAGCGGTGCCGAAAAGTCGACTTTCGGTGCCGTCGAGATTGCTTTCTCGTTGTCGACCGTGAAGTTCGGCTTGACCGCGTAGCCAAAAATCATCGCCGTCAGATTATTCGGAAAAGTGCGCACCGAGACGTTGTAGCCCTCGACCGCCTTGATATAGCGATTGCGCGCCACCGTAATCCGATTCTCGGTTCCTTCGAGCTGCGCCTGCAGGTCACGGAAAGCGGCATCCGCCTTCAGTTGCGGATAATTCTCGGCGACCACCAGCAGCCGTGACAGGGCGCTGGACAAGCCGGCCTGCGCTTGCTGGAATTTGGCAAAGGCGGCCGGATCATTGACCAGTTCCGGCGTTGCCTGAATACCGCCCACCTGCGCCCGCGCCTGTGTCACCTGCGTGAAGACTTCCTTTTCGTGGCTGGCGTAGCCCTGTACGGTGCTGACCAGGTTGGGAACCAAGTCGGCTCGCCGCTGATACTGGTTGATGACTTCCGACCAGGCCGACTTCACCGCCTCGTCAGCGGTCTGAAACGTGTTATAGCCGCAGCCCGGGAGCAGGCTGGCAAGCAGGAGCAGGACAGCCAGAAAACGAATGCGCATGACGGTTTCCTTTTGCGGGAATAAACAGACTGAAGAGCAAGACGGGGAATTCGGGGGCGTGCTCCCTATCCTCCCTGCCCGTCGAACGATTCCGGCCATGACTGCTAAGCCGGCAGAGAAGCAGTGGTCGTGGTGGCGCGCATCAACATCCGCGCCCGGCACAGATCCTCCCAGGCCTTGGCCTTGTCCTGCAAGGTGCGCAAGAGATAGGCCGGATGATAGCTGACCAGGACCGGAATCGCCGTTTTGGCGCTGTCCGCATCGCGATACTCGAAAGTCTTGCCGCGCAGGCTGGCCAGCGAGCCGATATCGCCGAGTACGGCATTCGCCGCCGCCCGACCCAGGAGAACGATCAGACGTGGCCGGATCAGCGCGATCTGGCGCCGCAAATAGGGCGCACAGGTGGCGATCTCGGCGCTCTCGGGCGTACGATTGCCGGGCGGGCGACACTTCACGGCGTTGGCTATGTACACGTTCTCGCCGCGCTGCAAGTCGATCGCCGCGAGCATGGCATCGAGAAGTTTGCCAGCAGGTCCGACAAAGGGCTCCCCGCGAGCGTCTTCCTCGACCCCCGGGCCTTCACCGATGAACAACCACTCGGCACGCCTGTCGCCAACACCAAGCACCGCCTGCCGACGCTCCTGGCAAAGGCCGCAGGCTCGACACTCGGCAACGCTGTGCTGCAATCCGTCCCAGTCCAGACGCGCAATCTGCTGCTCCCGGTCGACGACCGGTAGCGCCGCGTTACTGGCGACCGGCGCTGGCGCGAGCAGCTCGACCGCCTCGCCCACCTCGCCCAGAGGTGTCGCCTCGATCGCCGCTGTCGCGGCGCTTGCCGCGGCCGGAATCGCGGCTGGCGGTGGAGCGAGCGCTGCCTTGCCTGCTCGCCCTTCCACCGCTTGCTCGCGCAGCCGCCACTGCGAAGTCAGGCCCATCTCGTGCAACAACTGCCCGCGCGTCAAACCCGTGCCGTGAGGATTGCCGTCGCTCATGCCGAGACCTCTTCAAGGATGTGCTGCAGGACCAGCGCGTCTTCGCGCCCGGCTTCGGCCGCGTAGTAGCCGCGCCGTACCCCGATCTGCTGAAAACCAAAATGCTGATAGAGAGCCAGAGCCTTGGCGTTTGACGGCCGCACTTCGAGCAACAGCACTGTCGCTCCGGCACGATGCGCCGAACGCATGGCGTGGCGCAGCAGATACGCGCCAAAACCGGCTCCTTGCCGTTTCTCGCTGACACTCAGGTTGAGCAGGTGCGCTTCATCCACGGCCAACATCAACACAAAATAGCCGATCAGTTCAGCGGCGACTCGGCAGCCCCAGACACTGTAGCCGGCGGCAATTGAATCGACGAAGTTGCCACGCGTCCAGGGAAACGGATAAATGCGCCGCTCGACGGCCAGCATTTCGTCGATATCGCCATGACTCAGCGGCAGTACTTCCCCCTGCGCCGCCAGAACCGCGTTCACGCTTTGCCACCATTGGCCAGACGCTCGGCCACCGTCTGCGCCACTTTGTTGCGCACATACAGCGGCGCCGCGTCGGCCGCATCGACCGTCTCTCCGCGCGCCAGACGTACCGCGGCGATGCGTGCCACGGCCCCCGCGTCGGGCATCAATTCCGGCTGCCACTCCTGCACGCACGCGGCCAGGCGCTCGCGCAAGAGCGGATACGCCTTCAGTCCATTGCCACACGCCAGCCAGCCGGTGGACTCCGGAAGCGGCAGAGTCGACGGACGAGCGACAGCGACCGCCGCCAAGGCGACGCCATCCGCATAGCACGCGTAATAGACCTCGCCCATGCGCGCGTCGAGCACGACGATGACGCGTCGGCCCGCACTGCCCAAGGCCATCGCCTCGAGGGTGCCGACCGGAACGACCGGCAGCTGGTGGGCAACGGCCAGCCCCTGCGCGACACCGCAGGCGACCCGCAGACCGGTAAACGAGCCGGGCCCGGCCGCGAAGGCGATCGCGTTCAAGTCGGCAAAGCGCATCCCCGCTTCGTGCAGCGTCGCCCGGACCAGCGGCAGCAGCGTTTCAGAATGCGCAACGCCGATCGGGCAAACACGGCGCAGCAGCTCGCCCTCACACCACAGGGCGATGCTGCCAAGCTCGGTCGAGGTCTCGATGGCAAGCAGATTCATGGCGCGCATTTTACTCGTACTGCTCGCCGACGTCGCCTGAGTCGCAGGGCGTGGAGCGATGCGCCTTGCAGGCGACCGAAAACCCCGCACAATCTGAGCCGTCCTTTTCCAACAACCACCCTAAGGCCCTCAATCCGCCGGGATCTGTTTCTCCCAAGTGCAGACCCGCATGGCGGCTGAACGCTGTCCCGAGCGAGCGTTGCGGCCGCTTGCGCTTCACTGCAGTCGCAGTTCAAACAGCTTCGGCCAGTATTTTCCTGTCACCAGAAAGTTGCCGGTGGCTTCGTCAAACGCGATTCCGTTCAACACTTCGGCATGGTGGGGCGGCGGCAAGTGGGCGCGCAGGGCTTTCAAATCGATCGAGGCAGTGACTTGGCCACTCTGCGGATCGATACGGACAATGCGGTCACTGCGGTAGATGTTGGCGAAGATCTGTCCGGCAACATACTCCAACTCGTTGAGTTTCTTGAGCGGAAGCCCGCTTTCGGTCACACGCAAGCGGCGCACCACGGTGAAGTCGCTGGCCTCAATAAAGCGCAAGGTGCTTGATCCGTCACTCAGGATCAAATGCGTGCCATCGCTGGTCAGACCCCAGCCCTGGCCTTCGTAGCGGGCGCTGCGCTTCGCCGCGAAACTTACCGGATCAAGGACGTACGCAATTCCTTCGCGCCACGTCAGCACCCACAAGTCGCCGCGATGGAAGCTCAGTCCCTCACCAAAAACCGTGTTCGGCAGGTCGCGACGCCGCAGCACCTTCCCACTTGCGAAGTCGACTTCGCGCACGCTCGAAGCGCCATATAATCCGGTACTCTCGAAGAGCTGTCCCGCATGCCACTGCAGGCCCTGGGTATAAGCGTCCGGATCGTGTGGACGGATGGCAACAATTTCGGCGGAGAGCAGCGGCGACGGCGCTGACGCGTATTCATGTTCACACCCGTAGCCGGCGAAAATCAGGGCGATCAGCAGTAGGGAGAGAACGCTTCTTTTCATGAAAAACACCGCACAAGGAATAGACGATTCGCGACGATTCTTGACGATTCGCGCGCGCATCTTCGCGCGCTAGCAAAGCGGTCAAAGACGCGACCGGAGCCACCCGGCCCTCTCCCGCAGCGTCGTCCCTTGCGGCAAAAGCGGACTACTGGTTCTGGCTCGTGAGCACTTCCTTGATCGCCTGCATGGCTTCCGGAAGCTCCGCATAGCTCAGCTCATAAGCGGGCGTCTTTTCGACGAAGTCGATCAGCTTGCGGAGCTTTGCCTCGGTTGCCGGAGCCGACAGGCTGGCATGCGCACCGAGCAGACAAATCATCGTCTGCAGTGGCGACAGCGGCTTGAGTTGCGTCAACTCGCCTGCACTGTAGGTGGGAAACACGATCGCGGACGGCGCGGGTGCCGCGGGCAAGATGACAGAGTTGTCCTGCGGGTCGACGTAGCGCAGGCTGCGAGAAAAGCGATTGATGGTCGGGCTCGAGCGCAGCGCCGGATACAGCGCCTCGATGATCGGCCACGAGCCTGACTTGATCGATAGGCAGGTGGGCAGCGGCAACAAGGCCGCGTCGCCTTCCCCAACCGCAACCGTGTCGTCGCCAAGATAAATAAAGCCGTGCGCTGCCAGGAACGCCGTCAGCGTCGACTTGCCCGCACCGCTGAGACCCGGCATGAGCAGACTGTGTTTCTTCCACACCACCGCGCCGGCATGACAGAAAGCGAGCAGGGGTCGGTTCGGATGTTCCAGAGCAAGCAGCAGTTCGCAGATGAACGAAATCATCTTGCTGACCGTCGTTGCCTCCGCAACAAAGCTGCCGCGGAATACCAGGAGATAACGGCAGCCACTCTGGGAGATTTCCAGAACATCCTCACTTCCGTCAGCCTCGACCAGTCGATGCTGGAAGCGCGCGAAGAAGCCTGCATCGAAGGCGGCAACCGAGGACATGGCTCGAATCCGGCTGTCACCAAAGCAGAAAATCCCACAGCACGTCGGCCCTACCGAATCAGTCGCGGGGGCAACCCCCGCGGCTGGCAGCCTGGCGTCACTCCCCTCCGCGTGGTCAGCCTGCCAGCCACCGTCCGCGAGCACGCGAAGAAGCTGCCCGACATCGTGCCAGGCGCGCGCCTCGGAAATGCAGAAACGTCGCGCGAAGAGAGCTGCGATCGCAGCATGCTCATGTCCTTCGTTCGACAGCTCCCAGACCATCTTTCCCGTCTGGTTGATGATCAGCAGTCTGTCAGCCACCGGATAGTAGGCCACAGCATCCTGGCCAAACGCACAGAGAAAAGAGTCTCCCCCAATCATACCTGGCGCATCCTCAAGTGCTCGTTTCGAGAACCCACAAGAACCTGTGGGCTAACAGCCTCTCAGTCGAAAAACGCAAGTTCGTCGAGGGCGAGCGGCGGTACGAGGCCATCGCTCCTCTTTTATACTGCCAGGTACGCCTTAACCGTCGCTTCCAACTTGCGCACGAGCGTCACCCGCTTTGGTGACTGAAAGCACGGCCAGCACGGCAGGAGCTGTATAGACCGCGTGCTTGCCGACAATCGACAAGGCGTCCCGGCGCGACATCTTCCGCGGCGCGAGAGCATCGTCGCTAACGTCTGTGGATGGTTTGGTGAGTTCATGGTTTTCGTTCATTGCTAATCCTCTGGCAAGCTATCAAACGGCGTCAAGCAGAAAATAGTGGGATCGTCAGCCAGCCATGGGCTGAAATGACATCATTCCCCACCACGAGGCTAGGTACGGCAAATCTCTCTAAACATGCTCACGAAAGCATGTTTCATGCCAAAGCTAACGCAAAAGGTAACTCCTCAAAAACCCCGGGCATGGCCGTTCGCTGAATCTGGAATTCTTGCTTGCAGGTAGTGCTGGACACAGCTCGCGAAGCGTGGTTCAATTGCAAGCATGAGCACGGAGCCCCCTCGGACACTACCCCGTATCCCTGATATCTCTGCCGACGAGATGACGCCGGTGGTCGTGCTGCTGCTGGAAATCTGTCATGGGCAGCAGGAACAGATTCAGGCGCTGCGCGATGAGCTTGCGCAGCTGAAGGGTCAGAAGCCGAAACCGGTGATCAAGCCCTCGGCGCTGGAAGGCGAGCGAAGCGGGAAGGAGAA
>QPGA01000022.1:0-32233 GCA_003332265.1 Candidatus Accumulibacter meliphilus
GTTGACGAGCAGCGGCTTGCCCAGATAACGGGACAACTCGACCGGCTGTCCGTCGCGGTCGAGGAGCACGAAGTCGCCCAGCGCTCTGCCGATGGCGGCTTGCGAAAAGGCGAAAGCGGCTTTCTCGTCGAGCGCGGTCAGCGTCAGGTCGCCGCGCAGCAGTCCCTGCGGCCGAGCCGTGAGCTTGGGCTGTTCGACGGCGGCTTCATCGGCGAAGAGAGGGGAGGCTGTCAGAAGGAGAAACGCCGCCAGGAGGGCGCGAAAACAGGGACCAATCATCGAAAGCTGCCAGTGGTGGATCAGAAGGTCAGGGCGTCCGAGGGTCAGGACGCAAATTGACTGTCCACGATGGCGGCCAGCAGCACCAGTGTCAACTGAATCAATGAAGCGTGAAAGCAGGCCATTGCCGATTTGCGGTGGGTGTCGCGAGTCAGCAGCCAGGCTTTGTGGATGAACAGGAAGCCACCGCTGGCGGCGCCGACGAAGTAGATCGCACCGAGTCCGAAAGCCAGCGGTATGAAGGAGGCGGCGACCAGCGCCAGGGTGCTGAAGAAAATCGTTTTCGCCGCCCGCTGGTCACCGACAACCACCGGCAGCATCGGCACGCCGGCGGCAGCGTAGTCGTCACGGAAAGCGATGGCCAGACTCCAGAAGTGCGGTGGCGTCCACAGGAAGAGGACCAGCGCCAGCGCCAGGGGTACGGCGCCGAGTTGCGGGTCGGCCGCCGTCGCCCCGGCGAGGACTGCCCAGCTACCGGCCAGGCCGCCGAAAACGATGTTCAGCCAGGTGCGGCGCTTGAGCCAGACGGTATAGACGATGGCGTAGAAGAACGCACCGAGGAAGACGAAGAGCGCTGACCAGGCATTGAGTGCGATCCAGGCGGCGCCGACCGAAAGTACCATCAAGGCAGCAATCAGCAGCAGCCAGATGGGACCATGACGCAGTTCGCCGGTGACGAAGGGGCGCTTGCTGGTGCGCGCCATGAGGTGGTCGCTGTCGTGTTCGTAATACTGGTTGAAGGCGCCGGCGCTGGCCGATGAGATGAGTACCGAGAGGGTCAGTACCAGCAGTTGCAAGGGGCTCAGACTGGGGCCGGCGCCGACTGCCAGGCCGGCCAGGGCGGTAAAAGTGATGACTACGCCGATACGCAACTTGAAAAGGCCCAGAATGGCACGGAAAGGAAAGCCGGAAGTGCTGTTCGGTGGGAGCGTGGAGTGCATGAGTCTCGGTGGCGCAGCGAAGGGAAAGGAAGAGGCAGGGTGGCCGCGAAATCGCCCTGGGGGCGAGAGCTAATGTGAAAGTCGCGCAAGCGACTCACGAAACTCCCTTCTCCCCTTCTCCCCTCGCGGGAGAAGGGTCGGGGAAGAGGGAAAACGGTCATGACTTTCATGATCTGAGGTGTATCGATTGTCATGACCGTCAGACCTGCTTGAATCGAGCCTGGAGCTTATTGTCCAGGCCCGATTGAGGCAGGCCCCCACGCCACGGGCGTGGGGGAGCGCTCGATTAGCTGAGCAGCCAGACTTCGGAAAGGTATTTCCAGTTGACGAAGTAGTAGAGCACGAAGGACACGAAGAGCAGCAGGGCCAGGATCACCGTGCCGGGAACCGGCACGTGGTCGCTGCCGTGCGCCACGGCCGAGGCCGCTTGCGTGTTCGCCGGGATCGGGGTCGGCTTGTCGGAGACCTTGCCGCCGTCGAGTTTCTTGCCGAACAGCAGCGAGCCGACGATGAGCAGGATCCACAGGCCACCACCGATGACGGCGATGACCCCGAAGATACCGGTCAGGCCCATCATCAGGTAGGCGGCACCCGGCCATTCATACTGGAACGGTGCGCCCGAGAAGGCCATGTCCCAGTGCCGGCGGGAAACGCCCAGCGTACCGGCGCCCATCATCACCAGGCCGAGAATACCCATGCTGATGCCGTACAGGTAGGGCTGGATCTGGCATAGCTTCGGCAGGATCAACTCGCGCCGGAAGAGCACCGGAACGAGCAGGAAGGTGATCGACATGAAGGCCAGGGTGGTGCCGCTGACGACCGTGGTATGGAAGTGGCCCGGAACGTAGAAGGTGTTGTGCATCAGCATGTTGATCTGCTCGGTACCGAGGACGACACCGGAGATGCCGCCAAGGAAGCCGAAGCTGACCAGCGAGATGAACATGCCCGAGAACACCGGGTTGCCCCAGGGTGCCTTGCGCAGCCATTCGAAGATGCCGTTGGTGAAACCTCTGCGCCGTTGCGCGGCTTCGATTGCGCCAGGGACCGTGAAACCGTGGATCATCGAGGCCATCACCGCGAAGTACATGAAGTACGAGGTGTTGAGCACTTTCCACTCGGCGCTCATGCCCGGGTCGGACAGCAGGTGGTGCGCGCTGGCCAGTTGCAGGAAGAGGATGTAGAGCAGGAAGGCAAAACGCGAGACTTTCTCGGACAGCGGCTTGGCGTTGAAGAGTACGGCGGCAGTCAGATACCAGACCGAGACATGCGCGGCAACGTTGATCTGCTGCGACGAGTGTCCGAGGCCCCACCACACCATGCGATACAACTGGGCGTCGATTTCCTTGATCCAGCCCATCGACCAGAAGAAGGTCGGGATCAGGATGCCGGCACCGGAAAGAATGGTGAAAGTGGCGATGATCGCCGCGGTCAGTGCGCCGAAAGTCACCAGCGGCAGCGAGCCCTGATAGGTCTTGTCCTTCTTGGCGACGACCAGCGTCCCGAAAAAGACGCAGGTACCGAGCAGAGCGCCGACGGCGACCAGGATGATGCCCAGGTAGAAGTGCGGCTGCGCCTGCATCGGCACGTAGGAGGTGAACATGACGCTCGATTCACCCTGGAAAACAGCAACGTTGGTGATGATGCCGCCGACGACCATCAGCCAGAAGCCGAGCCAGGCGATTTTCGGTGTCGCAATTCGGCACCTCAGCAGAACCGATGAGGCGAAGTAGAGAACGGCCATTTCGAAGAACAGGATCCACAGGATCAGCATGTCGATGCCGTGGGCGGTGAGAATCAGGTAGAACTGGTCGGCCGGCAGCAGCTTGATCGCCGGCCAGCGGGTAAGGATCACCAGCAGCGCGGTGACGCCGCCTACCAGCAGCCAAAGGACGCCGGCGACGGCGTTCCAGCGCATCAGTTTCTCGGCCTGGTCCTCAAACTGCATTCCCGAGATCGGACAGGTGCGGTACGTTGTTGCCATCTATTTACTCCCCCTTATTTCACGTAAATACGGCCGAGCATCCAGGAATGACCGATGCCGCAGTATTCGTTGCAGACGATGGCATAAGTGCCTTTTTTGGTCGGCGTCATCTTCACCACGTGCTCATAACCGGGGATCACCTGGATGTTGATGTTGACCGGTTGCAGCGAGAAGCCGTGGTTGTAGTCCATCGACGAGAGATGGATCTTGTAGGTCTGCCCTTCCTCGAGTTCGAGGATCGGGTACCAGGCCCAGAGGCGGGCGATCAGGTAGCCGTCGCCGCCCGGCGGGACTCTCACCACCGGGATGTGCTGGTCGGTCTCGGTGCGGATGGTGTTTTCGTCGATGAATTTCTCGGCCTTGGCGGCGAACAGTTCGGGGGTGATCTTGTAAGCCTCGTTGGACAGGTTCTGCTTACCGTATATGTGCCAGTAGATCATCATCCCGAACATGATCATCCCCCATACGAAGGCGATCCCTATCCACGCCCATTCGACCTTGTCGATGGGTTGCTTCCACCATAGCCGATCTGACGGCGGCAGAATTGCACTCATATTTCTCTCTCCCTGAGGTGACTGGCTGTTTTATTTGGCGACCGGGGTGTTCATGATGTCGATGATGCCCCACAGGATGTAGATCAGCCCTGGTGACGCCACACCGAGAAACAGGAGCAGGAAGTGGTTGTCCAGCAGCTTCTGCATGAACGGGATGTCGTCGTCTTTGTCGTCGACCATGGTTTAATCCTCCTTCGCTGATTGGCGCTCGTGGCGCTTGGTAAGTTGCCGATAACGTAAAATCCCTTGGCCTTTCCGGGCACAATTGGCCGAAGAATACCTGCTCTTGCCCTGCTTTTGATTTGATGCACGTCAAGAACGGGGAAAGACGGCGATGACCGGCAAGGCCAGCAATCATCAGCCTTGCAGGCATGGTCATGCGACCGCTGGTCGCAGTCCCTGGAGCGCTCAAGGCCAGCGTCGAAGGCCTATAATTCGCGCTTTGCTTTCCTCGCTTCGCTTTCCTCTTTCCTCCCGGGTTCATCGTATGAATAAAGTCGCTCGCCGGCAAGTTGCGCTGTGGTTGTTCATCTGCAGCGCCATGGTCTTTGCAATTCTGGTCGTCGGCGGCGTCACCCGCCTGACACATTCCGGGCTGTCGATCGTCGAGTGGAAGCCGATCGTCGGCATCGTTCCACCGCTCAACCAGGCCGAGTGGGACGAGACTTTCGAGAAATACAAGAAGACGCCGGAGTACCACAAGGTCAACCACCAGATGGGGCTCGAGGAGTTCAAGGGAATCTTCTTCTGGGAGTACTGGCACCGTGTTCTCGGGCGCCTGATCGGTGTCGTCTTCCTGCTGCCCTTCCTCTATTTCTGCTGGCGACGCAAGATCGACCCGCCGCTGCTGCCCAAGCTGCTCGGCATCTTCGTGCTCGGCGGGCTGCAGGGCGCGATGGGCTGGTACATGGTCAAGAGCGGCCTGATCGATGATCCGCGCGTCAGCCAGTATCGCCTGACGGCGCACCTGTCGCTGGCCTTCCTGATTTTCGTGGCCATGATGTGGCTGGCGCTCGGCCTGCTCAGCGAGCGCCGCCGCCTTGGTAGCGCCACCGGCGCGACCGGCGCGACCAGTGAGTTGACGCTGAAAGGCTTGCAGCGCTTCGCTTTCTGGCTGGCGATCCTGGTCGGCTATATGGTCGTCAGTGGCGGCCTGGTGGCTGGCATTCGGGCCGGCAAGGCCTACAACAGTTTTCCGCTGATGAACGGGCATATCTTGCCGCCGGAAAGCTTCAGCATCGATCCCTGGTATCTGAATTTCTTCAATAATATGGCCCTGGTGCAGTTCGACCACCGCCTGGGGGCATGGCTGTTGGCTTTTCTGGTGCCCTGGTTGTGGTGGAAGATCAGGGCAGCCGCGCTTTCGCGCAGCGCCCGCCTGGCCGCGACTCTGGTCCTGGTAGCCGTATTCCTGCAGATCGTGCTCGGGATCTCGACCTTGCTGCTGGCCGTTCCGGTTGGCCTCGGTGCAGCACATCAGGGGGGGGCGATGATCGTTCTCGGCCTGCTGCTGTGGTTGAATCACCAACTGCGGGTACAGCCGGTGGCGGGCAGCGCCGCTTGATTGCCAGCCAGGCTTTGCGACTGCAGAAAATCCGGACGATTGCCTGTTGGCTGACGGCGCTGTCGCTGCTGGTGGTGCTGCTCAGCGCCTGGCTGCGCCTTGCAGCGGCCGGTCTCGGCTGTGCCGATTGGCCCGCCTGCTACGCGCAACTGCTGAGCGGCGAGCCGCTGCTGCAGACCTGCGGCCTACTGCGCCTGCTGCATCGCGCGACGGCCTCGCTGGCGCTACTGCTGGCCTGCTATCTCGCGTGGCTGTGCTGGCGGCGTCCGTCGCTGCCGTCGCCGGCACGTCCGGCAAGCATGCTGGTGGCCTTGGTGCTGGCGCTGGCGGTGCTCGGTTTCTGGAGTTCGGATCCGCGGCTGGCGGGCGTTGCTTTCCTGAACATCCTCGGCGGCCTCGGCCTGGTGAGCTTCTCGTGGCGAGTGGTTCTGGCCAGCACGCCGGATGCGCTGCTGACCGGAACAGGAGCTTCGGCCCCGCCGAGGCTGGTGCTGTGTCTCGGTGGCGCTGCGCTGTCGGTGACTGTCATCCTCGGGGCACTGATCGGCGCCCGTTACGCCGCCGTGGCCTGTACGTCGTTTCCGGATTGTGCTGGAAGCTGGTGGCCGACGGCAGCCGGCTGGGCGGCCCTGCAGGCCTTTGCGAGCTTGGCGGAAGCGCCGCCTGCGGGCGAAGCCGGGGGGCTCAGCCTGCATCTGTTGCACCGCTGGAGCGCTTTGCTCACCCTGCTCGTGCTGGGCGCTGCTGCCTGGCAGGCATTTGCTAATGGCGTGACGCGCAGGGCAGCCGTGGCGCTGCTGGTGCTACTGATCGCGCAGCTGGCGATCGGGGCGCTGACCGTGATCAGTGGCTTCAGTCTGTGGCTGGCGATCGCGCATGGCGTCGGCGCGGCCGCCCTGCTGGCCGCCCTGGCGACCTTTCGGCGCCGCTGCTCTGGCCCCGCTGACCCGGGGGCGGCATGAGCTAGCGAGAAGGGCAGCGCCGTTTTCCCATGCCCAGCGCTGTTGCTGCGCCTGACCCTGGCGAAGGCTCAGTGCGTTTTGTGCTCGCTCGCCGCTGTGCCGCTGGCGGTCAGGTCGCGCACTTCGGCCTGAACTTCGATCACTTGCACGCTCTTGTCCGGGCCCTCGACCTGCAGCGTCAACGGGATCGAATCCCCTTTCGTCAGCGGCTGCTTGAGCTTCATGAGCATCACATGGTAGCCGCCAGGGGCCAGCTGTACCGGCTTGCCGGCCGGCAGTTCGAGGCGGCTTACGGCGCGCATCTTCATGATCCCGCCGTCCATCTTCATTTCGTGAATTTCGCTGACCGCTGCGACCGGGCTGGCGGCGCCGACGAGCGTCGCGCCCGACTTGCTGGTGATTTCCAGGAAAGCGCCGGTGGCCTGCTGGCCGGTCACCGTTCCGCGTATCCAGGCATCCTTGACTTCGACATCGGCGGCCAGCGCTGCTGTTGCCGACAGGCTGAACAGGAAGGCCATCGCCAGTTGGGTTCGTGTCGCTTTCAAACCGTACTCCTTCATCATCATGCAAAGGCCTTGATTATAAGTGGCGGTCCGTGGGGTCTGCGTGCGACAAGATGCCGCACACTCCGCACCAGGGAGCGGGTCCGGCCGGCAAGGAATCAGGGCTTCTGGCTCCAGTTGCCCTGTTCATCTTCGACCCACCAGCCCGAGTGGAACTGCTCCTTCCAGCGCTTGACCTGCGCCGCGCGAGCGAGCGGCTCGAGTTGCTGGCCGCCGTTGCCTTCAGCGATCGCGTAGATCAGCGAATTGCGATCCGGGTTCTCCTGGTCGATCAGTTTCTCGGCGATCTGCCGTTGTGAGAGGTTGAGCCGACTCCCGTCACGCAGCTTGATCATGCCGTCGTTAGCCAAGCCGATGATCCCGGGATCGTAAAAATAGACCAGCCGCGAGCTTCGTTGCGCCAGGGTGTGCTTGACGAGGATCACCGGTGGCGTGCCGATATCGAGATTGATCTCCGCGCCGGGCGGTGCCGCCGCCAGCGGCAGTGATAGAAAAGTGAGGAGCAGTAGCGAGAGAAGGCGTTTCATGTCATTTTTCCTGAAGGATCATTGGCCATCGAGCAGCTGTTTGATATCGCTGGCGACGCTGTCGGCGGGCTCGCCGTGGCGGACCAGCAGTCGTAGCCGGCCCTGCGGGTCAAAGATGTAGCTGCCGGTGCTGTGGTCCATGGAGTAGGTGGCGGGCGTGCTGCCGGCTTGCTTGGCGTAGAAGACCTTGAACTCCTTGGCGGCGACAGCGGTGGCGTCGTCGTCGCCGCGCAGGCCGATGAAGCTCGGATCGAAGGCGGTGACGTAGCCGGACAGGAGTTGCGCGCTATCACGCTCCGGGTCGAGGGTGACGAAAAGGACTTGCACGCGACTGGCGCTGTCGCCGAGGCGCTTGAGCACGTCACGCATCGCCAGCAGTGTCGTCGGGCAAACGTCAGGACACTGGGTATAGCCGAAGAAGAGAACGATCGCCTGGCCCTTGAAATCCGCCAGCTGGCGCGGCTTGCCGTTGTGGTCGGTCAAACTCAAGGTCTTGCCCCAATCGACGCCGGTGATGTCGCTGGACTTGAAAGCCACTGGCTGAGAACACGCCGAGAGCAGCAGGGAGATGGACAGGATCAGCGTCGAAAGGATTTTCATGGTCGTCTTTGCTTGTCGCGAACGTCTGTTGTGCAGAGCGAGAAAGGTAGCGTTGGTCACTTGTTCGTTGCCCGTGGGTGGCCGGGGGAGCCTGCTGCGGCGGCGCTGGAGCGGCTGGCGTGGCGGTTTTCCGGTCGGGAAGGCTGCCTGTCCATCGTCGCCCGCCGTGGCCGACATCTTGCGCTCAGGCCGGCATTGTCCCGACCGCGCGGGCCTGCTGCCTTGATTCAGGTTAACGGTCATGACAAACGAGACACCCCGGATCATGAAAGTCATGACCGTTCCCCCTCTTCCCCAGACCCTTCTCCCGCAAGGGGAGAAGGGAGCTTCGTGAGTCGCATACGCGACTTTCACATTAATCATTGTCAGGCATTCTGCAGCAGCAGCTCAAGGAAATTTCCCACCGCGTCGTGCTTGACGTCCATGCAGCGTCGCCGCGAACGGGCTCTTGCGATGGCTTCGACTTGGCGGATCGTCGCCTGGCCGGCGACAATGGCCTCATCCGGGATCGGTAGCAGAGCTTGCGGACTACCGGCAATGATGGCGATCTGCGTCGCCGCTGTTCACAACGGTATTCGTTCCTTGACCGAAAGCTTGCCGGGGCCGCTGACGGCCAGTGCAGCGCCTACTTCTGCTGCATGCGGTTGAGGTAATCGATCAGCGCCAACAGGCGTCCGCGGACAGAGGAATTGGCGTTGTGTTGCATCTCGAAGTAGTGCTCGGCGGCTTTGAGCTGATAATCTTTTCCCCAGATCAACATCTCACTCGATCCGTGCGCCTTGACCTCTTTTCGTCCTTCGATCACGCTATAGACACTGTCGAAGGGAAAAACCCCGCCGTTGTTCTTGCTCAGTCGTGACAGGTCCGGTGGCGTCACGTTGAGGAGGCTGGCATAAGGCCCAGCCTTGAGATCCTTACCATGGCAGAGAATGCAGTTTGATTCGTACTCGTTTTTGCCGATGTCGGCCGGTTCTGCTGCCACGCTACTTCCCGGCCCGCCACAGAACAATGCCAACATGATCGCGCAACGATTCCCCAGCCTCTTCATCAGCCTGCTTCCCCTCTCATTGGTTCATTTCCTCGGTGTCTCGCCGGCGGCCGCAAGGCCCTCGTTTTTTTCGCCATCGCGAAGCAGAATGATAGGCACAATGGCGGCCACCGGCAACAGAAGGGCGGCCGGCACTGGCTTTCCCGGACGGCGAGCACCTCTGCCGAGACGAAATGCCGCATCCGGATGTCGCTGGGGCGGCTTACAATGACGCCCTTTCGAGCGCCGCTCGGTGCTCACTGAGCTAGGCAGAGTTGGCGGAGTTGAGCGAAATGTCGGGCCAGGTGCATCGCACAGCGGGGTACTTCGAACTGCCGGAAGAGCGCAGGCCGCCTTTCTGGCGGCCGGCTGTGCTCGTTCTGCTGGTCCTGGGCGTGCACCTGAGCGGCCTGTTTCTCGCTTTTGGAATGGTCAGCGGGCACACCCCTCCGGAGCCCTTGCCGGTGCTGACCGTGCGCGTTCTGGAACTCGCCCCGGTGCTGGCGAAAGTCGAAGAAAGCAGGACGGTCGAACCGCCAAAGATGGCCAAGGCGCTGGAACCGCCAGCCGCGGTGGCGCCGCCAGCTCCCGTCAAGGCGCCGAAAAAGCTCCGCCAGCAGAAGCCGGCGCGCGCATTGCCGGTGCCTGCGAAAAAGCTATTGCCGACGCCGCCAGCGCTACTGACGGCGGCGCCTACGGCAGCTGCGGCGAGTTCTTTCGCCGTCGCGCCGCAAGCAGCGTCGCCGGCAGTGGCGTCGCCGCTGGCGCTTGCAGCGCCTCTGCCAGTGGTCGGGGCGCGCTTCGACGCCGACTACCTGCGCAACCCGCCGCCCGTCTATCCGCCGGCCTCGCGGCGACTGGGTGAGGAGGGGCGTGTTGTGCTGCGCGTCATGGTCAGCGCCGAGGGCCTGCCGCTGAGCGTCGAAGTCAAACAGGCGAGCGGTTTTCGGCGCCTGGACGAAGCAGCCATGGCGGCTGTCGAACGTTGGCGATTCGTCCCCGCCAGACGCGGCGCGACGGCCATCGAGTCGTCAGTGCTGGTACCGCTACAATTCACGCTCAAGGGTTGAACCGGAAAGTAGAAGAGACTATGCGAATGGAGTTGGGATTGGCGCAGTTCTGGGCGCAGGGCGATGTGGTGACGCATTCGGTGGCGACACTTTTGGTGTTGCTGTCAGTGCTCAGCTGGTATGTGATTGCCACCAAAGCCTACGCTGTCTGGCAGGCCAAGCGTTGTCATGCGCGCGCACTGGCCTCGTTCTGGGGGGCGCCTAGCCTGCCGGCGGCGATCGAGGCGATCCGGCTGGAGGATCGCACCGGCATTTTCACCAGCATGGCGGTTGCCGGCGCCAACGCCGCCGGCTTGCATCACCAGCACTCCGATCGCGGCATCGGCGCCGGGGTCAGCGTCAGCGAGTTTGTCACGCGCTCGCTGCGCAGCCAGATCGTTGAAGCACAGGCCAGCATCGAATCCGGACTCACCTTCCTGGCATCGGTGGGCTCGACGGCGCCGTTCATCGGCCTGTTCGGGACCGTCTGGGGAATCTACCACGCTCTGGTCGGTCTCTCGGGCGCCACCCAGGTGGTCCTCGACAAAGTCGCCGGCCCGGTTGGCGAGGCGCTGATCATGACCGCCGGTGGCCTCTTCGTGGCGATTCCTGCGGTGCTCGCCTACAACGCCTTCACCCGCGGCAATCGCCTGACGCTGGCGCGCCTGGACGGCTTTGCGCATGACCTGCACGCCTACCTGACCACTGGTCTGCGTGGCCGGCCCGGTGACAAGCTGGTCGATCTGGGTGCCGTTCGTGCCGGGCGTAGCGCCTGAACAGGGGAGGCAGCATGGCATTCGGTTCATTCGAAAACAGTGGCAGCAGCCAGCCGATGGCGGAAATCAATACCACGCCGCTGGTCGACGTGATGCTGGTGCTGCTGGTGATCTTCATCATCACCGCACCGCTCTTTCACGAAGCGCTGCCGATCGACCTGCCGCGCGTCGATGCCAGCCGGCTCGATGATCCACCGCAGGTGTTGTCGGTGGCCATCGACGCCGCCGGTGACGTCTTCATCGACGGCCAGGCGGTCGAGCGTAGTGAAATGGCGGCACGCTTCGTGGCCATCAACGCCGGTGGCGGGCAGCCCGAGCTACATCTGCGCGCCGACCGTGGAACGCGCTACGAGCGTGTCACCGAGGTGCTTGCCGACGCGCAGCGTGCGGGTCTGGTGAAAATCGCCTTCGTGACCGAGCCGACGCCCTAGCCCGTGGGTCTGCGGGCCCGTTGCCAGCCTGGACAGCCGCGCTTGGCAAAGTGCAGGGCGCTGTCGTCGAAAACGAGTTGCGGGTTGACAGCAGCCGCAAGCATCCGGATAATGCGCCGCGCTGGTGGTCGCGAATCTTTCGATTCGTAGCGGGTCTTCCCGACGCGTCGAGCGGCGCCAGAAATGCTTCCAAGCGGGAGTAGCTCAGTTGGTAGAGCGATACCTTGCCAAGGTATAGGTCGAGAGTTCGAGACTCTTCTCCCGCTCCAGATATCGAAGGGAAAGTGCTTAAGGCACTTTCCCTTTCTTTCATTTCGGGGCAGGTATAATGGCCTGCATCGCCCGGATGGTGGAATAGGTAGACACAAGAGACTTAAAATCTCTCGGCCTTGCGGCTGTGCCGGTTCGATCCCGGCTCCGGGCACGATCCCTTTACTGCAGGCTTTCTGCGCTGGTTCCCGATGATCATTTTCGATCTTTCCTGTCAGCACGAGCATCGCTTCGAAGGCTGGTTCCAGTCGCGCGAGGATTTCGACAGCCAGTCATCGCGTTCGCTGATCAGCTGCCCGGACTGTGGTTCGCTGCAGGTTCGTCGGGTGCCGTCGGCGCTGCATGTGGGTCGTCAGTCGAAGAGCTTGGAAGTGGTCCCGCCACCCATGCCACCCAGGCCACCCATGTCAGCCGCGTCAAGCGCGGCAGTCCCCGCGCCAGTTCCGCCATCGCCGGCGATCGATCCGCGTGCCGGCGCGCGCTCCTCCCTGCAACAACTGACAACCATGCTGCTTGCGAATTGCGAGGACGTCGGCGAGCACTTCGCCGAAGAGGCCAGAAAGATCCACTACCTGGAGACGCCAGAGCGCTCGATTCGCGGGCAGGCGAGCAACGAGGAATATGAGGCATTGCGTGAGGAAGGGATCGAAGTCCTCCGTTTGCCGCGCCTGAAAGTGAAAGACCTGCACTGATATACGGCCGATGGCCAGCTGTTGCGCGACTATCACATTAACGATTGAGGAGAGTTGTCGATGATCAAAGCACGTGCTGCCATTGCCTGGGCGGCTGGGCAGCCGCTGGAAATCACCGAAGTCGACGTCGAGGCGCCGCGTAGCGGCGAGGTGCTGGTGCGCATCGTCGCTAGCGGCGTTTGCCATACCGATGCGTTTACGCTCTCCGGTGCCGATCCCGAAGGGATTTTTCCAAGCATTCTTGGCCACGAGGGCGGCGGCGTCGTCGAGGCCATCGGGCCCGGCGTGACTTCGGTCGCGGTCGGTGATCACGTGATTCCGCTGTACACGCCCGAGTGCGGGCAATGCAAGTTCTGTACCTCGGGAAAGACCAATCTCTGCCAGGCGATTCGCGCCACGCAGGGTAGGGGCCTGATGCCCGACGGCAGCAGCCGCTTTGCGCACCGGGGCAAGCCGATTTTCCATTACATGGGCACCTCGACCTTCAGCGAGTACACCGTGTTGCCGGAAATCTCGCTGGCCAGGATCGCCAAGGATGCGCCGCTGGAGAAAGTCTGCCTGCTCGGCTGTGGTGTGACCACCGGCATCGGTGCGGTGGTTAATACTGCCAAGGTCGAGCCGGGGGCAACGGTGGCGATTTTTGGCCTCGGCGGTATCGGCCTCTCCGCAGTGATCGGTGCGGTGATGGCCAGGGCGGCGCGGATCATTGCCATCGACACCAACCCCGGAAAGTTTGCCATTGCCCGGCAACTGGGGGCGACCGACTGCATCGATCCGGCGGATTACGACCGCCCGATTCAGGAAGTGATCGTGGACCTGACCGATGGTGGCGTCGACTACTCGTTCGAGTGCATCGGCAACGTCAAGGTGATGCGCGCGGCGCTCGAGTGCTGTCACAAGGGCTGGGGCGAAGCGGTGATCATCGGGGTCGCTGGCGCTGGCGAGGAAATCTCGACGCGACCCTTCCAGCTGGTGACGGGCCGCGTCTGGCGGGGTTCGGCGTTTGGCGGCGTGCGTGGCCGCAGCGAGCTGCCCGGCTATGTCGCCCGCGCGCAAAACGGCGAGATTCCGCTCGACACCTTCATCACCCATACCATGGGCCTGGAGGACATCAACCACGCTTTCGAGCTGATGCACGCCGGCAAGAGCATCCGTTCGGTGATCCATTTCTGACGGTCATGACGGTCACTGCCGGGGCGCTCGAAGAGATCGCTGGCAATCGCTGTTTCGATGGCTGGCAGCGCCGTTATCGGCATTACTCGGCGACGCTGCGCTGCGCGATGGTGTTTGCCGTCTATCTGCCGCCACAGGCCGAAAGCGGCAAGGTGCCGGCGCTGTACTGGCTTTCCGGCTTGACCTGCAGCGATGAGAACTTCGTCCAGAAAGCGGGCGCTCAGCGCCTGGCGGCCGAACTGGGCGTGGCCATCGTCGCCCCCGACACCAGCCCGCGTGGCGCGCAGGTACCGGGCGACCCGGAAGGCGCCTGGGATTTCGGCCACGGCGCCGGTTTCTACCTCAACGCCACACAGCAGCCGTGGGCCGAGAACTATCGGATGCACGACTACGTGGTCTGGGAGTTGCCGGCGCTGATCGAAGAGCTGCTGCCGATCGACGCGCGGCGCGGCATCAGCGGTCACTCGATGGGCGGTCACGGGGCGCTGATCTGTGCGCTGCGCAACCCCGGCCGTTATCGCTCGCTGTCGGCTTTTGCACCGATCAGCCACGCGCTCGACAGCCCCTGGGGGCAGAAAGCTTTCGCCCGCTATCTCGGTGAAGATCGAGCCAGCTGGAAAGAGTGGGATGCTTGCGAATTGATCGCCAAAGGCGGCGAGCGCCTGCCTCTGTTGGTCGATCAGGGCGCGGCCGACGGTTTTCTGGTCGCGCAACTCCAGCCCGAGATGTTGCGCCAGGCTTGCGTGGCTGCCGGCCATCCGCTCCGCCTGCGGGTGCACCCCGCTTACGACCACAGCTACTTCTTCATCGCCAGCTTCATCGACGATCACCTGCGCCATCACGCCCTGGCCTTGCTCGCCCCCTGAGCCGATCGACGGCTGCCGGCGCTGGCTTAATGTGAAAGTCGCGCCAGCGACTCACGAAACTCCCTTCTCCCCTCGCGGGAGAAGGGTCAGGGGAAGAGGGGGACGGTCATGACTTTCATGATCAGGGGTGTCTCGACATGTCGTGACCGTTAGCCGGCGACGACGACCCGGTTGCGGCCTTCGTTCTTGGCCTGGTAGAGCGCTGCGTCGGCGGCCTGGATCAGCGCCTGACAGTTTCCGTCGGAAGCGCTGGCGGACGCTACGCCGATGCTCACGGTGACTGGCAGCGCCTGTTGGTTCCACAGGAAGTTGTATTTTTCGACGAAGGTCCGGAGGCGTTCAGCGATCTGCGCTGCGGCGCGTGCGCTGGCATTTGGCAGCACCGCGGCGAACTCCTCGCCACCGTAGCGAAAAACCAGGTCTTCGCCGCGTGAGGTGCGCTTGAGGAGATCCGCGAGCTGGTGCAGGACGGCGTCGCCGGCGGGGTGTCCGTGGCTGTCGTTGATGCGCTTGAAGTGGTCGATGTCAAGCAGCAGGAAGGCCATGGGTAGGGCGTTGGACTGTGCGAACGCCCATTCCGAAGCCAGGAAGTCGAGGCCGTGGCGTCGGTTCGGGAGTTGCGTCAGGGTATCGGTCAGCGCCTCCTGCAGCAGGCGTTTGTGGGCAACGGCGAACTCACCGGTCGAACGCATGATGCCGCGGCGCTCGCGCTGAATCTCTTCGCGCAGCAAAATCATGCGCGTGGCGGTATTGAGCCGCACGCGCAAGGTCTGGACGGTCAGCGGTTTGACCAGTACGTCGTCGGCGCCAGCGTCGATGGCTTCGATGATATGGCCCTCGCTGTCCGGCGATGCCAGGAGCAGGGCGTAAGTCTCCTTGCCGGCGCTGGTCTGGCGCAGAATGCGGCAGAAGACGGCCGGCTTGAGGCCGGGCATCGACATGTCGGCAATGACGATCTGGGCGGGTTGACGCAGCGCCTGCTTCAGGCCTTCCGGACTGCTGTCGAGCAGCACTGGCAGATGTCCGAGACTTTCGATCTGTTCCATGAGTGCGGGCAGTTCGGGCGTCGGAACGCCGAGGATCTGCACCTGCAGGCGCGGCGCCTGCGCCTTGCCGCTTTGCTCTGGACTGGCGGCGCTGACCCGTCGGCTCGGCGGGCTGGCGGCGAGGATTTCGGCGAAGGGCGGCAGCTCCTGCGTGCGTACCTGCAGCGTCGCACCCCATTCGCGCCAGCGCCGAGCCATGCGGTCGACCATGTCGTTGAGCGCCTCACCGCTGACTCCCAGGCGCGCGGCACGGGTCAGCAGACCCGGCAGCAGGCTCCAGCGTGCCTCCTCGTCGGCCATGCAGATTTCGGCCAGCGAGCAGGCAAAATTGAGCGAGTGGGTCAGCGTCTGCAAACGCGAGCCATCCGGAAAACCGGCGACATCGGGTTGCTCCTGATGGTAGGCGGCCTGAATCAGCATGTCCGGCAAGCCCCACTCGGCGAGCATGGTGGCGCCAAGCTGGCGATGGTCCATGGCGAAGTGTTCACGCTCGAGAGTGGCCAGATCCTGATGCAGCTCCTTCACCGCGATCAGTACCTCGGCGTACTCGTCGGGGTACAGCGACGCCATCGCCAATTCGCCGACCCGGCTCAGCAGGCCGATGGTGAAGATGTCTTCGCTCGAAATCTGTGCGAAACGGGCGAGTTCCTGGCAAGCGATGCCGGTGGCCAGCGAATGGCCCCAGAAAGCGGTGTAATCGAATTCGACGCACTGGCCGCTCTTGTGGCTGTGCATCACCGACAGCCCGATCACCAGATCGCGGACCTTGAACGATCCGAGGGCGACAATCGCTCGCTGCAGGGAAACAATCGGCCGCGTGCGGCCAAAGGCGGCGGCGTTGGCGAACTTGAGCAGGCGTCCGGCAATCGCCGGATCCGACTGCACCAGCCGCACCAGTTCCGTAACCCGGAAATCGTCCCGCTGCAGAAGAGTGATGATTGCGAAGGCGACGCCTTTCGGCGACGGCAGCTTGCCCGTCGCCTTCATCAAACGGTAGCGTTCGGGGTCGACGAAGCTGATCAAGAAAGTTTCGAGTCCGGCATTTGCCGGCGATTATGCTACAAAACGCAGGTCATCGGCGGATGACGATGGCGCAAGATCTGATCAGGCACGATGATCTGTGAGCCGCGGCAGGGTGCCGCGCCGCGGCCTCCCGTTCGTTCACAGTAGCTCGGTGTCGTCAACCCCGATAGGGGCAGGCTTTCGCTGCCCAGGGTCATGATGCCCGCGCCGCGGCTGACGTAGGCGGTGATCGTGCTGCGGCTGGTTTTCATCTCTCGTCGCCACGCAGCGCGGTGATCAGGGCTGGGTCGTCCGCGCTGGCCTTGCCGACGCGGAGGCTGACCGGCCAGCTCTGCAGGTCGCCGTCCGGGCAGGGGCGGATCAGCGCTGCCGCCTGGTCGACCGGGGCGCTCAGCCAGTCCTGCCAGTGTTCGGGAGCAAGAATCAGCGGCATGCGCTCGTGGATTGCCTGCAGCCGCTGGTTGGCGGCGGTGGTGACGATGCAGCAGCTGCGGATCACTTCGCCGCTCGGTGCGGTCCAGGCTTCCCAGAGTCCACCGAAGGCCATCACTTCGCCTGACTGCAGTGAGGTGTAGAAGGGCTGTTTGCGTGCCGAGCCAGGTTGCGCGGCGGTTTTTTGCCACTCATAGAAACCGCTGGCCGGAAGCAGGCAGCGGCGCTTGCGGAAAGCGTCGCGAAAGGCGGGTGTTGCGGCCAGCGCGGCCAATGGCTCACCGCGGGCGTTGATCAGGCGGGCAGCGATTGCCGGGTCTTTCGCCCAGTGCGGCAAGAGCCCCCAGCGCAGCTGGTGCAGAACGCGTAGCCCCTCGGGCGACTGGCGAATGACCGCGACGTCACTGGCCGGGGCGATGTTGTAGCGGGCGCTCAGCTCGACGCATTCGTCGAGGGCGAAGCGTCGCGAGAGCTGCGAGCGAGGGGCATCGAGGGCATAGCGTCCACACATGGGTCGAGTTTAGCAGTGTCCGCCGAGCCGGCGAAGCGGTGCTGGTCGCTGGCATCGCTCAGTAGCCGCCAGGACGCGCGCGGCGTTTTTCTTGATCGGCAGCATGGGCGAGAGCCAGGGGGGCTGCGTATAATCTCCGCGCCATGTCTTGCCGTTCACAGTGACCCACGCCGCGTCTTCCCTTCTGCCGACAAAAAACGCTGCGCCTTTTCCAGAGAGGCGCAGCCCGTTCGTGCGCTGGCTGCATGCGAACGCAGGCCAGCACCCCTCGGCGCTCGCTTTGCTGAGCACGCGCGGCGAGTGGCGCTACGACGAATTGGCGTCTCTGGCCGAGCGCGCTGGCGGCTTTCTGCGTGCGCAAGGGCTGGCGGCTGGCGACGCCGTGGCCATCGCCGGGGGCGCTGGCGAACTGGCGCTCGCAGCGCTTGCCTGTGCGGCGGTGAAAGTGGCTTTTCTGCCGCTCGATCCGCTCCTCGCGGAGGCCGCCTGGCCGAGGCTGCAAGCGCTCGCTGGCGGTCGCCTGCGGCGGCTTTCGCCGTTGCCCGATAGTCGGGATCTTTGCAACGCAGCTTCCCCGTCGCTCGCTGCGGGGCAAGGGAGGAGCAAGGCAGGCGACGCGCTCAATGACGCCAGGTTTGCCGATGCGGCCACTGATCTGGCACTGTTGATTGCCACCAGCGGCAGCGAGGGCGCGCCCAAGGTGGTGATGCTCAGCGAGGCCAATATCGACGCCGCCGCCGCGGCTTCGAACGAGCGCCTGCCGCTACACCCCGGAGACCTTTGGCTGGCCTGTCTGCCGCTGCATCACGTCGGCGGCATCGCCATCCTTGGCCGGTGCTTGCGCGCCGCGGCGACGCTGCTCCTGCATGACGGTTTTTCGGCGACTGCCGTTTGGGACGATCTGCACGCCCGCCGTGTCAGTCACCTGTCGCTGGTTCCGGCGATGTTGGCGCGCCTGCTTGACGTGGCGCAGGGCGCGTCGCCGCCGCGCAGTCTGCGCCATGCCCTGATCGGTGGCGCGGCCTTGTCGCGGCCGCTTTGCGAGAAAGCCCTGGCCAGCGGCTGGCCGATCTGCCCGAGCTGGGGAATGAGCGAGTCGACGGCGCAGGCGGCGACGCTGCTACGGCCGGACGACGACTGGCAGGCGGGCCAGGTCGGTCACTTGCTGAGCGGGCTGCACGCCCGGGTGGCTGCCGACGGGCGCCTCCATTTGCGCGGCGCGCAGGTCATGGCCGGCTATCTGAACCCGGCCTGGCAGCGCGGTGACGGCCTTGCCGACGGTTGGTTGCCAACCGCAGACCTGGGCCGTTTCGACGCCGACGGAGGGCTCAGCATTCTCGGCCGCGCCGACGACATGCTGATCAGCGCCGGCGTCAACGTGCACCCGCTCGAAGTCGAGTCCTGCCTGGCGGCTTGCCCCGGCGTCATCGACGTCGCGGTGACTGCCGTTGCCGATCCGCTCTGGGGCGACCTGCTGGTTGCCCTGATCGTCGGTCCGGCCGAGCTCGGCGCGCTGCACGACTGGAGCCGGCAGCACCTGGTGGCGGCCAAACGACCGCGTCGGCTGCTGCGCCTGGATGCGCTGCCGCGTAACGCCATTGGCAAGATCGAACGGCGCGCCTTGCGCGAGCTCGCGCAGGTGGGTGAGTGGGTGAGTGGGTGAATGAGTGAATGAGTGAATGAATGAGTGCCTGAACCTCGCTGAGCTGCTCGATGGCCCGCGCAGCACACTCTTGCGGCGGCGTTTGCGCGCGCGCTTGGCGGCAGCGGCGGCGCGGGGTCTGCTCAGCGTCACGCTTGATCTCGGCCCAGGGAAAGACCAGCGCTGGCTGGACGTCGATCTCGCGCAAGCGCAGCGCAACTGGTGGGCGCGGCCGGCGGAGGCTGGCAGGGACAGCCCTCAGCGCGTTGGCGCAGGCGGCGATTTTCGCCTCGCGATTGGCAGCGCGATGAGTTTCACGAGCGCCGGTCCGGCGCGTTTTTCGGCTTTGCAGGCCGCTTTTGCCGGTCTGGCGCCGGTCTGGGAGCACGACGACTGGCAGCACACCGGTTTCGTTCCGGCGGCGCATATCGGTTTCGCCTTCTCTGAGAACACCGAAAGCGCTGCAGACACTGCGGACGACCTGCCGAACGCGCGCCTGCTGGTGCCCGCCATTTTGCTGGCCAATCGTGCGGGTCGCTGCACCGCCACTTTCAGCTGCGCGGTGCGCGAAGGTGAAAGCGCCATCGAACGCTGGCGCAGCGCTCTGCGGGCAGCTCAGTCGCCAGATCGGGCGCCAGAGCGGACGCCAGCCCCGGCAGCGGCGGCCAGCCTCGTGCACCGCCGCAGCGCCACGCTGGCCGATCGGGCGTTCCTGGCGCGAGCCCGCGCCGCCCTGGCTGCGATCGCCGGCGGCGGCGTCGACAAGCTGGTTCTGGCGCGCAGCGTATACGTCGACAGCGCCAAGCGCATTGACCCGGCAGCCGTGCTGGCCGCACTCGCCGATCGCCATCCCGAATGCGCCATCTACGGCGTCGGTGAGCACGAGCAGTGTTTTCTCGGTGCCACGCCCGAGCGTCTGGTTTCGCTGCGCCACGGCGTCGTCGAGGCCGACGCGCTCGCTGGTACGGCCTGGCTGGCCGCTGCCTCGGCGGCCGGAGAACGGAGCTCGCTGGCCTTGCGCGACGACAAGAACACGCGCGAGCAGCAGCTGGTGGTCGATGCCGTTCGCGCCGCTCTGACGCCGCTCTGCGCGGCGCTGGCGCCGCCGACGGCCGCCGAGGTGTTGCAGCTGCGCGAGCTGCAGCATCTGCGTACGCGCGTGCGCGGTTGCCTGCGGCCGGGGGTCGGGCTTTTCGATCTCATCGCTCGCCTGCACCCGACACCTGCCGTGGGCGGCGCACCCGCAGAGGCCGCAGGTCAGTGGTTGCGCCGCCACGGCGATCGGCGGGGTGCCTGGTACTCCGGTGGCCTTGGCTGGATCGACCGTGACGGCGACGGCGAAGTGGTTGTCGCCCTGCGCTGCGCGCATATCAAGGACCGGCAGGCCGAGCTGTTCGCGGGCGCGGGTATCGTCGCCGGCTCGGACCCGACACAGGAACTTGCCGAAACCGAAGCCAAGCTGGCGGTCATCGCCGACGCCTTGCGCCAGCCGCTGCGCCAAGCCTTGCACAGCGCGCCTTGCCAGGCGAGCCGCCGCGCATGAGCGACGCCGCCGACATCGGTCTGCTCAACCTGCGCTGGGCGCAGACTTTGGTCGATGCCCTGGCCGCCGCCGGATTGCGCGACGTGGTGCTTTCGCCGGGCTCGCGTTCGAGTCCGCTGGCGCTGGCTTTTCTGCGCCAGCCGGCGATCCGCTGCCAGGTCATCCTCGACGAACGCAGTGCCGCCTTCTGCGCGCTGGGCATGGCCAAGGCCACGCGCCAGCCGGCGGCGCTGCTGTGCACTTCGGGTTCGGCGCCGACAAACTGGTTTCCGGCGCTCATCGAAGCAGATCTCGGTGCCGTACCGCTGTTGCTGTTGTCGGCGGATCGTCCGCCCGAGTTGCTCGGCTGGGGCGCCAACCAGACCATTGATCAGCAGCGGCTGTTCGGCAACCACGTGCGCGCCTTCTCCGCGCCGCCCTTGCCCGCTAGTGCTTTTTCGACGGCCTATCTGCAGCGCCTGGCGGCGCGGGCGATCGCTGACAGCCGCTGGCCGCTGCCGGGTCCAGTGCATCTGAATCTGGCGTTTCGTGAGCCGTTGCTGCCGGCCGGCGACTTGCTCGCGACGCATGCCGTCGCGGCCTGCCCGGCGGCGATCAGCGTTGCCGCACCGCTGCTGCTGCCGGAGCCACAGGCGATTGCCGACACGCTGGCCGAGATCAGCGCTCGTCCCGGGCTGATCGTCTGTGGTGGCGCCGACTATCCGCCGGGCTTTGCCGACGCAGTGAGCGCGCTGGCCGCGCAGCTCGACTGCCCGATTTTCGCCGAAGCGCTGTCAAACCTGCGTTTTGGTGCGCACGACCGCAGCCGGCTATGCGTGCGCTACGAGGGTTTCCTGCGCCCGGCATCGTCGCTCGCCGCGGCGCGCCCCGCATGGCTGCTGCGCTTCGGGGCCTTTCCACTCACGCGCAGGCTGCAGGACTGGCTGCGCGCGGCGGCGCCGGCGGTGCAGGTGGTGATCACGGCGGACAGCCGCTGGCCGGATCCGCAGCACGCCGCCAGCAGACTGATTCAGGCCGATCCGGCGCAGACCTGCCGGGCTTTGCTGGCCGGCGGCGGAAAGCCCGCGCCGGCAGACTGGCGGGCTTCTTTTGCGCAGGCCGAAGGAGCTGCCGAGGCCGTGGCTAGCGCTGCGTTCGAGGTCTGCGCGCACGCCGCTGAGACGTCGAAAATCTTTGAAGGCACGCTGATCCCGGCGCTCCTGGAAAGCCTGCCGGCAGGCCATCGTGTGTTCTGCGGCAACTCGCTGGCCATCCGCGACCTCGATGCCTTTTCCGGCAGCGGCGACAAGCCGCTGCGCTTCTTCGCCAATCGCGGTGCAAGCGGCATTGACGGCAATCTGTCGACGGCCCTGGGGATCGCCAGCGATGGCCCCTGCGTGGCGCTGGTCGGCGACCTGACGGCGCAGCACGATCTGGGCGCACTGGCCGCGACCGGCGGTCGCGACATGGTGGTGGTGGTGCTCAACAACGGCGGTGGCGGGATTTTCGATTATCTGCCGGTCGCCGCCTTGCCCGAGTTCGAGCGCGCCTGGCTGACGCCGCAAAGCATCGACCTGGTCGCCGCCGCACAAAGCTTCGGCGTCGTCGGCGAGCGTGTCCGCTCGCTGGTCGAGTTCAGGGTCAGCGTCGAGCGGGCGTTGCGACGCGGTGGCGCGACGCTGATCGAAGTACCGATCGATCGCCAGGCGAGCGTCGCCAGGCGCCGGGAGTTCTGGCAACGGGGTGCCGCGGCACCGGTTTAATGTGAAAGTCGCGTATGCGACTCACGAAGCTCCCTTCTCCCCTTGCGGGAGAAGGGTCTGGGGAAGAGGGGGAACGGTCATGACTTTCATGATCCGGGGTGTCTCGATTGTCATGACCGTTAGTGTGCGTCCTCGCCGCAGTGGGTAAAAAAAACTGCCGCCCTCGCGGGCGGCAGTTGATTGCTCAGGGAGGGGCCGCCGATCACTCGGCGGCCTGGCCTCAAGCCTGGGCGGCGGTCAGCGCTTTTTGCAGCTGTTCGAGGGCAAGGGGATCCTCGATGGTCGTCAGATCGCCCGGGTCGCGACCTTCGGCGAGGGCCTGGATGGTCCGCCGCAGCAGCTTGCCCGAACGGGTCTTGGGCAGCACGCTGAGGAAGTGCACGTGACTCGGGCGAGCGATCGCGCCGAGGCTGGCGTCCACCTGCTTCATTACCGCCTTCTCGAGCGCAGCTACCAGCTCTGGCGTGGCGATGCTGTCGGCGCTCTTGACCACCGCGAAAGCCATCGGCATCTGACCCTTGAGCTTGTCGGCAACACCGACGACGGCAACTTCGGCAATCGCCGGATGTCCCTGGATGGCTTCTTCGATCTCGCGCGTCCCCAGACGGTGGCCAGCAACGTTGATCACGTCATCGGTACGGCCGAGGATGTAGTGATAGCCTTCCTTGTCGGCGATACCCCAGTCGAACGACGAGTAGACCTGCGGCTCGCGGAAGAGCGTGAAGTAGGTCGACACGAAGCGCGCGTCGTCGCCCCAGACGGTCGACAGGCAGCCTGGCGGCAGCGGTGGCAGGATGCCGACGATGCCTTTTTCATCCGGATCGCAGATCGTGCCGTCTTCGCGGAAGATCTTGAGGTTGTAGCCATAGACCGGGAAGCTCGGCGTGCCGTAGCGGATTTCGGTCTTCTCGACACCAGGCATGGCCGACAGCATCGGCCAGCCGCTTTCGGTCTGCCAGTAGTTGTCGATCACCGGCAGGCCGAGTTCGCCCATCAGCCACTCGTGTGTCGGCTGGTCGAGAGGCTCGCCGGCCAGGAACAGATGCTTGAGCGTCGACAGGTCGTACTTGTGCATGTACTCGGTGTCGTGCTTCTTCAGCACCCGTGCCGCCGTTGGTGCCGAGAACATGACGCTGACCTTGTATTTCTCGACGATCTGCCACCAGATGCCGGGATCGGGACGCAGTGGCGTGCCTTCGTACATGATGGTGGCCATGCCGGCGAGCAGCGGACCATACACGATGTAGGAGTGGCCGACGACCCAGCCGATGTCGGAGGTGGCGAAAAAGGTCTCGCCCGCTTCACCGCAGAAGATGTTCTTGATCGACGCGGCCAGGGCGACGGCGTAGCCACCCGTGTCACGCTGCACGCCTTTCGGCTTGCCGGTGGTTCCGGAGGTATAGAGGATGTAGGACGGCTCGGAGGACTCCAGCCAGACGATCGGCACGTCGGTGTCCATGACCTTGGCGCGTTCGGTTGCATAGTCTACGTCGCGACCGGCGACCTTGTTGAAGCCCTTGTCGATGCCACGATCGATCATCAGGACTTTCGCCGGCTTCTTTTCGGCCAGAGAAATTGCCTCGTCGAGCAGGCCCTTGTAGGGGACGGCCTTGCCGCCGCGCATGCCGGCATCGGAAGAGACGATCAGTGCCGGCGTTGCATCGTCGATGCGCGTGGCCAGCGAACCGGAGGCAAAGCCACCGAAAACGACCGAATGGATGGCGCCAATGCGCGCACAGGCAAGCATCGCGAAAGCTGCTTCAGCGACCATCGGCATGTAGATCAGAACGCGGTCGCCCTTGCCGACGCCAAGATTTTGCATGATCGCCGCCATGCGCATCACTTCGGCTTTCAAGTCGGCGAAGGAATAGACCACTTCCTGGTCGGTTTCGGTCGAGATGAAGACCAGCGCGCGGTCGTTCGGTCGCGTCGCTGCGTGCCGATCGACGGCGTTGTAGCAAAGATTGGTTTCGCCGCCGACGAACCATTTGGCGAACGGTGGCCGGGAAAAATCGAGTACCTGGCTGAACGGCGTGTGCCAGTCGATGAGTTTGGCCTCTTCGCCCCAGAAAGCGTCCGGATTGTCGATTGATTTCTTGTGAAACTCTTGGATTGTCGTCATGAGACTCCCTCGTCCAAAATTTAAACCACGTGCTGCAGTGGAAACCACGCCTGCCGGGTGTCTTCGAGCGCCTAATGCTCCCGGTCAAGCGTCCTTTTTCGGAGCTCTGCCAAAGGCAGACCCAACTTCAATTCCCTTTCCAGTAATTCCAGGAAGGGAAGTGCTTCTTTGCTCAAGCGCAGGAGGTGCGGGATCACCGCGTTCTCGTGTCCAGCCTTGATCAGGTCGATGGCATGGCCGAGGCGTGGCGCCGGTTGCTGGCGCGACGGCTTCTCAGCACAGGCGACGACGCGATTGCCACCTGCCTGTTGCGCCGTCTTGAGGCGCTGAGCGGCCAGAGTGAGCAAGGACGACGCCGAGTTTAGACGATCAACCGGGGTATTTGCCACCCCGACGCTGACCGACAAATCGAGGCGCTTGCCGTGCACCGCGATATTGGCTACCGCGAAGGCCTCGCGAAGCCGATTGGCGAAGGCTTCGCAGGCCGGGTAGGGGGTACCCGGCGAAACGACGGCCAGATCGCTGCCGGAGTAGTGGCCGAGGCTGTCCTCCTTGCGCACCTTGGTGGCCAGCATGCTTGCGAAACGTTTGTGCAACTCTTTGACCAGATCTTCACCGTGCTCGTCGCGCAGCGCGTCGAAGCGGTCGAAGCCCATGATCAGAATGCTCACCGGACTCGCGTGGCGCAGGGCATACGAGATCGCCTGCGCCGCCTGTACTTCGAGGCGCTGGCGGGTGGGTAGTCCGGTATCGGGGTGCTGGGTGTCGCGTTCCGGATTTTCGCGCAGGATATTCTGCGCCTGGGCCAGGCGCAGTGCAGAGTCGATGCGCGCCAGCAGTTCGCTGGCGCCGATGTCGCTGGCGATGAAGTCGGAGGCGCCGAGCGCGCGGGCGCGGGAATTGGCCTCCTCATTGTTGCTGGCGATCATCAACACCGGAATCTGACGCAGGCGGGCCAGCCGCGACGAGCGTAGTCGGGCCAGCAGACCGTCGCTATCCAGTACCGGCATTGACGTCGACAAGGCGCAGATCACCAGCTGCAGCGAATGATCGATGACCAGCGCCTGCCAGCCGCCTTCACCATCGCCTTCCTCGCGGAAGTCGTAGTGGTCGCGGATGAGCTGGATGAGCTGGGTGCGAACGCTTCGCGATGCATCGACAATCAGGATGCGAGGCCGTTGCTGCGGAGTGTCCATCGCGGTGGGCGCTGGCAATCAAGGCCAGAGCGTCAAGTGCCGCCCACAGCGACCACCACCCGGCCATGCGCACGACCCTTGAGGAAGTCGTCGAAGACCGTGGGCAGTTCGTCGAAAGCGATGCAGCGCGTCATCGACTGCAGATACTGCGGGCGCAGGTCGCTTGCCAGACGCTGCCAGACGCCGCTGCGGTACGGCTCGCCAATGTAGCCGGAATCGATTCCCAGCAGGCAGGCGCCGCGCAGGATGAAAGGCATTACCGTCGTATTCAGTGACGGGCTGGCGGCCAGACCGATGCTGGCGATCGTTCCACCCTGTTTCATGGTGCTGACTATCCAGGCGAGAACCTCGCCGCCGAGGTTGTCTACGGCACCAGCCCAGAGCGTCTTGTCGAGGGGCCTGATGCGCGACAGGTCGAGCGCCGAGCGGAACATCACTGCTGCCGCGCCCAGGCCTTTGAGGTAGTCGACTTCGCTTTCTTTGCCGGTCAGTGCCGTGACCTGATAGCCACGCCGGGCCAGCATGTCCACCGCCAGACTGCCGACGCCACCGCTGGCGCCGGTGACGATCAACGGACCCTTGCTCGGTTGGAGACCGTTTTCTTCCATGCGCACAATTCCCAGGGCCGCCGTGAAGCCCGCCGTACCCAGGGCCATCGCTTCGTACAGCGATAGCCCGGTGGGCAGGGGGACGACCCATTGCGCGGGCACTCTGGCATATTCGGCATAACCACCGTGGTGCGCAACGCCGATGTCGAAGCTGGTGGCGATGACCGCGTCGCCGACGCTGAAGCGCGCGTCGCTGCTCGCGACGACGGTTCCCGAGAGGTCTATGCCGCCGACGCAGGGGTAGCGGCGAATGATGCGGCCGGCGCCTGTTGCCGCCAGCGCGTCCTTGAAATTAACGCTCGAGTAGGCGACCTTGATCGTCACTTCGCCCGCATCCAACTGCGCTTCCTCGAACTTGACGAAGCTGCTTTTGGTGGCACCTCCCTGTTCATCGATCAGAAAAGCTTTGAAGGGACTCATGCAGGCTCCGTACGTTGGATTGGATGATGGGGTTGAGCACAACAAGGAGTCGAGCACAACTCGAGCACAACACATGGGGCGAAGCTGCCGCCTCGATGACCGTCAGGACAGTCGGGGATTATAAACACAAAGCCCAGCACCTTTGCGCGCCAGCGCGCGTCATCGCTGTTGCCAGAATTAGAGGGTTCGATGCGGGTGCCAGCGGGACAAACAATATAGCGCGTTTGTTCCTCTGCTCGTATGTGCAGTGCAGCATTGCCACGAGGCTGATTTTTCTAGGATATCTTAGTTAAGTGAGTTGCTTGCAGTGCTTATTTCGATCGGTTTCTGGGATAGCTGCGGCTGAACTGGGGGTTTACAGTGTGACTTTTTTCACATAAATTCCGCCTCTATGCTCAAAAACTACCTTCTCTCTCCTCTTTTCGCTGCCGCGCTGATGGCTTTTCCAGTGGTCCTCCCAGGAAAAGCCGGCTCGGTTTACGCCACCGAATTGCACAGAATTGTCGAGGATGCGTCGTTCTTCGAGCGCTACACCAACAGCGCTCAGGACCTGATTCTCAAGGGCCTCGAGCTGATCGGCATCGACTATCGCATGGGCGGCACCAATCCCGATGTCGGTCTGGACTGCAGCGGTCTGGTGCAAGTGGTTTTCAAGGAGGCGATCGGCATGTTGCTGCCGCGCACGGCCAGGGAACAGAGCCAGGTGGGTGCGGTGATCGGTCGCCAGGAGCTGAAAGCCGGAGACCTTGTTTTCTTCAACACCATGCGGCGCGCGTTCTCGCACGTCGGCATCTATCTCGGTGACAACCGCTTCCTGCACGCGCCGCGCTCCGGTGCCGAAGTGCGTATCGAGGATATGCGCCAGAGTTACTGGATCAACCGCTACAACGGCGCCCGTCGCCTGCTGGCTCGCGAGGAGCAGCAAATCCTCGCTCGTTGACCAGCCATGACCGTCCCCGCCGCCGCTTGTGGCGCCGCATTCACAATTCCCGACGAGGCTTTCAGCAAGCCTGCTAGCGACGTCTCGCACGTAGGAGTGCGATCGAGTTTCAGTCGCTGAAGGCGTCCGTCTGCCCGGGTCGTCGCAGCATCTTGTTCACCTCGTCGGAGTGCAACTCCTCTTCGACGATCAGTTCGCGGGCGTATTCCTCAAGGTGGCGGGGCTGTAGCGGGCATGTGTTGCCCGACGCCCTGGTGGCGGTGCTCAAAATGCCAGCTGCAGACGGGCGCCGGCAACGGTGGAGTCGGGTAGCGAAAGCCCGGGATGGAAAATGCGCTGGATCAGCGGTTGCACGATCACGCCGCGTGCGAGCTGAAGCTGATAAGTTACTTCGACGACGCTTTCCGCAGTAGACGACAGCGGCGTGCCAAGATCGGCCGCCAGCAGTTCACGTCCCTGCGGGCCGACGTGCGCGCGCGTTGCTCCGATGCCGAAGATGTCGTCTTCACGGCCAGCGAACACGCCCTGCCAGGCGATACCGGCGCTGACCGAGTAATCGATGTTGTTCGTCTTGCCGTCGGTAACGCCGTAGCGAACGAAGGCCGTCAAGTTGCGATTCGAGTCGGGGACACGATAAAGGGTCTGTTCGCCGAGAATGTAGGCACCCCAGTGCGTCGTGGTCTTGGGATCGCCCGCCGGGTTGACCGCCACCAGCTCCGGGAACTGCGGCGTGAAACGCCAGGCGCCAACGGCGAGCTTGCTGATGGGTTCGAAGCCACCCGCGTGGCTGGCGGTCGGATCTGACTCGCCGAGCGTCACGCCCAGTTCGGCCGGACGCAGGCCGACTTCACCGATGACCATGCTGCCGCTGCCATGTTGCCAGCTGATGTTGGGGCCGGCAGTCGCTGCGCGCTCGGTCGTAACGCCGCGGGTGACGGCCAGCATTGCGTACCAGGCAGGATCCGGATCGATCCGCAGCCGGGTGCCCCAGGTGCTGGTCGGGTAGATCGAAGGACCTGCCAGGGTGCCGAAATCACCGGCTTCGGCGGACATCCCGAACGACGGATGCAGAAAAACGCCCGACGAATCGGTAATGTAGAACTCGGAGTCGATCGGGTAAAGGCCAAGCCGCAGTGAGCCCTTGTCGTCGAGGAAGGACTGCTGCAGCCAGGCCTGGAAGATGCCGCTGCGGTTGACCGGCGCTTCGATGTTGTCTACGCCCATCAGGCTACCGACGTAGTTGAGATTGACGCGTTGGCCGCTGTTGCTGATTAAATGCAGGTACGCCGATCCGCCATGCCAGCCGAGCAGCTTCTCGCCGTCGACTTGCAGGATCAGGTCGACATGACCCATGTAGCCGCCGCCGCGTTTCAAGCCACCAGTATTGTTACGGAGGTAGTCGGCGGTGTAGAGAAGTTCGAGCTCGGCACCTTTGTCGTACAGGCGCTGACGGGCACCGCCCCAGTCGCCGGTGAGGGTGCTTTCCTGCCAGTTCGGCGCCGCGACATCGGCGCTCGCGATGGAAATCATCTCGCGCGCCGGCCCGCCCTCGCTCTGCCGGATTTCGTCTGCCCTTGAGGACGCGCCGGGGTCGTCCCCGGCGGCAGCATGCGCAGGCAAAGCTTGAGGGAAAAGAACAGTGAGCAGCAATGCGCTGTGCGCGGCGCCGAATGTGTACTTGGACATCAACATACAGTTTCCAAAAAATTGGCGAGAGCCTGCCTCGCGGACCGTGACTGTTATCAAAGCTGCCCAATCGCAGCGAGGACCCAAAGGAATGAGTTTGTAATGTACATGCGAATCATTCGCGTTACCATGCTTTGGCTGAACTTTTTCATGTTCACAATGATGGATCGTCAAGCGACCCGAATCTCACATGCACAAACACGAACGCTTCGCATTTACAGGACACTCTACGCTTGTTAGTATCCGTTGGTAACAAGAGTTATTCGCATCTCAATCAATGGAGGTATGACATGAAAGTTCTATTTTCGCGTTCGCTGTTGACTCTCGCGGTGGTGGCCGCTGCGTTCGGCAGCAGCGTCAGCCAGGCCGAGGAGAAAGTGCTGAATCTTTATTCGGCGCGGCACTATCAGACTGATGAAGCCTTGTACCAGGGATTCACCGAGCAGACCGGAATCACCATCAAACGTATCGAGGGCAAGGAAGACGAACTGCTCGAACGGATCAGGAATGAGGGCGCGTACAGCCCGGCGGATATCCTGCTCACCGTCGATGCCGCGCGGCTGTCGGCCGCGCACGAACTGGGCCTCTTTGCGCCAGTCAGCTCGCCGCTTCTCGAGGCGCGTATTCCGGCCAATCTGCGCACTGTCGACTGGTTTTCGTTCTCGACGCGTGCGCGCGTCATCGTCTATGCCAAAGGTGTCGTCAAGCCCGAGGAAGTACAGACTTACGGCGACCTGGCCAATCCTCGCCTGAAGGGAAAAGTCTGCTCGCGTTCGGGCTCGCATCCCTACAACCTGTCACTGATGGCGTCGATCATCGCCCATCAGGGCGAGGCCAAGGCCGAGCAATGGGCGAAGGGCATGGTGGCCAATTTCGCGCGCGCGCCGAAAGGTGGGGATACCGATCAGATCCGGGCGGTGGCTGCTGGCGAATGCGCGGTAGCGGTCGCCAATACCTACTATCTGGCGCGCCTGATGCGTTCGGACAAGCCCGAGGACCGCACGACGATGGACAAGATCGGCATCGTCTGGCCTGACCAACAGAGCTATGGAGCGCACATCAACGTCTCCGGTGGCGGGGTTCTCAAGCACGCGCCGCACAAGGAAGCCGCGCTCAAGTTCCTCGAGTATCTCGCCAGCGACCAGGCGCAGCGCTATTTTGCCGACGGCAACAACGAGTGGCCGGTGGTGGTCGGGATGAAGATCGACAATCCGGCGCTGATTGCGCTCGGCAAGTTCAAGGCCGACTCGCTGCCGGTCGGCTCGCTGGCGATGTATCGTGCCAAGGCGCAGATGATCTTCGATCAGGTGGGGTATCGCTGATCGCGCCGATCGCCGCGCAGCGGCGTCAGCGATGGCGGCGCGAAATCTGGCGTGACAGCGCGATCAGCGGTAGCAGTCCGACAACGACGATGGCCAGCGACGCGCCGGCTGCTTCGGCGAGCCGTTCGTCTGCGGCCAGCGTATAGGCCTGCGTGGCCAGGGTGTCGAAATCGAAAGGGCGCATTACCAGCGTCGCCGGCAACTCTTTCATGACGTCAACGAAGACCAGCAAGCTGGCGGTGAACAGGCTGCTGCGCAGGATAGGCAGGTGCACCCGGCGCAGCGTTGCGCTCTGACCGAGCCCCAGGCTGCGCGCCGCATCGTCCATGTTCGGGGTGATTTTCGCCAGACTGGTGCTCACCGCCTGCAAGGCGACGGCCAGAAAGCGCACCAGATAGGCGTAGATCAGCGCCGCGATTCCGCCCGTGAGCAGCAGGCCGGGGTTGGCGCCGAACCAGTCCTGCCACTGGCCGGCCAGCCAGATGTCGAGGCGGCTGACCGGGATCAGGACACCGACGGCGATGACTGAACCGGGGACGGCGTAGCCGAGGCTGACCAGGCGGTTGAGGGCGCGCGCCAGCAGCCCTTTCGACAGGCGTGCGCCGTAGGCGAGCAATACCGCCAGCGACACGGCGATGATTGCGGTCAGGCCGGCGAGCACGAAGCTGTTGCGTACCATGACGAAGAAATGTTCGCCGAAGCGCGCTTCGCCGTTGGCCAGCGCCAGGCGCAGCAAGAGGTAGGCCGGCAACAGGAAACCGATGGTCAGCGGCAGCGCACACACTGCGCTGGCCAGCCAGCCGCGCCAGCCCGACAAGCGCTGGCCAGTGCGTGGCCGGTTGCGTGCGGTGGTGTCGTAGAAGCGCGAGCGGCCGCGGGAGAGCCGCTCGATGGCCAGCAGCAACATCACGAAGCCGAGCAGCGCCGCCGCCAGTTGTGCTGCGGCAATGCGATCACCGAGCGAGAACCAGGCACGATAGATGCCGGTGGTGAAGGTCTGCACGCCGAAATAGGAGACCGTCCCGTAATCGGCGAGCGTTTCCATCAGTGCCAGCGCGGCGCCGGCCGCGACGGCCGGTCGGGCCAGCGGCAGCGAGACGCGAAAGAAACCGCGCCAGGGCCCGAGGCCGAGTGTGCGCGAAGCTTCGAGCATGCCGCTGGCACGCTCGATGAAAGCCGTGCGGGTGAGCAGATAGACGTAGGGATAAAGAACGAAGACGAACATGGCGACGGCGCCGCCCAGGCTGCGCACTTCCGGAAACCAGTAGTCGGCCTTGCTCCAGCCGAAGTACTCGCGCAGGAAAGTCTGCAGGGGGCCGACAAACTGCAGGAAATCGGTGTACACGTAGGCCAGAACGTAGGCCGGCATGGCCAGTGGCAAGACCAGCGCCCATGCGAAGACGCGTCGACCGGGAAATGAATGCATGGTCGTCAGCCAGGCTGTGCTGACGCCGAGGACGACCACGCCCACCCCGACCGTCAGGCACAGCACCAGAGTGTTGGCGATGTAGTCCGGCAGCACGGTTGCCGCCAGGTGCGACCAGGTCGTTCCGGTACCGCCGCTGAGGATGTTGGTCAGCACGCTGGCCACCGGCAGGCCGACCAGAGCGGCGACGGTGGCAGAAACGACGAGCAGGGGGTTGAGCGATGAGCGGATCATGATTCAAGTGCGTAAATGAGAATTATAATTGACAAGCGGCCTTGCTCCTTGCTGCTTCACGTCCTGGCTGACGTCGGCAGGAACT
>QPGA01000022.1:32254-62137 GCA_003332265.1 Candidatus Accumulibacter meliphilus
CCGACTCATCCACTCCTCACCAGGCTTCGATGGCCCATCTCGAACTCGAAGGAATCGTCCAGCGCTACGGTTCGCATACCGTCGTCGATGGCGTCGGCTTCAGTGTCGAAACCGGCAGCATCGCCTGCCTGCTCGGACCTTCGGGCTGCGGCAAGACGACGCTGCTGCGCTGCATCGCCGGCTTTGAAACGATCGCTGCCGGCGAGATTCGCGTGCAGGGCAGGGCCGTCAGTCGCGCCGCTTGGCGGCTGCCGCCCGAGAAACGTGAGATCGGCATGGTTTTTCAGGACTACGCGCTTTTTCCGCACCTGACGGTGGCGGCCAACGTCGGTTTCGGTCTCGCCGGCCTGCCCGCCGAGCCGCGTAAAGAGCGCGTCGCCGAGCTGCTGGCGACGGTTGGCCTCGCTGGCCAGGGCGGCAAATACCCGCATGAACTGTCGGGAGGGCAGCAGCAGCGGGTGGCGCTGGCCCGTGCGCTGGCGCCACAACCGCAGTTGCTGCTCCTCGACGAACCGTTCTCCAATCTCGACGTCGGTCTGCGCGAGCGCCTGTCGCTCGAAGTGCGTGACATTCTCAAGAGTCAGAACATTACCGCGGTGCTGGTCACCCACGATCAGCACGAAGCTTTTGCCATGGCCGACGAAGTCGGCGTCATGGCCGCCGGCATCATTCAGCAATGGGACAGTCCGTATCGCCTCTATCACCAGCCGGTCAACCGCTTTGTCGCCGATTTTGTCGGGCAGGGCGTGTTCATGGCTGGCAGGGTCATTGATGAACGGCACGTACAGGTCGAGCTCGGCGTTCTCGAATCGCGTTTGCCGCTCGCATGCAGCCAGGGCTGCGCTGCCTGTGGTCAGGGTTGTGGCGTTGAAGTGCTGCTCCGTCCCGACGACATCGTTCACGACGACCGCAGCGAACTGCTTGCCGAAGTCCGGCTGAAGGCTTTTCGCGGCGCGGAAATCCTCTATACCTTGAAGCTCGCCAGTGGCGTCGAAGTCCTGTCGCTGGTCCCGTCGCATCACAACCATGCCCTCGGCGAGCTGATCGGCATCCGCCTCGACGTGGACCACGTCGTCGCCTTCAAAACGCCGATGCAAAGCTGTGTGCCCATGGCACAGAGCATTCCGTTGCCTCGATGATTCCCTGGCTCGAAGGCAAAGCCCCTTTTCCGCCACTGGAACGGGCGCTGCACGAGCCCAACGGTCTGCTCTGTGCGGGTGGCGACCTGTCGCCGCAACGCCTCCTCAACGCCTACCAGCACGGCATTTTCCCCTGGTACGCGAGCGGCGAACCGATCCTCTGGTGGAGTCCGGATCCGCGTATGGTGCTTGATCCTGCCGACTTCCGCATCTCGCATTCCCTGCGCCGTCGCCTGCGTGCCGGCCGCTACCAAGTGAAACTGGACAGTGACTTCCCGGCGGTCATCCGCGCCTGCGCGGAAGCGCCGCGCGACGGTCAGGACGGCACCTGGATTTCTCGCGAAATGCAGCACGCCTACTGGCAGCTGGCGCAACTCGGTTTTGCGCACTCGGTCGAGACGTGGATTGATGGGCAGTTGCTGGGCGGTCTCTACGGAATGGCCATCGGACGCATGTTTTACGGAGAATCGATGTTCGCGCTGGCCACCGATGCCTCCAAGATCGCCGCTGCACACCTCGCGCGTTTCCTTGAGGGCGAGGGATACGGCATGATAGATTGCCAGATGAAAACCGCGCACCTGGCGTCTCTGGGCGCGCGTGAAATCCCGCGTGCCGATTTCATGGCCCGTTTGCGCGCGCTGGTCGCCGTGCCGTGGCAGCCGGGTCGATGGCCGGCCGACGGCGCCAACCAAGCCTGGAGGTAGTTGTATGGCGCGCCTAAATGACTCGGACCTGCCGTTCTCCCTGCTGCAGTTCTACTCGACGGCCCCTTACACCTGCAGCTACCTGGCGAATGAGCGGGCGCGTTCGCAGGTCGCCGCACCAAGCCATCTGATCACCACCGAGATTTACGGCGAACTCGTGCGCAGCGGTTTTCGACGCAGCGGCCTGTTCACCTACCGGCCGAAGTGCGACCACTGTCAGGCCTGCATCCCGGTACGCATTCCGGTCGATCTGTTCCAGCCCAACCGCAGCCAGCGCCGCAGCGTGCACAGGCACGCGCGCCTGCAGGCACGCGAGTTGCCGCTGTGCTTCCATGAGCAGCACTATCAGCTTTACCTGCGTTACCAGTCGGCGCGGCACGCCGGTGGCGGCATGGACGAGGACAGCCATGACCAGTACGCACATTTCCTGCTGCAGAGTCGCGTCGACACCCGCCTCATCGAATTCACCGAGAACGGTGTCTTGCGCATGGTGAGCATCCTGGACGTGCTCAGCGACGGTCTTTCTTCGGTCTACACCTTCTACGATCCGGATCTTTCCCCGGCCAGTTTCGGCACCTACAACATCGTCTGGCAAATCAGCCAGTGTGCGGCCAACAAGCTTCCTTATCTGTACCTGGGTTACTGGATCCGTGACAGCCGGAAAATGGCTTACAAGGCCAACTTCAAGTCCATTGAGGGCCTGTTCGACCGGCAGTGGGTGGATCTGCGCGCGCGCCTGGAGGCTTAATCGGGCACGTTCTTGGTATAAAATGCCCGCTTTCGCTTCACTCTCAGCTGAATCCATGTCCGTGTCCCGCAAGAAGAGAGCTCCTGCATCGCGCGTCCGTCAAGCGGCGCTCGCTGGGTCGCTGACGCCCGAGGCTCAGGCCGAGAAGACGCTTGCGGCGGGTCAGTATCGCCAGGCGATAGAGCTTTACAAGAGCTTGCTGAAGCAGGAGCGCAGGAGCGAGTGGGTCGACGGTCTGGCCGCCGGCTATGCGGGCCGCGCTGGCGAGCTGGCCGCCAAGGGCATGCTCTCCGAGGCGCTGGTGGTATGGCGGAATCGCGCCAGCCTTTGCGGTCGGCCGCTGGCAGAAGGGCCCTACGTCGAGTGGTTGCTGCGCGCAGGCGAGCATGTTGCTGCGCTGCGCCTGCTGGTCAGCAGCGCCGATCTCTCGCCGTCGGCTATCGCCGAGCTTGAAACACGGCTGGCAGCGGTGGTCTTGACTGCGCCCGCCGAAGCGCTGGCGCAACTCGCCGCCGACAGTCCACTATCCCGTCATCGTGCGCTCGCACTGGCGGCCATCGCCGCCTGCGCGCGTGGCGATCAGCTGGCGCTCGAAGAGCAACTGCGGGCGATACCCTTTCGCTCGCCATACCGCGATCTCCGCTATCTCCTGAAATCCCTGCTGTTGCTCACCGAAGAGCCGACGCAGGCCGCCGAGCTGATCAAGCGCGTCGCCGCGGGTGGTCCTTTCGAAAGCCTGGCGGCGGTCGTTCGTGCGGCGCTACTTACGGGTAGTCGCTGGCTTGCCGCCCTGCCGGGTCTCGATGACGAGGGGCGGCAGTTGCTGCTGGACCTGAAGGGCTGTCCGCAAAGCCGGCGTTCCCTGCTGCTCAATGTGGCCACCATGGCGACGCTCGATTCCGCACCGTCGCCCGGCAGGGTGCTCGAGCTGTTGCTGCCCCGCCAGAGCGGCTTGCCGGCCAGCGCAGCGACCCTCTGCCGCCGTCTGTTGCCGTACGCAGGCAGACGGATGCCCGACTACGAGCGTGCTTTCGGCACGCTGGCCGAAGAGGAGCGCGAGTGCCTGGCGGCGCTGGCTGCTGAACTGCAGGGCGAGCTGCTACTGAGCAAGGCGCACTGGTTGCGTGCCGCGGGATTGCTTTCCGCGCCGGAGAAAGCGCCGCTGCAGGCGGCGCTGATCCTGCGTCATCTGGTTGAACTGTTCGCCGACGATGGTCGCCGCGGCAAGGGTATGTCTGCACAGCGCCGCGACTGGCTGGAGCGTAGTCTGGCACTCGACCCGGCTGACGTCGGCACGCACCTGAAGCTGATCCAGAGCCATCGGCAGGCTGGCGACCTGCGGGCGGCGCGTACCGCTGTCGACCAGGCGCTGGCGCACTTTGCCACGGACCCGGCGGTGCTCCTCGAAGCGGTCGAAACGGCTCTCGCCGGCAACGCGTTCAAGAAAGCGGTGGCTCTGGCGAAGCGTGTTTTGGCGCTCGACCCGATCAATTCCCGGGTGCGCGCCTTGATTGCTCAGGCGCACATTTCGCACGCACGCAAACAGATTCGCGCACGACGACCGGAGGCAGCGGGCAAGGAGCTCGATCTGGCCGAGCAGTGGCTGACTTCGGCGAGCGAGAAAAGTGTCGTCAAGCTCCTGCGCGGCCTGAGTGCGACCGATGCGCAGGCAAGCGCGCTGCTGCACGAAGCGGTGGCCGAATTCGGCGGCAATCTCCTGGCGGCTTTCCACGTCTTGCTCGAAGGCGCTCGCCTCGGTGCTCAGCTGACACCTACGCTGCGTCGTGCCGGTATCAAACTGTCGGCGGCGACGACGGCGCGCGAAGTGCTGGCCGTGGTGCACGCCATCAACGCCTTGTGTGAAGTCGGGCCGCGGACTTTGGCCACCGTTCTGGACGAGTTGCGCGCACCGTTGCGGGGTGCTGCGCGTCATGACTTCAGCGAATCCGAAAGGATTTCGATTTGCGAAGCACTGCTGCGCCGGAACGAGCGCTCCTTGCTGCAGGCCTACGCTGACGCCGGCCGGAAGCGCTGGCCCGAGCGGCCGATCTTCGTTTATTTCCACGTTTTCGCCCGCCACGGTTCTGCGGCCTACCTGTTGATATCCTTAGACGAAGGCATGGCGCTCGAGGAAGCCCTGGACAAGGCGCGCGAAGAAGGCGATCAACGCACCGCGCTGCGCATTCGCGAGTTGCTGTCACCGCCGCCGGCGAAGTTCGACGACGAGGATGCAGACGATTTTGACGATTTCGGAGATCTGGACGAGTTTGGCGAAGCCTTCGCCAAGGTGGAAGAGATGTTGTTCACCAATCCACGCGCCGCCCTGGAAATGCTGTTCGATATGGCTGGCGAAGAAGCAACCATCAACATGGCCCGCGAAGTTTTCCCGGCTGGTGAGTTTAGTAAAATGGAGCGTGCCGCGGGGGGGAATCGCAAGAAACTGGCCCGCTTGCTGATCGAGTGCGTCGCCGAAGAAATTCGGCCTGTCGCCGGGAGTGCTCAGCCTGACCCGCTGCCGCAGCCGCAGCCGCTGCCGCAGCCTCCGCCCTCACCACCTTCCCGCGTTGCCCCGAAAGCGAAACCGCCGGTTCACGATGACCGGCAGAGAGACCTGTTCGATGATTGATCCCTACCGCATTCTTGGCGTCGAGATGGGCGCCAACGACGAGACGATTCGTGCTGCGTACCTGGCAGCGATTCGTGAATCGCCTCCCGAGCGCGACCGCGAGCGCTTCGAGAGCGTACGCGCAGCCTACGAGGCGATTTCCGACCATCGCCGACGCCTGGCACACCAGCTCTTCGACCGTTCATTGCCAAGCGTAGACGACTTGCTGTATGCGCTCAGCAGCGACTTCGCGCCGGCTCTCCCTAGTGAGCAGCGTGTGCTGCGCGTGCTGGGGGCGAAATGACGGAAATGACGCCAGTGTTCACGGAAATGCAGACGCTAGCGCCAACGGCCTTCCCTGCCGAGGAAAGAGAGCGCGTGGAGCGTCTGGTCGAGGAGTTCCGTGCCTACCTGGAGGACGCCGCGCAGCTGTCTGAGCCGGGCGATGCGTGGGACGGTGAACCGCTCGAGAGCCCATTGCCGGCAGTCGACCTGAGCACTCTGCTCGCGGAAATGGCGGTGCTCAAGAGCGAACTGCGTCTGCAATCGCGTCAGTTCAAGAATACCCTCGATGAGTTGCGCTGCTTCGGCAACGATCTGCGCGCGCACAGCGAGCGGCTGCAAGAGGAGCTCGAGCGTGCGCGCGAGCAGGCGGCATTGATCCAGGGGCAGACCACACGGCAGTTTCTGCTCGCTTTGCTCGACCTGCGCGACCGCCTGCAGAGTGGCGTGGACGCCGCGCGGCGACCGCCGTCATCGTTTCTCGAACGCCTGCTTCCTGGCCCGACGCGTCTTGCCGCCAGCCTGGCCGAGGGGCAGCGCCTGACCCTGCAACGCCTCGACGAGTTGCTTGCCGGCCATCGCGTACGGCCCATCCGGGTCGTCGGCGAAAGGCTTGATCCGCAACGGATGCGCGTTGTCGGTCTCGAAGCCGCTGCGGCGTCGGCCGCGATCCCCGACGGTAGCGTTCTGCGTGAAGTTCAACGCGGATTTTTCCACGACGGCGAGCTGCTGCGCATCGCCGAAGTCATTGTCAGCAAGAAAGCGAACAGAACATGACAGAAACCATTATCGGCATTGATCTGGGGACCACCAACTCCGAGGTGGCCGTCGTCCGCGACGGGCGCGTGGAGGTCATCGAAGTGGCTCCGGGGGTCCGTATTCTCCCTTCCGTGGTCGGTGTCGCCGATGACGGGACTCTGCTGGTTGGCGAAGCCGCGCGCAACCAGTACGTCTTGCATCCCGAGCGCAGCGTACGTTCAATCAAGCGCCGTATGGGCGAATTGGGCGCGGTGCAAATGGCTGGCAAGGACTACAGTGCGCAGGAAATCTCGGCGATGATCCTGCGCCGCTTGCGCGAGATTGCCGAAGCCCATACCGGCGAAACGCTCACCAGGGCGGTGATTACGGTGCCCGCGTATTTCTCCGATGCGCAGCGCCAGGCGACGCGCGAGGCGGGCGAGATTGCCGGCCTGGAGGTGATGCGCATCATCAACGAGCCGACCGCCGCCGCGCTGGCCTACGAAAGCTGTCACAGCGGCGCGCGCAAGGCGCTGGTCTATGACCTCGGTGGCGGCACTTTCGACGTCTCGGTGGTGAATCTGGAAAGCGATGTCGTCGAGGTGCTCGCCAGTCACGGCAACAATCACCTGGGTGGCGACGATTTCGATCAGAAACTCGTCAGCTTTGCGGTCGAGCACCTGCGCACGACGAACACGATCGATGTTCGTGACAACGCGGTGGCCATGGCTCGCCTGCAGCGCGCCGCCGAAACGGCCAAGATCACGTTGTCGGAGCAGCCGTATGCCAGCTTGAGCGAGGAGTATCTGTGCGAGAAGGACGGCGTGCCGGTTCACTTGTCGCTCGAGATTTCCCGCCCCGAATACGAGGACATGATCGAGCCTTTTGTCGCCGAGACCCTCGCCGCGGTGCATGTGGCGCTCAGTGGTGCCGGCTTGACGGTCAGCGAGATCAACGAGATCCTGCTCGTCGGCGGCGCTACTCGCACGCCACTGGTGCAGCGCCGACTGGAAGAGGAGCTGGGTCTGCAGCCTCGCGCAGAGGTGGATCCCGATCTCTGCGTCGCCATGGGCGCCGCCATTCAGGCGGCGGTGATTGCTGGTGCGCAGGCACCGACGGTGCTCGTCGACGTCACTCCTTACACCTTCGGCACCAGTGCCATGGGGCCTTTCAACGGTGAAATGTATCCCTACTGCTTCGTGCCCTTGATCCGCAAGAACACGCCGATTCCCGTCTCGCGGAGCGAGGGCTTCGGCACCCTTTTCGATGGCCAGACCAAGGCCGAGATCAACGTCTACCAGGGCGAAGATCCCGATGCGCTGAACAATATCGCGATCGGGCGCTTCATGATCGAGGGGCTACGCGACGCCCCCGCCGGTAATCCCCTGATCACCACCTTCTCGCTGGATGTGAACGGCATCCTGCAGGTGACTTCGCGCGAGAAGGAAAGCGGCCTGGTGCATTCGATTACCATCGACAACGCCATCAGCGCCTTCTCTGGCGACAAGTTGCTGGCCGCACGCGAGCGGATCGACGAGCTGTTTGGTGAGCAGGAGGCGGCGGAGCGCCCCGGCGGGGCCGATGCTGTGGGCACTGCCGATGGCCGGCGACTGCGCATTGAAGCAATGGCGCTAATCGAAAAAGCCGAGCGCCTGCTGACCACGGCGGCCGGCGAAGATGCCGAGGACCTGGTGAATGCCATCGAGGCGGTCAAGGATGGTCTTGGCGGATCTGCGGACGAGCTGAAAACGCCTACCGATGCGCTGGCCGATCTCCTCTATTACCTTGATGCCTGAACATATCGAGCGCTGTCCGGCGTGCCGTGCGCGCCTGACTGAGGCCGCCACCTGTCCCCGTTGTGGCTGTGATTTTTCGCTGCTGCGGCAAGCCGAGCTTGCGGCGGCTCGCCGCCTCGCGCAAGCCGCGTGTTTGCTGGTCGGCGGCGACAGGGCCGCTGCGGGCAGGCAGGTTGACGCCGCTTTGGCACTACAGCGAAGTCGGCTTGCGCTGGCGATGCAGGCCTTTCTGGCTGGCGCGCCGCCGTCTGAGCGGACGCCGCACCCGGAGGAGGTGGCCTGCTTCCCGGCGCCAGGTGACGAAGTCCCTTCGCCAGGTTTCATGACCAAGCCTTGCAGCGAGTGATGTTTCGGCAAGGGTAAGGGCTGCCGAATCGGCTCGGGCGCGCGTTTGCCGCTAGGCGGGATCGCCGCCGTTGGCACTCGCCGCTGTTCGACTGCGGGGGGTGCTGGGTGTGTCCTCGGTGGCGAGCACTTCGAACAAGGTCGCCATCCCTTTGGCGGCATGTTCGAGGGCTTTCGCATCCTGTTCGGTGACGCTGCCAGGGGCCGCCTGGAGACCTTGTGAAATGTCGAGGACACGCTCGCCATGCTGCAGCAGGCGGCTGCGAATGGCGTTGAGGAGCTGTAGTTTGGCGATGCCGGCACTGCGTAGATCGTGCATCGCTTCGTCCTTTTCCTCGTCGCTGTTCGCGCCAGCCAACTCGCGCCGCGCGTTGACCTCGGCCATTGATTCCTTCCACCAGCGCATGAAGGTCGCCCGGTGTTCGACCAGTGAGTTCAGTGATTCCCCCATGGCGTTGATTTCGTCGCGTCCACCCTTCACCGTCGGGACGCGGTGGCTGGGACTGCCGTAGGCCAGGTCGTCGAGCAGTCCGGCCATCAACTGAATGCGGCGCACGATACGCCGGGTGATCAGCACCGCCAAGAGTGCGCCGAGAGCGATGGCGCAGCCGACGACGATCAGACTGAGCTGCGCGCTGGCTTCCGACGATTCGGTAATTTCCACGACGCGGCGGGCCATCATCTGATTGGCCTGGTCCACGTTCTGCTTCACCAGCGGCGCGACAAGGTCGGCGGCGGCACTCATCTCGCGGCTCAGGGTAGCGATGCTGGCGCTTTGCGCGACCAGGGCCAGAAAGTCCACTTGATAATCCTGCAGCAGCCCGAGCAGCAGCGACTTGTCGCTCTCGGCGATCACCGAAGCGGTGATCTGCGCGCGAATGGCGTCGGCGATTTCGACGACCATCGGCGGGTAAGACGCATCGCCGCGCAGCAGGAAATCCTTCTCGCGTCGTCGGAGCTGCAGGACGCTGGTTTCAAGCTTGGGTACGTGATAGGCATTCAGGACGGCTTCGATGCGGTGCGCGGCGTCGCGGAAGGGCCCCTTGCCGTCGCTGACGTTGCCGCCCTTGAGGGCGCTCTCGGCGTAGGGTTCAAAGCTCGTCGCGTATATCGTGAGCTCGGCCAGCAGTTTCTGGCTGACCGCGTCCTGGCGTTCGGAGGTCTCCAGCAGCTGGCGAAACTCGGCGATCAGCCGGCGCACCTGGTCGCGGTAGACAGGGTCCTGCCGCAAGGCGAGATCCTTCTCGCTGCGGCGAATCTGCAGTAGCAGGGTGTACAGACGGTCGACGTTGTAGTTGGCCGCAAGCTCCTGCAGGTGATGCACTTTGTCGCGGAAGCTGCCCTGCAGCCCGGAGTTCTCGTCCAGTCCCATGATTCGCCAGGCGTCGGCGACGGCGTGGAAGTTTTCCTGATAGGTGCTCAGCAGGCCCTGCAGGGAGGCCGCGGTTTGTCGGGAGTCCGGGTCGACCGTGGCCAGCGCCGCCACTTTGTCGTTCAGCGTCTGCAAGTACTTGTCGGTTTCTTCCACCAAGGCTTCCCGGTGCTCGATGAGGAAGCCTTTCTCGGCGTCACGTACGGCCGCCAGTTCGATCTCGATCTCCAGCGCCAGCGATTTTCGCACTTCAAAAACCTGGAGTTGGCGGTAGTCGCCGAGCACAGTAGCCAGCGTCTGATGGTAGTGCCAGGCGACGCCGACAAAAAGCAGGCCGATGACGACGAAGCCGAGGCCGATTTTTTCACCGATGCGTAGTCTGCTGAAGAACCTGTCCATCCCTGCCTCCTTGGCTTATGGCTTAATGTGAAAGTCGCGTATGTGACTCACGAACCTCCCTTCGCCCCCTGCGGGAGAAGGGCCGGGGGAAGAGGGGGACGGTCATCACTTTCATCATCCAGGGTATCTCGACTGTCATGACCGTTAGTCCGGGCGCGTAGGGGCAAACGTCAGCCCGCCAGTGTGTCGTCCGTGCCCGTGCGTGCTGGGCACGCAATCGGCAGATGGTACGTCGCCCTTGTGTCGAAAACATGACGGTCGGCGTTGCCGCGCGCGGAATAGTCAAACGGCACTTGTTGGCACGCGCCCCCTGCGGCCACATTTCACGGCTTTCGCGATACCCGCGTGACCACCACCATGAAGAAAAAATGGTGTTATATTCGTAGCTAGGAAGCAGAGGAGTGGCGATGGATCCGGACATCGTTTACACCAAGACGGCCAGGGGGCTCGACGAGATCAAGTGGCGCAGACACAAGCTGCCGGCCCGCTTGCGCGCTCTGCTGATCACCATTGACGGGAAGTCTACCGCCGCAGCGCTGGTTCGCAGCTTCTCCTCGCCAGCGCAGGCGGCCGCCGGTATTGCCGGCCTGCTCGCTTGCGGTTTTATCGAAGTCGCTGCTGAGGCTGGCGCTAGCACATCGGCCGATTCATTGCGGGCCGCAAGGCAGTTCATGGCAAGCAGCATGCTCGCCACTCTGGGAGCGGATGCCGATTATCCTTCCGCCAGCATCAAGTCGGCGCAAAGTCTCGAAGAGCTTGCCGAACTGGCGTCGGAATTGCTGGGCCTGGTGCGCAACCACGGCCATGACAGCGCTGCCGATGCCTTCATCGCCGGGCTTCGCGACTTCGGCATCGTCCAGGACTCTGACCGGCTTTCGCCAAACGAGCCGTCGGCGCGAGACGGTGGTTCTTGAGCTGTGAAGGCAGGGGCGCTGGCAAGTGCTCGTCATCATCGCCCATGCCCGCTTCCCTTAATGTGAAAGTCGCGCAAGCGACTCACGAAACTCCCTTCTCCCCTCGCGGGAGAAGGGCCGGGGGAAGAGGGAAACGGTCATGACTTTGATGATCTTGGGTGTCTCGATTGTCATGACCGTTAGCTCATTGCCTGGCCCGCAGTGATAACAAGCGGCTGCTTAGTAACGTCGTGCGGTGCGCCGTGCCACGCCAGCGTAGCTTACCGGCGTGAGAGGCCGGCCAACGATGGCTTCGGCACGAGGAATGACGCTGCTAATCCCCGGAATTGAGAGCTGCTCGCCAACTTCAGCTCCGAGAACAATGATCGCCGTGGCGATCGCGAAAACAGCAACCGGTTTCAGCATGCTCATTTGCTTTCTCCTTTGGTGAAGTGCTCGGGCAAGTCACCCGTGCCTTTAAGATCCTCAAGTTTGACCGCGGTGGCCTTGCTCGTATTCTTGAACTCGAAACCACTCGCCGCGACCGCTTTCCCGCTCTTCCAATTACTGAACTGGATGTTGTAACTCGGGCCATTCGGCACGCGCTTGGAGGTGATCACGTAACGGCAGGGATAAGGCTTGTCGCCGTGCGCAATCCAGATCTGCCAGTCGACGTCTTTGGCTCGAAAAGCCAGCGAATCACACTCGACGCCACCAATCACGCCACTGCCGAGATCTTTGATGTCTTCGACCCCTTCCATCAGCGCATCGTAGGAGTTCGACAGCAGCAGATCCGCGGCGGGGAGGGGGCGGTCGTATTTGTCGCGCATCACATCAACCAGATGATCGATCGAGCCGGGTATCTCGACCTGGGTATATATATTCAGATTCTTGCCCAGGATGGTGAGTTTTTTTCCGTCGAAGGACATGTCGACATCGGCAAAGCCTCCGGCGCGCGTCGCGCGCAGCTTGTCGGGTCGTTGGAGCTCGACCGTGCCCGAATTCGCCAGTGCGAGAATCTGATCTTCCGGGGTGACCACCTCAAGAGTGGCGTCGTAGCTGAACGACAGCGTCTGTTGCGCGGCCAGAAACTCCGACATGGTCTTCACCAATCGCTTGGCATCTAGTTCATCGGCGCTCGCAGTGGTCGATATTCCCAAGCCAAGCGCTACCGAAAGCGCAAGTGCGGAAATACTCCGCGCTGCGAAACTGACTGGTTTTCGTATATCTGGATTCATTGAAAGCTACCTTTCCGAGTGGGGACTCTGTGTTTGGGGGCTTGATGCTCCGCTTAGTCTAGCGTGAATCGTGCATGTTTGCAGCGGTCGTGAAGGCGCTGACACTTGCATAGTCGAGGACCGTCGCGATCTGCCCGAGCGACAGATCGGTAAGGCACATCAGCCGCAGCGCAAGGGCGCAGCGAGCTTCGTCAAGTATTTCGCGATAGGTGCACCCTTCGCGTTCGAGCAGGCGGTTCAGCTGGCGCGGGTTCATCGCCCGCTCCCGGGCGACGTCGCTCAGCGTACAGCGCCGCAAACGATCTACTTTTCGGATCGGCCGCTGCGCGTCGCGGACCACATCACGCTGACCGTCGTCGAGATCAGCAAACCGGTCGTCGACGGCAAGGACCTGGTGTACAGTTACAAGCTTGTCGAAGGCAAGAGCTGTCGCGAAGACCTTGACGGCTGGTGAATTGAGGACGGGTGGAATGAATACATCGCAAGTTGGCATGGGTAGGGCGTGCCGCGGGGCGGCGAGGCTGGCTTTGTGCGCTGGCGCCCTGGCCGCGGGGCAGGTGCTGGCTGGCGGCTTGATTCTCTACGAGGTTGGAACTGCCGACGTCGGGCTCGCCTCGGCGGGCTACGGCGCGCGCGCACAGGACGCCTCGACGGTGCTCAGCAATCCTGCCGGAATGACGCGCCTGGAGGGAACGCAGTTCCTCGCGGCGGGGCAGTTATTGTGGGGTAACACCCAGTTCTCGGCTGGCTCGGGCACCTCGCCGGTGCTCGGTCGCGAGGACGGCGGCTACGTTGTTGGTTCGAACGGCTGGTTCCCCGGCGGAGGAGGTTTCCTGAGCTACAGCGTATCGCCCGACCTGAAACTCGGTTTCGCACTTACCGGCAACTTTGGCGCGGCCTTGAGCTACGACAACGACTGGGTCGGCCGTTACTACGTGCAACAAACCACCCTGCTAGGCGTATCTTTCCTGCCGTCGATCGCTTACAAGGTGACCGACAAGCTTTCACTCGGTGCCAGCGTGAACGCCATGTACGGGAAGTACACCAACCAGGTGGCGATCAATAACAAGGCCCCCGGACTTGGCGATGGCCGGCTCGAGCTCGACGACAACACCTGGGGCTGGGGACTCAATCTCGGCCTGCTCTACGAGATAGACCCGGGTACGCGTCTGGGGCTCACCTGGAATTCGCAGGTCGATCTGGATTTCAAGGGGCCGGCAAAATTCTCGAATCTCGGCCCGGGTCTGAGCACACTTCTGCGCAACCGCGGCGGGCTCGACACAGACATCAAGGTCGGCATCGACGTCCCGCAGCAGGCGATGGCCAGCGTGTTTACGCAGCTCAACGATCGCTGGGCGCTGCTTGCCAGCCTTGGCTGGCAGCAGTGGTCGCAGTTCGGCCAGGTCCAGCTTGGTATCGACGATATTCGGAATCCCGTCAGTCTGACCAGCGACCTGGGGTTCAAGGATACCTGGCACATCGCGCTCGGCGCGCAGCATCGCCTGAGTGAGCCCTGGTTGCTCAATTTCGGCGTTGCCTACGATTCGGGAATGCAGTCGGGCGAGGTCTCGCCGCTGCTACCGGTGAACTCGGCGTGGCGCTTTGGCGTCGGCGGCGAGCAGCAACTGAGCAAGAGCGCCGCCTGGGGAGTCGCTGCAGAATACATGTACGGCGGGACGCTGGACACCAAACTGCAGAGTTCGGTGCCGGCAGAGTTCGGACGCGGCGACCTCGTCGGTTCGTATAAAAACACCGGGACGATTTTCCTTGCTGCCTATTACAACTGGAAGTTCTAGGATAGTGGTGCGCACCGAAAATGTGGCGCCTTACGGGCAGCCGCAGCCAGGCGCGCGCCGGTGAATAATCCGGCCCCTGCGGCTCCAGCCGCTTCTGCGCAGCCACTGATGGCTTGCCAGGAGTGCGACCTGCTGCAGCGCATTCCGCCGCTTCCGGTGGGCGGCAAGGCGCGTTGCGCGCGCTGCAACTTCGTGCTCGCGGCAAGGCCGACCGATCCGCTGCAACTGCCTCTGATCCTCACGCTGACGGCACTGATCGTCTTCATCGTCGCCAATGCCATGCCGCTGATGGACCTTGCCGCGGTTGGGCGATACGCGAGCACGACCATCCTCGGTGGCGCTCGCCAGATGTGGCTGGACGGCGAACGGATCACGGCCGTGGTCGTCGTTTTCTGCGCGGTGATTGCGCCCGCTTGCCACCTGCTCCTGATGCTGGTGGTGCTGCTCGCTGCGCGGCGGCCCCCGCTGCCGCACTGGAGCGGCGAGTTGCTGCGCTGGGGCTTGCACATGCAACCGTGGGCGATGTACGACGTGATGTTGCTGGGCATCCTCGTGGCGCTGATCAAGATCGCCGAACTGGCAACCGTAAATCCCGGCGTCGGGATGTACGCGATGGGCCTGCTGGCTGTTCTGCTGCCCGCCATTGCGGTCACTTTCGACGCGCGAGAAGTCTGGAAACGGGTCGCCTGGAAGCATGGCGACGATCTGGCGGCGGCAGCATTTGCCGAGGAGAATTACGCGGAGCGCGGACGATGAGTCGTGCGGCGGTCACCGGGGCGCAGGCGGGACTGATCTCCTGCGAAACGTGCAAGCTCCTGACGCGGCCGCTTGACGCCGAGCATGCCGGCCACTGCCCGCGCTGCGGCGCGGCGCTCGAAGTTCGCCGCTTTCAGTCGCTGCAGCGCACCTGGGCGCTGCTTATCGCCGCGGCGATCTGTTACATCCCGGCCAATCTGTTGCCGGTAATGGTCAGCAACACCTTTGCCACTTCTGACGCCGAAACGATCATGGGCGGTGTGGTCTTCTTGTATACTTCGGGCTCCTGGCCGCTGGCGCTGATCGTGCTTGTGGCGAGCGTCATGGTGCCGCTTGGCAAGCTGCTGGCGCTTGCTTACCTTCTGGTCAGCGTTCAGCGAGGGATGGCAGGCCGCCACCACGAGCGAGCGCGTCTCTTCCGGATCGTCACCTTCATTGGTCGCTGGTCGATGCTCGACGTTTTCGTCGACACTTTCACCGTCGCCCTGGTGCAGTTGCAACCCCTGATGTCGGTGCTCCCGGGTCCGGGCGTGCTGTTCTTTGCGGCGGTGGTGGTGCTCACCATGCTCGCGGCGGAGACCTTCGATCCCCGCCTGATCTGGGATTCCGCAACCCATATGGAGAAACAGGATGACTGACGGCGGCGAACACGACCAGCTTCCACAAGCGACGGTGGTGCCGAAGAAGCGGACGCGGATATCGACGGTGTGGGTGATCCCGATCCTTGCTGCCGTGGTCGCCGTCGGCATCGCGGTGCAGCGGGTGCTCAGCGAAGGCCCGACGATCACCATCGTCTTCAAGAATGCGCAGGGGATCGAAGCTGGCAAGACGGCCGTCAAGTACAAGGACGTCAACATTGGTCAGGTGGCGGCGGTGCAGCTTTCCGACGATTACAGCAGCGTCACGGTGACCGCCAAGATTGCCAAGAGCGCCGCTAACCTGATGGTCGAGGACGCGAAATTCTGGGTCGTCGAGCCACGCATCACGCTGAGCGGTGTTTCGGGACTCGGTACGCTTCTCTCCGGTAACTACATTGGCTTTGAGGCCGGCAGGTCGGAGAGCGGCAAACGCAGCTTCACCGGACTGGCAGTGCCGCCGATCATCACTGGCGATCAGCCCGGGCGGCAGTTTCTGCTCAAGGCCAACGACCTGGGTTCGCTGGGTATCGGCTCGCCGGTCTACTATCGACGCTTGCCGGCCGGCCAGGTGGTCGCCTACGAATTGGCGAAGGACGGCCAGGCGGTCGATGTCAAGATTTTCGTGAATGCACCCTACGACCAGTACGTCAACCCCGGCACACGTTTCTGGAACGCCAGCGGCTTCGACCTCTCGCTCGGCGCTAACGGTCTGGATGTGCGCACGCAGTCGATGGTGGCGCTGATCGCCGGCGGGCTGGCCTTCGAGACGCCGCCGTTTTCGCCGCAAACGGAACCGGCCGCCGCCGAAGCCGAGTTCATCCTGCACGGCGATCAGGCAACGGCGATGAAGCAGCCGGAGCCAATGGCCAGGCGTTACGTCCTTCATTTCGACGAGTCGCTGCGGGGGCTGTCGGTCGGCGCACCGGTCACTCTGCTCGGACTGGCAGGCGGCGAAGTGACCAGTGTCGGACTCGACATCGAACCGAAGAGCAAGCGCCTGCGCGGCCGCGTCGAGTTCGTCGTCTATCCCGAGCGCTTGATTGCACAAATGCACGACGCGCAGCCAGTCCGCGGCGAAATGCTGGCGCGCGTCAGTCCCAGACGCGAGGCCTTCTTCGAGCGGATGGTCGAAGACTTCGGCTTGCGTGCCCAGATTCAGAGCGGCAACCTGCTGACCGGGCAGCGTTACATCTCTTTTGATTTCCACCCCGATGCGCTGAAAGCGAAGGTGGACTGGAGCGCGGAAAAGGCGCTTGTGCCGACGATTCCGAGCACTCTGCCGAACTTCGAGGCGAAGATCGGCAGTATTCTCGCCAAGCTCGACAAGCTGCCGTACGAGGCGCTCGGTGCCGATACCCGAAAAGTGCTGGCCACCTTCAACCAGACGCTGAAGGATACGGACACGGCGGTGAAGCGCCTGGACTCGGACATCACGCCGGATCTCAAGAAGACGCTTGACGAGATCCGTCGTGCCACCGCGTCCGCAGACCGGATGATCAAGAATACGGACAAGGGGCTTCTGGCACCGGATTCACCGGGCCAGCAGGAGTTGCGCGAAGCGATGCGTGAAGTCGCCCGTGCGGCACGTTCGCTGCGCGTGCTGACCGACTATCTCGATCGCCATCCCGAAGCCCTGCTTCGCGGCAAGAACTGAGACCGAGGAGAAAACCTGATGCGTTATCTGGCTGTCATCGCCTTCCTGCTGCTGGCCATCGCCAGCGGTTGCGCTTCGCCGACGTCACGCTTCTACACGCTGAGTGGCCCGAGCCCTACGGGCGGCAAGGCATCGGGTCCGTCGGTCGCCGTCGGTCCGGTGGCGTTGCCGACGGTGGTCGACCGTCCGCAGATCGTCGTGCAGACGGGCGCAAACGAGGTGCGCCTCGACGAATTCAACCGCTGGGCGTCGCCGCTCCCCGAAGACATTACGCGCGTGATCGCGGCAAACCTGGCGCAGGAGCTGGCGACGGAGCGCGTCTGGCCCTATGGACAGAGCACGCAAACCGCGACCGATTACCAGGTGCGTATCGATATCCAGAAGTTCGAATCGACGCTTGGCAATGGGGTGGTGATCGAGGCCTTATGGACTGTTCGCCGGGTCGCCGACGACACTTCCAGGAGCGGGCGATCGCTGGTACGTGAGGCAACTGTCGGCGGCGATTTCGATGCCCTGGTCGCCGCGCACAGCCGCGCGCTGGCGCGCGTCAGCGGTGAAATTGCGGTCGCGATTCGGGCGCCGTGAACGGATTCCTGCGGGCGCTGGGCGGCCACGCTGTGTGCTACGGCAGCGCCAAGATCAGCTGGCGGGCATTCGCCGTGCTGGTCGGCATGGCGCTGTTCGTGGCGTTCCCGGTGCGCGCGGAAACGGCCCCGCCGGCCGATCTGGCACATGCCATCGCCGTGGAGAATGCCCGCCTGTCAACCCAGATTGCTGAAACGAAGACGGCACTCGAGCAGGCGCGCAGCGATCTCGTACAGCAGCGCAACAGTCAGCAGCAACTCGATCAACGCATGCAGCGCATCGAGCGGCACGCGCAGGCGCATGCGCTGGGCCAGATTTTTTCGCAGACGGTTATCGAGCAACTGAGCTCGCTGCCCAGCGTCGAGGGTTTCGACGCCGCGCGGCACCAGCGCGAAGAGCTGCTGGAAGCGGCGAGCGATAGCAGCCTGCGCGCGGAACAGGCGCTGGACGAGCTCGCCGACATGGAGACAGTCGTCGTCATGCGTTTCGGGACGGCGCAGCCAGCGCTCCCGGATACCCTATGGCCGCAATTCGCGGCCGTCGCGCGGCCGCTACTCCGCCAGCAGCAAGTCTTGCTGGCCAGCCTCGACGAGCTGCAGCAGGAATTGGTGCAAGCTTTGCAGGCCAGTGATGCCGCCGCTCTCGCGCTGGCGCAGCGCACGCAGGCGGCGCGTGCGGAACTGACCCGGCTGTTATTCTGGGTGCCGGCGCGGCCAAGCCAGCAGACCCTCAGCGAGCTCGTTCCGTCGTGGGAGTGGATGACTTCAGTCGCCAACTGGCGTGCGGCGGTCCTTACCCTCGGTGAGCAGCTGGCGTGGCGACCGTTCTGGCCGACGCTGGCCCTGCTGCTGGCGCTGACGCTGTTTCTCGCCCGCGAGCGCTTGCAAGCCAAGCTCGTCGCACTTGCTCCGGGGGCGGGGAATGCCGAGCGCTACTGGATTGGCTACACGGTTACCGCGCTGGCCATCACCATGGCGCTGGCCCTGCCCGGCCCGCTGCTGTTGTGGACGGCAGCGAAGCTGCTGGCGGCGGCCCCCGACGCGCAGCGCTTCGCGCTGGCGCTTGCCGCGGCCCTGGTGGTGAGTGCCAAGTTGCTGCTGGCGCTGTCTGCCTTTGCCGGGTTGCTCGACCGCCGCGGCGTTGCCGGTGGCCACTTTGGCTGGGACGAGTCATTGCTGACTTTTTCGGGGCAGGCGCTACGCCGCTTTACCCTGATGTTCGTGCCGCTGTTGTTCGTCGTCGCGCTGAACGGACTGGACCATGCGCCGTACGCGAACCGGGAAAGCATTGGGCGGATGAGCTTCACCCTGGCGATGCTCTTTTTTACACTTTTCCTGGTTCGCCTGCTGCGCCGCCGGAGCCCCCTGATTCAGCGCCTGTACGCACGCGCCCCCCGCAGTTGGGCGGTGCGGCTCCATGCCCTCTGGTTCGGCGCTGCGCTGGCTGTGCCACTGGCGATCGCCGGGCTCAGTGCCGCCGGTTACTCGGTCGCCGCGGCTTATTTCTTTGGCCATACCCTGATGTCGCTGTTCATGGTCCTGGGCGCGGTGGCACTCTACGGTCTGATTGCGCTTTGGGTTCAGGTCGAGCGCCGACGCCTGCGCCATCGCCAGGCACTGGAGGCCTTGCGACTGGCCCGGGAGGCCGCGGTGGAGGGTGAAGAGGAAGGGAGCGAGGTGGCCGAGCCGCCGATAACACGGCTCGACATTGCCGCGATCAGCGAGCAGACGCGATCCTTGCTCGACCTGTTCATCACGCTGTTGCTGCTTGGCGGCATCTGGTGGGTGTGGAAAGGTGGCCTGCCGGCGCTGTCGGTGATCATCGACTATCCCTTGTGGACTTACCATGCCACGGTAGACGGTCAGAGTACGACGCTGCCGCTGACCGTCGGCAACCTGTTCCTGGCGATCGTCGTTGCCGTGGTCACGGCGGTCGCCGTGCGCAATGTCGGCGCACTGCTCGACATCGTCCTGCTGCAGCGCTTCGAGGTCCAGGCCGACGCCACCTACGCCATCAAGGTCATCACCCGCTATGCGCTCGCCGCCGTCGGCATGGTCAGCGCCTTCAGCATCCTCGGCATCGCCTGGGACGACGTGCACTGGCTGATCGCCGCCATGGGTGTTGGCCTGGGCTTCGGTCTGCAGGAGATTGTCGCCAATTTCGTGTCCGGGCTGATCGTCCTCGCCGAGCGTCCGATCCGCATCGGTGACATCGTTACCGTTGGCGATGTCACCGGCACGGTCGCACGCATCCGCGCGCGTGCCACCGCGGTGCTCGATTTCGATGGCAAGGAAGTGATCATCCCGAACAAGGCGTTCATCACTGGCAGCGTCGTCAACTGGACGCTCTCCAACCAGACCACCAGGCTGCTGCTCAAGGTCGGCGTCGCCTACGGGAGTGACATCGCGCTCGTCCAGCGGCTGCTGCTGGCGGTGGTGCAGGGCAACGCCGACGTGCTGCAGGAGCCGTCGCCGTCGGTGTATTTCATGGACTTTGGCGACAGCTCTCTCGACTTCGAGGTCCGCGCCTTCGTTGGTTCCTTCGACAAGCGGCTGCGCGTAACGCACGAACTCAACTTCGCCATCGACGCCGTGCTCAGCGAGAACGGTATCGAGATTCCGTTCCCGCAGCGCGATCTGCACCTTCGTTCGGGGCCTGGGCTTGCCGGTATAATGGACAGCGCCTAGTGTTCGGACGATTGGCCGCCAGCCGCGTCCGACAGCGTTTTCCGTGATCCTCGTCGCATTCGCGACAACCTGGCGACAGGCCGTCGCCACATTGAGCAAAGGGAATTGAAAATGCGCAAGAGAGTATTGATTGCTGCACTTGCAGCAGCTGCCTTGATGGTCGGATGCGTTTCCGAGCAAACCTATGAAGCGGAAGTCCAGAAATCTGCCTTGTACCAGCAGTTGACCGCCAAGCTGCAGACGGAGTTAAACGCCGACGAGGCTCAGATCAAGCAACTGCAGGGCCAGGTGAAGCTGACCCTGGTCGACCAGCTTCTCTTCGCCGAGGGTGGCTGGCAGGTACACCAGAAAGGCAAGGCGACGCTGGCCAAGATCGCGCCGACGCTGAGCACCGCAGCAGCCAAGCGCATCGTCGTCGAAGGCTTTACTGACAACGTGCCGATCGGACCGGCACTCAAGAGTCGTTTCCCGTCGAACTGGGAGTTGTCCACGGCGCGCGCTACGGATGTCGTCAGAATCCTGGCTGCCGACGGCGTACCGCAGGACCTTCTTGCTGCCGAAGGCTTTGGCGACCAGCGTCCGGTGGCGTCGAACGATACGCCGCAGGGGCGGGCTCAGAACCGTCGCGTCGAAATCGTCATTAGCGGCCTCGCTCAGTAGGACCAGAACGGTGTCGCTGTCTGTGGGTGGCGACACCGGCGTTGCGCCTTCCTATCGGACCGCGCGGCGATCACGTCCTAACCCTCTTTGCGATCCTTGCCAATGCGCCTACGCGTTTCATCGGGAAGCCGGCGAGGGTTCAGCCCTCGGCTTTGTCGAGCCGCCTGCTCGCTGCTTGCCGCTGCCGGGCTGATTGTCGGCACACTCTTGCTGACCGCCGTCGCGCAGGCGCAGGACATGGAGCCGCGCTCCTACTCCAACGCGCCGATCGGCCTGAATTTCCTGATCGGCGGCTACGGGTATACGCGCGGCGGCCTGGCTTTCGACAGTTCCCTAGCGGTGACCAATCCGCAGCTGACGACTTCAAGTGCAGTCCTCGCCTATGGGCGGGTGCTCGACTTTTTCGGCCAGTCGGCCAAGTTCAACATCATCGTCCCCTACACCGAACTGAGCGGAAGTGCCGCTTTCGCAGGGGAGGTGCTCCGCCGCGACGTCTCCGGTTTCGCCGATCCGGTGTTCAAGTTGTCGGTCAACCTCTACGGCGCACCGGCGCTTACGCTGCGCGAGTTTGCCGCCTACGAGCAGGACCTGATCATCGGCGCGAGCCTGCGCGTGAGCCCGCCGCTGGGCCAGTACGACGACAGCAAAGCGGTCAATCTCGGCAGCAACCGCTGGTCGTTCAAGCCCGAACTGGGGCTCTCCAAAGCGCTCGGGCCGTGGACGCTGGAGGGTACGGCAGCGGCAACCCTGTTCACCGACAACAAGGACTTCTTCAACGGCAACAGGCGTTCGCAGGAAGCGCTCTATTCGCTGGAGGGGCACCTGATCCACAGCTTCAGCGGCGGTATCTGGGCCTCGCTCGACGCTACCTATTTCGCCGGCGGCCGTTCGACGCTCAATGGCACACTGGGCAGCGATCTGCAGCAGAACTGGCGCTTTGGCGCCACCCTCGCATTTCCCGTGACCGTTCACCACTCGATCAAGCTCTACGGTAGCAGCGGCGTTTCTGCCCGCACCGGCAACAACTTCGATCTGCTCGGGCTCGCCTGGCAGTATCGCTGGGGCGCCGGCTTATGACGTGCTTGCGCCAAACTCAGAGACCCCAGCCACACAGCTCTCTTTCAGTCCTTTTTTTCGTCCATCCCCGCGACGGCGGTACGCACCATGACCGTCGGCAGAAAAACAGCAGGCAGAAATGACCAAGATTGAAGAGCTCCGTCTCAGTGGACAGCTTCCCAGCCCGAAAGGGGTGGCCTTGGCGGTCATGGACATCTGCCGGCGCGACGATGCGACGCTGGATGCGGTGGCCAAGATCGTGCAGAGCGATCCGGCCCTGTCGAGTCGCCTGCTGCGCCTGGCCAATGCTGCAGCCGCCGGAGGTCGGCCGGTGGCCTCGATCAGGGAGGCGGTGTTGCAGTTGGGCATGTCCACTGTGCGCCAACTGGCGATGGGTTTTTCCCTGGTCGATCAATATCTGCATGGCAGTTGCCCAGCTTTCGACTATCGCGGCTTCTGGTCGCATTCATTGTTCATGGCCGTCGCCAGCCAGGAGTTGGGCCGACAGGTGCGTACCGCGCCACTCGAGGAATTGTTCGCCTGCGGTCTGATGGCGCAGATTGGTCGCCTGGCTCTGGCCACCGCCTACCCCGGCGATTACGGTGCCGTTCTCGCCGAGCCGAGCGAAGGCCTGGCACTTCTGGAACGTGAACGCGAGCACCTGGGCGTCGATCACACGGAATTCACCGCCGGCATAATGGCCGATTGCGGCATCCCCAAGGCCCTCTCCGAGCCCGTTAACTATCACGAGTTTCCGCAGAGCTCGGGCTTTGCCGAGGGCTCGCGGCCTTATCAACTGGTTCATCTGCTCTTCCACGCACGGCGAATGGCAGATCTCGGCAGCTCGCCAGTCGCCGAGCGTCAGCGCAGCATCTCGGAACTCATGCTCCTGGGAGGCAAGATCGGTCTCGATGCGACAGCCTTGGGAGACGTCTTCGACCGGGTGGTCACGCAGTGGCATGCCTGGGCCGAGCTTCTCAAGGTGCCGGCGGGCCAATTGCCGTCGTTCAGCGCCATGAGCAGCGCTCCGGTTCCCCGGTCGGACGAGGCGTCCGCCGAGACGCCTACCGGCAAGGTGGTTCTACTGGTTGATGACGACCACGGGGAACGTCTGGTGACGCAGGGTTTGCTGGGCGACATGCTCGGGTGTACCGTTCACACCGCCAACAATGGCCAGGAGGCGCTGGCTTTGGCGCTGGGGGTCATGCCGCAGATCGTCATCACCGATTGGCGCATGCCGGTGATGGATGGGCTCGAGTTCTGCCGGGCGCTGCGCGCGACCGACTGGGGCCAGTCGATGTATGTCGTGATGCTGACCGGCGAGGAAGACGACGAGAACATCATCGAGGCCTTCGAGGCGGGAGTCGATGATTACCTGACCAAGCCCGTGCATGCCCGGGCCCTGAGTGCGCGCATGCGGGCGGCGCTGCACTACGTGAAACTGCTCGAGGCCTGGGAGAACGATAGAGCGCAACTCAAGCAGTTTGCCGCCGAGCTGGCGATCAGCAACCGTCGCCTCGAACACAGCGCAATGACCGACATGCTCACCGAGTTGCCGAACAGGCGCGCGGGCATGGAGGCGCTCGCTCGCTTCTGGAGCTCGTCCCGGCGCACCGGTCGCGCGGTGGCCGCGCTGATGATCGACGTCGACCATTTCAAGTCGATCAACGACCGCTACGGTCACGCCGTCGGTGATCGCGTCTTGCAGTGCGTGGCCAAGGCCATCCAGACAGCAGCCCGCAAGGATGACAGCGTGAGTCGGATCGGCGGCGAAGAGTTCCTGCTGGTCTGCCACGACGCCGACGCCAGGACTGCACTACTGGCCGCCGAGCGCCTGCGCAGGATGATAAAGGCGCTCACCATCAACGTCGCCGGGGTGGACATCCAGGCCACGGTCAGTATCGGAGTGGCCAGCATCGAAGCCAGCATGCAAAAGGAAGATGAGATGCTCAGTGCTGCCGACAAGGCCCTCTACGTCGCCAAGAACGCTGGCCGGGACCGGGTGGCGCTCTTCGCCAACGGCAAGGCCATTTGCCGCTGACAGACAGGGGTTTCGGCTATACCCGCCGCCGCCCGCTCACAAAAACGATTTTCCCTGATCAAGGACCGTGTCGCAGATCTGCTTGGTGGCCTGTTTCTTCAGGCCGCCGCCACTGAGGTCGAGCGCGCTGCCGTCGCTGCTGTTCAGAATACCTTTCTTGCCGCTCTTGTAACCACTATCGGATGAGGATGAGCCGCCGGGGAGCTTGCTGGTCAGGGAGTTCTTGACCTCGGCCGCTTTGTCCCCACTGAGATAATTGTTCTTGATGCAGAACTCCAGCAGGCCGGCGACGTTGCCGGCGCTGCCCGAGGTGACGGACTGCACCGACAGTGCTCCACCCAGATCACCGAGGCCCCCGAGGCCGCCGGATGCACCGGATGCTGCATTCCCCCCCTGTTTGATCAGGTCGCCAAGCTGCGCCTGCGTTGCCGAGAAAGGCGGGAAAGCGGCGATCAGGATTGCGGTGGCGGTGCGGTAAGCGTTGTGTACATTCATGATCGGACTCCGTTATGTGTTTGTGGAAAACTGCGTCACGGTAAAGGGCGTATTGCTGCGGCGCTGCCAATCCTTCCCGGCCGCTGCTCCTGATGAGCCTGGCCTAGTTCACAGGGCTGGGGTCGCCGTGGCGCCCGGCCAGGAAGGCCTGCGCTTCCTCGCGGCGCTCAAAGACGTGCGGCGCGATGCTGCGCGCCGCGAAGGCCTCGCCGAGTTTGGCGCGTAGAAAGGCGCTGGTGGCGTAGCGCGTGATCTGACTGAAATACCTGTCCAGGAAGTAGCGGTCCATTTCGGCGTAGGCGTCGTACATGTCCTGGTTGATGCGAAAGCGATCGTAGTTGATGATCACGCCGACCCGCTGGCCGGCTGCCCGGCAGCGCAGCTCGCAAATATCCCAGATTGCCTTCACGTCTTCCTCGACGCGCACATGCATACCCTCGAAATTGAGGAACAGAATGTTGCGCTCCGGATCGTAAATGACCCGTTCCGGCAGGGAGAGATTGAGCAGTTCGACCTCCAGCCCCATCGGATTGGCATTGAAAATGCGCGCATCCATGACCCCGTATTCGCCGATGATCGGTTCGAAGTCCATGTTCGGCAGAATATCCCGATCGACGTCGATGCCGGGCGCCACCTCGATCAGCGCCAGGCCGCCCCGCACCCGCCGGAAGACGCAGCGTTCGGTGACGTAGTAGACCGGCTTGCCACGATCGTAGGCGTACTGGCCATTGAAGGTGATCTGTTCGACCTGCTGGAGGAACTTTCGCTGCTCGCCCTCCTGAACGATGCGCAGTTTGCCGTCCTTGACCTCGACTTCGAGACCCTTGCCGGTGAAGGTGCCGACGAAGACCACCAGGCGGGCGTTCTGGCTGATGTTGATGAAGCCGCCGGCGCCGGTCAGGCGTCCGCCAAAGCGGCTGACGTTGACGTTGCCAGCGGCGTCGCACTCGGCCATGCCGAGACAGGCCATGTCGAGGCCGCCACCGTCGTAGAAATCGAACTGCTGGTTCTCGTCGATCACCGCATCCATGTTGACCCCGGTCCCGAAGTTTCCCCCGCTCGAGGGAATGCCACCGATCAGGCCCGATTCCACGGTCAGCGTCAGCAGGTGCGAGATGCGCTCCTCGTTGGCGACCGCCGCCACTCCTTCGGGCATGCCAACGCCCAGGTTGATGATTCCGTTCGGCGGCAGTTCGAAAGCCGCGCGACGAGCGATAATTTTGCGCTCGGTGAGTGGTGTCGACACCACGCTGGCCGCGGGAACGCGAAATTCGCCGGCATAGGCGGCGTTGTACTGCGTCGCCAGCGTCTGCATGTGCTGGGCCGGTTCGGCGATGACCACGCAGTCCACCAGAATCCCCGGAATCTTGACCTGCCGCGGCGGCAGCCCGCTGCGTTCGGCGATTCGCTCGACCTGGGCGATCACGATGCCGTTGCTGTTCTTGGCGGCCATGGCCATGGCCAGGTTGTTGAGCGTCAGTGCTTCACGTTCCATGGTGATATTGCCGAAGGTATCGGCGGTGGTGCCGCGTATGAAAGCAACATTGACTTCGCCGACTTTGTAGAACAGCCATTCTTCCTCATCGACTTCGACCAGGCTGACGATGTCCCTGGTGGTCGCGGCATTGATGCGGCTGCCGCCGTAGCGCGGATCGACGAAGGTGTGCAGTCCGACTTTCGAAAAGGACCCCGGCTTGCCCGCGGCGAGGTCGCGGAACAACTGACAGATGATGCCTTGCGGCAGGTTGTAGGCCTGGATGCGGTTGTCGAGGGCCAGCTGCGCGACTTTCGGCATGCGCCCCCAGTGACCCGCCACCACCCGGCGCAGCAAGCCTTCGTGGCCGAGGTGGTTGAGCCCCAGCGTTTTGCCGTCGCCCTGGCCGGCGGCAGCGAACAAGGTCAGGTTGTTTGGCGAGCCAGTAGCGACGAAGCGTCGCTCCAGCGCCGACAGCAGGGCCTCGGCGAAGCCGGTCTGCACGAAGCCGGTGCTGGCCAGGGTATCGCCGTCCCGGATCAGGGCAATCGCCTCGTCGGCAGTAACGATCTTGCTGCGCATGCTGTTTTCCTCCCACGGATGTATTTGTTCTCGCGCCAAGGGAGCGACCGAGCGATGAACTGCAGCATCATCGCGAAGCTCCGAGCGGGGTTTTCAGCGCTCCCAATGCGAGCAAGCTTACCCGCTTGACGGATCGAGTCTACATCTATTGGTGAATTGGAAAGTCGGCGCGCGCGGGCGCAGCTTGCTCTGAGTGTGATCGAAGGCGAAATCCTGTCAGGGAACAGCTAACGCGGCACGCAAGCCTCGCCGCCGGAAAGTAGGCGACATCCGCTCGGTACGGACGACGCCAGCTTCGCACGCCTGCAGCCCATCGTCGATCGCATGGTGCGAGGCGTGAGCGGATCAGGCGACATCGCTGATCGCTGACTTTGACAAAGAAAAGTGGTCAGCGCGCGCGGCCTTACGGTTGACGCGCCGCGCTGAGCGGGGCGACGCAGGAGGGGTTCGCCCAGACTCAGCGGCGCAGGTCCGCGTCTGTGATCACGCCAGCCTTCAGCAATGCGGGAACAAAGAAGCTTTTCGCAATTCGGGCAAAGCCTTTCCTGCTGGGGTGAATTTCGTCCCGCCATAGCTTTTGCGACCCTTTGCGATTCCTACACAGCACCGGCTCCAGCGATTTCCTTGTATCAATGACGTGAAATTCGTTGGTCTCATCGGCGATCCTCTCCAGCCGCCCATGGAAGCCATCAAGCAGCTTGGCGACTATCGCCTGCTGAAGCGAGCAATCGGTGATTCCGAGCGGTACCATGTAACGGTGTATCCATGGTCCGGAAATCCTCCAGGCAAGAACTTTGTGCCCCTCGTCGCGTGGCGTCAGATAACTGTAGGTGTGAATGAAGATCGGCATTTCCCGGTTGATCGGTGATTGGTCACGCAGACCGATAATCTGTCGTAGGCGCTCGTCGAGTACCGCGAACATCTGTTCAACGGCCTCCTGATTCAAATAATGATCGGGGTTGGTGCTTGCCGGATCAGCGGGCGCATTCAGCAATCCCCTGATCTCTGGTCCGATCACGTCGTTGCCGCCCACACTGAGCAGCAGCGCATCCCATTTCTGGCCAAACCGCTCACTCTCGAGGAGAGTCTTTATTTTCTTGAACTGCAGTCCGGCAGTCAGTTCTTCGAGGGTGTCTCCGGGATCGGCGAGGCACAGAATGGAGGCGTCTAGCAATGCTTCGAGTTGCAGGGGGATATGGGCGATCGACGGAATCGAGAACCACGAATCTCCTTCGCACAATAGTCGCTTCTTCAGGATGTGCGAAGGTGACTCGGCCCAGTAACTGTCGGTATCTGTAAACAACGCCATGTTGATCTCCGTTTCGCAAAAGCGATGAAGTGATTTCTGACAAGCTTGGCCCCTTGAGAAGCAGGCAATGCGTATTGGGCGCAAGAGGAGTTTTTGGAAGGCGAGCCATCACCCAGGGGGGCTTGCGTGCGCTACCGGGTTCGTGGCACCTGCCGCGGCGGACGGCTGCGCGGTGGCAACAGGTGGCACGGCTTGCCGAGGTGGGAAAACGTAGTCAGGCGACAACTTCAGCTTCCGTTTCGTACCGATTTTGGCTACCCGGTCGGTAAGCATGGTTGCCGCCATGTGGTAGAGAGAGGGACTGATGGCGCCCTTCACCTGATAATAGGCTTTCCAGGCGACGGATGGGTTTTCTTCAGCCTCTTCGCTGTCGGTTAGAAAATAGCTGTGGCCGACGCTTCTCGACTTGCCGCCCTCGGTCTTGGTGTCGAACTGTTCATTGAACTGGTCGCAGTCAATGGCGTGCACGTTGTCGCGCGTCTTGCGCAGGCTTTCCGGTCCGGAATCGCCGAGCCTTGCGGTCATTTCGATGGCACCACGGAACCCGTCGCGGAAGGTATTCGCGACGATACTCTCTTCCAGCTTCCGGTCGTCGGACGCGTGGTAGACGATCACCTTGCGAGCGGCGAGGGTGATCGCATAGCCGGGCTGACCACGTTCTAGAGCGGTGTTCGGAATATCCGCACCGGTCAGGAATATGTTCCGGCAAAGCAGCGGAACGCCGCCGCCGCCGATGCTGTTTCCCCAAGCGTTGAGGACATTCATCAGCACGCGGTTGCCCATCGAGTGGGCAAGCATATGAATTCGCATCTGACAGGCTTCTGCGTTCGCGGGCAAGTGCGCTTGCCGGAAAACGAAGCGGGACAGCAAGCGACCGAACACCGGTCCCGACATGTCCGCGGCGTCCTGATCGTTCCAGTATTTCAGTGCGCGAACTTGTTGTTCGGCATTTTGTGGATCGGCGGTGCAGGGCCAGATGAGGGTCACTACCTCGAACCTCTTGTCGGCAATCCTGTCGAGCAGCGTCTGCAGCGAAAAGCCTTTGCCGAGAGCTTTTGACATGGATGTGTTATAGCCATGGATATAGAGCAGAACATTTTTTCTGCCCATTTTTCCTCTTTCGGCAAGACTCGCGAAGAAACCATCGCTCATCACTTCCGTGATCTCACCATTCGCGTCGGCACGACAATAGAACAGGCTGTTGGTAGCGTGAACAAAGTCGTCCTTGAATTGCAGCTGGCGATTGGCTTCCGATACCAGCGGGTTTTCGCCTGACGGTACTCGATTGGTAACGAATAACATGTGCACCCTCCTCACTTGAAATTGACTGAATGCTGGGAAACGGGAGGCAACCCTGCCTGGGGAGACGCAAAACTCAACGCACCGGCTCCTGGCAAGCGCGTATACAATCGCACGTGTCCCACGCAAACCGGGGGCAAGTGACGAACGAGTCCAAGCACGAGGTGCGATTGATCGTACGAGCGCACGAAAATCGACGTCAGGAACAACCAGTCAAGGCGTGAAGTTCATCTTGTTATCGCCTGACAGGTTCCAATGGTCATTAACTGAACGGTGAGATTATGCAAAGAGTGCCCAAATGCCAAATCAAATTAATTAATCGTAGAGAATTTTTGCGCCCGGCAGTCGCGCACTCTGTGTATTCCACGCAAACTGGACACCGATTCCACGGCAAACTGGACACTCATTCCACGTGAATCTGGACAGTCGGAGCGTAGCGACGCGGGGTTAAAAGGTTTTACTCTGAGCCTCGTCCTGAGGTCAAGTTTTTGGTCTGAAAAGGCAGCCGTTTGGCGTTACTGCGTAACGGACTCTTTGTCCAATCGAAGGCGCTTTTCGTAGTAGTCATTCTCGCCATTTTGCACCCGCGCCG
>QPGA01000022.1:64547-70148 GCA_003332265.1 Candidatus Accumulibacter meliphilus
ACAGTCGTCGGTGAGGCGTTGATCGCCCGGGCGATCTCGCGGTGGCTGCGACCGCCTTCAAGCGACAGCCGTAAAACGTCAAAAATCTTGCGCATGGATAGCCTGCTATTCGCCATGTGGGCCTCGGAAAATCTCCCGAGGGTGCCACGGTTATCCCGCGCGCTACGATATTACAAATGACTGTCCAGTTTGCTCTGGAATCGGTGTCCAGTTTGCCGTGGAATCACTGTCCAGTTTCGTCTGGAATCCGTGTCCAGTTTGGTGTGGAATACGCACGCACTCGGCAGGAAAGTAACAAGTAACCGTTCACTCCCTCTTACGAAAAGCCGTCACGGCCATGATTTTGACGCATAAGTTTTTTCATTGACGACCACACGCTAGTCACGACGAGATGCGCCTGAGTAAGCATGACCTTTTCCAGATGGACGGCGAGTGGCTGAAGAAGCTGTCGGCGGAACTATTGCTGGAAGTGTCGAAGCGACTGCTGCACGACGTCAAGGAGTTACAGGGTCAGGTGAATCAAAACCCGGGCAATAGCTCGCGGCCGCCGAGCACAAAGGCACCGTGGGAGAAGGCGCCCGACCCGGCCGAGGGCAACGGCGCACCAACCGAAAGTTGAGCTGGCGAAGCCGCTGCCGAAACGGCAGTGGGTTCGGCGCCAGCGCAAGAGCCCACGCCGCCCGTAACCGAACGCCCATCGCCCGGAAAGGCTTCGGGCAACGTTGCCGGGTTGCTTCCTAGGCATGCCAACAACATTGGCCTTGGCTGTGCCTCAGCGAGCGCCGGTGAGGCGGATTTGTGAAAACAACCGACAATAGGCGGTGCCCAGGCGAACGTTCCGCAGGTGATATGGCGCGACGAGCAGTCGATCCCGTTGCCGACGCGCGGCGCTGCGAATGGCTTACTTTGGAACGAATTCGACCAGCTCGGTCTGCTCCCGCGTGTAAGCGCCGCCTTCGGGTCTGTAACTGATGTAGGTGAACTTGACGTAGTGACCGACCTTGGGCGAGTACCACAACCTTTCCTCGAAGCGACCCTTCACGCCGGTGGTCGGCGTGATATCGAATACGCGCTGCCATGTGCCGTCACAATCGACGCGAAAGGCGTCGAAAGTTCCCGCGGGGACGGTCACCGATTCGATTCCCTTGACTTCGCAGTCGGCCGACGAGTGACCGTCACCCTTGTTCCAGGGGCGCTTTGCATAGCTGTTCTTGTTGCCGCCGCGCAGCGGGAAGGCCAGGGCACCGGTACAATTCTCTTCGTCGCTGTCGCGCATTTTCCGGCAGATAGCCAGGCTGCGACCGTGATAAAAGGTCTTCGCCTTGGCATTTGGCGCCGATTTGCCACGATATACCAGGTGGTCGGGCTGGATCTCAACGAGTTCCCGCTCGTACGTATCGAGTTCGCTGTTGTTCCACAGGTCGATTTTCCTGAATTTCCATACGTCGCCGACCTTGGGCGCCGGCAGTTCGGCGACTGCCGGCGTTTCGGCGGCGGCGGCGGTGAGTGGGAAGAAGGCGGCCGATACCAGGCTGCATACGAACGGGCGGGCTCTGAACATCGCAAGACTCCTTTAAAAATAGGCAAAAGAATGCGCACGCCACGATCGCTTGGTGACTAGTCGGCTGCCAGCGCCCAGTGCGCGAAAGCAAAAGCAATACCAGCAAGGTATAGCGTGCCAAAAATGACTTTGTTGTGCCGCGCGAGCCACGGCGGCAGGTAGATGTCGAAGCTGTCGTGCCGCTCGTCGGTGTAGCGCGCGGCGACCGCCACCGCGCTCCAGGCGGCAATGGCGTGCCTGCCATGGAAAGACGCCAGTGGAATGGCGACGATCAAGCCGGCAAAAAGCGCCCAGACGAAGGTATGCACGAGCTTGACGAGGAGCAGGGCGGTCGCCGCCTTCACGGCGCACAGCCGATCCATTGACGCCAGCAGCGCTGCTCAATGAAGGTGAAAAAGCACACGTGGACGTCCCCCCAAACGATCGAATTGGTGTGCGATCGACGCCCGCCAATCAGGAAGTTATAGCAGGAAACGCGGGATTTTCAAGGTGCTGGCCAGGCGCCGCTTGGCAAGGCGAAGTTTGCCGTGTCGGCTGCGCTTACCGGCCGTCCTCGGCCGGGCAGGTGCTGCCGCTCCCCGGGAGCGGGCGCGACTTTCCCGGCGCGCGACGATTTCCTGAACAAGGTACCCCGTGTCACCCCCGGTTTTTCTCCCGCGGGTAAAAGGGAGCTTCGTGAGTCGCGTGCGACGAGCTTGTATTCGCTCCTCGTGGGGCCTAGGCTGATACCTTGGAGGGGGGGGCGGATTACTCTCCACGAGGGTGGCGCCCTGTGTGCGGCGCGACGGGTGTCGCCGTTCCCACCGGCCTGCTTGCGGGCCGGCGTGGCAAGGCTGCCATTCGTTTCCAGTCTTGATGTGGTAAATGATCGGAGTTCATGTCCATGACAGACGAGAAATCGATCCCCTCCGACCGCACTGCGCCGCTGCATTTCGACGCCGTGCTGGACGACGAGCGCAGTGCCGGTTTTTCGTCGGAAGGCGAGGCGCGTGGCCTCGCGTTTTCTGGCGGCGGCATCCGCAGCGCCACTTTCAACCTCGGCGTCATCCAGGCGCTCGCCGAACAAAAGCTGCTGCAGAAATTCGACTACCTGTCGACGATTTCTGGCGGCGGCTATATCGGCAGCTGGTTGTCTCTGTTCATCAAGCGCTATGGTGGCGGTGAGGTCGCGCAAGCCGAGACCGAACTCTGCAGCGGTGACGGCAAGCTCGAGCACGCCGCGATCCGCTTCCTGCGCTCGTACAGTAACTATCTGACGCCGCGCGTCGGGCTGAGCAAGGACTCCCTGGTCGCCGTCGCGACCTACCTGCGCAATCTCCTGCTCAATCTCGTCATATTGATTGCGCTGATCGGGGGGATACTCATCCTCCCGCTCATCGGGGCGCAGCTCGCCACGTTCCTGGTGAACTGGGAAAGTTTTTCAGCCTGGTATTACCCGATGATGATGGTGGCGCTGCTCCCGCCGACGTTCGCGGTTGCCATGGCCCTGTTCTACCCGCCCGAACGAAAAGTGCGCCGCCCGTGGTTCATGCGCTCCCGCTGGCTCATCGCGCTAATCGACGTGCCGGTTGTCACCACGGGATTCCTCGCCACCTGCTCTTACATTCAGCTTGCCTCGGGCGGTGTCCCGGAGACGCGATTCTGGGCAACGGTGGCCTTGTACGTGCTGCCGTGGGGAGTGGGCTTCGTGATGGCGACCCTCTGTTATTCCGAGGAAAAGGGCTGGTCTAAACGTCTGGGCACCTTGATGGACAAGGCGAAGTGGCAGGCTGCTGGTCGCAAGCTGAGGCGGCAGACCACTTTTCACAAGATGAAGTGGCAGGCCGCTTTTCTCGCCTTCGCGGTGCTTGCGGGCGCAGCGGGAGCGGCATTCATGTTTGCGATCGGTAATGCGATCCTGGCCCTGCCCGGCGAGCATCGCTGCTGGGCCGCGGTGACCTTTGGCCCGCCGACGGTAATCATTGCCATTGCTTTGATGGTCGTCGTGCATGTCGGTCTGATGGGCCGCCAGTTTGTCGAGAGCGACCGCGAGCTGTGGAGCGTCTACGGGGCCCGATTGATTGCCCTGGCTGTGATGTGGGCCGGAATTTTCACCATCGCGCTTTACGGCACGGCCTTGCTCGAGTGGGCAAACGAATGGGTAGTCGCCATGGGCGGCTTCGCGTGGATTGCGAGCACGCTCTTCGGGGTACTTGCCGGCAAGAGCAAGGAAACGAAAGGGGAGGAGGGGAGCAAGGGCTGGATGGAGGTCCTGGTCCGCCTCGCTCCCTACGTGTTCGTTCTCGGCCTGCTGCTCCCACTGTCCTGGGGACTGCATCAAGCCTTGAGCTGGGGCCACGACTGGCGCCCGGGTACGGCCAGCGCCACACACGTTGAGAAGAAGGATTGGTGTGCCAGGGAGACGCCGGCTGCTGGAACGACGCCGGTTGCCGGAAACACGCCGCCTCCAGCGCCGGGCATCTACTTGCATGCCGACCCCAGCGCGGGCATGCCGCTGGTCACCGTGCGCAACATCGACCCTCCGCGGTGGTGGGATGAATTCCTGGCCTTCGCCGCCAAAGACCAGCAAACCATCAAGCCGTGGTTTACTTCACCGTGGGTGCTGACCGCCATGGCGGGGGTGGCATTCCTGGCGGCGCTGTTGGTGTCATGGCGGGTGAACATCAATCTGTTCTCGCTGCATCACTTCTACCGCAACCGCCTGACGCGTTGCTATCTCGGCGCGACCAATCGCCAGCGCCGCCCGCATCCGCTCACCGGCTTCGATCCCAATGACGACCTGCCGCTGCCCGAGCTCGCCAATCAAAAACCGCTGCATATCGTCGGCACAGCGATCAATCTCAACCGCGGAAGGCAGCTGGCGTGGCAGAACCGGCGCGCCGCCTCCTTCGCGTTCACGCCGCGGTACGCCGGCTACGAGCCGGCGTCGCACCAGGTGAGCGGCGGCTTTCGTCCGGCCGCAGAGTATGGCAAGGATGCGGAAGGCATCCCAATGCAGCTCGGCACCGCGGTGGCAATATCGGGCGCTGCAGCAAGCCCGAACATGGGCTTTCATACCTCTCCCGCGGTCGCTTTTCTGATGACGGTGTTCAACGTGCGCCTGGGCTACTGGTGTGGCGATCCGACTGATCCGAGTGCGTGGCGCGACCGCGATCCTCTGCTCAGCCTGCGCTACTGGATCGCCGAGCTCACCGGCAGCGCCGATCTCGATTATCCCTTCGTCGGCCTCAGTGACGGCGGCCACTTCGAGAACCTCGGCATCTACGAGCTGGTGCGGCGCCGCTGCACGCTGATTCTGGCCAGCGACGCGGGAGCCGATCCGAAGTACGCCTTCGACGACCTCGCCGAGGCCATGCGCAAGTGCTACACCGATTTCGGCGTCAAGTTCAGCTTCGAGACCGAGACCCCGCTGGACGATATCCGTCCACAGCCCAGGGACCAGGTGCCGGAGGAGGAGTGGCTGGGCCGGCGGCACTATGCGATCGCCAGGATCGATTATCCTGAGCCCGCCTCACGCGGTACTCTCATCTACTGGAAGACTTCGCTCACCGCCGATCTGCCGCCGGACATCGTTCAATACCGGCGCACGCACAAGGACTTCCCGCACCAACCGACGGTGGACCAGTTCTTCGATGAGTCGCAGTTCGAGAGCTATCGCCACCTCGGCTATGAGGTCGCAAAACGCTCGCTGCAGGATATGCGCGCGAACGACAAGCTTCCCGATGCGCTCAAGTAATGGGAAGGTGGCGGACGCGACTCAGGAATCTCTTTTCTCCCCTTGCAGGCCATCGGGTGAGAAGGGCGAATGGTGGGTACAACCAGAAGATGCGGGCAGCCCTGAAGCATGAATGCTGCAGCCCCGTATTTTCAAGGCCTGGCGGTGGGTAGCAAAAAAAAACCTTCGCACAAGGTGACTAGACAGCCGGGCGGACTTCTGGCAGGATAGGTGGAGCGTAATCAATCTGCGCTTCAGTCGGAGGTTTTGCGATGCTTGCAACGAGTGCGGGGGAATGGGTGCACTGTGGTCGCGTGTTCAGCGC
>QPGA01000023.1:0-38573 GCA_003332265.1 Candidatus Accumulibacter meliphilus
GCCGGATTCAAGCCGCAAAAAGGATCAGTAGGGCCACGTGTTCATGATCTTCGGCACTCGTTCGTGGCCAACCGCATGCTGGCCTGGTACCGGGAAGGGGTCAACCCGCAATCTCGATTGCCTTATCTGGCCACCTATCTGGGTCACAAGGACATCAACTCGACACTGGTCTATCTGACCATCACCCAAGAACTTCTTCAGCAAGCGGGAAATCGCTTTCACACGTTCGCCGCTAATGCGCTCCATGATTCGACAGGAGCCCCGTCATGAAACCGGCCAATACCTTCCCGTTGTTGCTACAGGCGTTCTTCCTGCAATGGTTAGGACAGCAGCGCAATTGCTCAGCGAACACCGTTCGCTCTTACCGAGACACGTGGCGGCTCTTTTTGCGCTTCGTCGCCAAACGGAAGGAGCGACTGGTGGCAAAACTGAGCCTGCCCGATTTGACCGCGGCTGAAGTCACCGCTTTCCTCCAGTATGTCGAGGACGAGCGCAAAGATTCGATCGGCACCCGTAACTGTCGGCTGGCGGCTTTGCGCAGCTTCTTCGCGTATGTGGCGGACCGCGATCCTTCGGCCGCCGCACAGTGTGCCGAGGCCTTGCGTATCCCAACCAAACGAGCCATGCAGCCTGCCCTCCGCGCATTGGAACTAGACGAGGTGAGTGCCATTCTGGCCCAGCCCAATCGCGCCAACCTAGAGGGTCAGCGTGATCATGCTCTGTTGTCATTTCTCTACAATACTGGCGCTCGAATCCAAGAGGCGCTTGATGTTTGTCCGCAAGCCATACACTTCGATTCTCCCGCGTACGTTCGTCTGCTGGGCAAAGGCCGCAAAGAACGCTTTTGCCCGCTCTGGCCAGAAACCATCGACTTGCTCAAGGCCTTGCTCAAGCGCCGACCTCGTGCCGAATCGGAACCAATCTTTGCCAACCGTTATGGCAAGCCACTGGGCGCCTCGGGCTTCCGTTATAAGTTGGACCACTACGTCGCCGCTGCTGCCAAGCAAGTGCCGTCGCTCATCGACAAAAAGGTCACGCCACATCGCTTTCGACACGCCACAGCTGTCCACTTGATCGCCGCCGGCGTCGACGTGTCTGTCATCCGTAGTTGGCTCGGGCACGCAAGCTTGGACACCACCAATCATTACGCTCAAGCCAACATTGAAACCAAGCGAAGAGCGCTCGAAGCTGTCGATCACATGGCGATGCAACAGACCCTTCCCAGTTGGAAGAAAAACGCCGACATACTGGACTGGCTGGACTCGCTTTGAGCTAGCAAAAATAATCACGAGGAAACCCGGCTACGGGGCTTGTCCCGCCTGGGTTTCCCGGGTTTCCTTGACATTATTTCTTCCTGCTGATTACCGCTCTAATCACCAGCTGGTGATTAACGGGGATCGAAAATCAACAGGGTGGGTCGGGCTCGTTGCCGGAGCGCATCGAGGATCTGGTCGAAGCGCTCGTGCAGCCGTGGTGTCGATGGCGGCGTCGTCACGCCCAGGTCCTGGACGAAGGCACGGACCTCGCGGTCCATGTCCGTGGTTCCCTTGAAATCGAAGCGTCCGCACGCGATGTCCGCAATGGGAAGAACGTTGGCGAGCATCTGCCGGGTGATGTGGCTCTTGCCGGTCTCGCTCACCCCCCGGATCCGCAGAAGGCGCCCAAGCACATTGGATGTCAGCAGCTGACCAAAAGCTTCCCGCGCGCCGCTATGGTTGGCCATGGGCCAGGAGAGTGGCGATGGCGTTTTCGGCCATGCCGGTCCAGGCGGTGCGCTCGCCGAGAGGGCCTCCAGGTCGGGCCTGAGGAGGTGCAGGCGCGCGATGATCAATTCAGCGCTTTCGGCGGCACTGCGGCCCCGCACGTCGGGCACGATCGCGTTGAAGAGGATGCCTGCGACTTCGCCATCGCCGACGCGGATCGGCAGAATGGCGTCGCGCTCGCGTTTCTCCGCGGCTGCGCTGCATTTCATGTTTCGGGCGCGAATGGCCTGGTGCTCGGCCTGCGTCCAGGGCTTCGATCCGTAGCGTTCCGAGACGCACACGACCGCCAGCTCGCACCGTCGACCGTATATCTCCTGAAGCTTCAGGTCCGCATCGTCGCCAGCGATGTAGTGCTCGAACCACTCGTCCAGGAACACGCTACCGCGCCCCAGCCGATTCTCCACCGCCTCGGCGATAGCTAGCACGAGCTCGCGCTGTTCGCCCGCGAGGGAGAATGCGACGAGGAATCTTTCAGGCACGGCGCGTGTTGGCATGAGTCGAGGGTAGGGAGGGTTCGGTTGGCGAGTGCAAATAATGCGCGAACACTTGCAAATACTCAAGCCAGGCGAGGGGGATTGATGGCGCGCGAGCAGCAGCAGATTTCCTGGCCGGCGCTGCGACGGCGATAGAGCGGAAAAGTTCTCGGTTTTCTTCGCTCCTGGCTGACGGTATCGCCGAAAGTCCGTTTCGACCCCAGGATGCTGACCGTGTCCGGGCATCGATCTAACGGTCATGACAGTCGAGATACCCCGGATGATGAAAGTCATGACCGTCCCCCTCTTCCCCCGGCCCTTCTCCCGCAGGGGGAGAAGGGAGGTTCGTGAGTCGCATACGCGACTTCCACATTAAGCGGAAAGCCGGCCTATCGTTTGACTTCCGTCAAAATTGGTGTGACCTTTGCTACCTATAGTCAATTGCCAATTGACGTCACTGTGGAGGAAGCGCCATGTTCAAGCACATCCTTGTTCCTGCGGATGGATCCGATCTTTCAAAGGCAACGGCCCGGCGCGCGGTTTCGTTCGCCAAGGAAGCGGGCGCGCGCATTACGGCATTCTTTGCCAAGCCGGAGTACCCGGTCAGCTACTACGGCGAAGGGGCTCTGATCGATCCGACGACGCCAGAGAAATTCGATGAACTTGCCGAGCAGCAAGCACAACAGGTTCTCGACTTCGTCGTTGATCTGGGCAGGGAGGCTGGCGTCCGGGTTGAGAAGTTATCGCTGACCAGTGACATTCCCTACGAGGCGATCATCGATGCGGCGACGCAAGCAGGCTGCGACCTGATCTTCATGGCCTCGCATGGCCGCCGCGGAATCAGCGCCCTGTTGCTCGGCAGCGAGACGCACAAGGTGCTCACGCACTCGACCATTCCCGTTCTCGTCTATCGCTGACCACCGCGCTTCCTGGCGTTGGGAGGGAGGCTCGCCAGCACGCCTGGCCGTGCTGCCCTGGTCCACAGCGACCACTGCTGGCGCAGTGTGGCAAAATGCCTTGGACGCGTGGGCGCTCGCTGGCTAAATACGGCTGGCGATGGAAAAGGTGTAATGAGCATGCAGCGCTTCACGAAAGTTGTTGGCTGGCGTTGCCGGGTGCCGCTTTTGGCGTTCGGCCTGGCCGTCAGTTGTACTGCTGTCGAGGCGGTCGATGTCGGCTTGGCCGGCGTATTTCCGGGCAAGGCGCTGCTGACCATCGGCGGCGGCGCCCCACGGACGGTGGCCGTCGGCACGGAAACCAGCGAGGGCGTTCGAGTGCTGGCCGTCGACCGTGAAACGGCAACCATCGAGAGTGACGGAAAGAAGCGTATCCTGCGCGTGGGGCAGAACGTGGTCTCCAGCTCTTCGTCGCAGGGCGGTCACAGCGCGGTATTGACTGCCGACGGCAACGGTCATTTCCTGACCACCGGGAACATCAACGGAACGAGCGTTCGTTTTCTGGTCGATACCGGTGCCACGATGGTCTCGCTCGGTGCCAGTGACGCGCGGCGGATCGGCATTGACGCCAGCAAGGGCCAGTCGGCGATGGTGAACACGGCCAATGGCGAAGCCCGAGTTTCTCGTGTTCAGCTGGATAGTGTACGTGTTGGCGAGATTGTCCTGCACGGTATCGATGCGCTGGTACATCAACAGGACATGCCGTTCGTGTTGCTCGGCATGACGTTTTTGAACCGTATGGAAATGCAGCGTGACGGTCAGACAATGACCCTCAGAAAGCGCTACTAAGAGGAGTCGATGATGCGTCAGCAAAAGGAAGAAGCAAGCATGTTGAGCCGTGAGCTCGATATCCTGATGGGCGAGCGGCAAACGCTGCTGCAAGTCGTCGGTGCCGCAGCGGCGCTGATTGCTTCGCTCGACAGCCGGGCGCTGCCGCCGACTGCCGTCAAGTCGGCAGATCTGGTGGCAACGACGATCAACGCTTTGTCGGAAGAGACTTTACGCGACGCCCTTGCCGCCGTGCGCGCAGAAATCGAGGAAGAGAACGATGCCGGCGGGGCACGGGACGGCGAACGTGTCGTCAGCCATTGAGGCCTTGCCGGGCTCTGCGACAGAGGCCAGCGGCAAGGCCGTCGACCTGGATCAACTGTGGCAGGTTCTGTCTGTCGAGCCTGCGAGCTCTCCCTGTGTTCTTGAAGATGGCGTTGGCGAGGAAGACCTGCTGCCGGCAGCCGTACTCTTTCCGATTGTTCGACGTACTGGTGAGCCGACGGTATTACTGACTCAGCGCACGGCACATTTGCGCGATCATCCGGGACAGATCAGCTTTCCGGGGGGGCGTTGCGAAGCGAGCGATCCATCGCCGGCCGATACCGCGCTGCGCGAGACCATCGAGGAAATTGGTTTGTCGCCGGCACATGTCGAAATCATTGGCTACCTACCCGAGTACCGCACGTCGACGGGTTTCCGTGTCACGCCGGTGGTGGCGATGGTGACGCCACCTTTCGATTTGCAGCTCGACACCTTCGAGGTGGCGGAAGCCTTCGAAGTGCCTTTGTCATTCCTGATGGATCCCGCCAATCACCAGCGGCATTCGCTTCACTACCGGGGCAAGCTGCGTCACTACTACGCGATGCCTTTTGGCGATTACTTCATTTGGGGCGCTACGGCAGGGATCATCATGTCCCTCTATCGGGCCCTCGAGGTCGCTGGACGCTAATCGAGAACCAGGGCGACTTTCTCGAGAAATTGCTCCACCTTCCTCCGGTCAGGGACCACGCCGAGCGCCAGGTGGAGTTGACCGAAGTGCCGCCGCAGTTCGTCGAGGGTCTCCGTTTTCTCGATTTCTGCTGCCAGAACGAGCGCCTCCTTCCCCAGCAATTCGTGCAAGGTGCGAATGACGTAGCTCTTGGCGAGGCTGATGTCTTCGTCGGGCAGTGCCGCCGAAAGGGGGGCGCCGGTGGTCGCTGACAGCTGCTGCACGAAGCCACCGTTCAGCAATTGTGCGAGGTGCCGCTGGCCCTCCGCGGATGAGGTGCACAGGGCCAGCAACTGCTGGCCCGTACGTTGCCCGTCGATCATGATCAGCATTGCCCGCACTCGTGCCGGCAAGCGATGAGCGCGGGTGGAGATCTCATCCTGGCCCTTCGCTGTCTTGCTGAATACAGACGATAGTTCCATCCTGAAAAGCCTTCTGGAAGCGCTGGAGCGATTTTGCGAGAAGGGCCGCGCTTCTGCAAGCCCCCCATGCCTGTGGTAATGTCCTCGTTTGACTACCCCGTGGTGGCCAGCTGTCCGGCGTACGTGATGCCGCTCACCAAAGATATCGGCACGAGTCTCCGGGATGAGCTTCCTTTCCCTGCTGGCCGTCCTGCCTCTTGAGCAGATGCGGTCGCTGCTCGTCTGGAGCGGGCATGTTCTCGTGCGCCGTGTGACGATGGGACTTGGACAGTCCGTCACTATTATACGGGCATTCGGCAGGCGCTTTCTGTTCCGCTGCCGCGGCGAGGAGCCGTGATCGAGAAATCGGCGACTAAGAAAGCTTCGCACGGCGAAGCTTTGCTATTATTGACTGTCCAGCTTTGCGGGGCACTGCGCTTGCTTTCGCCATTGTCGGCAATTTCGAGCCTGCGTTATCCTGTTGGCGAGGGCAGGCCAAGGAGAAACCCGATGCTGTTTTGGGGTTCCTGATGCCAGCGCTGCGGGTGTGCTCGGGCTGCGTCTTGGCCTGCCGCTCGGCGAATGCGGCGAATGCGGCGATGCTGCCGGCCAGGCCGACAGCGGCGTCGGTGACGAAGCAGAGGTGGATTTCATGGAGAGTGGCGTCGGTCTGATTTGGCGTGCACTGCCACTGTGGCTGTTGTTGTTTGGGCTTGCCAATCCGGTAGGCGGTTGATCGATTATTTACAGGAGTTTCTTCATGAGCAGAGAAGTCGTTGTACTAAGCGCAGTCCGTTCGGCCATTGGCACCTTTGGTGGTTCACTGGCCAACATGGAGCCGCATGAACTGGCCGGCACCGTAATGAAAGAGTCGATCGCCCGCTCGGGTGTCGATCCGCAGCAGATCAACTACGTCACCGTCGGCAACTGTATTCCGACCGATTCGCGTTTTGCCTACGTCGCTCGCGTGGCGGCGATCCAGGCCGGCCTGCCGATGGACTCGGTGGCCATGGCGGTCAACCGCCTGTGCGCCTCGGGTTTGCAGGGCATTGTCAGCACCGCCCAGAACATCCTGCTCGGCGACTCCGATTACGGTGTCGGCGGCGGTGTGGAAGTGATGTCGCGCGGCGCCTACATGCTGACGGCGATGCGTTCCGGGGCACGTATGGGCGATGCCAAGGCGATCGACATGATGGTGGCGACGCTCAACGACCCCTTTGGCGTCGGTCACATGGGTGTCACTGCCGAGAATCTGGCCAAGAAGTGGGACATCAGCCGTGACGAGCAGGACGCGCTGTCCGTTGAGTCGCACCGCCGTGCTGCGGCGGCCGTCGCCGAGGGCCGCTTCAAGTCGCAAATCGTGCCGATCGTGATGAAAACCCGCAAAGGCGAGGTGACCTTCGATACCGACGAGCACATCAAGCCGACGACGACGATGGAGACGCTGGCCAAGATGAAGCCCGCTTTCGCCAAGGACGGTACCGTGACTGCCGGCAACGCATCGGGTATCAACGATGGCGCCGCCTTCATGGTGCTGGCTGCGGCCGATGTCGCCGCTGCGGCCGGCCAGAAGCCGATCGCGCGTCTGGTGGCCTACGCCGTCGCTGGCGTGCCCAACGAGATCATGGGTGAAGGTCCGATCCCGGCGAGCAAGCTGGTCCTCAAGAAGGCGGGCCTGACGCTCGATCAGATGGACGTCGTCGAGTCCAACGAAGCTTTTGCGGCACAGGCCATTGCGGTCAATAGGGGTCTCGGCCTCGACCCGGTCAAGACCAACCCGAACGGCGGCGCCATTGCTCTCGGTCACCCGGTTGGCTGCTCGGGCGCTTTCATCGCCACCAAGGCGATCTACGAGTTGCAGCGCACCGGCGGCAAGTACGCGCTGGTCACCATGTGTATCGGTGGCGGTCAGGGCATCGCGGTTATTTTCGAGCGCCTTTAACGCGGTCTGCAGTCCGCTGTAGGCGCTTCAAAAAGCAGAAAAGCCCGACCGTTTTGCGGTCGGGCTTTTTTTTCGCGGTGCGTTCGTGGCGCTTCGATCACCTCATTCGGTTTGCTGTGGAAGCCGCAGCCCCAGGGCCGCTTTTTCCGGGGTCGTACCGTGTTCGACGACGCCGAGCAGGGGCGCCGCGAGCCGCTCTTGCAGGGCCGCCAGGTTCTCGCTGAAGCGCGACATTTGCGGGTCGATGCGGTTTGCTACCCAGCCTGCCAGGGCCAGGCCGCGCGCCGCGACGGCCTGCTGGGTGAGCAGCGCGTGGTTGATGCAGCCAAGGCGCATGCCGACGACAAGGAGCACAGGTAGCTGCAGTGCGACCGCCAGATCGGCGGTGTCGTAGGCGCGACCCAGCGGCACGCAGAAGCCGCCGACACCCTCGACCACAACCGCGTCAGCGAGAGCCTGCAGTTGTGCAAAAGTGGCGACAATGTGCGGTAGTTCGATGCGCCGGCCTTCCTCCTCGGCGGCGATGTGCGGCGCGATCGCCGCCTTGAAGCCGTAAGGATTGACCCATTCCCGCGGCGGCTGCAGCGACGACGCGGCGAGCAGGTTCTCGACGTCGTCGTTGCGTCCCCTAGCGTCGAAACCCGCGGCAACGGGTTTCATCGCTACGGCGCTCAGCCCGGCCCGGCGCAGCGCATGCAGCAGTGCGCAGGCGACGAAGGTCTTGCCAATTTCGGTGTCGGTGCCGGTGACGAACCAGGCGGTCTTCTGCGCTGTGGGCTGAGATGGCATGTGGTCGCTCACTTCCTGGCGTAGGCAAGAATGACGTCGTACCGTGCCGGCAGGCCGGCCGGCGTGCGGTGCTGCTCGTAGGCGGCCTGGACCCTCTGCCAGGCACTACGGCCGAGCAAGCCGCTGCGCGCGCCTTCGCCGACCGAGTTGGCACCGATTTCCTTGACCGCGCGCAGCAGGGTTTTCAGATCCGGGTAGTGCATGTTGATCGTCTGGCGTTGCAGTCTGACGTCGGCGAAGCCGGCAAGCGTCAGCGCCGCAGCAATGGCGTCTGGCTCGCTGAAGCTTAGGGTGTGGCGGTGGCGGTCGATGCCGATGAAGGCCGCGCGCAGTTCGGCAAAGGTCTGCGGCCCGAGCGTGCTCAGCGCCAGTTGCCCACCGGGACGCAGAACGCGCCGCGCTTCAGCAAACACCTTGCCGCTATCGCACCATTGCACGGTCAGGTTGGACCACCAGGTCGAGAAGCGCTCGTCGCCACAGGGCAGCGCTTCGATGTCTGCCGCCAGGCAGTGATCGGCAGCGCTGCGCGCGACGGCGAGCATGCTTGTCGCGAAGTCGACCGCCGTGATGCGGGCACTCGGCCAGCGTGCGCGTAGCAGGCGGCAACCATGACCCGTTCCACAGCCGGCATCGATGATCGTGCCTGGTTCTGGAAGCGGTGAAAAATGGGCCAGCAGGCGCTCACCGACCTGGCGCTGCAAGACGGCCGCGTTGTCGTAGGAGGCGGCGGCACGCGCGAAGGATTCACGAACGCGCGGCTTAGCGGGTAGTAACACGGGCATGACAGAAATCGTCCAGCAGTCGCGCGAAGCGATCCGGGTTGGCCAGGAAGGGGGCATGCCCGGCATTATCGAAAATATCCAGTTGCGCGTTCGCCAGCTGTCCCGCCAGGTAGGTTGCCGCCGCGGCCGGATTGAGCGGGTCCTCGCTGCCGTGGACTATCAGGCTGCGCGTGGCAATGCCTGGCAGTAGGGGCCGCAGGTCAAGTTCGCGTAGCCATTCCAGGCCGTCGCCCAGCGCTGTTCTGTCGGGCTGGGGCGCTGCGCGCAGACCGGCGAGGAGCACGCGAGTGATTGCTCGCGCCTTGGCGTCCCCCTGGCTGAGGACAGTGACGAAACGCTGCAGGGTCTGCTGTGGCTGCGTCTGGACGCCGGCCGAAAAGCGGTCGACCAGTGCCGGCGTTTGTGCGGTCTGCCAGTCGGCGCGCTGCAGGAAACTGGGCGTGCTGCCGACCAGGACCAGCCCGCAGACGCGTTCGGGCGCCAGCAGCGCGGCGCGCATGGCGAGCAGGCCGCCGAGTGACCAGCCACACAGGGTGACCCGCTCCGGCAGCGCCTCGAGCAGCGCCTGCGCCGTCGCCGGGAAATCAGGGAACGTGGTGCGCGCGTCGCCGTCAGCGGCGCTCTGGCCGTAGCCGGGCAAGTCGATCAGGTGTACGCGGCAGCTACGCGACAAGCGATCGAGCACTGGCTGCCAGACCCAGCTGCCCAGCCCCCAGCCGTGGATCAGGGCCAGATCCGGGCCGCTGCCGATGATTGCGCTCATGCCAGTTCGCGCAGCGCGTCGACCAGTTGCGCGAGCTGTTCCGCAGTGTGGCTTGCGGTCAGTGATACGCGCAGGCGTGCGCTCCCAGTGGGCACCGTCGGCGGCCGGATCGCCGGCACCCACAGGCCGCGATCGTAGAGGGCGCTGGCGACGCGCAGCGTCTCGTGGTTGTCGCCGATGAGCACCGGCTGGATCGCCGTCGGCGAGGGTAGCAGGCGCCAGCGTGTGCCGGCCAGTCCGTCGCGCAACTGCGCAATGAGCTGCCATAGCCGGCTGCGCCGGGCGTCACCGTCGGCGATCAACGCCAGGCTGGCGATGAGCGCACAGGCGGTGGCCGGGCTGCCGGCCGTGGTGAAGAGGTAGGTGCGCGCGCGCTGTTCCAGCCAGTCGATGACCGTCGTGTCGCCAGCCACGAAAGCGCCGGCCGCCCCGGCTGCCTTGCCGAGGGTACCCATGTACAGCAGGCGTCTGGCCGCGGGTAGCTGGAAATGCGCGAGACTGCCGCGGCCTTGCGCGCCGAGGACGCCGAAACCATGCGCGTCGTCGATCACCAGCCAGGCGTCGAAGCGTTCGGCGAGCTCCAGCAGCCCCGGCAAAGGCGCCAGATCACCGTCCATGCTGAATACCGCATCGCTGAGGATCAGCTTGCGGCGCGCCGGGCTGGCGGCGAGCAGGCGCTCGAGTGCCGCCAGATCAGCGTGCGGGTAGCGCTGGCTGTCGGCTCGCGAGAGCTGCACGGCGTCGATCAGCGAAGCGTGGTTGAGACGGTCGGCGAAGACCGCGTCCTTGCGCCCGACCAGCGCCGGAACGATTCCCAGATTGGCCATGTAGCCGGTCGAGAACAGGAGGGCGCGGGCAAAGCCCGTGAAATCGGCCAGTTTGTGCTCGAGGGTGGCGTGCGGCGTCAGATGGCCGCTGACCAGGTGCGAGGCGCCGCTGCCGACGCCCCAGCTCCGGGCACCGAGGCAGGTCGCCTCGATCAGCGCCGGGTCCTTGGCCAGTCCCAGGTAATCGTTGCTGCAGAAGCTGATCAGCGAGCGCCCATCGACGCGCGCCTGCGGACCGCAGGGAAGGTCGAGGGTGCGACGCGTGCGTCGGAGGCCGGCTGCCTGCAGGGCGTCGAGTTCGCTTTGCAGTTCTTCCCAGATCATGAGTGCAGCGCGGCGTCCAGTGCGGCGATGGCGCGCGTGACGAGAAACTCGCACTCCGCATGGCTGATCACATACGGCGGCATGAAATAGATGGTGNCGCAGCAGAATTTCCCGGGCCAGCGCCTGGCGGTAGAAGCGCTCGGAGAACTGCGTGTCGTCACTGAGCACGTCGAACGCAGCGATCATGCCGCGCTGGCGGAGATGACGCACGCGCGGGTGATCGGCCAGCGGCTTGAGGCAGTTGGCGAGATGCGCGCTGAGTGCTCGATTCGTTTCGATGACCTGGTCTTCGGTAAAGATGTCGAGCGTCGCCAGAGCGGCTCGGCAGGCCAGGGCGTTGCCGGTGTAGGAGTGCGAATGCAGAAAGCCACGGCTGACGCGGTCGTCGTAGAAGGCGGCATAGACGGTGTCAGTGGTGAGTACCATCGACAGCGGCAGGTAGCCACCGGAAATGCCTTTCGACAAACACAGGAAGTCCGGCCGGATGCCGGCCTGCTCGTGGGCAAAGAAAGTGCCGCTGCGGCCACAGCCAACGGCAATCTCGTCGCAGATCAGGTGCACCTGATAGCGGTCGCAGAGGGCGCGCGCCAGGCGCAGGTACTCCGGGTCGTACATGGCCATGCCGCTGGCACACTGGATGAGCGGTTCGACGATCAGGGCGGCGATGCGCGAGTGGTGCTCGTCGAGATGGCGCTCGAGCGCCGCGGCGGCGCGGCGGGCGACATCAAGCGCAGACTCTCCCTCTTGCGCCAGGCGTGCGTCAGGCGTCGGCACGGTGCTCGCCGGACGAATCAGTGGTGCGTAGGCATCCTTGAACAAGGCGACGTCGGTCACCGCCAGCGCGCCGATGGTTTCACCGTGGTAACTGCCGCGCAGGCAAAGGAATTCCTGTTTGTCGCCATGGCCGCGGTTACGCCACGAATGAAATGACATCTTGAGCGCGATTTCAGTCGCCGACGCACCGTCAGAAGCGTAGAAGCAATGGCCGAGCGCGCCGCCGGTAAGTGCTGCCAGGCGCTCGGAAAGCTCGACCACCGGCTGGTGCGTGCAGCCGGCCAGAAGCACGTGTTCGAGTTGTTCGAGCTGCGCGTGCAGGGCGGCGTTGATGCGCGGATTGCAGTGACCGAAGAGATTGACCCACCAGGAGCTGATCCCGTCCAGGTAGCGGCGGCCATCGAAGTCGTGCAGCCAGACGCCCTTGCCGCTGGCGATGGGAATCATCGGCAGGGCGATCGGCAGGGCGCCGTCGCCGTCGGCGTGCTGCTTCATCTGGGTGCACGGGTGCCAGACGGCGGCCAGGCTGCGCTGCAGCAGATCGCTATTGCTCATCAGAGTTTGCCCGCCGCCGCTCAGTGCAGAGTCTGCGAGGGCGAGTCGTCCTGCTCGGGCATCTCGGCATGGACCGTCTCACCCTCGAGATTGGGATACAGCGGCGCGCCGCAGTCGTCGCAGAACTCATAGGGGAACTGCTGGTCGAGGACGGTGACTTCCTTGAGACCGGTCTTGCGCAGCACGCTCTCGATTTCTCCGGCCACGTCGGTCGTTTCGTCTTCGATGCCCAGCAAAGGCCAGACCACGCCGTGGTAGATGACGTCCTCGTCGCGCGGGCCAAAGCCGATGCGGTATTCTTCCAGCCGCTTGTCGTGGAAGCCGCCGACGATGGCGCGCAGATTGTCGGCTGACTCACCAAGCGTCGCTTGCAGGAAGGCCACCGAGGCGTTCAGCGAGTAGGGGCGCGAGGCGCTGTCGGCGGCGCGACAGGCCGCATGGTAGGCGTCGGCGAGCAGCGGTTGATAGGCACAGCCGGTCAGCAGCGGTTCGAAGCAGGGGGCGCCCTGGCGCAGCCACTCCTTGAGCGCCGTCTCACGGGTGCTCTTGTCTTCCTCGTTCCAGCGGAAAAGGGGCAGGCCACGCGGTACCGCCAGCGCACCGATCACGTAGCGGGTGTCGGAGAGGAAGCGGTTTGTTTCCGGCATGCTGGCGGCGTCGACGCTGAGATCACAGCCGGCGAGCGCCGCTGCACCGAGTTTTTGCAGCAGTTGCCAGGTCTCGACAAAACTGTGCGGTAGCTGGTCCGGGCTGTACAGGTAATCGGCCAGCGCGACGCGGGCACCGGCGGCAAACACGTGCGCCCCAAGCTGGACCTTCAAGGTCTGCAGGAGGCCCTGCGGAATCGCCGCCGCGGGAATCGAGAAGCGCGACCAGCCGAGTACCGGAACCGCAATCAGCAGGACGTCGAAATCCTGGCCGCGATCGAGCATGATGCACGATTCGGCCTGTGACTCGACGATGTCGGCGAGATCGTCATGCGCCATCGCGTGCGTGTCGAAGAGGCGGTCCAGCGAGGCGTTCAAGTCTTCCTCGGCGCCATCGTGCAGCAGTTGGTCGACGAGTTCTGCCAGACGTTTCTGCCAGAACAGATCCTCGAGCTTGCTGCCCGACTCGGCCAGGCCGATGGCCAGACGGCCGACTTCGGTGGCGTCAGCAGAAATACGCTTGCGGGAGGAGAAGCGGTTGCGTTTCATCGTCGGGAGCCTGCAGCAGAGTCAATCCGCCATTGTAGCAAGCTGGCGAGCCCGGCGTCGGCGCGCGTGCATCTTCGTGCATTTTCGTGCCTGTTCGTACATTTGCGTGGCGGGCCGGGCGACGCTTGCCAGCCGGCGCGCGCGAGTGCGGCTTTTCAGGCGATGCGCAGCTGTGCCAGCGACGCGAACGCCGCCTGGTTGCCGATGTCCGGGGTAATGATCAGTTCGAGGATGTTGACCGCAGCGAGCTCGACGCGATGGTCTTCGCTCTGGCTGTTGGCCCCGTCCGGGCTGAAGTTCCATTGCTGCCTGACGATGTCCCGGAACGATTGTCCGCCATCGGCAGAGCAGCGCAGAACGTACTCCTGGGTACGCTGCACCGAGGTTTCGACGAAGGACAGCCAGATCCTGTGCAGCGTCTGCGGCTGTGCAAAGAGCAGGCGGATGGTCTGCTTGCCCGGAACTGCGGCACGCCAGCCGCTGCCGCCGCCCGGCACCAGGGCCGACTCGATGGGATGAGCCGCCTCTTCCGAACTGATTTCCACCTCAGCCAGGTCTTCGAGATTGAGCCAGTCCCCAGGCGGCGAAGCATCGGCCTGCGGGACATCCGGGATTACTCGCTTGCGCATGGCTACAAACCCCTCATCTGTAAGCGGAACTCCGCGACGCGGAGGCCGTAAAGCGAGATCTTCGCGGCTATGTGGGTCTTACACTTCCCCGAGTCGTGCGGCCACTTCACGTTCGGCGTCTATCCAGTACTGCGCGGAAGAGCCTTGAAAACCGTCATTTTCAGCAATGAAGTAGGCCGCGGACTGGATCATGCAGTAGCGCTCTTCGGCGCTGGGCTTTTCTGCAACTGGCGTGGCAGCGGTGGTCGGCGCAGCGGCAACGGGCTGTGGGCTGCTCGCTGCAGGGGCGGTGGCGGCCGCAGGCACGGCGGCTTTCTTCACCGCCGGTTTCTTCGCCGCAGCGGCTGCGGCTTTCGGCGCCGCAGGCGGCTTGGCTGCGGACGGCTTGGTGGCTGCTGCGGCAGCTAATGTCGTTGGTTTCGTCGCCGGCTTGCTGGCGGCTGGTTTCTTCTTGGTCGTGCTGGTTGTGGTTTCTTCAGCCATGATCTATCCCTTTTTTCCTTCGCTGTCAGTATGTCAGTATGGTTGGTGCACCGAGCGGGCACTTGGGCGGCTGCGCCGCCCCGCGCGTACCCCCGGCAGGATAGAAAAATCGGCGCTTCCGGTCAAGGCAAATGACTATTTGCCGGGAGTGGTCACCGCCTGCGCCGCGAATCAGCCCGCGCCGCGAATTTGGTCCAGGCGTCGCGAATCAGCCCGCGCCGCGAATCAGCGCCACCAGATCCTCGGTAGAGGGCAGGGCGCTGGCTTCGCCTTCTTCGAGGATGCTTTCGGCCAAGGCGCGTTTCTCGTGGTGCAGTTCGACGATGCGTTCCTCGACGCTGCCCTTGGTGACCAGGCGATAGACGGTCACCGGCCGCAGCTGCCCGATGCGATGTGCGCGCCCCATGGCCTGGTCTTCAGTGGCCGGGTTCCACCACGGATCGGTGATGACCACGTAATCGGCCGCGGTGAGGTTGAGCCCGAAGCCACCGGCTTTGAGGCTGATCAGGAAGAGATCGCCGTCACCGGCCTGGAAAGCGGCGACGCGCCGCGTACGCTCGGCGGCGGGAGTGCTGCCATCGAGGTACTGATAGGCGATTCCGGCCGCATCCATCTGTTCACGTAACATTGTAAGAAAATCCACGAACTGACTGAAAACAAGCGCTTTATGTCCGTTCGCAACGAGTTCGGCAGCGAGTTCGGCGAAAGCCTGCACCTTGGCGCCGACGATACCGAGTTCGGGGCTGCAAAGGCGTGGGTCGCAGGCGGCGCGCCGCAGGCGCGTCAGCTGGGCGAGGATGTTGAAGCGCGCTTGGGCTTGCGGCGCACTGTCGAGGCTGGCGTCGATTTCGTTCGCGGCTTCGCGGCGCAGCGCTTCGTAGTGTGCCGCTTCCGCCGCTTCCGGGGTCACCGTCAGAATCAGCTCGGTGCGCGCGGGCAGCTCTTGCAGGACTTCGGACTTGGTGCGCCGCAGAACGAAGGGGCCGACCAGACGTTTGAGCACGTGCTGGGCCTCGCGGTCGCGGTTGCGTTCGATCGGGCCGGCGAAGCGCTCGTCGAAGCGGCGGCTGCTGCCGAGCAGGCCGGGGTTGGCGAAGCGCATGATCGACCAGAGGTCGGAGAGGCGGTTTTCGACCGGGGTGCCGGTCAGTGCCAGACGAAAGTCGGCGTCGAGGGCGAAGACCGCCTGCGAGCGCTTGGCGGCGGCGTTCTTGATGGCCTGCGCCTCGTCGGCGATCAGGGTATGCCAAGTGCGCCCGGCGAAGCGCTCCTGGGCCAGTTGCAGCAGGGTGTAGGAGACGATCAGCAGGTCCTGCGGTCCGGCCGTGGTGACCAGTTCCTCGCGTTCGCTGTCGCTCGCTTCGCTGTAGATGCGGACCTTGATGCTCGGTGCGAAACGCCGTGTTTCTGCCAGCCAGTTGCCGCAGACCGAAGTTGGTGCGATGACCAGCGCGGGGCCGCCAGCGGCGCGTTCGAGAAGCACGCCGAGCGCCTGCAGGGTCTTGCCAAGGCCCATGTCGTCGGCCAGGCAGCCGCCGACGCCGGCAGTCGCCAGACGAATCGCCCACTGGTAGCCGTCTTCCTGATACGGCCGCAGGCTGGCCTGCAGCAGGCTGGGGAGTTTCGGCGTCAGGGCCTGCGCCTGGCGCAGGCGGTCGATGGCCTGGCGGAAGTCCTTGCCGGCGTCGAGTTCGGTACCATCGAGAATCTCGTCGAGCCAGGCAGCGGCGATGGTCGGCACCTTGCCACCGTTCTTGTCGCTTTCCAGCACCGCTGCCAGATCGCTGAGTTTCTGCTTCAGCGAGCGGGTCAGCGCGGCGTAAACGCCGTTGCCCATGGGCACGAAACGGCTCTTGGCGCGGGCCGCACTGAGCAGAGTTTCCAGCTGCAGAACCAGTCCCTCGTCGAGGGTCGCCTGTCCGGCGAGCCGGAACCAGTCGCGTTCGCGGCTGATTTTTACGCCGAGCTGGCGGCTGTCGAGGGTGAGCACACGCACGCTCTTTCCCTTCGGCCAGTCCACGGCAGCAATCGCCGACAAGCTCGGCAGTGCTTCGACCGTCGCCAGTGCTTCCTCCGGGTCTTCGATCAGCCACTCGCTGCCGCCGCCATCGCGCTCGCCGCCGTCGAGAAAGGGCAGGGCGTCGAGTACGGATTCCAGATGCTGGCGCTCCTCGTTCAGGTCGCGCTCGGTGCCGACCGTTTCGCTGCCGAGTACTGCCATCAAGCGTACTCTGCCCGCAGCGGCCGGTAGGCGCGGTCCGTCGGGACCGAGCGGCGCGACCACCAGGCGCAGTGAAAGATTGTCGCCGAGCGGTGAAAGTTCGGCGCGCAGCCGGGAGTCACTGCTCACTTGCCGCGCGGCCTGGGTCGAGTCGGCATGAACGTGAAAATGAAGCGCCAGCGCGTGCAGGGTCTTGGTGAGTTCGTCTTGCGCATTCGGTGCCTCGGCGGGCACCGAAAAACGACCCGAGACGAGCTGTGCGGCCTGCTGCTGCGCACTCGAAAAACGAACCAGGCGCAGGCGCTGCGGAGCATCGACGACGAGTGTGATCAGACGCAGTGCTTCCGCTTCACGACGTTCGTCGGCGTCCTGCGCATAGTAGGAAGTGGCCGCCAGCGGTGCGCGTAGTGGCGGCTCGACGCGCATCACGAAGCGCCCCTGTTCGCGGACTACTTCAAGTTCCGGTGCCGCTTCACTGAGGTCGACAAACTGCTCTGGCGCACCTGGCAGGATGATGCAAGGGTGCCCGGGCAGTGCCACAATCGCCGCCGCCAGATCGATGTGGTAGCGATTGCGGTAGCCGTGTTCGAGGCGCACGGCGCGCGCGACTTTCGCATCCGCGCTGGCCAGCTGCTGGTTGCCGGCGATCCTCGCCAGGCTCATGGGTCGCGGTCGGCCCCAGCTGCGTTGGCCGCGCTTCTGTTCGAAGGGCTTGATGGCGAGCAGATCACCCTGGCCGCCGATTTCGAGTTCCCAGAGTACGCGCGTCGCTTCGCCGTTGCCGGTGGCCGGCTGACTGCCGCCCAGCGATTGCAGCGCCAGCAGGATCTCCTGCCATTGCTGACCACTACCGGCAATAAAGAAATTCTCGGGCGGATCGCGTCCTTCGAGTACCGCCTGGCTGCCGTCGAGCATGGGCATCAGCGCGGTCAGGCGGCAGCTGTTCAATGCCTGGCGGAGGCTGTCGATCAGCGCTCGCCACTCGCTCAGGGCGGCTTGCGGGTTGTTTTCGGCAAGCGTCTCCTGACCGAGCCAGGCGGCGAGCAGGACCGCCCAGAGCGAGTCGAGTGCCCAGCGCGTCTGTAGGTCGTGAGTCGGCCTGAACGCTGCCCGCTCGAGCGGTATCTTGCCGAGGCGGACGTCGATGGCGTGCACCCAGCGCCCCCAGCCACCGTAGGGGCTGGGGGCACGCTTGCCGGACTCCGCGACACAGAACTTGCGCGCCAGTTCGAGGTGCTTGGGCGTCGCCTGCGCGAGTAGTGACAGCGGATAAAACCAGGCGAGGCTGCCGGGCAGGAGGTTTTTGCTGCCGCCAATTTCGCTCTTGCACAGCTTGAGCGCCGCTTCGAACGCTGCCTGCCCGCTGCTCCACTGCCCATCGATGACCAGCGCCGCGGCACGAATCGCCGTGCTCAGGCCCTCGCCAACTCCATCCAGCGCTGCTTCCAGCATGGCGGTGTCGCCGCGATGCATGGCCAGCTCGGCGAGGGTAAGCCGCAGGTCTGTGGACAAGGCTTCGGGATCGTTGGCCAACTGCTCGACCGCCCAATCGGCCAGCGGCAGGAAGCGCGGCGCACAGAAGACGCAGACGCTGGCGATCGCCTGGCAAGCGAGCTGCGAACGCCAGAGCGGTTCGATGCGCTGGAAGCTCGGTCCGTCGAAAGGCCGCAGGACGGCCTCGCTGAGAATTGCGCTCCAGTCCATCGAGCGGGACAGGATCATGCGCATGTGCGACAGCTCTTCGCTGGCTGCGCCCGAGAGAAACTTGGCGCGTAGGTAGGCGATGGTCGTCGGTACACTGGCCGTCGGCCAGTAATAAGCCGTTCTGGCGGGGTTGAAGCGGTCGGCGTCAGCGATCAGGCGTGCCAGCGAGTCACCTCGACTGGTTTCCAGTAGCTGCCGATAGAGCGTTGTGCGCAGTGCGTCGACGAGGTGAAAAGTAGTCGCCCGCGAGGGCTCGTCGACCAGCAGCTGGTTTTCCCGGAGCTTCTGGGTGGCGGCCCTGACCTCGCCGGCGCTAAAGGTCTTTCCCGCGGCATTTTGCAGCCCACTCAGCGAAAGCAGGCGGTGCACGTCGGTGTTGGTGCGAAAAGTCCACAGCAGCGCGCTGGCCAGTGCGACCTTGTGAATGTCGGGCGTCAGCCCTTGGCGGTCGAGTTTCTCGATGGCGGCGGCGTTCAGAGCGGGACTGTTCATTGGCGCGTGAGTGTGAAAATGGAGGGTGGCAGGTGCGTGGCAGGCGGAGTGTGAGCGTGTGATAGTGTCAGATGTCAGGTGCGGCGGGTCAGCAGCATCGCATCGCCATAGCTGAAGAAGCGGTAGCGTTCGGCGATCGCGTGTCGATACGCACAACGAATCGCGTCGCAGCCGGCGAACGCCGAAACCAGCATCAGCAGGGTTGATTTCGGCAGGTGAAAATTGGTGATCAAACGGTCCACCACTCGAAAATTGTAGCCGGGGGTGATGAAGATATCCGTCTCGGCGGCGCCGGCCTGCAGTTCCCCGCACTGCGCAGCCGCTTCGAGGGCGCGCAGGCTGGTCGTTCCGACAGCGACGACTTGGCCGCCGCGAGCGCGGGTGCGGGCGATGGCAGCGATGGTTGCCGACGGAATCTCGAAGCGCTCGGCGTGCATGCGGTGTTCGGCGATCTGCTGCACGCGCACCGGCTGAAAAGTGCCGGCGCCGACGTGCAGGGTCAAGCACGCGACTTCGACGCCGTGCTGCGCAAGTTGCGCCAGTAGCGCGTCGTCGAAATGCAGGCCGGCAGTCGGCGCCGCGACGGCGCCGGGGTGGCGCGCGAAAACGGTCTGATAGCGAGCTTCATCGTCGGCGTTGGCGGGGTGCGTAATGTAGGGCGGTAGCGGCAAGCGGCCGTGCCTTTCGAGCAGCGTCCATAGGTCGCTACGGTCTGCCCCGCCGTTGGCCCGCTCATCTGCCAGGTGCAGGTCGAAGAACTCGCCCTGTTCGCCGCTACGGCCGTCGACGACCAGGCAAATCGCGTCTTCGAGAATGATCCGACTGCCGGTTTTCGGCGACTTGCTGGCCCGGATCTGCGCCACCGCGTGGCGAGCATCGACGATGCGCTCGACCAGCACTTCGATCTGGCCACCACTCTCCTTGCGGCCGAGGAGGCGGGCGCGGATCACGCGCGTATCGTTGAACACCAGCAGGTCGCCAGCAGCCAGCAGTTGCGGAAGGGCGGTGAAGCGTTGATCGGCGAGCGCGCCGTCGCTGAGCTGCAGCAGGCGGCTGGCGCTGCGTTCGCCAGTCGGGTGCTGGGCGATCAGTTCTCCCGGCAGGTCGAAGTCAAAGTCGTCAAGAGTGAGCATGGGGTGCGTAGCGTACTTGGAGTGCTTAGGTGCTTAGGTGTTTTAGGGGGGCTGGCCAGGGAAGAGCAGGCTGGGGATGGCTGGCGGCGTGCCTTGTTGCTGGCGAGGCGATTTTGTAGCTTGTCGGCTGCCGGAGAATCAGCGATAATCCGCAGCTCTTCTGGCTCGCGAACTTCGGGCCGAAGCCGAGATGGCGGAATCGGTAGACGCAGCGGACTCAAAATCCGCCGATGGTGACATCGTGGGGGTTCGATTCCCCCTCTCGGCACCACCCATAGCCCGCAGAAATGCGGGTTTTTGTTTGGTTTCAATCATTTGCGGGGCTGCCTTGTTGGTCATTTGGGCGCATGTTACCGCAAAAAAACACCTTTCCCGGTTTGTTTTGCGCGAGTGGGTGGGCGGCAAGCCCTGAACTCCTCAAACCGCAAAACCCCCGGACGACTTACTCCGCGCAATGCTCGAACCTGCCGTGCCGCCATCGCCTCTCGGCGCCTGGTGGCTTGCCATCCGACCCAAGACGCTGACGGTGTCCGTCGCGCCGCTGATCCTTGGCCATGCCGTCGCCTGGGCGCAGACCGGCGAGCTTCTCTGGCAGCCGGCACTGGTCGCTCTGCTGGCCGCCTTGCTGATCCAGATCGGCACTAATTTGCACAACGACGTCGGTGATTTCGAGCGCGGCAGCGATACGCCCGATCGTCTTGGGCCGCCGCGGGTGACGGCCATGGGCTGGCTGCCGGCCGTCGCCGTACGGCGTGTGGCGTGGCTCGCCCTGGCGCTGGCGTTCAACTTCGGCATTTATCTCGCCTACCACGGCGGTTGGCCGATCGTCGTCATCGGGCTGGCGTCGCTGCTCGCCGCCTGGGCTTACACCGGCGGCCCATGGCCGATCGCCTATACCCCGCTCGGCGAATTGTTTGTCGTGCTCTTTTTCGGCCTGGCGGCCGTGGGTGGCAGCTACTACCTGCAGACCTTGTCGATCAGTCCGGCCGCTCTGCTGGCCGGAGCCATGCTCGGGCTGTTCGCTGCGGCGGTGATCACGGTCAACAACTACCGCGATCTGGCGACCGATGCACGCGCCGGCAGGCGCACCCTGGCCGTCGTCGTCGGCCGGCAGGCGACGCAATGGGTCTATGCGGCGGAACTGCTGCTGCCCTTGCTGTTGTTGCCGTGCCTGGCGCTGGTGATGGGGCGCGGGCTCTCGCTGGCCCTGCCGCTGCTGCTACTGCCACCAGCGTTGCGGCTGCTGCAGCGCTTTCGGCGTGTGCCCGCGGGTCCGGTCTTCAACCAGATACTGGCCAGCACGGCCCGCTTGCAGTTCGTCTACGCGCTTCTCCTGGCGCTGGCGATCGTCATCTGAGCGAGGTGGGGCAAGGGCCCACCCGGGCGCCCGGTGCCCAGCATCAGGTGGCGCTGCCTGACGGCGGCTGAAACCAGGCCAGCTTGTCGTGCAGGCGAACCACGGTACCGACGATGATCAGTGCTGGCGAGCCGATTCCCGCCGCTTCGACGCGCGCCGGCAGGCTTCCCAGATCGGCAGTCAACACCCTTTGCCGGCGCGTCGTGCCATGTTGCACGACGGCTGCCGGATGGCTGGCCGGCAGGCCGTGGGCGATCATCTGGCGACAGATTTCGGCGAGGCCGCCGACGCCCATGTAGAAGACCACGGTCAGCTTCGGGCGGGCCAAAGCCGGCCAGTCGAGATTGATCGTGCCGTCCTTGAGGTGGCCCGTCGCGAAGGCTACCGCCTGGGCATGATCGCGATGCGTCAGCGGGATGCCGCTGTAGGCGGCGCAGCCAGCGGCGGCGGTCACTCCCGGAACGACCTCGAAAGGGATGCCGGAGTCGACCAGGGCTTCGATCTCTTCACCGCCTCGTCCGAAGATGAAGGGGTCGCCGCCCTTGAGGCGAACGACCTTCCTGCCAGCACGTGCGAGACGAACCAGCAGTTGATTGAGCTGCTCTTGCGGGACGGTGTGATTGGAGCTTTTCTTGCCGACGTAGATTTTCTCGGCGTCCGCACGCGCCAGGTCGAGGACCCCTTCGGCAATCAGATGATCGTAGACGATGGCGTCCGCTTCGCCAATCAGCCGCGCGGCACGCAGGGTGAGCAGATCGAGGTCACCGGGCCCGCTGCCGACGATGTAGACGGTTCCGACTGGCGGGGAGGAGGGTGTTTGCATCATTCCTTGTTTTCCGGTTTTTGGCTGAGGTGCAAGCATAAGCGCCCGTCGCCTTGCTTTTCAACTCGGACGCGACCATAGGCTTTCTGCGATCCCTGATATTTGATGGAGGTCAAGGAATGGACCTATGCAGGCGTGTCATCCTGCGCCGAGTCTGACACGGATGATTAGCCGGGCGACAGTCGAGAAATTTCAAGAGGAGAGGAAACAAGCATGCAGAAGGTAATTCGTAACGTATTGATGTTGGCAGCATTGCCGTTGGCCATGAATGTGGCCTTCGCGGCCAAGGCCGAGAAGGCCGCCGCACCGGCTGCCGAGACGCCGACGCTGTCGGCCGAGGACAAGGCGGCTTCCGGCAAGACCTATTTCGAACGTTGCGCTGGCTGCCATGGCATGCTGCGCAAAGGGGCGACCGGCAAGAATCTCGAGCCGCAGAACACCACCAAGCTCGGTTCGTCGCGCCTTGAAAAGATCATGACCTACGGTACCGAGGGTGGCATGCCCAACTTCGACGACATTTTGTCGAAGAAGGAACTTGCCGACATGGCCAAGTATGTCCAGATGCCGGCTGACGTGCCGCCGGAATGGGGCATGAAGGACATGAAGGAAAGCTGGAAGCTGGTCGTGCCGGTCGCCGAGCGCCCGACCAAGCAGATGAACGACGTCAACCTCAAGAACGTTTTCGCGGTGACCCTGCGTGACTCGGGCGAAGTTGCCCTGATCAATGGCGATACCAAGGAAATCTGGGGTATCGTCAAGACCGGTTACGCGGTCCATATCTCGCGTATTTCGGCTTCCGGGCGTTACGTTCACGTCATTGGCCGTGACGGTCGTTACGATCTGATCGACATGTGGTACAAAGAGCCGAAGATCGTCGCCACGATGAAGGCCGGCTACGAAGCGCGTTCGGTCGACACCTCGAAGTACAAGGGCTACGAGGACAAGTACGCAGTCGTCGGCGCCTACTGGCCTCCCCAGTACGCGATTCTCGATGGTGAAACCCTCGAGCCGCTGAAGCTGGTTTCGACGCGTGGCGTCACGGTCGATGGCGAGTATCACCCGGAGCCACGGGTGGCTTCGATCGTCTCTTCGCACGACAAGCCGGAGTGGGTGATCAACATCAAGGAAACCGGCATGATCAAGCTGGTTGACTACTCCGACATTGCCAACCTCAAGGAAGTGACCATCAACTCCGCCAAGTTCCTGCATGACGGCGGTTTTGACTCGACCAAGCGCTACTTCCTCGTTGCGGCCAACGCGTCCAACAAGGTCGCCGTGGTCGACACCAAGGAAGGCAAGCTGGCGGCACTGGTAGACACTGCCAAGATTCCGCATCCGGGTCGTGGTGCCAACTTCGTCCATCCGAAGTTCGGTCCGGTCTGGGCAACGTCGCACCTGGGTGCTGACGTGATCACCCTGATTGGTACTGATCCCAAAGGCCATCCGGAGCAAGCCTGGAAAGTCGTTCAGGAACTCAAGAACCACGGTGCCAACTCGCTGTTCGTGAAGACGCATCCGAAGTCCAAGAACCTTTGGTCGGACGCGCCGCTGAACCCAGATCCTGAGCTCGCCGGTTCGGTCTCCGTCTATAACATCGACGAGCTCGGCAATCCGGACGCCAAGTCGCAGGTCATCAACCTGGCTGCTGCTGCCGATCTCGGCAAGACCAAAGGCAACCAGCGCGTGGTGCATGGCGAGTTCAACGAAGCGGGTGACGAGGTCTGGTTCTCTGTCTGGACCGGTAACAAGACCGAGCCGTCGGCAATCGTCGTCGTCGATGACAAGACGCGTACGGTCAAGAAAGTGATCAAGGACCCACGTCTGGTCACGCCGACCGGCAAGTTCAACGTCTACAACACCCAGCACGACGTCTACTGATCTCTGCTGAGCGCCTGTTCTGAACCGGGGGGCCATGGCCCCCCGGTTTTTTTTTGGCTCGATTGCCGGCATAATTCCCGGCACCTCAACGGCCACAAGGAATCGACAATGAAAGTGCCCATCTTTTTGCTATCGGCCGCCATGTGCTCGCAGTTGGCGCTCGCCGCACCACCGCCGGTCGACCCGGCCATGCTCGAACTGGCCGACGAGAGTCGGTGCCTGGGCTGCCACGACGTAGAGATAAAAGTACGTGGCCCCGCCTGGCGCGATGTCGCAAAACGCTATCGCGGCAAACCGGAAGTCGAGGAAGTGCTGGTGGAAAAAGTCTATAAAGGCGGCGGTGGCGTCTGGGGTGACGACTACATGTCGGCCAACAAGCGCGCCGGCAAGGAGAATATCCGTATCCTGGTCAAGTGGATTCTCACCCTGCCGGATTCCTGATCTCAAGCCTGGCGGCAGCAAGCAGCAACGACAGGTCGACGGGCGGCAAGAAAAGGCTCTCACAGGCGCATCGGAACGCCCGCGACGCCTCCCTCTATGTGGGCGCGTCGTTGGCGCGTGCCCTGAGCAGATCGATGATCATTGCCGACACTTGCTCGATCGAGCGGTGGGTGACGTCGATCACCGGCCAGTTGCGCGCGACGAACAGGCGACGCGCGTCCTGCACCTCCTTGCGCAAAGCGTTGAAGTCGTTGTACTGGCTGTCTTCGTTGTCCCATGACCGCAAGCGCGCGGAACGGACGCGCGCCAGCCGTGTCGGGTCCACCGTCAGTCCGACGATCAGCGGACCCTTTGCTTTCAGCAACCCCATCGGCGGTGGCGAGAACGGCACCAGTGGCACGTTGGCGGCCTTGATGCCGCGTGAGGCCAGGTACATGCAGGTTGGTGTCTTGGTGGCCCGCGAGACGCCGACGACGATCACGTCGGCGCCATCGAGATCTTCGCTGGCAATGCCGTCGTCGTGGGCCAGGGTATATTTCATGGCCTCGATGCGGCTGTAGTAGTCTTCGTCGAAAGCGTCGCCGGAACTGCTGTGGAACTGAACAGTCGTGTTGGAGTACTCGGCGAGGTTCGTGATCAGCGGTTCGAGGGCAAACTGGCAGGGGACGAGCAGACGGTCGCAACCCTCTTCGAGCGCCTGCCGGACGTCGGCGTGGCTGATGCTGTGCAGGACGTAGCCCGGCCTCTGCGCCACTTCGCCAAGAATCTCGGGCACCTGGCCGAGGTGACGGACCATCTTCCATAGTCGGCGCTCGACTTCCAGCCCTGCGAACTGAGCGATGGCGTTACGCGCCAGCAACTCGACCAGTTCGCCCGAGGCATGCGAGACGAGGTGCAATACGAGGGTCTTGCTCACAAGCATCCTTTACCAGCCAACGCTGACGGGTGAGTGGTGGCGGTTATCGCTGGCTACGTCGTGGCGCGTGTTCAGCGGTGGTGACCACCGTCGAGGCGCAGCACGGTGCCGTTGATCATCACGTTTTTCAACACGTGCAGGACCAGCATCGCGAACTCGGACGGATCGCCGAAGCGATGCGGAAACGGGATCTGGTGTGCCAGTCGCGAATCGAGGTTCTTTTCCATGGCGAACAGGGTCGGCGTGCCGAACAGCCCGGGCGCGATGCCGACGACGCGGATGCCCAGCGGGCCGAGTTCGCGCGCCGCCGGCAGGATCATGCTCACCACGCCGCCTTTCGACGCCGCATAGGCCGCTTCGCCGCTCTGCCCATCATAGGCGGCGACCGAAGCGGTCGACAGGATGACGCCGCGTTCGCCGTTTGAGCGCGGCTGCAGGCGCGCCATGTCGGCAGCGGCGAGGCGCATCATGTTGAAAGTCGAGATCAGGTTCACTTCAACTAGCTGGCGGAAGTCCTCGAGCGGCATCGGCCCATTGACACCCACTGTCGGCTCCGAGTGGCCGCGGCCCACGCAGTGCACCAGCACGCGTGCCGCGCCGTGCGCATCGCGCGCCGTCGCCAGGGCCTCCTCCGCAGCGAGTGAATTGGCGACATCGCAGGGAATGGCCAGGCCGCCGATCTCGTTGGCAACTTTTTGTACGCCGACGGCATCGATGTCGATGACCGTCACCTTGGCTCCCGCCTCGGCGAGATAACGCGCCGTTTCTGCGCCCAAGCCCGATGCTGCCCCGGTGACCACTGCCGGGCATGTCCAAAGATCCATTGCTTGTCTCCCGCTGTATCTGTTTCCCGCCGCCATCAGCCGCGGATGCCAGCGCGCATTATGGGCCGTGCGAGACGAGCGCGCAAACTGCCACTGCTGTGCCGTATGGACAGCGATCGGACGCCGCGCGAGCCGTTTTCAAGGCCGTCTTCGGATAAAATGCCGGCTCGCCGCCTTCTTCTCGTTAGCGCGGAAGAGGGCGAGCCAAGGCGCCACCGAGCCCAACCCTACCGACTCGCAGACCATGCCCATCGTTCTTGTTCTCGCTCTGCTGCTTGTTTCCCGCGGCGCTTTTGCCGAGGCTGCTCCTCAGCCTGAGGCACCGACCCCCGAACGCCAGAAGCAACTCGTGCACCTCGTTCGTCAGGACTGCGGTTCCTGCCATGGCATGACCTTGCACGGTGGCCTGGGTCCGGCCCTGACGCCCGAGGCCTTGCGCGACAAGCCCGTCGACTCACTGGTAGCCACCATCTACGGCGGTCGCCCGGGGACGGCAATGCCACCGTGGCATCGCTTTCTTACGGAAGCCGAGGCGACGTGGATCGTGCAGCAGTTGATGGTGAGATTCCCCGAGGAATAGCTGCCAGGAAGGGCGCGAAGGGATCACCCGCGATGTTGCAAGTTTCGGCCGTTCGCTGTCCGCCCGGGGTCGCTGCAAAGGCTTTCGCGGCGATACAATCGGTAACTGGGCCGCTGGGCAGGTTTGCAGCCACGGCGGCGATGTTCTCCGTAGTGGCTGCGACGCTTCGACTGCCACCCACCAGTTCCCACAAAGAGGCTCCAGAATGAATTTCTCCGATGTGCTCAAAGCGCTCAATCAGGCTTCCGCCTTCGAGCTGTACCGGATGCGGGCGGGGATCGACCGCGTACTCGAACAGCCGCAGTGGCTTGATTCGATTCGTTCGCGGCTGCGCGTCGGGCAGACGATTTCCTATTTCGAGCCGAGGGAAAACGCGAGCTCCAGCGCACTAATCATCGAACTGCGTCGCAAGCGCGTGCTGGTTCTGGAGATTGCGACGCAAACGCGCTGGCTGATTGAGTATGCCGCAATCAACGTCGATGGGGCCGACGTCGAGATTCGCGAGCAGCCGCGCCAGGGGCTGGGTCGCAATGAGGTCGCTGTCGGCGAGATGGTCGGCTTCGTCGGCCGCGATCAGCAGGAAAGAAGTGGCCAGGTCATTCGTCTCAACGACAAGACGGTGACTCTGCTGTGCGGGCGCGTGCAATGGCGGGTGGCCTATCAGTTCCTGCATCGGGTGGTCGACTCGCAGGCGATCGACGGTGAGGTGCTCGAAATCAGCGTTGTGGATAGCGACGGCGAACATGGGTAGGCGTGTACCGGTCCCCGGATGCGGCGCTTGGTACGGTGAGTAACGACGCCTCTGGCGCTACCCTTGTCGCTGGAAACGGGAGCAGGGTGGCTGTGATGGAACTCGTCGGTAGTGCTCGATTCTTCCTCAAGACGGCGCAAAGTCCCTTAAACTCACGTTTTCATGTATTGCGGACGGGTTTATCGTGACGGCACGGGAAGCGCAATGTTCTTGCCGTGAGCGACCCGATAGGCACGCAGGCCGTGCGCTGCCGTCAACTGCATGGACCAGACGCTCGCATTCGCAGCCCGCCCGTAGAGGACCGTCATGACCAGAAACCGCCCCTCGCTTTCCCCCTGGTCGCCACGTCGACTGACGATGGCGCTCGAGCCTCGACACCTGTTTGACGGCGCCGCGCCGGCGGAGGTCGCCGCCGTAGTGCAGGACGACGGCGTGGCGGCAGTTCGCGACGCGCCAACAGCGGCGCCCGTCGAGGCGACGCCGAGCGAAGTGATCGTCGTCGATAGCCGCGTGGTGCAGAGCATCGATGTCGAGAAATTGCGCGCTGCTGCGGCGAAAGTGGTGGTGCTCGACCAGCAGTCCGATGGCTTGACGCAACTCGCCGCAGCGCTCGACGGCGAGCAGAACCTGACTGCCATCCATATTCTCAGCCACGGTAGCCGCGACGGCATCTTTCTCGGGCAGGGCCTGGTAGATCAGAACGACCTGCAGCGGCAAGGCGCCGTGTTGACCGGGATCGGATCGGCACTGGCAGTAGACGGTGACATCCTGCTCTACGGCTGCGATGTTGCCGCCGATAACCGCGAATTCGTCGACACTCTGGCTGCGCTGACGCAGGCGGATGTTGCGGCGTCGACCGACGCCACGGGGAGTGCGGCACTGGGCGGCGACTGGTTGCTCGAAGTGAGCACCGGACCGCTTGAAACCACTGCCTTCGTGCTGGCCGACTTTGCGCAACTGCTGGCGCCACCGACCATCGTGGACGGCGGCGGTACGCGCACGACCAGCGAAGATACGCCGCTGGCAATCACCGGCGTCAGCATTGCGGACGCTGATGTTGGCGACGCCCAGACCGTGACCCTGGCAGTTACAGGCGGTGCGATTACGCTGCAAGCAGGAAGTGGGGTAGTGATTGCCGGTGGCGCAAATGGTAGCGACACCGTCAGCTTCAGTGGCACGCTGACCCAGGTCAACGATGCGCTGAACGGCATGACTTTCGCGCCGACGGCCGACTACTTCGGCCCTGCCAGCATTGCTGTTTCTACGCACGACGGCAGTATCAGCGTCGGGCCGACAGACATCATGTTGACGGTCACGCCGGTTGACGACCTGCCTGTGGGGACGGCCGACGCCATCGCCGCAACGGAAGACGCCGGTACTGTCGTCGGTGATGTGCTCGCCAACGACATCAACCTTGACGCGCCGATCGACACGCTCCGCGTCATCGCGCTGCGCAGCGGAACGGTTGTCGCCGGTAGTGGCAGCGACGGTAGTGTTGGCAATCCACTCGTCGGTATCTACGGCAGCCTGGTGGTGAACCCCAACGGTGGCTACAGCTACACAGTGGACAACAGCCTGGCGACGGTGCAGGCGCTGAAAGGCGGCCAGACGGTCAGCGAAAACTTCACCTATACGTTGAGCGACGGCCATACGTCGGTAGAGACAGATATTACGGTGACTGTCACCGGCAGTAACGACGCGCCGAAAGTCATCGGAACGCCAGCTACTCTGGTGGCAAGCTCGATTCCCGAAAATGCGACCAGCGACGAAAACTCGGGCGCACTGGTCAGCAGCTTGCTTTCCGACGTCGACGCCAATCCGGTGGTCAGCGATGTCGATGCGGGAACGGTTCTCGGTATCGCCATCTTCGGCAGCAGCGTCACCAACGGCATGACCGGCGTCTGGGAGTACTCGCTCGACAACGGTGCCAGCTGGACGCCAGCGGCACTATTTTCCAGCAGCGACGCCTTGCTGCTGCCGGCCGACGCCAAGCTGCGGTTCGTCGCCGACAGCAACGCCGACGATGCCAAGGAGTCGGGAGTAGCTCGCATCCAGTATTACGTCTGGGATGGCAGCAATGGCGCCAGTGCCGGCGACACCGCCAATGTCAGTGCGCCGGGTGGCGGCGTCACGCCGTTCAGCGCCGCCAGTCTCGATGCCGACTTCATTGTCAGCGCGCGCAATGACGTGCCGGCACTGACGCCGATACCTCTGCTGCTGAACGAAGGCGCTACGGTGACGATTACTGCCACCGAACTCCCGGTCGTCGATCAGGACAACCAGAGCGATCAGCTCACCTACCGGGTTGAGGCGCTGCCCGGCAAGGGAGTGCTGCTCAGGAACGGCATCCCGCTCAGCGTCGGCAGCGTGTTCAACCAGCTTGATGTGCTGGCTGACAAGATCAGCTATCGACATACCAGTGGCGAGCTATCGGCGGATGCCAGCGACAGCGTCTCCTTGTCGTTGCGCGACGGTGCTGGTGGCGTGATCAATCCCGTCTTGCTGCCGATCACCATTCTCGACGTCAACGCGCAGATTGCGATCACCGGGACGACGCAGGCGGTGCCCGAGCGCATCGGTAGCGAGGCGAGCGACTTTGCAGTGCTCAACCTCGGCCTGAGTGACAGCGACGGCGACCCGAGCCTGATGACCTTGACCATTAGCAGCTTGCCGGATGCGGCCGTCGGTCGCCTGCAGTACTGGAATGGCAGTACTTATGTCGATGTGACCGCGCCCTTGTCATTGAGCAAGGCAGAGCTGGAGGCCAATCCGCTGCACTTCATCTCCAGCGGCGCCGAGCCGGCAGCGGTCAGTGGCAGTGGTTTTGCAGGACCGTACCACCCGACCGCCAGTTTCGAGGTAGTCGCCAGCGACCACAGCGCGACGCTCGCGCCAACCGTCGATAGCGACACCGTCACCCTCACCATCGACGCGCGCAACGATCCGCCGACACCGGTCACGCAGTTGTTGCACGTGGACCAGGGCGGTCCGGGGGTGGCGATTACCCAGGCTTTCCTGACCGGCAGCGACCCCGATAGCGATGCCGCCAAGCGTGTCTATACGGTGAACAGCTTTCCTGGCGCGGGTCTGCTGCGCTTGAATGGGGTGATCATCGGTGTCGGTGCCACCTTCACCGAAGCCGACCTGAACGCCGGCCTGCTCACCTATACGCATGGCGGTGGTGCCACCGATAGCGATTCGGCGACGGCCGAAGATCACTTCGACTTCTCGATCAATGATGGGGATGCTGCGGTCAGTACCGGTACGCTGTACATCGATGTGCAGCCGCTCACACCGACCGTGCCCGGTGCGGGCGGCACGCTGCGTGCCATTACGACAGAGGGTTTCTTTACCGCCATCGACACGACGACGCTGACGGGGTCGACCAGCTACACCCTGTCGCTGCTGCCGGCGTACGGCAGCATCTACCTGAACGGTGTCGCGCTCGGGACTGGCGACGACTTCAGCGCCGCGGATCTGGCAGCCGGTGCCGTTGTTTACGTGAATATTGGCGACGAACCGTCAGCCTATGGTACGCCATACCATGATGCCTTCAAGGTCAGCCGTAACGGTGGTACGGTAAGCGACCCGTCGACCATCGACCTGATCGTGACGCCGGTAGATGACGCCCCCACCATCAAGCAGACGCCAGGTGCCGATGAAATTTCGGTCAACGAAGACGGCGACACGCTGATGGAAGAGAGCGCGGTCGACGGCAGCAACGATTTCGGCTTGATCGGAGTCGCCAACGCCGTCAAGCTGACCCTCGCCACTCTGCAGCACATCGATCCGGATAGCGATCCGGCGGCACTGTCCTATGTTCTGGAGACCGCTCCGCTCGGTGGCGAGCTGCGGCATTGGAACGGAGCGACCTGGGTCGCGCTCGACCAGGACGAGCTGTTCAGCGCTCTGGACGTCGGGAATGGCAACATCGCCTACTTCCACAGCGCCGACTCGGAACTGCGTACGGATTCGCTCACGGTTCACCTGCGCGACGGCGGCGTGGTGCAGGTCGGCGACGTGCTGATCGGCGACCCCATCACCGAGCAGGACTTCGTGACCGTCGAAGACCTCGACGGCAACCAGCTGGCCATCAACAAGGGCGAGATCGCTCGCAGTCCGAGTCGCACGGTGACTTTCACTGTCGCCAATGTCAACGATGCGCCGCTGGCCAGCAATGGCCTCTTCAGGGTTGAAGAAGGTTACAACACCGGTATGGGTGGCCCGGACGACAACCCCGGGCGGATCCAGATCCTTGACGCCAGCATCCTGGCGGCCAGCGACAGCGACAACAGCCTGAGCACGGCGACCTACACGATCGCCAGCCTGCCGGTGCGTGGCACGCTGGAAATCGACTGGGGCAGTGGCTTCGTGGCGCTCGTTACTGGCGAGGAGGGGACCGCCGCTGCGCAGTTTACCTACGCCATGCTTACCGGCGGCAAGCTACGCTACGTACAGGACGGTAGCGAGTCCCTTGTCGATGGTTTCACCTGGCGCCTGAACGACAATTCGCCTGTTGCGCCGGTTGCGCTGGACAGCAATCTCGCCACGGTCATCATCAACATCCTGCCGCAGAATGACCCGCCGGTAATTTTCAACAACACCGGCACAACGGTCCCGGAAGGTGGCGTTCGACACATCACCACGGCCATGCTCGGCTCGCCACTGACCTCAGAGACGGACGTCGACAATACGCAACGGCAAACGCAGTTTCGCGTCACAGCCGCTACCCAGAGCGGCACCCTATATCTCGACAAGGCCGGTGCCATCACCGCTCTTGGCGTCGATGCATCGTTTACCCTGGGTGACATACAGGGCGGCTACCTGAAGTACCGGCACAACGGCGCCGAGGTGCCGCCAAGCGACAGCTTCGATTTCGAAATTTCGGATGGTAGTGGCGGCAACGAACCTGTCGGCACCTTCAATATCGGTGTCACGCCGGTAAACGACGCGCCGCAGCTTTCCGGGCTGAATCCGCTGACCTATTTCGAGGACGACGGCGCCACCCTGATCGACACCTCGCTGCTCTTCAACGACGTCGACCTGGCCAATGGCGCCAGCTACAACGCTGGAACGACGCTGACGATTGCCTACAGTTCGGGCGGCACGGTTGGCGATCAGCTTTCGGTGCGCGATCAGGGCGCGGCGTCGGGTCAGGTCAGCGTTGCCGGTAGGGCGGTCAGCTACAACTTCGGGGCCGGGCCGGTGCAGGTCGGCACTATCGACGGCAGCCTCGACGGCGCCAACGGCGCCAATCTTCGTATCACCTTCAATGCCAGCGCCAATGTCGCCGCGGTCAAGGCAGTGCTCCAAAACCTGAGTTTCCACAACACGGACACTGCCAACGCTTCACAAGCCACCGCGCAGGCGACGCGTTCGCTCAGCTACACATTTGTCGACGGCGGCGGTACGGCGAGCTTTGTGGACGATGCCGGTACCACCCTGCAGGGCGACGATACGCTCATCGCCAGCAATACCATCGTCGTCAAGCAGCGCAACGACGCACCGCTGATGACCGATGTCGACACCGTGCTGACGTCGATCAGCGAAGACGAGACCGTGAACGGGCGCAGTGTCAAGGTTTCGGACCTGAATGGCATCATCAGCGATGTCGACAACGCTGCCGTCCAGGGCATTGCCATCGACAGTCTGATCGCCGGCAATGGCACCTGGCAGTTCTCGCTCGACTCGACGAACGGCAGCAACGGCTCATGGAGCAACATCGGCAGCGTTTCGGTGACCAGTTCGCTGTTGCTCGATCCGGACGCGTGGCTGCGTTTCATTCCCGATGGCCAGAATGCCACCTCTGCCACGTTCACCTACCGCGCCTGGGATCAGACCACCGGCAGCGTTGGTGGCCGCGCCAACAGCACTCTCAGCGGCGGAAGCACGGCTTTTTCGACCGAAGACAACGCCGTTTCGCTTGTCGTCACGCCGCTCAACGATGCACCGGTGCTCGCCGATACGGTGCTCGCGGTGACCCAGAACGAGGACGCCGGTGCGGCGAGCGGGGCGGTCGGCACGCTCATCTCGAGCCTGGTCGGCGGCATCAGTGACGTCGACACCGGCGCGCTTACCGGCGTTGCCATCTGGCTTGGCCCGGATGCAGGCAACGGCACCTGGCGCTACAGCATCGACGACGGCGGCACGTGGTTCGACCTTGACGCAGCGGACGCCGGCAACGCGCGCTTGCTGGCGTCCAACGCCCGCATCTACTTCGTCCCCAACGCCAACTACAACGGTGTGCAGACGGAATCCCTGGCCTTGCGTGCCTGGGACAGAACCAGCGGCGCCAACGGCGACGGGAGCGTCGATACCACCACCAACGGCAATACGACCGCGTTCTCCATGGCCACCGACAGCGTTTCGCTGACGGTCGTCGCGCTCAACGATGTCCCGACGATCTCGAACAGCACGCCGGTCATCGACGCCGTCGGGGCAAGCGAGAACACCAGGATCACTGTGGGGCCGATCTTTACGCTCGGCGATGTCGATCTGGCGCGCCTTGAAGGCAGCAACACGGGGCAGCTTACCCTCGCCGTGCCACACGGCGCCTTCGTTCTCGACACCACCGCGGTGACCGTTACCGCCGGCAGCCAGGCGACCGATCGCGGCGCTGGTGACTGGGGCGGCGGTAGCAGCACCTTGACCTTTACCGGCACTCTGGCGCAGTTGCAGAGCGCACTGGACACGGTCGAATACGTACCCGGCGACAACCCGGATGCCTCGGAGACGATCACCGTCACCTTCAACGATCTGAACAACGCCGGGGCGGGTGCTGCGGGCGGCGGCTCTGACGTCCATAGTGCCAGCACCACCGTGGAGATTGTCAACATCGCCTCGGTCAATGACGCACCGACGATAAGCCGGCCGGCGACGGTCAGCGCGACCGAAGATGTCGAGTTTAACTTCACCGGCGGCAACACGATCAGCATCGCCGACGTCGACGCCCGCAACGGTGCGGTCGAGGTCGCGCTGAGCATTCCGACGGGAAGCATCACCCTGACGCCGGGAGCGACCAGCGTTACCAGCGGATCGCTGGGCTCCTCTGCCTTCACCCTGCAAGGCACGGTCAGCGCGATCAATAGCGCACTCGCCACGCTCAGATACACTTCGCCGCTTGACGACAACAGTCTAAACGCGAGCGACGCCGAGCGTACCCTGGCCATCAATGTCAGCGATCTGGGTAACAGCAGCGGCGGTGCCATGACCACCGCTGGCACGGCCAACGCCAGCACGCTGATCAATCTGGCTGCAGTCAATGACACGCCGACCCTGGACGTCGATTCAGCAGACGGTGTACAGATGACGCGGGCGACCACAACGGTAGGCGAGAACGCCACCACAGCCATCAACGACATCGTCCTCGCCGACGACAAGGATATCCACGACAGCGGTTATGGCAGCAACACCAACATCGTCATTACGGCGCTGCATGGCACACTCACTCTCGATGTGTCGACTGGGGTAGTGGCCGTTCCTTCCGGCAGCCCGAGCGGGCGCAGCATCACGCTCACGGGCAGCATTGCCGACATCAACGCCGCGATTGTTGCCAGTCATCTCAAGTACACGCCGGATAGCAATTTCTCCGGCAACGACAGCCTGCACCTGGTTTTTCACGATGCGGGCAACAGCGGCTCGGGCGGTGACATGAGCGCGTTGTCCGATATTCCGCTGCTGGTCAGCGGCGTGAATGACGCGCCGGGATTTGCGGGTCTCGGTGGTGGCTCGGTGGCTTTCAGAGAAGACGGTCCGCCAGTGGTCCTCGATATTGACGCGACCTTCACCGATCCCGAGCTTGTCGGCTACGACAACTGGGGTGGTGCGGTGCTCACGCTGCAGCGCACTGCAGCGCTTGGAACTCCAGGCACCGCTGCCACCGACGACGCTTTCGGGCTGACGGGCTCCGGCAACACCGGCGTCAATTTCAACGCGGCCAATGTACGCATCGGCACGACCGTGGTGGGTAGCTTTACCAACACCGGAGGTGTGTTGACGATCAGTTTCAACGACGGGACCTCGAGCGCGCAGGCCGACCAGGTCCTGCAGGCGGTGACCTACAGCAACGGCAACGACAATCCGCCGACGCAGGTGACCATCGGCTACATCATCAACGATGGCAATACCAATACCGGTCTGACGGCGCAGGGTACCGTCAACCCGCCGGGCAATCCGCCGCTGCCGCTGGCGCTGGAAGGTAGCGGTGCAGTGGTGGTTGCCATCAGCGCCAATAACGATGCGCCGGTGCTGGCCCTGGGGGCTGATCCGTTGATCCAGTTCTTCGAAGATGCGGCTGCGAGCCAACTGGCGCCTAATGCCGTGCTGAGTGACCCCGAATTGTCATTCCTTGCCAGCGGCAGTGGTGACTGGGGAAGCGCGATACTCTCACTGCAGGGCAGTAGCGGCCCCGACCCCGAAGACGTTTTTGGGGTTACCGGTAGCGGCGACGTCGGGGTCAATTTTGAGGGGAGTGATTTGCGTATCGGCACCAGTGTCGTTGGTACCTTCAGCAATACTGGTGGAGCGTTCTCGGTTATTTTTACTGCTGGGACCACGACAGCAGAAGTCGAGCAGGTGGCGCAGGCGCTGACGTATCGCAACACCAGGCAGAGCCTCGCCGACGGGCAGTTCGACATTCTCAACGAACTGGTGTGGAGGATCAACGACGGCAATACCGGCGACAACGTCACCGCCGGTCCACAAGGGCTGGGCGGCGCCGAAGAGGCCGCCGTAACTCAAGCCATCACTCTGCGGGGAGTAAACGATGCGCCGGTGCTGGCAGACGCCGCCCTCGCCATCACCGTAGCGGAAGACGACGCGCTTCCAATGGCTGCGGTTGGCTCTTTGGTGTCAGCGTTGACCGGCGGTGTCAGCGATGTCGATGCGGGTGCCGCGTACGGCATCGCGATCATTGAAACCGATACCACTATGGGCACCTGGTTCTACAGCACCAACGGCGGTAGCGCTTGGCTTGACGTCGGCCTTGTTGCGGAAAACAGCGCTTTGCTGCTTCGTGACAGCGACCGCATTTACTTCCAGCCGAACCTCGACAGCAACGGCACGCTCGCCCCCGCCCCCGGCTTGTTCGGATTGAAGTTTCGCGCCTGGGATCAGACCGACGGCACCGCCAGCGCCGTCGGCACCAAAGTGAACGTAAGCAGCATCGGCATCGGCGACACCACCCCGTTTTCCACTGCCACCGACACCGTCGCCCTGACGGTCGTCGCGATCAACGACGCGCCGACGCGCTTGCTCGCCAGTGTGGATCTGGCAGGTTCGCTCGAGGATGCCGCCAGTCCGAGTCAGGAGACCATCGCCAACCTGTTCGACACTGCCGGCAGCAACGCCGCGTTCAGCGACGCCAGGGACGATCAGACGGCTTTCACGGGCGGCTCCGTTGCCAACCTCTTTGCCGGCATTGTCATCACTGACAATGCGGCGACTGCAGCACAAGGGACGTGGCAGTACTCGGCCGACGGTAGTAGCGGCTGGACCAACATCAGCACCGCCTTGACCTCGGCCAGTGGTCTGTTCCTGCCCGGCCCTTACGCCCTGCGCTTCCAGGCCACCGCCGACTGGAACGGCACGCCCGGCAGCCTGAGCGTGCGCCTGGCCGACAACTCGGTCGGCGTTCTGCCCGCTGCCGAGGACAGCGTCGACGTCTCCAACGATACGACGCTATCGGGCGGTAGTACGCGCTACAGCAATAGCAGCAATGCGGTGTTTCTCGGCACCAGCATTATCTCGGTCAACGACGCTCCTGCAGGTGCCGACAAAACCATTACGGCGATCGAGGACACCGCCTACCAGTTTCAGGCAGCCGACTTTGGTTTCACCGATGCGCACGACAGCCCGGCCAATAACCTGGCTTCGGTGCTGATCTCGACGCTGCCCGCTACCGGCGCTCTGAAATCATCCGGCACGGTACTGAGCGTCCCACAATCGATCACCGTCGCCGACATTGCTAATCTGACGTGGACACCACCACCGGACCTCAATGGCTCTGCCGTTGCGAGCTTCACCTTCCAGGTAGGTGACGATGGCGGCGTTCTGAACGGCGGGATCAACACCGACCCCAGCGCCAACACCATCACTTTTGATGTCAGTGCGGTAGTAGACATCGTCGATGACACCACGACCACCGCCGAAGATACCGCTGTTACCACCACCGTCCTGGCCAATGACAACTTCGAGGGCACTCCGGTCGTCACTGGTGTGACGCAGGGAGTGCACGGGAGCGTCGCCATTAACAGCGGCGGAACCATCACCTACACCCCTGACCCCGACTACAACGGTAGCGACAGCTACACCTACACGGTTACCAGTCCGACGGGTGTGACCGAAACCGCGACCGTCAACGTCACGATCAACCCGGTGGCCGACAGCGTCGACGACACCGCCGTGACCGACGAAGACACGCCTGTCACCACCACCGTCCTGGCCAATGACAACTTTGACGGCAATCCGGTCGTCACTGGCGTGACGCAGGGCACACACGGGAGCGTCGTCATTAACAGCGGCGGAACCATCACCTACACCCCTGGCCCCGACTACAACGGTAGCGACAGCTATACCTACACGGTTACCAGTCCGACGGGTGTGACCGAAACCGCGACCGTCAACGTCACGATCAACCCGGTGGTCGATGTTGTCCCCGACAGCGTCACCACCAACAGCACTGCAGCGCTCGTGTTCGATCCTCTCACCGGAACGAACGGCGCCACAGCCGACAACTTCGAGGATCCTGCGGCGGCGATCGCGGCCATTGGCATGCCAGCCCACGGCGCCGCCGTGCTCAATCCCGACGGCACCATTACCTACACCCCGACGCCGGGCTACGTTGGACCGGACAGCTTCAGCTATACCGTCAGCAGCGGTGGCGTCAGCGAGATCGCGACGATCAGCGTCGTCGTCACCAATGCCGTACCTGTTGCCAACCCCGATACCGCCAGCACGCCGGAAGACACCCCCGTCAGCGGCAACGTCCTGACCAACGACACCGACAGCGACTCGGGCGACAGCAAGACCGTCACCCAG
>QPGA01000023.1:39168-68992 GCA_003332265.1 Candidatus Accumulibacter meliphilus
ACAGCAAGACCGTCACCCAGTTCGTGGTCGACGGCGTGACGATTGTCGTCCCGGCAGGGGCGGTCGGTGCCACCACAAGCATCGCCGGCGTCGGCAACCTGACCGTCAAGGCCGATGGCAGCTACAGCTTCAGCCCGTTGGCTGACTGGAATGGCAACGTTCCGACGGTGACCTACACCGTTCGTGACACGGTCGGCGCGACCGCCAGCAGCACGCTGGAAATCATCGTCACTGCGGTCGCCGACATCACCGCCGACAGCGTCACTACCAGCAGCACTGCAGCGCTCGTGTTCGATCCTCTCGCCGGAACGAACGGCGCCACCGCCGACAACTTCGAAGATCCGGCGGCAGCGATCACGGCCATCGGTGCTCCTGGGCAAGGCACCGCCGTGCTCAATCCCGACGGCACGATCACCTACACCCCGACGCCGGGCTACGTTGGACCGGACAGCTTCAGCTATACCGTCAGCAGCGGTGGCGTCAGCGAGACCGCGACGATCAGCGTCGTCGTCACCAATGCCGCACCTGTCGCCAATCCCGATACCGCCAGCACGCCGGAGGACACCCCCGTCAGCGGCAACGTCCTGACCAACGACACTGATAGCGACTCGGGCGACAGCAAGACCGTTATCGGCTTCGTCGTCGATGGGGTGAGCGTGGCCGTCCCGGCAGGCGGCGTCGGCGGCAGCACGAGCATCGCCGGCGTCGGCGACTTGCGCTTCCAGGCCGACGGCAGCTACCGCTTTACGCCGCTGCCCGACTGGAACGGCAGGGTGCCGACAGTGAGCTATACCGTTCGCGATACCGCCGGCGCGATCGCCAGCAGTAGCCTGGAAATTACCGTCATACCGCTTCCCGATAGCAGAGTTCCGCCCTACGTTTTCGAAAACTTTGATGTCGCGCGCTGGCTGGACGCGGATCGTATCGAGCGGATTTTCGAGCCCATCGAACAGCCTTTCATCCCCGCTCAGTATGTCTTGCTGCAAGTGGCCAGAGCGCAGGAATCCCTGGCCGAGGCGGTCGCCGCGCTGCTTGGCGTATACGATGCGCGGCAGGCTGGCGAGATACGGTCATTGCTACGCGACTTCTACCAAACGATGACGCCAGGGCAGTTCGTCCTTGACCAGGGCGTTGCGTTCTCGCGGGAACTGCTTGCCGAGTTGCAGCAGCGTGCACTGTTGAGCAGCCACATGGCAGTCGGTGGCGAAAGCTTGTATGACGATTTTTCGATCTTTTCGCCACTCAAGATCGCGGCGGACCCGGGTGGACTGCCAACGGACGGAGGAATACCTTCCGCCGCGGCAGATTTCGCCACGGCGGAAGAGGCGGCTGCCTTGCCTGAGTTGGCGAATGTGGGCAACACGGCGGCCGCGCTCAAGCCAGTTGCCGGAACGGAGGCCGCAGACGGGATCGCGCGGGGCGCCGGGAGCCAGGGCAGCGCCGCCGACCGCTTGCTGCCGCCCGTGCTGGCAGCGCCCAGACCGACGCCAGCCGCTGTTGCCCGTTCCTTCAGTGAACAATTGCGGCAGAGCCAGAGCGCGCGGCAACGCATTCCACTCGTCTAGAAGTCTGATTCTTCGAAAGGCCCCTAATGAAACGTCCCCTGTTAAGCGTGCTGAGCGTATCCCTGCTGGCCGGCTGCGCGAGTATCGCTCCCGAGCCTTTCAGCAGCGAAGAAATTAAGGCCCGCGTGGCACGCGATCAGCTGGAAATGTACAAGGATCAGGCACCGATCCTGCAGCCGATCACTTTCCACGACGCCGTGGCGCGAGCCCTGACCTACAACCTGGACTACCGTCTGAAGTTGATGGAAAGCGCTCTGGCACAAGGTATTTCCGACAGTAGTGCCTTCGAGTTGTTGCCGCGCTTGACCGCCTCTGCTGGCTACAACATGCGCAACAACGACTCGGGTGGGACCAGCGTGAGTATCACGACCGGCGAGGAGACGCTCAGCCCATCAACTTCGCAGGAGCGACGCCACAATCTGCGCGGTGCCGAACTGAGCTGGAATATTCTCGATTTCGGCTTGAGCTATTACCGCGCCAAACAGGCGGGTGACGAATACAACATCGCCGAGGAGCGGCGTCGCAAGGTGCGCCAGAACATCGTCCAGGACATGCGCAACGCTTACTGGCGAGCGCTCGGCGCACAGCGTCTGCTGGTGCAGGTCGAGGCTTTGACCAAGCGCATCGAACGTGCCCTCGAACAGTCGCGCCAGGCCGAAGCGAGCGGCGTGCTGCCGCCGGCGCAGGCGCTTGCCTATCAGCGGGCGCTGCTCGATGCGCTGACGCTGATCACCCTCAAGCGGCAGGAGCTGGAGTTCGCCCGGCACGAGTTGGCGGCGCTGATGAACATCCAACCGGGCACCGTCTTCCAGTTGGCTGATGCCCCCGAAGAGAGCCTGCCGCCGGTACCGGTACGAGTTGCCGAACTCGAAATCCAGGCGCTGGAAAACCGTCCGGAGCTGCGCGAAGAGGATTACCGGGCGCGCATCGATGGCTTCGAAGCGCGCCGACAACTGATCGCCCTCTTGCCGGGCATCGAGTTCGTCACCGGCAACTTGTACGATAGCAACAAGTATCTGTACAACAACAGCTGGTACGACAGCAGCGTGCGCATTTCTTGGAATGTCCTCAAACTGGCCGCCTATCCGACCGTCAAGCGCACGCAGGAAGCGCGCGAACAGACTGCCGAAGCCCGCCGCCTGGCTCTGTCGATGGCGGTGATCACCCAGGTCAGGGTGGCACTGGAACGTTACAAACTGGCCCTGCTGGACTACCGCCAGAGCGACGAATCGGCGCGCGTCGATGAGCGTCTGGCGCAGATCAGCCAGGCCGGCGTCAGCTCGCGGGTGGCGAGCGAACTCGAAGCGGTGCGCACCGAGTCGCGCGCGCTGGTCACGCAGTTCCAGCGCTACGCAGCCTACGCCAACGCACAGACCGCGCTCGGCCGCATCCTGAACTCCGTCGGCCAGAGCGTCCTTCCCGACGAGCTCGAAACCCGCGATCTGGCGACTGTCGCCAGCGAGTTGCAGCAGAGTCTCGATGCGGGCGAGCGCGACGTCTTCCAGTTCGTCAGCGCTGCAGTACCGAAGTCGCAGAGCTTGCGTGTCGAGATCGAATCCCTGCCGAGGAATCTCTCGAAGGCGGCCATCGTGGAGGCGGTCAGCGAGCGTTTGCGGCAGAACCGCTTGCTGATCAGCAAGGAAAGCGGTGGCGCCGTTTTCCGCATGAAGCTGCAGCGCGGCCCGGTCAAGAACGGCGTCGAACGCAGCGCATGGCAGATGAGCCTGTTTGAAGTCTCGGGCAAACTCGTTGCGACGCACAATTACAGTACCGTCCTGACGCCGGATCTCCCGCAGCGTTCGGTGCAGGCCTTTGCCGAAGCCGCGGCTTTGTCGCAGGTGAATTTTCTGCACGAGCAACTAACCCCACCGCCGGCGACGCCGGCACCAGCTCCGACAGCGCCTGCGGCCGCGACGGTGCCACGATAAGCCCGCTGGGCTGATTGACTCGGGACACGAAGAAAATGCAAGGAAGTACGCTCTTTCTCGCCACTTTGCTGGTCTGCAATCCATCCTGGTCGGCCGAAGCAAGGCTCAAGACCGCGCCGGCCGCCGCGACCGCCAGCAGCCAGACAACGCCGCCAGTGGCGGTTGCGCATGCGCCGGCCAGCGCCGAAACGCCGGTACGGGCGCTCCTGGTTCCGGATCAGGAAACGACGCTGGCCGCCGGCATGAGCGGCCGGCTGACCGAACTCGAGCCACGACCGGGGGGGGCCGTCAAGAAGGGGCAACTGGTCGCCAGCTTCGAGTGCAGCGAGCCGCAAGCGCGGCGTGACATGGCGCAGGCGGAATTGCACAGTGCCCGCCTGGAACACGATGGCAAAATCCGCCTGCAGGGCCTGCAGTCTGCTTCCGAGCTCGAAGTCGAACTGGCGGCTGCCGCGGTTAGCAAGGCGCAGGCGCAACTGGGCGTCGCCAAGGCGCAGCTCGGGCAGTGCCGCGTGGTCGCACCGTTCGCCGGTTGGGTTGTCAAGTGGCATGCCAAGCCCTTCGAGGGAGTGAACGTCGGCGCGCCACTGATCGAGATCGTCAGCAACCGTCCGCCGCGGCTGCGGCTCAATGTGCCCTCGCTGTGGCTGTCATGGTTGAAGGCGGGAACGCGTTTCGAAGTCGATATCGAGGAAACGGGCAAGCGTTACGCGGTCCAGCTCAGGCAGATCAACGGTCGCGTCGATCCGGTCAGCCAGACCATCGCCGTCGAGGCAGAGCTGCTCAAGAACGACCCGGATCTGCTGCCCGGAATGAGTGGCACGGCGGTATTCGCCACGCCGCAATGAGCGCCTCCGCAGGCACTACCGGAAACGTCGCAGCAGCTGGCGGCTCGGCCAGGCAAGAGTCCGGCTCGACGACCACCCCACTGCAAACCTATTTCGGCCTGGCCGCCAGCGCTCGCGCAGCGGCCAGCCTGGCCGAACTGCAGTTCCTGATCTGCAACGACAGCCATGCGCTGCTGCCGTTCCGGCAGGCGATGCTGCTGCGCCGGGACGCCCGCGGGCAGTGGCGGCTGGTCTGCCATTCGGGACTGAGCGTTGTGGACGAAACCAGCCCCTACAAACTGTGGCTCGAAGCCGTCGTTAGCTGGCGGGATGGCCAGGAGGCTGGCGAGGGAGGGGAGGGTGGGGAGGGTGAGGTTGAGCACAGGGCAGGGGTCATCGAAGTCGGTGACCTGCCTGAGACCTTGCAGGCCGACTGGCACGAGTGGCTGCCGATAGGCCTGCTGGCCTTGCCACTGGCCGGGCCGGAGGGGCCAGTGATGGCCTGGTGGTTGTTGGCCCGTGACGAGCCCTGGCAGTGGCCGGCACGCGCTCCCGACCCGGCGCTGTGGTTGCCAGAGCTGCAGTCGGTCTATGGCTACGCGCTGTGGGCCTGGCTGCGAACTCGCCGGCAGTGGCTGGCGCTCAAGCTGTCGCGGCGCAAGCTGCTGCTCGGCGTGGCCCTGTTGCTGTTGCTGGGCGCCCTGCCGGTGCGGCTGTCGGTTCTCGCACCGGCGGAAATTACGCCGATCGATCCGCAAATCGTCGCCGCGCCGATGGACGGCGTCGTCAAGCGCATCCCGGTCGCTGCGGGGGCGCAGGTGAGCAGCGAGGAGGTGCTGGTCGAGTTCGACGACACTTTGCTGGTCAACCGCCGGCAGGTGCTCGAGGAAGCGACGCGCACCAGCCGTGCCGATCTGCTGCAGGCCGAGCAGCAGGCTTTCGACGACCAGCACGAGAGTCGCATGGCGCTCAGCGTCCTGCGCGGCAAACTGAGCGAGAAGCAGGCCGAGCTCGAAAGCATTGCCCGGCAGAGCCAACGCTTGCAGGTTCGCGCCCCGGCCGACGGTGTCTTCATCTACGGCGATCAGCTCGACTGGGCCGGCAAGCCGCTGCAGACCGGCGAGCGCATCGGCCTGCTCGCCGATCCCGAAGCGATGAACGTAACGGTCTGGGTGCCGGTCGCTGACGCCATCAACCTGCAGACGGGCGCCGAAGTGCTGGTCTATCTGCACGTCGCGCCGCTGCATTCGCTTGCCGCCACCTTGACCGAGACCAGCTTCGCCGCCCAGCCGGGCCCGGACGGAGTGGTCAGTTACCGCATCAAGGCGCGCCTGGAAGAGCGTGAAGACGCCAGGATCGGCCTCAAGGGGACCGCCAAGATCTACGGCGAACGCATGCCGGTGATCTACCTGCTGCTGCGCCGGCCGCTGGCCACCTTGCGCACCTGGTGTGGCTGCTGATCGCCGTGAATGCTTCCGCGGCAGCCGCGCCGCTTCCCTTGCTGCGCGAGGAATTGCGCTTGCTTGCGGCCAGCCCGCAGCCCGACGGATCGCCGGCCTGGAACGTGCTCGACCCGGTTCGCAACCGCTTCTTCCGTATCGGCTGGCTCGAGTTCGAGCTCCTCTTGCGCTGGTCGATCGGCAATGCCGAAGCCATTGCCATCGCCGTCGCTGCCGAAACCACCCTGCCAGCGAGCAGCGATGACGTCGAGGCCCTGGCCCGTTTCCTGCAGCACAACGAATTGCTGCAGCCGGGATCCAGCACTCTCGGCGCCTCCGCCGCTGCCGGCACGACCGCAGCAGAACTGACGCGACGCAGCGCAGCACGGCGCGGCGCCTGGCTCAAGCGTGCGCTGCACAACTACCTGTTCTTTCGCGTCCCGCTGATCCATCCGCGCCAGTTCCTGGTCAAGGCCGAAGCCATGACCCGCTGGTTGTTCAGCCCCTCCTTCCTGCTCCTGACGGCGCTGGCGGGAATCGTCGGCGGCCTGCTCGCCGCGCGCCAGTGGGATACCGTGCTCGTCCGCCTCGGCGAGTCCTTCAGTCTGCAAGGTTTCCTTGCCTTCGTCCTCGCCTTGCTCTTCGCCAAGTCGCTGCACGAGCTGGCGCATGCCATCACCGCCACCCGCTACGGGGTGCGCGTTGCACACATGGGCGTGGCCATGGTGGTCCTGGCGCCGATGCTATATACCGATACCGGAGAGAGCTGGAAAATTACCAATCACCGCGCCCGTCTGCGCATCGCCGCCGCCGGCATGGCCGCCGAACTGATTCTCGCCATCTGGGCGACGCTGGCCTGGGCAATCGTGCCGGACAGTCAGCTGCGTGCGGCACTGTTCTTTCTCGCCACCACCAGCTGGGTGCTGACCTTGCTGATCAACGTCAGCCCGTTCATGCGCTTCGATGGCTATTTCATCCTTGCCGACGCCCTCGACTTGCCGAATCTGCACGAGCGCAGCACGGCACTGGCCAGGCAGCGGCTGCGCCGTCTGCTCTTCGGAAGCCACTCGCCCGACCCGGAACCGTTCGCTGCTACGAAGGCGCGGCTATTGACCGCTTTCGCCGTGCTCTCCTGGTTGTATCGGCTGGTGATTTTTTTCGGCATCGCACTGGCCGTTTACCATTTTTTCTTCAAGGCACTCGGTATCTTCCTTTTTGCCGTTGAAATTGCCTGGTTCATCGTCCTGCCGGTGTGGCGCGAGTTGCGCGAATGGCCCGCCCTGCGCAAGCAGATGTCCTCCGCCCGAAAAGGGGTCTATGCGCTGCTGGCGCTGTTCTTGCTATGGCTTCTTTTCTGGCCATGGCAGAGCGCGGTGCATGCGCCGGGCTGGGTGTTTCCGGAAGCGCAGCGCGTCATCTACAGCCCGCAGCCGGCGCGGCTGGTGGCGGTACTTGTCAGCGATGGCGAGACGGTGAACCCTGGGCAATTGCTCTTCGAACTCGAAGCCCCGGAGCTCGATGACGAGGCGCAGCGGGCCAATATTCTCGCCAAAGCCTACGCTCGTCAGGCGGCTGGACTGCCGGTCCTGAACCAGCGTGGCGAAGCGCAGTCGGCCAAGGCGATGCAGCAAGCGCGCGAGTTGCGCCAGCAGGCGCGGGCGCAAACGCAAGCCGCCGAGCGCCTGCTGCTGAGCGCGCCGTTCAGCGGCAGCGTGCGCGATCTGGCCGAAGGCCTGCACCCGGGCACCTGGGTGAACAGCCAGCTGCCGCTCGGCAGAGTCGTCGACGACAGCGCCTGGCGAGCCGAGTTGCTGGTTCAAGAACAGGCCCTGGCCCGCATCGCCGTCGGCCAGTCGGTACGACTTTACCAGCCCGCTCTCGCCAGCGCCCCTTTGACCGGCCGCGTCGCGGCGATCGATCCCTTGCGTGTCACCCGCCTGCCACACCCGATGCTCGATGCCACTAGCGGCGGGCCGATCCTCACTCATCGCCAGGATGAGCGCGATGTCGTGGTCGATGCACTCTATCGCGTCAGTATCACGCTCGATGCGGGCAGTGAGTCAGCTGCTGCCACGGCCGCCGGAGCGATTCGCCGCGGCCGCATCGACGCCGAGCCGCAAAGCCTCTGGCAGCAATGGCTGCGGCCGCTGCTCGCGGTGCTGGTTCGCGAGAGCGGCTTCTGATACGCAACGGGATGGTCGATCAGGACTTGCTGCGACCTGCAAACAGACCCAACAGGCAGAGGGGGACAAGGCTCAGCTCGGCACTTGCAGCATCGGTAGGGTGTGCGCGGCCTCGCCGGGGTCGTCATCGCGCGCGCACTGGGCTGCCCTTTGCTGCTTTGGCGGGCGCGCTGAGCGTCTTGAGGAAGGCCGCCAGGTCGGCCACCTGCGGCGGGCTAAGCTGCCAGGCCTGCAACAAGCGCGCACCGTCGGCGTGCAGGCGGCCCGCATCGAGTTCGCTGTAGTGGCGCACCACGGCTTCGACGGTTGCAGCGCTGCCGTCATGAAAGGAGGGTGCCGTCGCCAGCAGCCCGCGCAGCCCGGGCACCTTGAACTCACCATAGTGGCGCGGCTCCATGACGACATGCTTGGTCGCGACCGCGCGTGCAGCGTCGGGTGGCGCGTCGGAAAATGCGCCGAGCCGGTTGTAGGGACTGGCAAGCCACTGCTGCAGCCCGCCCCAGCGCCCCGCATCGACGCCGCCGGCGCTGAAGAAGGGTCGGCCGACGTCGGCGAATTCGCCGTTCGTGAACGACGGCCCGGCGCGACAGAAAAAGCAGCGACCCGACCCGACGAAGATCTCCAGCCCGCGCTGCGCCGCTGCCGGGTAACGCGCCGCCGTCACCGTGTCGCCGCGTGACAGGGCATCGCGGAAATCATCGAACGGCGTGCGTGGCGGCGGCCATGGGCCATGCGACTCGATGCGTGCACGCTCTTCCGCGGTGAAGTCGACGCTGCCGGCGAGCACCGGAGCGACCACAAACAATGCGAGCAGGGTCCGCAAGGCCCAGGGCCTCACGGTAGTGTGATCGTGTCGAGCAGCCGCTCGGAGCGCTCGCCCGCCCGCACATCCAGCTGCAATTCCCAGCGGCCCGGCATGTGGAACATCAGCCCCTCGACTCGCCAGCGCCCGTCGCCGAGGGGCTTCACGCCGGGGCGGTAGTTCATGCCGTGGCGGTGTTCAGGCATCGTGGCGTTGGCACGCGCGAGGACGGCGCCGGCCGGGCACAACTGCACCTCGATGGCGAAGTGGCGGCCGACGGCGATCGGCGCTCCGTCCACCTTCCAGTCCGCCTGCACCTCGCCCTGTTGCAGCATCGGCGCCGATAGTGGGCAAGCCGTTGCCGGCAGCACCGCACAGAGCAGCAGTGCGGCCCCTCTCATGGCCGCGTCAGCATGGTACCGAACAGCGCCTCGCCATTCTTGTAGGCGATGCGTTCGGCCCCTTCGACAGGCAGGTCGGCCAGCCTTCGCCACGCTGGCGGTATGGCCGCAGCACCGGGATCACGAGATCAGGCGCCTCGGCAAGCAGCATCTGCGCGCCGTCGTCGCTGCTGCTCGAGACCATGGCGCCCTGCAGCCCGGCCTGGCGCAGGATCGCGATGGCTTCTTTGGGCGGCAGTTGCTCCCAGGCGTCGTGGCTGTAGTGCAGGTGCGAGTCGAAGATGGGCAGCAGTGTCGCCGCACCCGTGTTCAAGGCGAACAACAGTGTGCAGCTCAGGATCAGGCGCATCAGCATCGGAATACTCCAGCAAAGCAAAACAGTGGCGGTCAGGGGCGTGGCGATCGCTGCGAAGCATCGCACAGCTGCTGGCCGTCTGTCAGCGCGCAGTCGGCCAAGGCGATGCAGCAAGCGCGCGAGTTGCGCCAGCAGGCGAGGGCACAGACGCAGGCTGCCGAGCGCCTGCTGCTGAGCGCGCCCTTTCGCGAGAGTGGCTTCCGATGCGCAGCGCAGAGGTCGAGCAGGACTTGCTGCGACGTGCAAACAGACCCAGCAGGCCGCGGGCGCCAAGGATCGGCCCCGCGCTCATCCCGCCTCCGCCGTCATTGCGAGGAGGCGCAGCCGACGCGGCAATCCAGTTCCATCCTCTCATTCACTACCTTTTTTCCCGGCCCGTGTCGGTCTGAAACGACCGGACGCGCCTGGCTCTGGCCTGTCGTCGCCGAATTGGGGCTAGCCCGGGCGTACCAATTGATCCAAAGACAGCAAGCCCGGACCTGCCGGTCGAGCATTTTCCGAGCGGCCGTCCGCCAAAACTGCTGACGCGGCGCAAGCCGCCGTTGCTCAGGCAATGCCGATTTTGGCACCTGATTGGCAGCTCCGACACGGTAGAGCAGTGAGCGTAGAATTGACGCCGGTCGGCAGCGGTCAGCGACTCAGCGGTAAAACTGCATCCATGACCCTCTCGTTTCGGCGCTATCATCCGAATCGCATTTCCATCTCTTGACGACTGTCCATGTCCCCCTTGCTTTCCGGCGCCAACAGCAAGAACACCAGCGAATGAACATCATCGACCGAGCCGTCGATCTGCTCAGACCGTTCATGGGCGAAGATCGTCGCGACACCTGGCTGACGCTGGCCTTTCACGCCGAGCATCGCGACGTGTATGACGACATTCCTCGGCGCGGCGCCACGAAGGATTTCGTGGTCGCTTGTGTGCGCCGCCAGACGGCCGCCAGGTCAGCATGCGCAACCCGGTAGTCTTCATCAGCTACTCGCGTAGCGACCGTGACCTCGCCGACCGCCTGGTCGCCGCACTGGAGCGTGCCGGCCATGCCTGCTGGCTGGACAGCAGCGACATCCCCGGCGGCGAGGTGTGGCTGGCGGCCATTGCCGATGGCATCGAGCGCGCCTATGCCGTGCTCAGCGTGGTGTCCGCGGCGGCGAACGCCAGCGATTGGGTGCGGCTGGAGTACCTGCATGCAAGCAAGCGTGGCAAGCCTATCGTGCCGCTGCTGGCCGACGACTGTGAGCCGCCGTGGTACATGGCCGACCGCCAGCCGATCTCGATCCGCGACGCCGACTACGCCGACGGCGTGCAGCGCCTGCTGCGATCACTGCCCGCGGCGCCGGCCGCGACGCAGGCACCGGCTCCTGCCGGAGCGCAGCGCGCGGCGGAGCTGGCTTACCTGCGCCGACTGGAAGTCGGTGAGTTGGTGCACACCGAGCTGTACACGCCGATGGCCGGTGTGGCCAGGGTGCTGGCGCGCGGCGAAGCGGCCGCCAGTCTGCCGGCCATCGTCATGCGCCCGGAGTTCCGTCATCTGCGCCAGCTTTCGGGTGCCGCGGCGGAAACGCGCAGCGAGTCGCGCCCGTACGAGGACATCGCGCAGGCTTTCGGCCAGGTGCGCCGGGTGGTGCTGCTCGGCGAGCCGGGTGCAGGCAAGACCACCACGCTGTGGAAGCTCGCGCGCGACGCGCTGGAGGCAGCGCTGGCCGACGAGGCCGCGCCGATTCCGCTGCTGGTCAGCCTGGGCAAGTGGACCGAGACCGACGAAAAATTGCGCCCATTTCTCGAACGCCAGTTGGGTGAGCTGGGCGCACACCTCGCCGCTCTGCTTGATTCCGGGCGCGCCATTCTCCTGCTCGACGGACTCAACGAAATGCCTACCGCCGAGCGCGCGGCCAAGGCCGCGCAGGTCAAGGCTTTTCTCCTGGCGCAGCGCAAGCTTGCGGCGATGGTTAGCTGCCGGGAACTGGACTACACCGGCGCCCTGTCGCTAGCCCTCGATACCGTCAGCATCCGCCCGCTCGACCCGGCGCGCATCCTCGATTTCGTCACCGGCTACCTCACTGCCGCATGCGCAGCCAGCGCAGACGACCCTGCCGCGCGGCAGGCGGCTGGACAGGTGCGTGGTGAGGATCTTTTCTGGCGCCTCGCTGGCGGACAGGACGTACGGCAGGCGTGGGAGGCGTGGCAGGCCGCTGGCGCCAGTTTTTCCCTGTTCTGGTCGGCGAGCGAGATTCCGCGGGCGAACCCGGACATCTACAGTCGCACGAACGAGGCCATGGACCGGGCCTGGCAGCAGGGCGTGCACGACCCGCGCAGCCTGATGCGCCTTGCCGGCAATCCGTATCTGCTCTACATGCTGACCCGCGTCTATCTCGATTCGGGCGAGGTGCCGGAAAACAGGGCCGTGCTCTTCGACCGCTTTGTCGAGGTCCTGCTGCTGCGCGAGCGGCTGGCCGAAGTGAGCGAAGCGGAAGTCGATACGCTGCGGCTCAGCGTGGAAGGCGAGCTTCTGCTCGAAGCCCTGGAGGGCCTGGCGTGGACCCTGCAGTCGCGCCGCGGCACAGGCGCCGCCGAGGACGCCGATGGGCACGGCGATAGCGCGACGGCCGTCGACAGGGCGGAGGCGAGCACATTTCTCGACAGCCAGCTCTTGCACCGCGCGGCAGCCGCCAGCCTGCTGGCCGTCGGCGAGCGCGAAGTGAGATTCACCCACCAGTTGCTGCAGGAATACTTCACCGCCCGCGGCTTGCGTTCGCGGCTGGCGTCCGCAAGCTTGCCGGCCAGCGAGCTGTGGTCCGCCGCCCGCTGGTGGGAACGCACCGGCTGGGAGGAAAGCGCCGTGCTGCTGGCCGGTCTGTATGCCGCCGACTGCACGCCGGTGGTGGAATGGCTGCTGCAGGCGCAGCCCGAGGTGGCCGCGCAGTGCATCCTCCGCAGCGGCGCGCAGTTGCCCGACGCTACCCTGCTGCGGCTGCGGCAGGCGTGGCGACCGCGGCTCACGAATATAGCGGACGATCCCGAGCCCGAGGCCCGCGCGGCCATCGGTCGCGCGCTCGGTAGCCTGACCCTGGACGGCCGGCCGCTGGACGACCGGCCCGGTGTCGGCCTGCGCTTCAATGGCCGGCGGCGATGCCTGGTGCCGGATATCGACTGGGTCGAAGTCCCGGCCGGGGCCTTTCGCTATGGAGACGAGCAGAAGAGGATCAAGCTGCCGGCCTTCCACATCGCCCGCTATCCGGTCACCAACTGTCAGTTCCGCTGCTTCATCGACGACCCGCAAGGCTACGCCGACGACCGCTGGTGGGAAGGCCTTGCCGAGCGTACCGAGCGTCCTGCCGAATCGGCCTGGGACCATGCCAACCACCCGCGCGAGTCCGTTTCGTGGTTCGAGGCCATGGCCTTCTGCCGCTGGCTGAGCCAGATGCTCGGCCATGAGGTCCGGCTACCAACCGAGCAGGAATGGGAAAAGGCCGCTCGCGGCGACGATGGCCGGGAATTCCCCTGGGGAGAATTCGAGTCGGGACACGCCAATATAGACGAGACGTCGGGATTTGAGGGATCGCACTACCTGGCGCAGACCTCGGCAGCAGGCATCTATCCGCAAGGCGCCTCCCCCTGGGGCTGCCACGACATGGCGGGGAACGTCTGGGAGTGGTGCCTGAACAAGTACGACGAGCCAGGCGATACCGATCCGGGCGGCGATGTCCGGCGCGTGGTGCGCGGCGGCTCCTGGTTCCGTCTCCGCGGCCTTGCGCGCTGCGCCTCCCGCGTTCACTACGGCCCCGGCAGTCGCAACGACTTCCTGGGTTTGCGGTTGGCGTGTGTCGCCCCCATCCCTTGAAGCGCTGGCCAACGCTGCACTGATCTCTGTTCTTCTGTTTCACTGCTTCTCTGCGGCACCGCACAGCGGTGCTTACGGGCGCGTAGCGCCCGGCGAGCCTGTCGGCACCCTGCTCAATCGCAGCCCCGCGAACACGTGTCGGCGCAGACCCCAGGTGTCGGCATAGCGAACGTGATTTACCCACGCCTTCACGGTGACACCGAACTCGGCAAAGCTGATCAGCACGATGAGGTCGTCTTCGGGAACGACTGGCGTTAGCGTTGCGCGCGGGAAGTGGTGCATTAGCCGGTCACAAAAGGGTGCGGCACTGGTTTTGCGCTCTTTCGGCTCGGGAACGAAAGTTGCCGCGCCGAGCAAGAGACAAGCCCGCGAACGTTGGACGAGAAAATTTTTCGCGCCGCGCGCCGCTACGCGGCGCGTCAGAGAGGCAGTAAACCAGAAAAACAGAGATCAGCGCAGCGGTGGCCAGCAGTTCAAGGGATGGGGGAAACACACAACACCCGAAAGCCGAGATAGATGGAGCGGTGGCCGGGACCGCCGTTGAGGCGGTAGGCGCAACGCGCGCATTGGCGATTGTTGAGCCACGAGCCACCGCGCACCACGCGCCGGCCTTCGCCATCGTCGGGATTCTCGCGGCCATCGCCCGCCTCGTAGCGATACGGGCGGTAGAGGCTGCCGGTCCATTCAAAAACGTTGCCGCACATGTCCGCAAGACCTTGCGGGGTATCTCCCCCGGGAAACACGCCCACCGGCGTGGGGCCCCGGACATGGGTTTCGAAGCTGATGCAGCGGCTGGGGTCGAAGGCTTCTCCCCAGGCGTAGCGCCGCCCCTCCCGGCCACGTGCGGCGGGCCCAGTCCCTCGATGCTCAGCAGGTCCAGCAGCTGGTTGCCGCGATCGGCGAGGGGCATGGATTCCTCTTTCCACTTCGACCCGCTCGCCGCGTAGCCGAGGGTCCACATGCCCAGGCTCGCGACATCCTCCGCGGGTAGGAGGGTGCTCCGTGAGTCGCTTGCGCGACTTTCACCTCAATCCTGCATGGCCATCAGTTCCTTGTCGGAATAGCGCAGACGCATGGCCAGCACTTTGGCGACCGCCTCGACCAGCTCGAAGGCCAGCCGCTTGTGTTCCTCGCGGAGCTTCTCCAGCTGCGCACGCTGCAGCACAAAGAGTTCCGTATCCTCGACGGCGGTGGCGTCGTTGAAGCGCGCCATGTGGGAAAGAAAGGCCATCCCGCCGAAGAAGTCACCGCGGCCGTGGGTCAGCGCGTGATGGCCGGGGAGGTCGCCAGCACTCGGCAGCGTGATGCGCACCGCTCCCTTGCGAATCAGGAACAGCTCGTCGCCCTGATCGCCGAAGGAGTACACCTTGCCATCCTTGGCCACCGAGCGTCGCTCGAAGGACGCTTCGAGGTCAATCAGGGTCTCATCCTTGTGGTCGCTGAAGACCTCGATGTCGGCGAGTTCCAGCGGAGCGATATCGGCTTCCTGTTGCACATCCTTGCCCAGGATCTGGTCTTCAATCCATTCGATGGCGTCGTCGAGTTCAGGGAAGATCTTGACATGCTCGCTCGTCGCCGTCAGCGCCATCTGCTCGAAGAGCTCGCCTATGTTGCGGCCATTGGGCAGCGTCTTCGAGACGCTGCAGAAGATCAGAAAAGCGTCACGTTCGATCAGCGAGTCCCTGATCTGCTCCAGCAGATGCACGGCCGTGACGTCCACCGACTGGACGCGCCGCATGTCGAGCACGAGGTACTTGCGCGTACCGACCTCCTGTTCGAGCGCCAGATACAACTGATCCTTGGTGCCGAAGAAAAGGCTGCCCTGCAGCTCCAGAATGGCCGTCTGCTTTCCCTCTTTCTCGAGCACTTCCATGTCCTCACGCAAGCGCACGCGCTTCGAAAAGCGGCTGCCACCGTCAATCTTGTTGCGGATCACGGTACTGCTCAGTTGCTCGCGGATGAACAGCAGCATCGCGAGAACGATGCCCACGCCCGACGCCGCGATCAGGCTGTAGCCAAGGGCCACGGCGACCACCGTCAGGACCACGAAGAAGTCGAAGCGCGTCCATGGCGAGTCCAGCAGGTGCAGGCTGTTGCGGTCGATCATGCGCACGCCGACGATGATCAGGATGGCCGCCAGGGAAGCGACCGGAATCCAGGCAATGAGGCTTCCCAGGGCGAGAAAGGTGATCAGCGAAAGAACCCCTTCGATGACGCCGGAAATCCGCGTCTGGCCGCCGCTGGTGAGATTGACCAGCGTAGCTCCCATCTGTCCGGCGCCGGGCATGCCACCGACGCAGGCCGAGGCGATGTTGCCGGAACCCTGGGCGATCAGCTCGCGGTTCGAATCGTGGCGGCTGCGGGTCATCGTATCGAGCACGACGCAGGTCTTCAGCGTATCGATCGAGAGCAGAACGCCCAGGGTCATGGCCGTACCAAGCAGCGCGCCGATCTGGCTGAGCTTGAGCTCGCCTATTTCGTGCCAGCGGCCGGTAATCGCTTGCAGCATGCTGGACGCCGTGCCACCCAGCGGGCCAATGATCAGCGAGTTGCCTTCCATGACCAGCAAGGAGTCGTCGACCGTGTAGGCAATCGCGAAATAGGTGATCACGCCAGCGAGCAGACCGAGAATCGCGGCCGGCACGAGGCGCGTGAAGCGCGGCGCACCGAGCATCACGGCGATGGTTACCACGCCAATCAGCGCCGTTTGCCAGTGCCACAGATCGGGCGCAATCACCACCCGCCACCAGGATGAGTCATCCATTACGCCCATGAACTTGGGGATCTGGCTGCCGATGATGATCAGGCCGACGCCACTGAGGTAGCCACTGACGACCGGAAACGGGATGTACTTGATCAGCCCGCCGACGCCGAGAAAGCCGAGCAGCAGCTGCACGATCCCGCAGACCAGACCGAGGGCGGTCAACATCAGGACGATGAAGGTCGCCGGAACGCCGTTTTGCACCAGTTCGATGGCAAAGGCCGAGCATACCGCCGCCGCCGGCGCACAAGGTGCCGTGATCAGGCGGTCAGTGCCACCGAGGGTCGGCGCGATCAGGCCAAGAGCGGTCGTCCCGAGAATGCCGGCCAGCGCGCCCAGGCCTGCATATTCGGGGCCGATGGCGGCGTAGATGGTGACGCCGAAAGCGATTGCCGACGGCAGGGCGACCAGCATCGACGCCAGACCACCCCAGAAATCACCGACGAGTTTGTCGTTCTTGAGATTCAATGCCATTTCCATGCCTTGAGGCCTCCCGCCATAACGGCAGAAATCGCCCTGCTGTGGACCATTGGTCTGCTGCAGGGCCAAAAATAAAACGCAGTCCTGGATAGGTTGCCCAGGCTGCGTCCGCTGCGCGCGGAAGTATAGCGGCTCAGCGCCCTGGCTGTGCGAACGGGGCGCGCTGCCGACTGTTTTTTTGGCATGCCAACACGCATCATGCTATGGACAAACTGCGCGCGGTTCTCGCAAACGATCAGGCGCCTGGCCGTTGACCAGGGCCGCCACGGGCTGCTGCAATAAAGCGCATATATGTCAGCGGTCAGCAGCGCGAAATTGGCAGGGTTTCCATTGTATAAAGTGCTTTGCCTGATTGTTGGGAGTGTTGTGCGCAAGGGCACAACGTGAACCCCGCGGACGGCGTGGGCGCCAAGCAGCAGCGGCCTTCTCGATCCCTGCCTTCACCCGACACGCGGCCAGGAGCAGTCGGGACGCTCGTGTTCCCCGCCTCCGCAAGACACGGCGGGTGTTCAGCAGAGCTTCACGACAATATCCAGCAGCGTGCTGTTACAGATGTTCAGACGGTCGCCGGCCCGGCTCAGCTGGGTGTAGATCTCCTTGCGCCGGAAAATATTCTGGAAGTCGTTGTCCTGAAATAGTTCGGCCAGTGCGCGCCGGACCGTGCGGGTCAGGCTCTTCACCGCTTGATCGGCTTTCTCGGCGTCGGCGCGGCCTGCTTGCGGTTCCTTCGCCAGGCGGCCATAGCCCGCAGCCACCGCTTCCACCCCGGCCTTGAGGTAAACAGCCATTTCCAGGCAGGCCTTGTCAGGCTTCAGAGCGAGAAGCTCGCTATCCATTTCGACGACGATTGATTGGCAGCTGTTGATGATCTCATCGAGATTGATGAACGCCCGATGCAGGTCTTCACGGTCGATCGGCGTCGAGAAAGCTTCGTTCAGCAGGGTCAGGTTGCGAATCTTCTGTCGATCGCCCTCGCGCCCGGCCTCGCAGATTTTCTTGGTCGCCTGGGAGCTGTCGCTGCCCATGTATTCGACCAGCAGGCCGGCGGCGCTATTCACATGAGCACTTTGTTCGGCGAGTAGGGCGAAAAAATCGGTGGTCGTCGGGAAGACCCGCTGCAGGAGCCGGCGGGTGAAAGAAGATGCTTCAGTGCTAACGTCTGACATGGTTAAGCCTTTCCCATATGGAAAATGACGAGGGCAAAAGTCTGAAGACGACCACTACGCGGCCGACCGACTTGACAAAAGCATTTTCTATGCCAGGCCCATCAAATGTGCAGGAAAGCGGAAAAAACAAGAGAGGGCAGGGGTTGGCGATCATGATGCCTGTTGCCCTTTACGCTGCAGGGGGTGAAACAAAACGCTGCAGCGCGTAGGGCAACGTCATTTCCGGTGGCGGTAAACGTCTTCCGAAAGGCACACACGCAGTTTCGGCATGCCGGCGTTGCGATCACAAAATGTTACATCGGGTGCGGATCCACCGGGCTTCGCGGCGCGTCGCATTCCGCGGCTCAGGATCTGGCTTGAAGCATTCGCCGCGCCAAACGCCTGTTGAGCGCCGGACGCGACAGTCCGAGCAGCGTCGCGGCGACGCCCTGGTTGCCTTTGGCGCGGCGGAGCGCTTCCTCGACCATGGCCTCCTCGACCTCGTCAAGGGTCGGAAAGCGTCCCGGGATGACGATCGGCAATCCATCGGATGCCTCTGCCACCGGGTAGTCGGCCCGTAGCTGCTGTTGCTTTTGAATGGCGTGGCGGAAGCTGTCCATGGCCAGTACCGAACCGCCTCGATGCAAGGCCATGGCGTTGAAGACCATCGCTCGCAGCTCGCGCACGTTACCCGGGAAATGGTAGTTCGAGAGCAGCGTGATCAGCTCGTTCGATGGTTCGGGTGCCGGTTTCCTGATCGCCGCGGCCGCTTCGTCGAGAAAGTGCTGCAGGAGCAGCGTGAGATCTTCGGTGTGCTGGCGTAGGGGCGGCACTTCGACCTGATGCACCGAGAGCCGAAAAAAGAGATCGGAGCGAAACTGGTTCTGGCGCATCAGCTGGGCGAGATTGTGGTTGGTCGCACAGACGACGCGGGCGTCGCTGGGTCGCGCCACGTCGGATCCCAGGGGGAAATACATGTGCTCCTGCAACAGGCGCAGGAGTTTGACCTGCGAGGCCATCGACAAATCGCCNACAGGGTACCGCCGTTGGCTTGTGCGATCAGGCCGGCGCGGTTCTCGTCGGCACCGGTGAAAGCGCCTTTGCGGTGGCCGAAGAGGGTGTCCGAAAACAGGGTGTCGTCGAGGCCGGCGACATTGACCTGCACGAACGGCCCGGGCAGACCGCTGAGTTTGTGCAGGGCATGGGCGAACATTTCCTTGCCGGCCCCGGTCTCCCCGGAGATCAACACCGGCTCTGCCGATATCGCCACTGCTTCGATGTACTGGAAGAGCGCGCGCATCTTGCGGCTGTTGGTCACGATGCCGGCAAATGCCTCGCCGTGCTGCAGGCAGTCCGACAACAGATAGTGTTTGAGGACGCCCATCTCACGGCGCAGTGACTGTACTTCCAGCGCGTGCCGGACACTTGCCACCAGCCGGCTTTCCTCGACCGGCTTGACGAGATAGTCGAAAGCGCCTTCCTTCATGCTCAGCACTGCGGTTTCGACATCCTGAGCAGCAGTCATGACGATGATCGGCAACTGCGGGCAGAGGCGGGCGATCTGCGGCAGCAACTCCTTGCCCGTGACATGCGGCATGAAGAGATCAAGAAGGATGGTGCTGGCTGGCTGCCGTTCCAGCGCCGGCAGCAGTTGCCGACTGTCGTCGATGCTCTCGATTCTGGCGACGCCGGCGCTGTGCAGCACCGCCGCCGTCGCGTGCAGGACCGACGGGTCGTCATCGACGACGAAGACCGGCCAACTGGCTGGCGACTTCTCTTTCATTCACGCCTCCTTGACAATCGGCAAATAGATGCTCACCGTTGTTCCAGAACTCTTGTTGGACTCGAAGCGCAAGCGCCCTCCGTGCTTTTCGACGATCGACGACGAGATGGAAAGACCCAGCCCGGTGCCACCACGTTCTGCTTTGGTGGTGAAAAAGGGCTCACTGATCTGGGCCATGACCTCGTCGCTCATGCCGGTGCCCTGATCCTCCACGCGGACGATGATGCGGCTGGCGGAGCGATCCAGCCCGGCGGTAATTTTCACCGAGCGGCTCCGATCCGGCAGCGACTCCAGGGCATTGACGATGACGTTGATGAACACCTGCTCCAGTTGCTGGACATTGCCTCGGACGGGCGGCAAGCCCTCCGGCAGAGCCAGGGTCAGGCAATCGCTCTCCTTTCGGATGCGCGCATCGAGCAAGGTCAGTACGGCCTTGAGGATTTTCGCGATGTCGGCGAGTTCGTCCATATGCCCGTGATCCTGCTTGCCCAGGTGTTTCAGATTGCCGATGATTTTCTGAATCCGCCTGGCGTTTTCGCCGACGTCAGCCATGCCACGTGAAATGGTCTCGCGCGCCTGCGCAAAGCTCAAGCCAGCGAGCAGGAAATCCCCGTGCTCCTGTTCGTATTCGGCAAGGATGGGCAGGGCATCCTGCCAGATGCGGGCCAACAGGGGCGCATTGGCCATGATGGCATGATTGGGGTTGCTGATTTCGTGCGCAATGCCAGCCGACAGCACGCCAAGCGAGGCCAGGCGCGCACTGCGGATCGCCTGCCACTGCAGCTTCCGGTTCTCGGTGATGTCGGTAATCACCACCATCACTGCGGTCATCGCTCTGCCCGTATTGGCGGCGTTGTCCGCACCGATCGGCACCATGCGAATTTCCCACCAGCTAGCGTCGTCGGCGGTGTACTGGCAGTGTTCGATCTGGCCGCTGGCGAATACCTGCCGCAACTTGTCCAGGTACGCGTCGCGAACATGTTCTGGCAAAGCCAGTTCGGAGCGCTTGTCGTCAGCGTCGGGAAACGGGTGCGGCAGCGGCCGGTTTGCGAACAGGATCCGGGCCTGCTCATCGACAGTGAAGATCAGGTCGGGCGAATGATTGAACAAGGTGCGTAACTTCGTTTCCGAGTCGCGCAGCGCATCCTCGGCCAGCTTGTGCTCGGTGATGTCCTCACAAAAGCCGACGATACGGCTCAAGCCGTGCTGCGGCGAACGGACCGGGAAGCCGCAGACGCGCAGCCAGAGCAGATTTCGCTGGCCCCGGCAGCCAGGTGACAGCGGCAGGATCAGCGAAAATCGCCCGCCATCCGCCTGCACGTCGGCAATCGCTTCGCTTAGCATGCGCCGGTCTTTCGGCGCGAAAACGTCGAGCAGCAGCGATGGTGCCGTACTGTCCAGTTCGACCTCGTCACCGGCCAGCTGCCGGAAAGCGGGGCCGATATACTCCAGCCGCGTTGCCTCGGCGTTGATCGCCCAGAAAACGACATCGACCGTTTCGGCGAGCTGGCGAAGCAGTTCTTCGCGTTCGAAGATGGTTTTTGCGAGCTGGCTGCGATTGTCCAGTTCGCGTCGACTGCGCACCAGGTAAAAACTGAGGAGTGCCGTGAACAAGAGGCCGGTGACCATCACTGACCAATGCGCCTCGGTGAATGCCTCAGCGCTGCGAAAGGTATGCGTGGCCACGCAGGTGACTGTCCAGCTGCGGTCGCCGACGCGAATCGTGGCCACCATCCGTGGCTGATTCTCGTCCTGCTCCGGAAGCCAGCCGGTGGCCGTCGCGGTGGCGCCGGGTTCCAGACGGCTGGGGTAGAAATGGATGAACTGCGGGAGGAACTGCGGGAGGATCTGCGGGAGGAACTGCGCGTCGTCGCCCGTCGTCTCGTCGCGCACCAGTACCTCAACACCACGTGGTTCGAGCCGCTTGATGGCGAAGTGGACCAGTTCCTCAATGTCATAGACGCCAAGCACGAAACCCTCGGGAGCCGGGCTGCTTTGTGCGCTTGCAGGGGCATGGATCGGCAATGCGGCGTAGATGACAGACAGGCTGTTCCTGCCTTGGCGGGCCAGCGTCATGCGCCCGCTGACGGCAATCTTTCCGCTCTCGCGGGCCCGCGCGAACAATGCCGCGAGTTCGCTGCTCGAGTTCAGGTCGACGCCTTTGGCGAGTTCGGAGAGCGCGCGTGACGCGGCGAGGACAACCGGGATGCGAGTGCGTTGCTCGCGCTCGGTGCCCAGTGGCGTGTCTTTCACTGCCGCTGTCGTTGTCGGCACCCCGCCGATGACAGTGGCCGATGGTTCTTCCTGAGGCGCGGTCTGCAGGGGGGCCCAGAGCAGGCTTGCGATGTACGGGTGACGCTGCAGGATAGGGTCGGCAAAGGCGCTGAACGTGCTTTCGTCAAGTTCCTGGGCGGCGTAGAAAAGCCCGCGAATTTCCCGCAAGGCGTCGAGTCCCTGGTCGACCACAGCTCGCACCGACTCGATGCGATCGCTGGCCGCCCACTGAAATTCCCTGCGGTGGCTGCTTTGCAACTCCTCTCGCACATTCCACGACGACCAGCAGGTCAGCACCACCCCACCGATCGCCACGGCATAGGCGGCGGCATATTTTCGTAGCTGGTCGAACATTGACGATCATCAGAGCGGAGCTGTGAAGAATCCTGCGGTAGTAACTTGCGGACCGCGACGGGCTGTCGGCCGGGAGCTTAGCAGAAAGAGAAAGCGGTGCGGGTGCGCAACAAAGCGGCGTTGCCAAAGCGGAGGGTACGGCGATTCCCGCGCCCGCCTGTGTCGCGACCGTCGCACAGCCAGCAAGTCCCCGCGGCAGCCTCAAGCACGGGTCGCCGGAGACAGGGTGTAACGCCGCGTCTTTACGCGCGATTCCGCCGGAGGAGACACAAGACACCGGTGTACCTACAAAATACCTTGCTTCAACGGTCGGTCATGACCGACAATGTCCATCTTGTTGCACCCCAAAGCGGACGTCGCTTGGCCCCGGCTATTGCCGCCAGGTCACTGATTCAGCATGTGAAGTGTTGCTTGTCTGTTTTATGGCATGATTCGTGCTTTATTTGTTGCGGGGAAAAGCCGTTTGCCGCGCTCATCCGTGCCCGGCCAGCGGCGTTGTCAGCCGGATTTGCCGCGACCGACCCGGCCGAGTCGAGCATTCTGAAGCACTCGTCGACAGACGACAGGGAGGCAGGTCGTGGTCAAGCCTGCCATCGGCAAATAGTCCACGCGACCGCAGCGTCATGTACTGCAGCGACGCCGCCCGGCGGCCACGATTTCGCCATTTGCTTTCGGCGTCAAGGTGCCCGATGTGAGGTCGCCTCGGCTGTCAGGCAAGGGCGACATCTTCGGCCGTAATTGCAATTACCGAGCATTTTCACACCGGCAAAAAGGAGACCTTAATGGACAAGAGCAAGCTGCGCCTGTTTCACACCACGCGAGAAGTGGAAATGCACTTCGATTCCTTCCTCGACACCGTTTCGCAGGGCGGCCTTGCGTTTCGCTCCGCGATTGGGGTGTACCTGGATTCAGCAGCCAATGACGACCTGGCGGCCAAGCTGAAGCAGCTCAACGAACTGGAGCACAAAGGGGACGAGCTGCGTCGCCAGGTCGAGCAAGAGCTTTATACCATGGCCCTGATCCCCGACTTTCGTGGCGACGTTCTCAGTTTGCTGGAAGATCTGGACAGCCTGCTCAATGTCATGGAAGAGACGATGGTGTCGTTCGCCATCGAACGGCCCGCTTTCTCTCAGGAGCTGCACGCCGACCTGCGGGAACTGGCCGAAAGCGTGTCCATGGCCGTCGAGAGCACCGTGCTCGCGTCCCGGGCTTTCCTGCGTGACATTCATTCGGTTCGCGATCACCTGCACAAGGTGATGTTCTATGAAAAGGATGCCGACCGCGCATCCGACAAGCTGAAACGCGCCGTCTTCGGGTCGTCCATGCCTCTGGCCGAAAAGCTGCACCTGCGCCGCTTCATCGATGCGATCGACCATATCGCAGATGAATCCGAGGACGTCGCCGACTGGCTGGCGATCTACACCATCAAGCGCTTGGACTAACGGTCATGACAATCGATACACCTCAGATCATGAAAGTCATGACCGTTTTCCCTCTTCCCCGACCCTTCTCCCGCGAGGGGAGAAGGGAGTTTCGTGAGTCGCTTGCGCGACTTTCACATTAAGTTCAGGGAGACGCCGAGACTATGGATCCTACGATATTCCTTTACCTCTCCAGCGGTTTGTTCCTGGGCTGGTCGCTGGGCGCCAACGATGCGGCCAACGTGTTCGGTACGGCGGTCGCCTCGCGAATGGTCAAGTTCCGGACCGCTGCGATCATCCTCACGATCGGCGTGATTGCCGGCGCCATCGTCAGCGGCGCCGGAGCAGCCCACACCTTGTCCAAGCTCGGCGCGATCAACGCCTTGGGCGGCGCCTTCATGGTCGCGTTTTCGGCAGCGGCCGTGGTCGCCTGGATGACCATCGTCGGTCTGCCGGTTTCGACGACCCAGGCCGTCGTGGGAGCGATCATCGGCTGGAACCTGTTCACCGGTTCGGTGACCGACTACAGCGTCTTCAAGACCATTTGTGCCACCTGGATTGCCAGCCCGCTGCTCACCGGCTTCTTCAGCTACTTTCTCTACAAGGGCGTGCTTAAGTGGCTCGAGAAGGCGCAGATTCACATCATTCGCCTGGATGCCTTGACCCGTATTGGTCTGGTCGTTGCCGGCGCGTTGGGGGCGTATTCGCTGGGCGCCAACAACATCGGCAATGTGATGGGCGTCTTCATCGGTGCAAATCCGTTCCGGGATCTGAACGCCGGGGTGTTCGAGTTCTCTGGTTTGCAGCAGCTGTTCCTGCTCGGCGGGATCGCCATTGCCGTCGGCGTCTTCAGCTACGCCAAGAGGGTGATGATGACGGTGGGAACGTCAATCGCTCCGCTGACCCCGGTCGCTGCCTTTGTGGTGATCATCTCCACCTCGCTGGTTCTGTTCCTCTTCGCCTCGGAAGGCCTGGAGTTTGCTCTCGCTTCCATTGGCCTGCCGACGATCCCTCTGGTACCGGTATCGAGTTCGCAGGCAGTCGTCGGCGGAGTGGTCGGCATCGGGCTGATCAAGAACGCCAAAAACATCAAATGGAGCGTCGTCGGGCGTATTGGCCTGGCCTGGATTCAGACCCCGGTCATCGCGGCGCTGGTTTGCTATGTATTTCTTTTCTTTCTGCAAAACGTCTTCGGACAAACCGTCTACAACCCCTCGGAATATCGTCTCTCCAATCAGTTGCTGATTCAGCATGGCGATGCGGTGGATGCCAAGGCGTTGTCCGCGGTGGTCGGCAAGAACTTCACTACTTCGGGCGCGCTAAAGAGCGCCATCGACAAGGCTCTGCCGGATTTGCCTTACAAAACCAGCCTGAAGCTTGTCGACGACTCCCTGGTCGAAGCAATCACGGTGGACCCGGCCAAATTCGCGGCCCTGGAAAAGTTGAACGTGATTGGGCCGAAGCGCCTGGAGGCTTTGCGCAGTTTGAATGACAAGACCTTCACCTACCGTTGGGAACTGGTTCAGGCGCTTGCCGACGGCACGCCCGAGTGGAAGTTGAAGCCCAACACGGTTCTCAACAAGCCGTACAACAAGGAAATCCAGAAGGACCTCGATCTGGTGATGGATGCCTACGTCGCCAAGATGAAGTAGGCGGTTTGCGCGGAGAACAGGGGATGGGCAGCTTTGCATTGGGGCATGCCATCACACACGCCGAACGCGATGCGGTGGCCGCGAATCAGGCTGCTGCCGGCGGGGGGGCGGACCGTGCGGCGGTGGCGCGAAAGAGCGTCGTGGCTCTGCTGAACTCCGAGCTGCCCACCTGGAGCACCGCTGTCCCCTGCCTCAAGGTGGCCGAAGAGGCGGAAGTGGCCAAAGTGGCCGTGGTCACACCGGAGCTCAGTCGCCGACGTGAAATCGCCCTCGACGTCGTGCGGCGCGCCCGGCGGGACGGTTACCTCTTCTCCTTCCTTGCTTTCGATGGTACTTGCGGCCACCTGCCATGGCTCCCCAGCGAACTGGATAGCGCGGGGGAGACTTTCCTGCTGGAGATTCACCCGGATAGGGCCGTCTATGTCGACGAACCGTCGCCAGTCGTGGCGGATGAACGATCGTCTTTGGTTCGCGCATCACTACGCTTGCGCGAAAAGGCAGCGCCCACTTCCGTGATTGCCTGGATGTCTGCTCAGCCGACAAGCGCGTGGCGTCGGCTCTTGATCACGGGCGGGGAGAATCGCAAGCGCAAGCTGCGCGCCGACTATCTGATCCAGCGGGTATGGGTCTGGGATGGCAGATCCGCGTCGGCTGACAACTGGCATCTCCTGGTACGCCGTGAAATGAATGGCGAGACCCTCAACTTCTGCTTGTCCAATGCCACGCCTGGCGCTTCCCTGCGTCATCTGGCAGAAATGCAGGAGCACGCCATTTCGTCGAGAGCGCCTGCGAGGGCGAAAAAAGCACGTACGACCTGGCTCTGGTGATCGCTGCACCAAGGCGCAAGGCGCTTTCACGTTTCACCCGTGGCCGCTCGCTGTCGGGCATCGCGCCCAGGCGCAGGTAGGGCGCCAACACGCTTTCAGTGCACGCTGATCGGCTTTCAAGCCGTCGATCACTTCGCGCAGGCAGATGGCGTCCGATCCGGCCTTCGACTCGATCAACGCCGGGAAGAGATCGTCTTCCTCATCGGCATGATGGTGCCTGGCGGCGCTGTCGAAGTAGCACATTACCTTGGCAGCAGCCGTACGCGCCTCTTCGTCAACGCCATGGGCAAGCAGGTGTGGAACCAGGCCGGGGAAGGGGGGCGGTCATGACTTTCATGATCAGGGGTGTCTCGACATGTCATGACCGTTAACGGCTTTGTGGAAGCCGCCCCGGTGCGCTTTTCTGAGCCGCTCCGGAATGATCATCAGGCGGCAGTCTGCTGCCACCGGAAATCGAAGTCTTCGGCCCCGGCTCTGTCGATCGCCTGCTATCGCTAATCCTGGCGATCTCCACCATGCTTGCCGTTGTTGCCGTGGCCCTTGTCTCTGTTCTGTTTGCCATGATGGTCATCCCGGCGTTCATCCTCTTGGTAACGGTCGTTGGCGCGACGGTAGTCGCGGCGGTAGTCCTCGCGGTATTCCTCACGGCGATAGCGCTGCTGACCCTGATAGTAGGGAATGTATTCGCGGTTGTACCAGGTGTTCTGAACAAAGTAGACCCGCTCCCCGCAGGCTCGGTACCTGTGACAATTCTTGCTCCAGTGCTTTGCGTGGCCGGGGGGAACGTTCAGGTAGATCGGCGGGCGCATGACCGGTACCCGCTCGATGATGATCGGCTGCGGGTACATCAGCGGCGGTGTTGGATAGCCGCCAAGGTCGATGCGACCATAGAAGCCGGGTTGGCCAATACTTACCGAGACGCCAAGGTCGGTGGAAAGTGCCGCTGAGGTGGCAACGAGTAGTACGGCGGCGAAGAGGAGACGTTTCATGCTGGCCTTGTAGGTGTGGAGCAATCCCCGCGTAACGCAGCAAGCCCTTGCTCCGTTGACTGCTGCCTGCCTTCTCCTGGCGCGCCGAAGCGCGCGCTGGCTGCCGCCAGGGCGCTGCTTTGCAGCCTGAGCGCCGTCGCTCGGCGCTATGAAGCCCACCACGCGCCCGTGCGCAACATCCTGACACTGCCGGGTGAGCCGACATCGCCTAAGCTCTCCGCTTATTTCACTGAGGTATCCATGAAAGCAAGTTCCAAGCCCGGCCCTCAACCTGTGTATTCCACGCAAACTGGACACCGATTCCACGGCAAACTGGACACTCATTCCACGTGAATCTGGACAGTCGGAGCGTAGCGACGCGGGGTTAAAAGGTTTTACTCTGAGCCTCGTCCTGAGGTCAAGTTTTTGGTCTGAAAAGGCAGCCGTTTGGCGTTACTGCGTAACGGACTCTTTGTCCAATCGAAGGCGCTTTTCGTAGTAGTCATTCTCGCCATTTTGCACCCGCGCCGCGCGCTCCAAAGCAGCGCGGTCCGCCTCACGAAGTAGCCCTTCAAGTACCTCGCGTTGCGTTACTGCGTAACAAGCCGCCAGGCGCTCCAAGGCACGCTTGGCGTGAAGATTGACCAGCAGATTCAGTCGCTCGGCCTGGCCGTCAAGATCTTTCAAGTGACGAGCGCGATAGTCCGATTGCCGTTGAGCATTCGTTTTTGCCATGGTGATAGTCCTGTTGAGCGTTACGCAGTAACGGTTTGATGAGGGGGTGCCGTGCCCGTAGCGCAGCGATCAAGGGCGCAGGCCATGTCGCGCTTGGGGCACAAGGAGTCGCACCGCGCAGAGTTATCCACGGCCGCCCGCCAGACTGCGCTCCTTCTATAGCAGGCGGGCTGGCGGGCGGCGGTGGGTAACTTGTCGGGATTTCTGGAGGCGTTCATATCGGCTGCTCGGGCTTGCGCAGCGATTCCCCATCAAGGTCCAGCGTATGCGCCTGGTGGACCAGGCGGTCGAGGATCGCATCGGCCAGCGTCGGATCGCCAATCGAGGCATGCCAATGCTCGACCTGCAGCTGGCTGGTGATGATCGTCGAGCGCGTCCCATGGCGGTCATCGAAGATCTCAAGGAGATCCCGACGGCTGTCGTCGGAAAGCGGCGCCAGCGCCCATTCGTCGATCACCAGGACCTCGGTCTTGGCCAACTGCGCCAGCAACTTCAAGTAGCTGCCATCGCCGCGGCCGATCGCCAGCGCCGGCAAGAGACGCGTCAAGCGCACATAGAGCACCGAATGCCCCTGCCGACACGCTTGGTTGGCCAGGGCGCACGCCAGATAGGTCTTGCCGATCCCCGTCGGCCCGCAGATCAGCACGTTCTGGTGATCCTTCACCCAGCGCCCGGTCATCAAGCGGGCGAACAGTCCCCGGTCGAGCCGGCGCGGATGCCGGTAATTGACATCTTCTGGCGTCGCCGCCTGTTTCAGTCCGGCGCGTTTCAGACGCGCCGTATTCTGTCGTGACTCGCGTTCGGCGGCCTCGCAGTCGACCAGCAGCCCGAGGCGCTCCTCGAACGACAACTGGCCGATCTCAGGGCTTTGCGCCTGGCTGGCCAGCGCCCGGGCCATGCCCGGAAGGCGCAGTTGGTGGAGTCTCTCGACGGTTGGATGATTCAGCATGGCAAAGCTCCTTCAGTGGTAGTAACCGGGGCCACGCACATTGGCGTGCTCCAGGGGTAAATGGGTCTGGGCGGGGGCGCTCACGCGCTGCTTGTCGAGGCCGTTCTTCAAGATCGATTTCAGGCTGCTGTAGGACGTCGCCCCAATGGCGATGGCCCGCTCACAGGCCGCTTCCAGGCGGTCGTCCCCGTAGGCCTTGCCCAAGCGCAGGATGCCCAGGCACGCCCGGCAGGCCTGTTGCGGATGGCGGCGCTGATGCAGAAGGCTCTGCACCACGCCTTGGGCATGCGGCCCGATACGCCCGGCCCAGTCGAGCAGCCGCGGCGCGTTCCAGCCCTGTACCGCCTGATGGGCCGGTGCCATGTGCGCATCGACGGTGCTGTGCCGGCCGCGGCTGTCGTTGCGCACATGACTGGCGATGCGCGTGCCGCGGTGGAAGAGCTCCACCGTGCTCGCCGTCAGCCGGCTATCGACCTGCTCGCGGGCGAAGCGGTAGGGCACCGAGTAGTAGTGGCCGACGAGCTCGACGTGGTAGTCGATGCCGACCCTGACGACCTTCCACTCGGCGAACTCGTAACGGGTCACCGGCAAGGGCAGTAACGCCGGCCGATCGAGTTCGACGAAGGCCGATTGGCGGCAGCCGGGCAACTTCTTGAACGGCCGCTGGTTGAGCCAGCTCATCAGTTCGGCGATGCTGTGGTTGAGCTCGCTGAGGCTGAAGAAACGCTGGTGGCGCAGACGCGCCAGGACCCAGCGCTCGACCAGGAGAACGCCGGCCTCGGCCTTGGCCTTGTCTTTCGGGCGACGGGGCCGGGCGGGGAGAACCGCGGTGCCGTAATGAGTGGCCAGGTCGCGGTAGGTCGCGTTGAGTTCGGGCTCGTAGTAGCAGGCGGTGGTGACGCCGCTCTTGAGGTTGTCGGGCACGACCAGGGCGGTGACGCCGCCGAGGTGTTCGAAGGTGCGCGCATGGCTGCCGATCCAGTCCGGCAGACTCTGGCTCCAGGTGGCTTCGCTGTAGGTGTAATTGGAGGCGCCGAGCACCGCGACGAAGATGGCGGCGAGCCGCATCTCGCCGGTCATCGGGTCGGTGATCGGCACCGTCTGGCCGGCGTAGTCGACGAACAGTTTCTCGCCCGGGG
>QPGA01000024.1 GCA_003332265.1 Candidatus Accumulibacter meliphilus
TGGATTTTAACCAGCCCAGTGCTGGCAGTGTGCGTCGTGTACATGCCCCTTCCTCCTAGGTGTTCCTTCCCAGGAGAGCATACGGAATTCCTTGGGCGTTGTCTAGTGCGCCTCTAGCCTCGCTTTCGTTGCGCACCAACCTGGAATCCATAATGAGCCTAAAAAATTAGGCATTTAATCGACCCTGGCCCCTTTAATGCCTTTAATGCTTTCAGACTGGAATACAGCGCATGCGGAGTCAGCAATGAGTCCTTCTGCCCCAGTCCGTTCGTCCGATAACTACTCCAGCGATAGTGCGCCGGGTCATCGACCATCGCTGCGCGCACGGGATTGAGTTCGATATAGCGCTGACAAAGGAGTAGATAGAATCGGCCTGCACCAGGGAAGACTGGTAGCGGCTGTCCCACAAGGTGCCGGTGCGACGGTACGACTTGTTGATGTACTGCACGTAGCGCCGGCCCAGCGAAATCATCAGCCGAGGGACAGCCTCGGATTCCGGCGCAGACAGCAAGCCGTGCACGTGCTTCCTCATCTGGACGTAGCCGTGCAGCGCGCAAGCGGTGGCTTGGCGCGCCTCGCCCAGCCATTCGCGGTAGGCGAGGTAGTCTTCCTCAGCGAAGAAGCAGGCGTCGCGCTTATATCCCCGCTGAACGACGTGCAGGGGAAAACCTGGGAGATGAATGCGGGGACGACGGGGCATGTCGTTGAGGATAGCAGGCTCTTCCAGTTAAATCGGGCCTGGGCCCTTTTGCTAATGAATGGGTTAGCCCTTTGTGGGTAATGAAACATAGGAATGCGCTCACTAACGGCACCACTGTTGCTCGCACGGTACGCCATCGTTGTTGCCATCCATCTGGACGTTTGGGCAGTTTCTCAAGAAGAATGTGGCCTCGGTGCAGGAAGTCATCTGTGAGCAATGAGTCCGACCGTCGCACCGAAAGGCCGATGGCGCCAATTGATCGTTGTGTTGAACTGCGGCAGGCGCTTGCCGCATAGCGCGACGAGAGTATTCACCGTAACTATAGACGAGCAAGGCACCAATAATCACAAGGGGAACGATGCGCCCAAGAAGGCTAGGTTTTTCGTGGCGACTACGGGTCGCTGGCTGTTGGTTAGAAAGCCGAATCACGCGATTGGGGCACAAGAGGTTTTTTGCTTTTCTCTTTCCATTCTTGTCTGTTTCTATCTCGAAAGAGAGTAACTCACCTATGGACGGACGCTGACCATCCCGAGGAAAGGCTGAAACATGGACAAAGACCTCAGCGGTGCCGTCCTTTGTTGGTGTGATGAATCCGAAACCTCGTTCATCATCCCATTTTGAGAGAGTGCCTTCGATACGCATATCAATAAAATCGCTAACGTTTGAATTCAACGGCCTCCGCCGTTTTTTGCGCAGGTCCGGTGGAATGATGGGTTGGGCGTCGCGTTTTAGAACGGTAAATCATTGTCCGTCACATCATTCCAATGGCCGCAGAGTTTACAAGCCCCTGTCGACGGATTTACTGCAAGAGCATGACAGTATTCACAAAGATAATTCGGCTCACCTATTGCGTCGGCGCGCTTTTCGTAGCGCTCGCGAAAGGACTTTGCGAATTCAGGGTTGGACTCCAGCAATAAATCAAATGTATCATCTTTTCGTGTGTCATAACCAAAGAAATCGTAGTTCAGCTCGTCTTTTGCAAAATGAAGTGCAAACCCTAATGCTTGGCCGACGATTCGATCAGCTTCGCTTTTCGTTGTGCTCCACGAATAGTGTTCAATAGCATTTCGGGTGTCTCTTAAGGATTTGATCAGATCAGCATCCCCTTCCAGAAATTCGAGTCCCCCAATTTTTGATAAGCGGCTAAGAGCAATATCTACCGTTACTGTTCTCGCGCTCAAAATAGGGAATTTGTCGACGTTTTCCCAAATAAGAACTGGATGAACTTTCCGCAATCTCTCCTTAAGCAATAGTTCCACGCCATGAGCAACTGCCATAACTGCCTGCTTTAGGCGTCTTGCTTCATCCGATTCATCTTTCCAAGCCAATAATTCTATGGCTTGCGTGATTGAGTCTGCAGCGTTAGCGAGTATATCAAATTCAATTTTCAATCGGGAACCTCTGAAGGTCTAGACGCCCAACGTAGAAGTCACCGGCGCTGCGCGGCTTGCCGGGTTGGGCGGCGTGTCACCAGAGCCGACGTTTTGATGGCGACGATTAGGGCCAAAGATTGGCATGACGAGGGAGTTGCTCAATCAAACCTGCCTTGTCGTAAACTCCCAATCGGCCATCTTTTTCGATTACGTAATAGTCACCGTGATCGCTGCCTTGTCTTTTTTTGAATGCCTGCAAACCACCCTTTGAAAATTTACTAAGCTCATCTCCGTCTTTTCCGCCACTCCCATCGGAACACCTGTTAGTCATGAAATAGGAGTTCTTGGTTTTGCTGAACTCGATCGAGCGAGCACAGGAACCAAGCCACGTGCCAATGGGTTGGGCGTCTTTCGGTAGCGGAGAAATACCGAGCAACTGTTTCATTTCTGGCGAAAGTTCTTTGGTTCCAGCATTCGCCATAAAACTGAGCGAAAGCAGCACAAGCAAAAGAGCATTTTTTTTGCGTGGTCTCCAATGAGTTGAGCGATTTGGGGAAGCTGTAGAAGGCTCATACATTCCAGCCGTTCCAGTTCGGCTGACTTTTCTCGCAGGTAGATACCCAATCCGCCAGTTCTTGCAGTTTGCTTTGAGCCTGATCCTCTGTGATTTCCTCGGTATCGAGTAATGACCACACATGGTTAAGAAAGGAACCAAAGCCACTCGGAAAGTTGATGTAGTTTTGCTCAAAGTTCGTGTAGAACAAATCGGAACCGTCTGGCTTGCAGTCTCCGTTTATGGCGATATGGGAAATATGCCAACCATCTTTGGTCTTTCTGAGGTTGTAGGTAACGTGACCAGCATGCCGCCGGTTATAGACTTCAAAGCTATATTCATTCATGTGATGAAACCTGTGGAGTAGTTATCGAACCGCCTCTGAGGGCGTAAACAGTTTGGTGCCGTTATAGCGAATGGTTGCCACCATAAATCCCGGGCTAATGACTGATACCGCTGCGCCGGCAGACAACATGGTGCACTTGCCTGACATCAATAATTGACGAGCACCATTGCTATCCCCCTTGGTTACGTATGTGATGAATTCGTCTAGCAGGTCTTCGGAAACACAAGCTGGCAAACTGCGCTTTACCTGTTCGGCTGCCGCTGGGGCCGCTACAACGAGAACTACGACAGATGTAGCAATAGCAAATGCGTTTTTCAACATGGCAATTCCTTTCCTGTGATTTTGCGAGTGTGGCCGCGAGTTTCAAACGATGACGCCCAACGTAGAAGTGAGCGGCCTGCGCGGCTTTTCGCGCAGGTCCGCTCGACTGCTGGGTTGGGCATCATTTCGCGGTAACCATTTGCGCAATGATCGACGCAACAGAGAGAACCAAAGCAGCAATAGAGAGCCGCAACGACCAAAGCTGCCGCCTATGTTCCTCGTCTTTTTCCGCTAGAACTGCAGCGAGATACGGGAAATTGACGCAGTGTCGTTCGGAACCAACAGCAATTGAAAAGAGATGAACTTGTGCGTCGCTTTCTTGCTTGTATCGGTACTTGGCATCCAGGTGGTAATAGAGCCTCCCAAATAACATTTCTGCCGTGCATCCAAGACGAGATGCGACATCAGAGACTTTGATTGGCAGATATGGATCGTTCTTTCCACGAACTTCGCCGGAATCCTTTCCGGGATAGCTGGACTCGTACATCTCATAGATGCACCGGAGAATCTGACGGTCGGTGGAAAGTGTTCTCATGGGGCACAACGTAGAGTTCAGGCGACTTGCGCGGTTTTATGCGCAAGGTCGCCGGGAACGCCGGGTTGGGCCATTTCCACCACCCACAACCGTAATTGGCTGGGCTGTGGGAATGCCTGCGGAATTGCAGATAATGAGAATGGCAGTTCTAGTGCTTCGGCAAGCGGTGTATCCATGAGATTTCTTTCTCGGCTCATTTCAATCGCGAGTTTCAGGTAACGGCGAAGAAGCAAGATAGGTGGGAATTGGTTTTTCTCCACTAGCCATTCGAGCGCGTCACGAGCGCACTTTGAGCTATTGCATGAACGGCACGCCCAGACGAGGTTGTCGCCGGTGTTTGCGCCGCCCCGCTTTGTTGGAATGAGATGGTCAATAGACAAATAGTCGCGACTCCCGCAGTAGCAGCAAGCCTGGGGCAGCACCATCTTCAAGCGTTCATCGTCAGCTAGAGGGCCAATGCTCATGGTCTGATTATTCAGGCCTTTGTAGAGGCGAGAACGAATCATGAACTGTGTGCGCCCGTACTTTTCGGCTTTCGCGGTAATGGATGAGTGCGCCATCGCAAGGTTCGCGTATGACCAGTGCAGCAACTCGCCAACGGTGTTGATTTCCATGTGTCAGGCCCAACGTTTAGTCGACACCGATTTCGGTATATATCTCGGCGCGCCCAAGTGTATACGCTTGTCCGGCAGGCGTAAGTCACTGATTTGCATAAGGGCGTCAGACATGCGCGCACCTGATGAGTCGCAAAACACAGCTTCTGAACCTGGGCTCCTCGACCAACTTCGAGATTGCATCCGCCTCAAGCAACACAGCATACGAACTGAGGCCCCGTATGTCCACTGTGACAGGTGGTATATTTTCTTCCACCAACAGCGTCACCCCCGGGATATGCGTGCTACCGAGGTGGCGGCGTTTCTTGGGCATCTGCTAGTCGACGGAAGCTTCGCCGCGGCGACGCAGAAGCAGGCCTTGTCGGCGCGGCTATTCCTCTATCGCGGGCTTATGGGCGTCGATTTACCGTGGCTGGATGACGTGCTGCGGGCAAAGCGGCCGCAGCGTATGTCGGTGCTTCTCTCGCGCGCAGAAGTCCCGCGGGTGCTCGAGCGCATGGAGGGCGTCCATGCCTTGCTTGCCCGCCTGCTTTGCGGCACCGGCAGGCGCCTGATGGAGGTGATCCGTTGGCGGGTGAAAGACGTGGATTGCGAGCGTGGCGAAATCCTGATCCGTGACGGCAAAGCTGCGCAGGATCGGGTGACCATGTTGCCCGAGGCGGTGGTGGCAGATCTGCGAGCTTACTGCGTAAAAGTGGCTACGACATGCGCACGGTACAGAAACTCCTCGGGCGTGCCAACGTGCCGACGTGGCGACGACGATGATCGGCACGCAGGTACTCAACAAGGGCGGGCGAGGGGTGCGCAGGCTGCTCGACGCTTTGACCAGCGTCGTGTTGCGTTCTTGATGAGACTTTCGGCAAGCCTCTCCTACCCTCCGTCATTGCGAGGAGGCGAAGCCGACGCGGCAATGCAGAGGTTTGGCTTTGCGCGTGGTCACCATGTAAAGGCGCTGGGAAATAGTGAGAGGATGGAACTGGATTGCCGCGTCGGCTGCGCCTCCTCGCAATGACGTGGGGGGTGGTGTGGTGCCGCGTTCACCGTTCACCATTCCTGACGCGGCCTTCAGCAAGCATGACAGCGGCGCGAAACCCGCGCGGTAGCCGGAATTTATAGCTTCGCTACTGCGTGCAACACTACACGCGCGATGCGATGCGATGCGATGCGGGGCGAGTCGGAACCGTCTGCCGACTAGCAACGCTTCATTCAGGATTCCTTGACCCCCACCCCGTGATTCGCCCGATGCAGCCGTCCGGCAAGCCGCTTCAGCAACAGCAACAAATCATCCACATACGTAAACACCACCGGAATCACCAGCAAACTCAGCACCGTGGACGTCAGCAAGCCGCCGATCACCGCGATCGCCATCGGCGAGCGGAAACTCGGTTCGGCGCCAATTCCCAGCGCGATCGGAGTCATGCCGGCGACCATGGCGATGGTGGTCATGAGGATTGGTTTGGCGCGTTTGTGGCAGGCGTCGATCAGTGCTTCGAAGCGCGCCATGCCGTGCTCGCGCCGAGCCATCACCGCGTATTCGACGAGCAGGATCGAGTTCTTGGTGACGATGCCCATGAGCATCAGGAGGCCGATCACCGACGGCATCGAGAAGCTGTTGTGGGTCACCAGCAGGGCGAAGAAGGCGCCGCCCACCGAGAGCGGCAGCGCGGCGAGGATGGTCGCCGGTTGCAGGAAGTCGTGGAAGAGGAGGACCAGCACGACGTAGATGCACAGGACGCCGATCAGCATCGCCGAGCCGAAGCTGCCGAAGAGCTCGGCCATGCGCTCGGCGTCGCCTGATGGCGGGCGGCTGATTCCGGGCGGCAGGCCCTTCAGCGCGGGCAACTGGTTGGCTTCGGCGACGACGGCGCCGAGGTCGCGGCTGCCGAGTTCGACGTCAATGGTCACGTTGCGTTGGCGGTCGAGGCGGTCGATCTGCGCCGGGCCGCTGCCGAGGCGGATGTCGGCCACCGAGTCCAGCGGCACGGCGCCCTTGTTGGCCGGTACGCGCAACTGGCGCACGGCGTCGAGGTCGTGCCGCAGATCCTCGTCGAGGCGGACGCGGATTGGGATCTGGCGCTGCGCGAGATTGAGCTTGGGCAGCTTGGCGTCGTAGTCGCCGGCGGTGGCGATGCGGATCACTTCGGCCATGGCGGCGGCAGTGACGCCGAGGTCGGCGGCGCGGGCGTAGTCGGGAGTGATGTGGATTTCCGGGCGCTGCAGACTGGCGCCGGAAGTGACGTTACCGATGCCCTTGAGCGTGCGTAGCTCGGAGGTGACGGCCTGGCTGGCCAGACGCAAGGCTTCGGGGTCCTCGCCGGCAAGCACCAGCTTGAGGTTTTCGCCGGTCTGCCCGGCGCCTACCGAGACCCGGGCGCCGGGCAGGACGGCCATGCGCTTGCGGATGTCGGCTTCGATGACTTTCTGTTGGGCACGGTCGTGGCGCGAGACGAGGTTCACGGTCAGGATGGCCTTGCGCACATCGCTGCCACTAGCGCCCGCGAACGGGCCGTCGTTGCCGCCCGAACTGCGCCCGACGGCGCTGAAAACACCCGTTACCTCGGGCATTTCCTCGAGCAGCCGGCGGGCCTGCGCGGCGACGGCCAGCGTCTCCTCGAGCGTGCTGCCCGGTTGCAGTTCGATGTTTACCTTGGTCTGCGCGCGATCGGCAGCAGGAACGAAGCCGGTCGGCAGCAGCGGCAGCAGCGACAGCGAGCCGACGAAAAAGAGGATCGCGGCCAGCGCGGTCGTCTTGCGGTGCTGCAGACACCAGGCTGCCGAGGCGAGAAAGCGGGTCATCAGGCGACTGTCGGCTGGCTGCGCGCCGTGCGCCTTGAGGAAGTAGGCGGCCATCATCGGCGTCAGCAGGCGCGCCACGAGGAGCGAGGCGAGCACCGAAACCGCTGCGGTGATCCCGAATTGCTTGAAGAACTTGCCCGGCACGCCGCCCATGAAAGCGGTCGGCAGGAAGACCGCGACCAGCGTGAAGGTGGTGGCGATCACCGCCAGGCCGATCTCGTCCGCGGCCTCGGTGGCCGCTTCGATCGGCGTCTTGCCCATGCGCAGATGGCGGACGATGTTCTCGATTTCGACGATGGCGTCGTCGACCAGGATCCCGACGACCAGCGCCAGCGCCAGCAGGGTCAACGTGTTGAGGCTGAAGTCGAAGTAGTACATGGCGGCGAAGGTGGGAATGATGGACAGCGGCAGCGCCGCCGCCGACACCAGCGTCGCACGCCAGTCACGCAGGAACCACCAGACCACCAGGATGGCCAGGAAAGCGCCTTCGAAGAGCAGTTCCATCGAACCGTCGAAGTTGTCCTGCACCGGCGCGACGGTATTGAACGCTTCCTCGATCTGTAACTGCGGGTGTTGCGCCTGCAGCTTGAGCACCGCCTGCCGTACCGCTGCGGCGACGGCGACTTCGCTGGCGCCCTTGATGCGCGTGACCTCGAAGCTGACCACCGGCTGGCCGTCGAGCAGGGTGATGGTGCTGCGTTCGGCGACGCCGTCGCGGACTTTCGCCACTTCGCCGAGGCGGACGCTGCGCCCGCCGGACAGCGGGATCTTCAGCGCGGCAATCTCGGCGACCGTGCCGACCGCGGCCAGCGTGCGCACCGACTGGATGCCGCTGCCAATGTCGCCGCGGCCGCCTGACGCTTCCTGCTGCACCTGCCGCAGCAGGCTCGATATGTCGCCAGCGGTGACGCCCAGGGCCGCCAGGCGGGCGGTGTCGAGATCGACCTGTACCTCGCGGTCGACGCCGCCGACACGCGCGACCTTGCCGACACCTTTCACCGCCAGCATGGCTTTGGCGACGTCGTTGTCGACGAACCACGAGAGCGCCTCTTCGTCGATGCGCTCGGAATGTACGGCGTAGGTGAGGATGGCGCTGCCCGAAGTGGTGACCTTGGAGACCACCGGATCGCGCATCGCCGCCGGCAGGTCGGCGCGCACGGTGTCCAGCGCGTTGCGCACCTCGTTGAGCGCTATCTCGGCGTTCTTGTCGATATTGAAAGCGACCTTGATCGCTGCCGAGCCGTCGGTGAGAGTGGTGGTGATGTGTTCGATGCCGCCCAGCGAGGCGACCTGATCCTCGATCTTGCGCGCCACCTCGGTTTCCATCTGCGCCGGTGCAACGCCCTCGTAAGTGGCGGCGACGGTAATCGTCGGCAGTTCGATGTCGGGGAAGTTCTGGATGCCCAGCGAGCGGAAGCTGCTGATGCCGAGGAAGGTCAACAGGGCGAAGAGCAGCACTGCCGGAACCGGGTTGCGGATCGACCAGGCAGAGAAGTTCATCTGGCCGCCTCTGGCTGCCTTGCTGCCTGCGCCTCGGCGGCCGGCGTTGCTGGCCTTGCCTGCGCTTGCCGGGGTGCCTCGGCGCCCGCTGCCGCTTCGACGCGTACCGCGTCGCCGTCGTTGAGGAAGGCGCCGCCGCTGGCGACGAAGCGTGCGTCGGCCGGCAGCGCTGCGAGGATTTCGACCTGGCCGCCCTGGCGGCGACCGGTGTCGACCTTGATCTGGCGGACGACATTCTGCGCGTCGACCTGGAAGACGTAGCTGTGACCGTCGCGCAGGATCACCGCCGAAGAGGGCAGCGCGTTTGCCGAGCTGCTGCCGGTGAGAATTTCGCCGCTGGCGAACATGCCGGCGCGGGCAGCGCTGCCGGTCGGCAGATCGACATAGACCAGCGCCTTGCGCGTCGTCGGGTCGAGCGTCGGTGCCAGCATGCGCACACTGCCGTTGATCTGCGAACCATCGGCCAGACGCAGTCTGGCGGTCTGGCCGGGCGCAACGCGGGGCAATTGCTCGGCAGAAACTTCGGCACGCCACTCCAGACGATTGCCGCGCAGCATGCGAAACAGTTCGTTGCCGGCTTGCACCACGCTGCCCAGCGTGGCGTTGCGGCTGCTGATGACGCCGTCGTCAGGGGCGACAATGCGCGTCTGGGCGAGTCGGACGCGCTCGCTCTTGAGCGCTGCTACCGCTGCGTCGACCGACGCTTTCGCGCTCTGCTCGGCGATCAGGTATTGATTGATCAGCTGCTCCGACATGGCGCCACTGCCCTTGACCCTGCGCGCGCGGTTGGCGTTGGCCTCGGCTTCGCTGACGGCAGCCCTGGCTCTTGCCAGGTTCGCCTCCTGCTGGGCCAGGCTGGCGTCGACACTGTCGCGCGCGAGCTCGGCGAGCAACTGACCACGGCGCACGACGCTGCCGACGTCGACGGCGACCTCGACCACGCGCAGACCACTGGTTTCGGCGGCGATCACCGCCTCCTGCCATGGGAAGACGCCGCCACTGACGCCCAGTTGCTGCGACCAGGTCGCCTCTTGCGCTTGCACCGTGCTCACCGCCAGCGCCGTGCGCTTGGCCGGCGACGTCGACATTGCGGTGGCGGCCGTGGCGTCGCCGCTGCCGGTGCCGCTGGCGCCGCTGCCGCTGTGGCTGCGGTCAGAGGCGAAATAAAAGGCAGCGAAGGCGCCGACGAGCACGAGTACGGCGGCGCTCAGGACGATGGTCAGGCGAGTTCTGGTGGGAGAAGAGGAGGGCATCGGGTTTCAGTGAGACGGGCGTTGGGCGGGTGTGTTCGCATGTCTGGCAAAGGCGGCTGGCCGGGTCGAGCAGTGGCTCGGCCATCGATCGTCAATCGCGTTTCTGGAGATCAGGCCGACATTGTCGCCACTGGCGGGTTAACTGCCGTCGTGGTTTGCAAAGACAGGTAAAGACGTGGCGTTGAAGGAACTCCGTGATCTGCAGTGGAGCGGGGAGGGAAGGAGGGGGCGACATCATGGGTGCCGCCGCCCTCCCGCGCGCGCTTGCTCAGCCGCTGTTGCGCAGCCCGGCGGCGATGCCGTTGATGGTGATCAGGCTGCCGCGCTTGAGGCGGATGTCGTCGTCGCCGGCGCGCAGGCGGTGCAGCAGTTCCACCTGCAGGTGGTTGAGCAGGTCGATGTAGGGGAAACGGTTGCGCATCGAACGCTGCAGCAGCGGGTTGTCGGCGAGCAGCTCGTCCTGGCCGTTGATGGCCAGCAGCGCTGCGCGCGTGGCCTGCCATTCTGCGCTGATGCGCGCGAAGATGCTGCTCCGCAATTCGGCATCGCTGACCAGTTCGGCATAGCGCGAGGCGATGGCCAGGTCGGATTTGGCGAGCACCATGTCCATGTTCGACAGCAGCGTCCGGAAAAACGGCCAATGGCGGTACATTTCCTGGAGCAGTAGCAGACCGTCGGGCCGTTCTTCACGCCAGCGCTTGACGGCGCTGCCGAAGCCGTACCAGCCGGGGAGCATCAGCCGGCATTGTGCCCAGGAGAAAACCCAGGGGATCGCGCGCAGGTCTTCGATCCGTTCGGAGGCGGTGCGCGCGGCTGGCCGGCTACCGATGTTCAGGGTCGCGATTTCGAGGATCGGCGTCGATTCACGGAAGTAGCGGGTAAACCCGGGGGTTTCGTAGACCAGCTGGCGGTAGGTCCGGAAAGCCAGCGTCGACAGCTCTTCCATTGCCTGATGGAAAGCGGCGGTGGGGAGATCGTCGCGGTCGACGCCGAGCAGGCTTTCTTCGAGCGTTGCGGCGGCGAGGATTTCGAGGTTACGGCGGCCGACTTCGGGATTGGCGTACTTCGAGGCGATTACTTCGCCTTGCTCGGTGATCCGGATCTGGCCGGCCACGGCTCCCGGCGGCTGCGCCAGGATGGCGTCGTAGCTGGGTCCGCCGCCACGACCGACGCTGCCGCCGCGGCCGTGGAACAGGCGCAGGCGGATGCCGTGCTCGGCAAATACCTGCGTCAAGCCGATTTCGGCCTTGTACAGCTCCCAGCCCGAGGTCAGGAAACCGCCGTCCTTGTTGCTGTCCGAATAGCCGAGCATGACCTCGTGTTCGTCGCCGCGCGCGGCGACCAGCGCGCGGTAGGCGGGGAGCGCGAAGAGCTGCTGCATTACCGCCGGCGCGCGCTGCAAGTCGTCGATGGTTTCGAACAGGGGGATGATGTTGAGCGCCAGTCGTGGCGTTTCGCCGGGCACCAGCATGCCGCCTTCCTTGAGCAGCAGGGCTACTTCGAGGAGATCGGAGACGCCGTCGGTTTTCGAGATGATGCAGTTTGGCAAGGCGCTGGCAGCGTAGCGCTGACGCAGCTCGTGGGCGGCGAAAAAGATCGCCAGTTCGCCACGCGTTTCGGGTGAATAGTCGATGTACGGCGAGTAGAGTGGTCGCGGGCTGGTGATTTCCTCGCTCAACAAGGCGATTCGTGCCGCCTCGTCGAGATCGGCGTAGTTGGCGCAGCACCTGGCCCGCAAAAGCAGTTCGCTGACCGTACGGGCGTGCACCTCGGAATTCTGGCGCAGATCGATCGGCGCCAGATGGAAGCCGAAAACACCGATCGCACGGACCAAGCTGCGCAGGCGGCCAGCGGCGATCAGCTCGGCGCCGTTGGCGATCAGCGAATCGACCAATACTTGCAGGTCGGCGACGATTTGTTCGGGAGTGGCGTAGGCTTCGGCGATGCCAACCGCGTGTTCCGGCGACTCGTGCTGGTCGAGCGCGCTGGAGGTCGCTGCGAGGCGCGCGTAGATGCCGGTCAGCGCCCGCCGGTAGGGCTCGTCGAGGCGCTGCGGCGCGCTGTCCGGAGAAGCTTCGGCGAGTGCTGCGAGGGGGTCGGAAACTTCGACCAGGGTGTGTGACAGCGGCAGCTCGCGACCGAGCGCGTGGATCTCGCCCAGATAAAAGTCGAAAGCGGCAATCGACTGCCGGCGCAGGCTTTCCCGCAGCACCTCGGCGGTGACGAAGGGATTGCCGTCGCGGTCGCCACCGATCCACGAGCCGACCCGGAAGAAGTTGGGCAGTGCCCACTTCTGGCCAGGAAAGGCTTGCCGAAGCTGGTCTTCGAACTGGCAGTAGAGGCGCGGCAGTTCGACGAAGAAAGTCTCGTCGAAGTAGCTGATGCCGTTCTTGACCTCGTCGATCACCGCCAGGCGCGTCGAACGCACCATGCGCGTCCGCCACAGCGTCAGCACCGCACGGCGCAAGGCGACCTCGTTGTCGGCGAGTTCGCTCGGCGTCAGGCGCAGCCGATCGCGGTCGTCCAGCAAGCCCCTGACTTCGTGTTGACAGAAGAGAATGCTTTTGCGACTGACCTCGGTCGGATGGGCGGTCAGCACTGGCGAGATCAGCGCCTGTTCGAGGCAGGCGCGCAGGTCTTCGGCGTCGATGCCGGCGGCTTGCAGGCGTGTCAGCGCCAGCTCCAGGCTGCCGTCGCGTGCGGGCGAGGCGATCATTTCGTGCGCTCGCCGGCGACGGACGTGGTGCTCGTCCTCGGCGATATTGGCCAGATGAAGGAAATAGGTGAAGGAGCGGATGACCGCCAGCATCGTGTCGCGTGGCAGCTCGGCGAGGATTCTCTCCAGCTCGGTACGGGCGTCTTCGTCGAAATCACGATCGAAGCGCACCGAATTCTGGCGGATACCTTCGACGACGTCGAAGACCTCGCTACCCTCCTGCTGACTGACGGTGTCGCCGAGAATCCGGCCCAGCAGCCGAATGTCCTCGCGCAGGGGAAGGTCCTTGTCGGTTTCGGTGGTGCTTGGATCCAGAGAATTCATGTGTCGACCTTTTCGTATGAGAGGTAGCTGCTCAGGCCGGCGATTATAGGTCCTCCCGGCCCGCCGCTGCCGTCGTCGACCATTCGCGAATCTGATCGATGGTCGCCGTGGCGCCGCCGCAGACGTTGAACAGCACTCGAGAAAAGCCGGCGAGCGCCCGTGAGCCTGCGTAGGCCAACGCCAGGCTGGCGCCACAGGCGGTCTCGACGGCGATCACCGGCACCCGCCCGAGATCGTTGCGCTGCAGTATAGGGTCGGCTGCACGACGCCAGTCACCGGGAGTGTCGTTTTGAGTTACCATGTCCGGCGAGGGGTGTTCTCCCTCACCTGCAGGACTGTCGCAGTTGCTTGTCGTTATCCCTTAATTTTTCAAGGAGAGTTTCGATGCTACGTCAATTAGCCATAGGTTCAGCATTCGCGGTTTTAGCAGCAGGTAGCGCTTGGGCAGGCGAGTACGGTACGCCGGCCGAAGCCAAAGCCATGCTCGAGAAAGCGGTCGCCGCGGTGAACGCCGACAAGGCCCAGGCCCTGGCGATGTTTACCAAGGGCGAGGGCGGTTTCAAGGACCGCGACCTGTATCCCTATTGCGGTGGGCCTGACGGCAATTTCACTGCCCATCCGTCACTGGTCGGCAAGAGCCTGAAGGATCTCAAGGACAAGGCCGGCAAGCCCCTGGGTGTCGAGGTCTACGCGGCCGCCAAGGATGGAGTGATCGTCGAAGTCTCCTACATGTGGCCGCGTCCCGGACAGACCGATCCGGTGAACAAGGTGGTGTACGTGACCAAGGTCGGCGACCAGGTCTGCGCGGTCGGCTATTACAAGTAGAGTTCCTGCCGTCGGGCTCACGAGATCGCGTGCCACTGGCGTCAGGCCGTGATTGGCGTGACGCAAAAAGAACCCCGCTACGGCGGGGTTCTTTTTGCGTGGCCTGCAGCCTTCCGGCAGCAAGCTGGCTTGTGCGGGCGATGCTGACTGGCTTCCTCAGGAAGCCCGCCCGCAGCGCCGTCGCTCGGTCGCTCGGTCGCTCAGTCGCTCAGTACACTTCCGGAATGAAAGTCTGGTCCGACATTGGCGGCCGCACGTAACCGATTTCCTCCTGCCGGGGCGGCAGGACGATGGGCTCGGGCGTCAGATCTTCGTAGTCGATCATGTTCAGCAGATGGGTGATCACGTTCAGGCGGGCGCGCTTCTTGTCGTCGCCGTCGACGACGTACCAGGGCGCCTGCTTGATGTCGGTATGGGCAAACATGTTGTCCTTGGCCCGCGAGTACTCGACCCAGCGTGCGCGCGATTGCAGGTCCATCGGGCTGAGCTTCCAGTGCTTTTCCGGATGGAAAATACGTTTTTGGAAACGGCGCTCCTGCTCCTCGTTGCTGACCGAGAACCAGTACTTGATGAGGATGATGCCGCTGCGCACGAGCATGCGCTCGAACTCCGGGCAGCTGCGCAGAAACTCGCGGTATTCCTCGTCGGTGCAAAAACCCATCACCCGTTCGACGCCGGCCCGGTTATACCAGCTGCGATCGAAGAGCACCATTTCGCCGCCGGCGGGAAGGTGCTGCACGTAACGCTGGAAATACCACTGCCCGGTTTCCCGGTCGGTGGGCGCCGGCAGGGCGGCGACGCGGGTGACTCGCGGGCTGAGGCTTTCGGTGATGCGCTTGATCGTTCCGCCCTTGCCGGCGGCGTCGCGTCCTTCGAAGAGGACGACGACTTTCAGTTTCTTGAACTTGATCCACTCCTGCAGCTTGACGAGTTCGACCTGCAGTTTCCCCAGTGCTTTCTCGTAGTTCTTCGTCTTCAGCGGCGTCTTGCGCGTGCTCTTGACGCTTTCCACTTCCTTTGCCGCCGCGGCTGCCGGCTTTTCTGCTGCCGGTTTTTCTGCTGCCGGCTTCGCTTTCGCTGTCTTCACGGCTTTCTCCTCCTTGGCCTTTACCGGCGCTTTCTTCGGTTCTTCTGCGGCCACTTTCGCTGCCGGTTTAGCAGTTGTGGCCTTGGCTGGAGCGCTGGCCGGAGGCGCGGCCTGGTCCACGGTCACGCTTTCGGTGGTGGCTTGATCGCTTGCTGGTACGGCCTCTGTTTGCTCGGTATTGACTTCACTCATTGATGCCTCCTTGGTGTGGCTGAAAAGCGGATTGGAGATGAAAGCGTGTCCTTGGCACGGGTGCTGCAGTTTATGGGGATGTGCTGTTCCCTTGCCGATACCGCGGCAACCGGAAAACCGCGAACTGCAGCGCCAAGCGACGGCAGCGGTTTCGCTGCCTCGGAAAAGATAGATCAATGCGACTTTCAATTGCTGGCATGCTTCTTTTCATGGTTGCGCCTGAACGACCATGGCCGGCAATTATCATGCATTTTTCCGCAGAGATGAACATTGTGGCGCACGAAACGTGCAATTGGTCTTTGCAACTACAAAAAAGTTCGACGTCAGTTGTCACCGATCGTCGTCCTGGCGGGGTGTTCGACAGAGAGGCAAAATAAAACGAGCGCCAGCTGGGCTGGCGCTCGTCGATCTTTTCGCGGGGTTCGGAGAGCAGGTGGAAGCGGTGCTCAGGCGCGCTTTCTCTGCGCCAGCCGTCGGCGGGTGTAGCTGCTGCCGGCGAACAATTTGCGGGAAAAGTGGCTTTGGGTGAAGCCTGGCTCTCAGGCCAGTTTGGCGAAAGCTTCGATGACTGCGGGGGGGGCCTGGACCATTTCGATCAGGACGCCTTCGCCACCGATCGGGAATTCGTCATTGGCTTTCGGATGCATGAAAGTGATGTCGAAGCCGGCCGCACCCTTGCGGATTCCGCCCGGTGCGAAGCGCACGCCGTTGGCCGAAAGCCACTCGACTGCCTTCGGCAGATCATCGATCCACAGGCCGATGTGGTTGAGTGGCGTGACATGCACCGCCGGTTTCTTTTCCGGGTCGACCGGTTGCATCAGATCGACTTCGACCTTGAACGGGCCGGAACCGATCGCGGCGATGTCTTCGTCGACGTTCTCGCGTTCGCTGACGAAGTTGCCGGTGATTTCGAGGCCAAGCATGTCGATCCATAACTTGCGCAGTTTCATCTTGTCAGGGGCGCCGATGGCGATTTGCTGGATACCGAGGACTTTGAAGGGGCGTTGGCTCATAGGAGTTCTTTCTCTGTGGCGGAAGGAAAAAAGCGCTCGCTGCGCGACCTCAGTCGCGAGCGGAACGACGTATGGCGGTGGCGGCTGCAATTTCACCACTGCGGGAAAACGCTTCGACATTCTCTTCAATGGTATCAGGGTCGTAGACATAGTTCACCATCAGTCCGTACGACTGCTGGTCGCCGCGTGCGGAGGTGTCGGCCAGATAATTGAGGCGTTCGATGCGTGCGCCGTTGCCGAGGTGAAAACGGGCGACCGGGTCGTACGGGTGCTCACCCTTGCGGGCGGTTAGCAGGTAACGTGCGGCGAGGCGTGTCAGTCCGTGCTGCAGGCTGGCGGCCAGCGGTTCGTCCGCGGCCCAGTTCTGCGCAGAAATCAGCGCGGCAAGATCGGACGCGCTGGCAAGTGGCGCCATCTCTGGCGGCAGCCGCCGCTTGATCTTGGCCAGGTCGGAGTCGGTGAATGCTTTTGGCCAGGCTTCCGGCTGGCTCTCGGCCCAGCGTCTGAAAGTCGGCAGCGGTGACAGCGTGGCAAAGCTGGTCAGTTTCGGGTAATCCCGTTTCAGGTCGTCGACCACCCGCTTGAGCAGGAAATTGCCAAACGAGACGCCACGCAGGCCCGGTTGGGTGTTGGAGATCGAATAGAAGATCGCCGTGCTGGCACGCTGCGCATCGAATACCGGCGCATGCTCGTCGAGAAGGGCCTGAACGTTGTCGGCCAGGTGCTCGGTCAAGGCGACCTCGACGAAAATAAGCGGCTCCATCGGCATGCGCGGATGAAAGAAAGCGTAGCAGCGGCGATCGGAATCGAGTCGATTCTTGAGGTCGCTCCAGGAGCGGATTTCGTGCACCGCTTCGTACTGGATCAGTTTTTCCAGCAGCGCTGCCGGTGAGTTCCAGGTGATGCGCTGCAGTTCGAGGAAGCCGACGTCGAACCAGGCGCTCAGGCGGGACTCGAGCTCGCGGTCGAGCGAACGCAGGGCGGGATCCTTGTCCAGAAAGCGCAGCAGATCGGCGCGTAGATCCACGAGAAACTTGACGCCCTGCGGCAGGGCGTTGAATTGCGTGAGGATGCGCAGTCGCGACGAGCGCATGGCGTTACGCAGGGCCGATTCGGCTGTCCACTGCTGATCGCTACCGACCGCCGCCTGATAGTCGGCGTGGGCCCTGGCGACCGACTGCGGGTCGGGACCGAAGTCATTGGCGATGGTGCTCAGGAAAGTGGTACGGCCATCATCATTGAGGTGCTGATAGGTTTCAGCCAGCAGGGCGGCGCGTTGGCGGACCGAGACTTCACCGCCGACGCCACTGGCGCACTCGCGCAAAAGATCGCGAACGCGACCAAGGGGTTTTCCTTCCAGCTCGAGCGGGCCGGGACTCTCGAGCAGTTTGCGCACCCGGCGCAGCCCGCGGACAACAAAGCCCTCTGACATCCTTTTCTCCTCCGTCCCGCGGCAAGCCGCGCGTCCAGCTCAGATGCGTTGGCGATGGGCGAGGACGAGCAAAAGCAGACCACAAAGAATCATCGGCAGGGACAACCACTGCCCCATGCTGACGGTAAATGACAGGCCAAGGATACCATCATCAGGAGATCGGAAATACTCGGCGAGCCAGCGCAGGCTGCCGTAGCCGATGAGAAAGACACCCGAAACGGCACCGCGCGGTCGCGCTCGGGCCGAGTACCACCAGAGCAGAACGAACAGGGCCAGCCCTTCGAGGCCCGCTTGATAGAGCTGCGAAGGGTGGCGCGGCAAGTTGTCTACCCAGGGAAAAACCATCGCCCACGGCAGCGCAGGGTCCGCCACGCGGCCCCACAACTCGCCGTTGATGAAGTTGCCGATGCGTCCGGCGGCGAGACCGAGCGGCACCAGCGGGGCAATGAAATCAGTGATTTCGAACCAGGTCCTGCCGATCTTTCGGGCGTACAAGGCCATCGCCACGAGGACGCCGAGGAAGCCGCCATGAAACGACATGCCTCCCCGCCAAACGGCGAGAATCTCGAGTGGGTGTTGCAGGTAGTAGCCCGGCTGATAGAAGAGAATCTCGCCCAGACGGCCGCCGACAATGACGCCGAGAACGCCATAGAAGAGCAGGTCGTCGAGCTGGCGCACCGTCCAGCCGCTGTTCGCAAGCTGCGGATGGGTCAGGATGCGCTGCCGACCAAGCCACCAGAACTGCAGGAAGGCGGCCAGGTACATCAGTCCGTACCAGTGCACTTTCAGTGGGCCGAGGGCAAGCGCGACGGGGTCGAACTGGGGATGGATCAACACGGCGCGAGGACTCGGAGGCTTTCGGATAGAATTCGCATTATATCGCGCCACCCTCCGGCGCGTTCCGGATTGGAGATTGGCAATGCCTGACTATCGTTCCCGCACCTCGACCCACGGTCGCAACATGGCTGGCGCCCGCGCCCTGTGGCGCGCAACCGGCATGAAGGATGGCGACTTCGGCAAGCCGATCATCGCTGTCGTCAATTCCTTTACCCAGTTCGTCCCGGGTCACGTGCACCTCAAGGACATGGGGCAACTGGTGGCGCGCGAGATCGAGGCCGCTGGCGGCATCGCCAAGGAATTCAACACCATTGCCATCGACGATGGCATCGCCATGGGTCACGACGGCATGCTCTACTCGCTGCCGTCGCGCGACTTGATTGCCGACTCCGTCGAATACATGGTCAATGGCCATTGCGCCGATGCCATGGTCTGCATCTCGAACTGCGACAAGATCACACCGGGGATGCTGATGGCGGCCATGCGGGTGAACATCCCGACGATCTTTGTCTCCGGTGGCCCGATGGAAGCCGGCAAGGTCGACTGGGGCGGCAAGGTGATTGCCATCGACCTGGTTGATGCCATGGTCAAGGGCGGCGACAGCAATTGTTCCGACGACGAAGTCGACAGCTTCGAGCGCTCGGCCTGTCCGACCTGCGGTTCCTGTTCCGGCATGTTTACGGCCAACTCGATGAACTGTCTGACCGAGGCGCTCGGCTTCTCGCTTCCCGGCAACGGTACCGTTCTCGCCACGCACGCCGATCGCAAGGGGCTTTTTCTGGAGGCGGGCCGGCAGATCGTCGAACTGTGTCGTCGCTACTATGAGCAAGAGGATGCCTCGGTGCTGCCGCGTTCGATAGGCAGTTTCGAGGCCTTCGAGAACGCCATGACGCTCGACGTATCGATGGGCGGCTCGACCAACACCGTGTTGCATATTCTGGCGGCGGCGCAGGAGGGCGGGGTGAACTTCACCATGGACGACATCGACCGCATTTCGCGCCAGGTGCCGTGTCTGGCCAAGGTGGCACCGGCGACGCCCGATTACCATATCGAGGATGTGCACCGTGCCGGCGGAATTTTCTCGATTCTCGGCGAGCTCGACCGCGCCGGCCTGATTCATCGCCAGCAGCCGACGGTGCACGCCAGCACGCTCGGCGAGGCGATCGACCGCTGGGACGTGATTCGCAACCAGGATCCGGCGCTGATCGAATTTTTCCGGGCGGCGCCCGGCGGCATTCCGACGCAGACGGCTTTCTCGCAAAACAGGCGCTATCCGGAGCTCGATGTGGATCGCGCCAACGGTTGCATTCGCAACCGTGAGCATGCCTACTCGCAGGATGGTGGCCTGGCCGTGCTGTATGGCAATCTGGCGACCGACGGTTGTATCGTGAAGACCGCAGGCGTCGACGAAAGCATCTGGGTGTTCACCGGCAAGGCGCGGGTGTTCGAAAGTCAGGACGATGCCGTGCAAGCGATTCTGTCTGATCAGGTCAAGGCGGGTGAGGTGGTGGTCATCCGCTACGAAGGGCCGAAAGGCGGCCCGGGCATGCAGGAAATGCTTTATCCAACGTCCTACCTGAAATCCAAGGGGCTGGGAAAAGCCTGCGCCCTGCTCACTGACGGCCGTTTTTCGGGCGGCACTTCCGGTCTGTCGATTGGGCACGCTTCACCGGAGGCCGCTGAAGGCGGGGCGATCGGCCTGGTCGAAGAGGGGGATGTGATCGAAATCGACATTCCTGGTCGCCGCGTTCACCTGGCCATAACGGAAGCCGAAATGGCCAGGCGTCGTGCCGACATGGACGCCCGCGGCGAAACTGCCTGGCAGCCCGCAGCTACGCGTCAGCGAGTGGTTTCAAAAGCCTTGCAGGCGTATGCGCTGATGGCGACATCGGCGGCGACCGGCGCCGTGCGCGATCTGGAACAGCTGAAGAAGCGCTGATCTGGGAGCGCCAATGCCCTTTGACCTCTGGCTCGGTTTCCTGCTGGCGTCGCTAGTGATCTCGATCACTCCCGGCCCGGGAGCGGTGACCAGCATGAGTGCCGGATTGCAGTACGGCTACTGGGTCGCTCTGCGCGCAATCCTCGGTCTGCAGGCCGCTTTGTTGATACAGCTGATGGTCGTCGCTGCCGGGCTCGGCGTGTTGGTGGCGACTTCGGCGTTCGTCTTCGATCTGGTCAAGTTCGCTGGTGCAGCCTATCTGATCTGGCTGGGCATCGAGAAATGGCGGGCGCCGATAGCGGAAATCGACCAGGCAGGTGTTGCGCCGGCACCTGCCAACGGCCTTTTCTGGCAGGGCTTGCTGGTCAACCTGAGCAATCCGAAGGCCATTCTCTTCATCGCCGCGCTGGTGCCGCAGTTTGTCGACGCGGGAAGCCCGCAGTGGCCGCAGTTCCTGCTCATCGGGATCACCATGTGTGCGGTCGACATCCTCGTCATGTCCGGCTATGCGCTGCTGGTGTCGCGACTACGCCGCTGGCTGCGCGACGCGCGCGCATTGCGCACGCAGAATCGCCTTTTCGGTAGCTTCTTCATCACCGCAGGTATCCTCCTCGGCGCTTCGAGCAGGCATTGATACTGGCCGCAGCGGCCGCGAGGCCGGCAGCGACTACCGGGTGCTGTCAACGCTCCGTGTTGCCAATGCGTTATGTGCGCTAACGTTTGCGCCACCGGTAACGCGAATCAACGGGCTTTGCAAGCGGGCCAAACTGAAATAATATCGCGGCGTACCAAACCATCTTTCTGAACGGAGTAAGAGTATGAAAGCGATCTACGTGAGCCTGCTGGCTGCTGCCGGCGTAATGTCTGCCGGTGCCGTCCAGGCTGAAGACGCAGCGGCCCTGGCCAAGTCCAAGAACTGCATGACTTGCCACCAGGTGGACAAGAAGGTCGTCGGTCCGTCGTACAAGGACGTGGCGAACAAGTACACCGCCGCGGATGAGCCGATGCTCGCCGCGAAGATTATTTCGGGTGGCAAGGGTACCTGGGGCCCGGTGCCGATGCCGCCGAACAAGGTGACGCCCGAAGAGGCCAACACCCTGGCCAAGTGGATCCTTAGCCTGAAGTGATCACTGCATGAAGAAAAACCGGCCCAGTGCCGGTTTCCTTTTTTTGGGGACGCCGAGCAAGCGCCATGCATCTCGACAACAGATATGCATGTTGACAAGCTCATGATGTGCTTGGACAATCGCGCGTTCGCTACCCCATTAAAAACACAATATTGGAGATGACACCTATGAATCAAGTACATATGCCTGGCGTTCTGATCGCTCTGGCCGCGTCTGTGGCGCTGATTGGTTGTGGCAAGAAGGAAGAACCCAAGGCGGCGGCACCTGCGGCACCTGCGGCAGCCGCTGCCGCGGCGCCGGCGCCGGCGGAAATGATTGTCAAAATCGGCCACGTTGCGCCGCTGACCGGCCCGATTGCCCACCTCGGCAAGGACAACGAGAACGGTGCTCGCATGGCGGTCGACGACGCCAATGCACAAAAAATCACCATCGACGGCAAACTGGTCAAGTTCGAACTCCTCGGTGAGGATGACCAGGCCGACCCGAAGACTGGCACCGTCGTTGCCCAGAAACTGGTTGACGCCAAGGTCGTCGGCGTCGTCGGTCACTTGAATTCGGGGACCACCATCCCTGCTTCTTCCATCTATAACCAGGCTGGCCTGCCGCAGATCTCGCCATCGGCGACCAATCCGAAGTACACCCAGCAGGGCTTCAATACTGCCTTCCGGGTGATGGCCAACGACGTTCAACAGGGCTCGGTGGTCGGTACCTACGCGGCCAAGGACCTGGGTGCCAAGACCATCGCCATCATTGATGACCGTACGGCCTACGGGCAGGGTCTGGCGGACGAAGTCGAGAAGGCTGCCAAGGCCAACGGCGCGACAGTCGTCGCGCGTGAGTTTACCAACGACAAGGCCATCGACTTCAAGGCCATTCTCACCAAGATCAAGGCAACCAATCCCGACGTGATCTTCCTCGGCGGCATGGACGCGGTCGGCGGCCCGATGCTCAAGCAGATGAAGGAACTGGGCATCAACGCACAGTTCACCACCGGTGACGGCGGTTGCTCGCCGGAGCTGATCAAGCTTGCCGGTGTGGCGTCCGAAGGCGTCATCTGTACGCAGGCCGGCTTGCCCGCCGACAAACTCCCGAATGGTCAGAAATTCCTCGCCGACTTCACCAGCAAATATGGGCAGATTCAGATCTACTCACCGTACAGCTACGACGCCGTGATGGTCCTGATCGACGCCATGAAGCGCGCCAATTCGGTCGATCCCGTCAAGTATCTGCCGGAAGTCGGCAAGACCTCGTACGACGGGGTGACCGGCAAAGTCGAGTTCGATGAAAAAGGCGACATCAAGAACGGCGCAATCACCGTTTTCGAGATCAAGGATGGCAAGCTGGTCACTCTGAAGAGTGAAGGCGGCGCCATGGCTGCCGCTGCGCCTGCGGCTGCTCCCGCCACGGAAGCCAAGCAGTAAACCTGGCAACCGGCACCACGGGGACGACAGCTTTGCTGCCGTCCCCGCGCTTACCTGCATCCGCTCAGCATGAGCCGGGCCTTGCGCCCGCACGCCCGATTCCTGGCGCCATGAGTCGGAACCTGCGGTTCGCCCCACGCACATTGTTGCGGAAAGCTCGACCATGGACACTCTCCTCCAGCAACTGATCAACGGCCTTACTCTCGGCGCGGTCTACGCGCTTGTCGCTCTCGGATACACGATGGTCTATGGCATTATCGGCCTGATCAACTTCGCGCACGGTGAAGTGGTGATGATCGGCACGATGGTCGCTTTCACGGTCATTGTTTCCCTTGCCGGTTCCGGCATGCCGCCGCTACTCATTCTCGGCATTGGCCTGCTGATTTCGGTGTTGGTGTGTATGGTGCTCGGCTGGTTCCTGGAACGGGTGGCCTATCGCCCACTGCGTGGTGCGCCGCGGCTGACGCCGCTGATCACCGCGATTGGTATGTCGATGGTCTTGCAGAACGTGGCCATGATCATCTGGGGCCGGAACTACATTACCTTTCCGCCGATGATCGAGAAGCACATTTTCCATATCGGCGGTGCGACTTTCACCAACGTACAGGTGGCCATTGTTACCATCGCCGCGCTGGTGATGTCCGGCCTGATCTATCTGGTGCACCGTACACGCCTCGGCATGGCCATGCGCGCAACGGCGCAGAACCCGCAGGTGGCCTCGCTGATGGGCGTCGATATCAATCGCGTCATTGCCATGGCTTTCATCATCGGCTCGGCGCTGGGTGCCGTTGCTGGCTGCATGGTCGGTTCGTATTACGAAATCGCGCATTACCAGATGGGCTTCATGCTCGGTCTGAAGGCTTTTACCGCAGCTGTTCTGGGCGGCATCGGCAACCTCGCCGGGGCCATGGCCGGCGGTATTCTGCTGGGCGTGATCGAGGCCCTTGGCGCGGGCTACATCGGGCAACTGACGGGCGACTTCCTGGGTAGCCACTACCAGGATATCTTCGCCTTCGTGGTCCTGATCGTGGTTCTCATGTTTCGTCCCTCGGGTCTCTTTGGCGAACGTACGGGAGATCGCGCATGAACGATCAGCTCAGAAGAACTGTTCCCTGGCAGCGGCATTGGCTGGCTGTGGTGCTGATCACCGTGGTCCTGCTGGCCGTGCCTTTCGTTGCCGCCCTGGGTGGCCAGGCCTGGGTACGCATCGCGAACTTCGCGATTCTTTATATTTTCCTGGCGCTGGGCCTGAATATCGTCGTCGGCTACGCCGGCTTGCTGGACCTCGGTTACGTTGCCTTTTACGCGGTCGGCGCCTACGTCTATGCTTTGCTGGCATCGCCACACTTCGGGCTGCACTTGCCATTCTGGGTCATTTTACCGCTGGGTGCCGGCGTCGCCTGTCTCTTCGGGATGCTGCTCGGTGCGCCGACGCTGAAGTTACGGGGTGACTACCTGGCCATCGTGACGCTCGGCTTCGGCGAGATCGTGCGCATCTTCCTGAACAATCTGAATGCGCCAATCAACGTCACCAATGGTGCGCAAGGGATTACCCTGATCGACCCGATCAGGATCGGTGATTTCTCGTTTGCCGACACAACGACCATCTTTGGCCTGCAAATCTCGGGGCCCCAGAAATACTACTACCTGTTGGTGGCGCTGGCGATCATGGTGATCATCGTCAATGTCCGCTTGCAGAATTCTCGGGTCGGCCGTGCCTGGCAGGCGATTCGCGAGGATGAGGTGGCCGCCAAAGCCTGCGGGATCAACACCCGCAACATCAAGCTGCTGGCTTTTGCCATGGGGGCTTCCTTCGGAGGCATCGCCGGCGGCGTCTTTTCGGCGATGCAGGGCTTCGTCAGCCCCGAGAGTTTCTCGCTGATGGAGTCGATCACCATCCTGGCGATGGTCGTTCTCGGCGGCATGGGCCATATCCCCGGTGTCATTCTCGGGGCGATCCTGCTGACCGCGCTTCCCGAGGTCTTGCGCTATGGCATCGAGCCGCTGCAGGATGCGCTCTTCGGGCGCATGATCATTGATCCGGAAAGCTTGCGAATGCTCATCTTCGGCCTGTCGATGGTGCTCGTGATGCGCTTCCGGCCGGCAGGTCTGTGGCCTTCGCCACAACGCCGTCGCGAACTTGCCGAGAGCACGCGTTGACCATGAGCGAACCACAGATTCTTCTCGCAGCCCACGAGGTTGCCAAGCATTTTGGCGGCGTCAAAGCCTTGCACGACGTTTCGCTGACCATTCGGCGAGGTGAGATCTACGGCCTGATCGGCCCCAATGGAGCCGGCAAGACGACTTTTTTCAACTGCCTGACCGGTCTCTACAAGAATGAGGGCGGCCATTTCGTCTTCGACGGCGTAAAGCTGGCCGCCGACGCTCCGCACAAGGCGGCCGAAGTCGGTATTGCCCGCACTTTTCAGAACATTCGGCTGTTCGGCAATATGTCGGCGATCGAGAACGTGATGGTCGGACGGCATCTGCGTACGCATGCGGGAGTGCTTGGTGCGATCATTCGCAATCGGGCGACGATGGCCGAAGAGGCGGCGATTACTCGTCGTGCCGAGGAGCTTTTGCACTATGTCGGTATTCACGAACGGGCGCATGATCTGGCCAAGAACCTTTCCTACGGCGACCAGCGCCGGCTCGAGATTGCCCGTGCCCTGGCCACCGAGCCAAAGTTGCTGGCGCTTGATGAGCCCGCTGCGGGGATGAACGGCACCGAAACCGAAGCCCTGCGGATCCTTGTCGAAGGCATTTGCCGGGATGGCGTGACGGTCTTGCTGATCGAGCATGACGTCAAGCTGGTGATGGGTTTGTGCGGGCGGGTGGCAGTACTCGACTACGGCGAAAAAATCTGCGAGGACGTGCCGGCTGTGGTGCAGAAGGATCCTCGCGTCGTCGAGGCCTACCTCGGTGGTTCGGTCGCCTGAAGGAAAAGAAAAATAATGCTTGAAGTTACCGGACTACGCGTTTCCTACGGTGGGATCCAGGCCGTTCGCGGCATCACGTTTCACGTCAATGAGGGCGAGATGGTCGCTCTGATCGGTGCCAACGGCGCCGGCAAGAGCAGTACCCTGCGCGCCTTGGCACGCTTGCTCGATCCTGTCGGCGGTAGTATTCGCTATCGTGGCAAGGAGCTTGTCTCCCTGCCGCCGTATCAGTTGGTCGGCGAAGGCATCGCGCTGGTGCCCGAAGGCCGCGGTGTTTTTCCGCGCATGAGCAGCCTCGAAAACTTGCGCATGGGCGCCTATGCCCGCAATGACAAGGCTGAAATCGAACGCGATCTCGAGCACGTTCTGGCGCACTTTCCGCGCCTCAAGGAGCGCGCCCAACAGATCGCCGGTACCCTTTCCGGTGGCGAGCAGCAGATGCTGGCCATCGGTCGCGCGCTGATGAGCAAACCCAGGCTGATGCTGCTCGACGAACCTTCGATGGGTCTCGCACCGATCATGGTGCAGAAGATTTTTGAGGTCATTCGTACGGTGTCGCTGGAGGGTATGACCATTCTGCTCGTCGAGCAGAACGCCAAGCTGGCATTGGAGGTCAGTCAGCGTGGTTACGTCATGGAGAGCGGCGAAATTACCATTACCGACGAGTCCAAGAAACTACTCGCCGACCCGAAGGTGCGCGCCGCCTACCTCGGCGAGTAGTGCCGCAGACTCGCAGAGCCGCAGTAATCGCGACGCCATTGCTGCCGCTTGCGGCGACAGCAGACCGATCGCTGTCTGCCTGCTAGAACTCCACCGCTTCAGCGAATGCCTGCGCCTGCAGTTGCGCGCGATTGAACTGGTCTGCTGTCAGGCCGAGCATCGCCGCCTGTTCGGCAATCAGCTGGCCCTGATCGCCTTCGCTGGACAGTGCCAGTTCGAGGAAGGGCAGATAGCGACCGCCATGCCCGAGCAGCGCATCGCAGATCGCTTCGGGCAGGCGCATGGCATCGAGTGCCTGCGCCATGCCGACGCCGAGTAACACATCGAGCAAGGAGAAAGCCCCGGTAATGAAGAGGTTGTCGTACTCCGCTTTGTCGACCAGTCCGGCTGAGAGCAATTCCATCAGCCGGCCTCGCAGCAAGGCGGTGTACATCAGCGCCGGTGCCATCGGGTCCTTGCTGGCGGTCGCCAGCAGCAGTGACAACCAGCGATTGAGCTTGTCGTAGCCGAGCATGTTGACAGCGTGGCTGAAGGACTGGATTTCGCAGGACAGGCCAAAGCCGGCCGAGTTGATGTAGCGCAGCAGCTTGTAAGACATCGCTACGTCGTGCTTGAGCGCGGCTTCGATGTCCCGAATGTCAGCATTCTGGCGGACCAGATTGAGTACCCGTACGATGTTCGTCTGCGCCGGACTGAGCGTCCTGGCGAGCTGGCTGGTCGGCCTGGTGAAGAACCATCCGGCGGCGGCGGTCATGCCGCCATCCATGCAGGCCCGGAAATCCTCACTGGTCTGGACATTTAAAGCGATCCCAATGCCGTAGTTTTTGGTGCGCGCCGCCAGCAGTTTCAGCTGCGCGAGCGAGAACTGCCTGGCGTCAAAAGCGATGAAGCGAAACGGCACATCGACCGATAGCGCTTTCGTGGCCTGCGCATCAAAAAGCAGACAGGCGGTCGGCTGCCAGGTTTGCAGGGCAGCAATCAGGTCGGGTCCGTCGGCACCCAGCAGCGCTGCGGCGGGTAGTTCAATGGCCGCGTTGTCGGGGGCCGACCAGTCCAGCAGGCCGGCATCGCATTTGCTGCCGCCGCAGCTGATGAACACCGGTTTCTCGCTTCGCGTCCAGATGTCGTCCAGGGCACCAAGAGCATTCGCCGCATCCTGCATGCTCGCGTGCTTGCCGAGGTGGAGCGTCCAACGGCTGGCGATGATCCTGCTCTGACGATTGAGCAGCGGCTGGCGGGACATGAAGACCTTATTCATCTTGGCCGACCTTTCGGTCCTTAGGATTGGTGGTGTCGATCGCCGCGAGGGTGTCGGACGCAAAGTCGAAAGAGTCGGCGAAGAACTCCTCCGCTGGCAAGTGGCAGAGCGTCTGGAAATCCTGCCTCGCGGCGGCGACCATCGCTGGCGAGCCGCAAACGTAGGCCTGATAGCCGGACAGGTCGGGTTGGTCTGCCATCGCGGCTTGATGAACGAGGCCACGGCGGCCCTTCCAGCACTCGTCCGCGGGCGCGTCAGAGAGTACCGGGATGAAACGCAACTGTGGATGCTGCGCCGGCCACTGTTCGGCGAGCGGCAAGAGGTAGAGGTCGGCTGGCTGCCGGCCACCCCAATAGATGAGCATCGGGCGCTCGTTCTTTTCCGCAATTGCTTGTTGAACGATGGCTTTGATCGGCGCGAAGCCGGTACCGCCGGCGACCAGGAGGATTGGCTTGTGCGAGTCGGAGCGCAGGAAAAAGCTGCCCTGCGGCCCACGCAGGCGCAGCAAGTCGCGCTCCTTCAGGGTCTCGAATACGTGCTCGGTGAACTTTCCCCCGGGTATGTGGCGGACATGCAATTGCAGAAAAGCGTCTTCGTGCGGCGCGTTGGCAATGGAAAAAGCCCGCCGCTTGCCTTCCTTGAGCAGGATGTCCACGTATTGCCCGGCGAGAAACTGCAGGCGCTCGCTGGCCGGCAGCTTGAGTTCGACGATCATTACATCCGGGGCCGCTCGGGTCAGACTATGTACTCGTGCGGGCAGGGTTCGGATCGGAATGTCATCGAGGGAGCGGATCTCGCGGCTCTCGATGACCAGGTCGCTGCGGGCCATGGCGCAGCAGAAGAGGGCGTCGCCGGCATGGCGGTCGGCTTCGCTGAGGACATCGAGCGCTGCCTTGCCATGCGCTACCTGACCGCTCAGCACTTTGCCCCGACAAGAGCCGCAAACGCCATCGCGACAGCCGTAGGGAAGGCACAGACCCTGGCGCAGCGCGGCATCGAGAATCGTCTCCTCTGGCTGCGCATGAAAACTGTGCTGGCTCGGCTGAACGCTGACCTGAAAACTCATTGCCTCTCCGCTGCTTTACGAATCCGGTAAAATTGCGCGGTGCAAAAACTATTGATCGTCGGTTGTGGAGATATTGCCCGCCGTCTCCTGCCCCGGCTGCTTGGCCACTACCGCGTTTTCGCCCTGGTCCGCGACGCGGAACAAGTCGCTTTCTGGCGCGACAAGGGTGCCAGACCCGTGCTCGCCGACCTTGATCGACCCGACAGCCTGCGGCGTATTGCCGGCCTGGCGCAGATCATCATCCATCTGGCGCCGCCCGCGACGTGCAAGCCGACAGGTGGGGCGAGCGATCGGCGCGACACCCGCACCCGCTGGCTACTTGCCGCACTTGCAAGTGGGATGAGTCTACCACAGCGCATCGTGTATATAAGTACGTCCGGGGTCTATGGCGACTGCTCCGGCGAACGGGTGGACGAGACGCGCGTACTCTGCCCAGGCACCGCCCGCGCCCACCGCCGCGTTGATGCCGAGCGCCAGCTGCGAGCTTTCGGCCGGCGCGGCGTCGTCGTCAGCATCCTGCGGGTGCCCGGGATCTACGCCGCTGACCGTTTGCCGATCGAACGTCTGCGGCGCGGCGTCGCGGCGCTGCGCAAGGCCGACGATGTCTATACCAATCACATCCATGCGGATGACCTGGCAATGATGACCTGTGCCGCGCTGCGCTACGGCCGCGGTAACCGCGCCTACAACGCGACGGATGATTCAGAGATCAGGATGGGCGACTACTTTGATCTCGTTGCCGATCGTTTTGACTTGCCCAGAGTGCCACGTCTGTCGCGTGACGAGGCGCAAGAGCAGCTCTCGGCCCTGCAACTGTCGTTCATGAGTGAATCACGTCGGCTGCTCAACCAACGCGTCAAGAAAGAGCTCCGGGTCAGGCTGCACTATCCGCGCGTCGAGGACGGTGTGGCCGCAGCCGCAATCGGTCATGACTTTCACATTAACGGTCATGACTCGTGGAAACACCCCACATCATGAAAGTCATGACCGTTTCCCTCTTCTCCTGGCCCTTCTCCCGCAAGGGGAGACGGGAGTTTCGTGAGTCGCGTACGCGACTTTCACATTAAGGAAAGGAAGTCTGCGTGCTGCTAGCCAAGGTTCTGCATCTGTGGATGGTGGTCAGCTGGTTCGCCGGTTTGTTCTACTTGCCGCGTATTTTTGTCAATCTGGCGATGGTCGAGCGCGGTAGCGACAAAGAGCGCAAGCGCCTATTGACGATGGCTGAAAAGCTCTACCGCTTCATGACGCCGATCGGCGTTCTGGCGATTGCTCTTGGTCTCTGGTTGTGGTTCGGCTACGGTTTTTCGGGTGGCTGGCTGCACGCCAAAACCGCGCTGGCGGTGTTGCTGATTGCCTATCACGTTTATTGTGGTCGCCTGTTGCAGGGCTTCAAGGATGACCGCATCCAGCGTAGTCACCTCTGGTTCCGCTGGTTCAATGAAGTGCCAGTGCTCTTGCTGCTGGCGGCGATTTATCTCGCCGTCTTCAAGCCTTTTTAGTTCGTAGCGATCGGAGACAATCGTGGAAACCTTCTTTGCAAGCTGCCCGCGTGGTCTCGAGACCCTGCTCGCCGACGATCTTCTGGCGGCTGGTGGGCGTGATTTGAAACAGATCTCCGGTGGGGTGCATTTCCTCGCCGACTGGCCAGCCTGCTACCGCGCCAATCTTCACTCGCGGATTGCCACCCGCATCCTGTGCCGGGTGGCGCACGGCCGCTACGCGAAGGAGGAAGACATCTACCAGTTGGCGCTGGAGACGGCATGGCCGAACTGGTTCGTTCCGGAGCAAACGATTCGGGTCGATGTCAATGCGGTTAAGAGTCCTCTGAAGAGCATTGAGTTTGTGACGCTACGGATCAAGGACGCGGTTTGTGATCGTTTTCGCCGTGACTTCGGCCGCCGTCCAAGCGTGGACACGCGGCAACCGGACGTGCGCATTCAGGGCTTCATCAGCAGCGACGAGTGCACGCTCTATCTCGATACCTCGGGGGCGCCGCTCTATCAGCGCGGCTTTCGCCAGAAGAGCGTCGAAGCGCCGTTGCGCGAAAACCTCGCCGCCGGCATTTTGCGCCTCAGCGGCTGGCAGCCGGGCATCCCTCTGCTTGACCCGATGTGTGGCAGTGGCACGTTTCTGATCGAAGCCGCCCAGATAGCGCTTGGCGTGGCAGCGGGCGCCAGGCGGGATTTTGCTTTCCAGAAGCTGCGCAATTTTGATTCGGTGGCCTGGAAAACACTCTATGACGTCGCGCGCGCCGGCGAAAAACCGCTTGCCAACGCCGGAATTTTTGGCAGTGACATTTCGCCGGTGGCGGTGCGCGCTGCGCTGGCCAACCTCGACCGTGCCGGGCTGCTACCCGCGGTTAGCCTGCGTTCGGGGGATTTGCTTGACATCGAGGCGCCTGCTGGCAGCGGAATAATGGTCAGCAATCCGCCTTACGGCGAGCGCGTCTCCAGTGATGACGAACTGGCAGCGTTCTACCCCTTGCTGGGCCAGGCGCTCAAGCAAGGCTTCGCCGGCTGGACCTGTTATCTGATCAGCGCCGACACCCGTTTGCCGAAGATGATGCGCTTGACTCCCAGCAAGAAGACGCCCTTGTTCAACGGTGCGCTCGACTGCCGCCTGTACGAATTCAAAATGGTCGCCGGCAGCAACCGCGGCAAGGCCGGGGCGAAAGCCGTGTAGTGGATTGGGCGCACGTGCAGCCTGCCAGCTTAATGTGAAAGTCGCGCAAGCGACTCACGAAACTCCCTTCTCCCCTCGCGGGAGAAGGGTCAGGGGAAGAGGGAAAACGGTCATGGCTTTGATCATCAGGGGTGTCTCGACATGTCATGACCGTTAGACGATATCGAGGTGGCCGATGCCGGCGGTGAGGTCGCGGTCTTGCGACTCCTTGCCGTGCAACTTGATCTGCAGGCGTAGATCGTTGAGCGAGTCGGCGTTGCGCAAGGCGTCCTGGTAGTTGATCTGACCGCCTTCGTAGAGATCGAACAGCGCCTGGTCGAAGGTCTGCATGCCGAGTTCGCGCGAGCGCTTCATGACCTCCTTGATCTCGTGCACCTGGCCCTTGAAGATCAGGTCGGAGATCAACGGCGAGTTGAGCAGCACTTCGATTGCTGGTACTCGCCCCTTGCCGTCCTTCTTCGGCAGCAGGCGCTGCGAGATCAGTGCACGCAGATTCAGGGAAAGGTCCATCAACAACTGGTGGCGGCGCTCTTCGGGGAAAAAGTTGATGATCCGGTCGAGCGCCTGATTACTGCTGTTGGCATGTAGCGTGGCCAGGCACAGGTGCCCGGTCTCAGCGAAAGCAACGGCGTAGTTCATGGTCTCCCGGTCCCTGATTTCGCCCATCATGATCACGTTCGGTGCCTGCCGCAGGGTGTTCTTCAGCGCTGCTTCCCAGGAGTCCGTGTCGACGCCGATTTCGCGTTGCGTGACGATGCACTTTTTGTGCTCATGCACAAACTCGATAGGGTCTTCGATGGTGATGATATGGCCATAGCTATTGCAGTTACGGTGATCAAGTAGCGCGGCCAGTGACGTGGTTTTTCCGGTGCCGGTGCCGCCGATGAAGATGACCAGGCCGCGGCTGGTCAGTGAGATGTCCTTGAGGACCGCTGGCAAGGCCAGTTCGTCCAGGGTTGGCACCACCAGGTTGATTGTTCGACAGACCACCGCGACGCGCCCCTGTTGCACCAGCGCATTGACACGAAAGCGACCGATGCCTGACGGTGAAATGGCAAAGTTGCATTCCTTTTTTTCTTCGAACTCGGTTGCTTGACGGTCGTTCATGATCGAGCGTGCAAGCTCGGCAGAGTGCTGCGGCAGTAGCGGCTGGTTGGATACCGGCATGACCTTGCCGTCGATCTTGATCGCCGGCGGGAAATGGGCGGTGATGAACAGGTCGGAACCGTTCTTCTGCGTCATCAGCCGCAGCAGTTCGTGCATGAACTTCAGCGCTTGGTCGTGCTCCATGCTTTCTCTCCTGCTCGCGAAGCGGGTCTAGACGTTGGCGAAGGTGTCTTTGTTGGCGGCCTTGCTCTTGGCTTCCGCTGCCGAAACGATATTGCGCCGGACGAGTTCGACCAGGTTCTGGTCAAGCGTTTGCATACCATGTTGCTGACCGGTTTGTAGTGCCGAGTACATCTGCGCCACCTTGTTCTCGCGGATCAGGTTGCGGATTGCCGGCGTCCCGAGCATGATCTCGTGCGCAGCGACCCGTCCCAGGCCATCCTTGCTCTTGAGCAGCGTTTGCGAAATCACCGCACGTAGCGACTCGGAGAGCATCGAGCGAACCATTTCCTTCTCGGCAGCCGGGAACACGTCGACGATGCGGTCGATGGTCTTGGCCGCGCTCGAGGTGTGCAGGGTGGCGAATACCAGGTGTCCGGTTTCGGCGCCGGAGAGTGCCAGACGGATGGTTTCCAGATCGCGCATTTCGCCAACCAGAATGACGTCCGGGTCCTCGCGCAGCGCCGAGCGCAGCGCATTCTGAAATGACAGCGTATGCGGTCCGACTTCGCGCTGGTTGATCAGGCACTTCTTCGACTGGTGGACGAACTCGATGGGATCCTCGACGGTCAGGATGTGGCCGTACATGTTCTCATTGACGTGGTTGACCATCGCCGCCAGGGTGGTTGATTTGCCTGAGCCGGTGGGTCCGGTGACCAGCACGATGCCACGCGGAAACTCGGAGATGCTCTGGAAGATCTTTGGACAGTTGAGCTCTTCAAGGGTGAGCACTTTCGACGGAATCGTCCGGAAGACGGCACTGGCGCCGCGGTTCTGTACGAAGGCGTTGACGCGAAAACGTGCCAGATTCGGGATTTCGAAGGAAAAGTCGCATTCCAGCGTCTCTTCGTACTGTTTGCGCTGGCCGTCGCTCATGATGTCGTACACTCTGGCGTGCACGTCCTTGTGCTCCATCGCCGGCAGGTTGATGCGGCGCACATCGCCATTGACCCGGATCATCGGCGGCAGGCCCGATGACAGGTGCAGGTCGGAAGCCTTGTTCTTGACACTGAAGGCCAGTAGTTCGGTGATGTCCATCCGGTTCGGTCCTCGGGCGGTGGGCAGGGCGCGGTGCTATACTCGCGGTAACCTGCGTAGCTCCCGATTATGACCTTACTCTCCGCCAAGCTGCAAGCCGTTCTCGCGCGAATCGCCAGCGCTGCGCGGCAGTACGGACGTGACCCTGGCGATGTTCGCCTGCTCGCGGTCAGCAAGACCTGGCCTGCCGCGTGCGTTCGTGAGGTGGCGCTTGCCGGGCAGTCTGCTTTTGGTGAGAGCTTCGTCCGGGAAGGCCTCGAGAAAGTAGAGGCACTAGCTTCCCTGGGGCTGGACTGGCATTTTATCGGTGCCGTGCAGAGCAACAAGACCCGTTTGCTTGCCGAGAATTTCAACTGGGTGCATTCTGTGGACCGCTTGCGAATTGCCGAACGGCTTTCCGAACAAAGGCCTGCGTCACTGCCGCCGCTGTCGGTCTGTCTGCAGGTGAATGTCAGCGGCGAGGCCAGCAAGGGCGGGGTTTCGCCTGCCGCAGCCTTGGCCCTGGCGCAGGCGGTTGCTGTGCTGCCAAACTTGCGTTTGCGTGGGCTGATGACCGTTCCTGCGCGCAGTGACGTCTTTCTGGAACAGCGCCGCCCGTTCCGCATGCTGCGCCAACTGTCCGAACAACTGCAAGCCGGCGGGTTGGTGCTGGATACGCTTTCGATGGGTATGTCGCACGATCTGGAAGCGGCGATCGCCGAGGGAGCAAGCGTGGTGCGTGTGGGTACCGCGATTTTTGGTGAGAGACACGAAGCATGAGAATTACTTTCCTGGGTGGCGGCAATATGGCCAACGCCTTGATCGGTGGCTTGGTGAAAACCGGATTCTCGGCAGCCGACATTGCCGTGATCGAGGTCGGTGCGCAGGGGCGCGCCAAGCTGCGCCTGATGTACGGGATACGTTGTTACGAGGCGCCGACCGCCGCTGCGCTCGACTGCGATGCGCTGCTGCTATCGGTGAAGCCGCAGCAAATGCATGATGCCTGTGCGTCGCTCCCCAAGCGCCTCAAGCAGCAACTGATCATCAGCATTGCTGCCGGTTTGCGCCTGGCAGACATCGCCCGCTGGCTCGGCGGCTATAGCAAGATCGTGCGCGCGATGCCCAATACCCCGGCACTGATCGGTGCCGGCATTACCGGCCTGTGCGCGCTGCCGGCGGTCTCGATGGCCGAGCGGCTGGGTGCCGAGCGCATCCTGCAGGCCGTCGGTAGTACGCTGTGGGTGGCCGATGAGGAGCAAATGGACGCCGTCACTGCGGTTTCTGGCAGCGGTCCGGCGTACGTCTTCCTGTTCATCGAGACCTTGCAGCAAGCCGCGACGGAGCTCGGTCTGACGCCAATCCAGGCGCGCCAGTTGGCCATCGAAACGGTACTCGGTGCGGCCAAGCTGGCGGTGCAGTCAGATGAAGCCGCCGCCGTGCTGCGTGAGCGCGTCACCTCGAAAGGCGGAACGACCGAAGCCGCCCTGCAAGTGATGGAAGAACGCGGCGTCAGGGAAGGCTTCATCGCTGGCGTGCAGGCGGCCAATGCGCGCAGTCGTGAACTGGGCGTGCTGCTCGGAAAGGATAGTTGATGGCGGGACAGGCGGTTTTGTTTCTGTTGCAGGTGGTCACCGGTGTGCTGAGCGTTGCGCTGCTGTTGCGCTTTTACATGCAGGCTTTTCGGGTGTCGTTCAACAATCAGGTTGGCACTTTCGTTGTCGACCTGACCAACTGGCTGGTCAAGCCGCTGCGCAAAGCGCTGCCCGGCCTGTGGGGACTCGATCTGGCGAGCCTCTTGCCGGCGTATCTGCTGCAGCTTGTTTTTGTCGTTGCAGTGGTTTCACTGCAGGGCGATAGCGAAGCCTGGTCAGCGCTGAACCTGTTGCCGGTTCTGCTCTGGCAGGGCGTGCTGGCTACGCTGCGCATGAGTATCTATCTGCTGATTGGTGCTCTGCTGGTACAGGCCGTTTTGTCGTGGGTCAGTCCGTATTCGCCTCTGATCCAGCCTGTCGGGCAGCTGACCCGCCCTTTTCTGGCTCCCATCCAGCGTTTGGTTCCACGCATCGGGGTGGTCGACCTGTCGCCATTGATCGCCATCGTCCTGGCGCAGCTAGTGCTGATGTTTCTTTGACGGTCATGACCGTCGAGAGACCCAGGGTCAGCGAAGTCATCACCGCCTGCCCTCTTTCCCGGCCTTTCTCCCGCGACGGGAGAAAGGAGATTCGTGAGTCGCGTGCGCGACTTTCACTTTAACGGTGGCCGACTGGCTACGCGAGAGCGGCGCTGCGCTCACCCTCAGCATCCATGTTCAGCCGGCAGCAAAGCGCAGCGAAATCGTCGGCCTGCACGGGGACGCGTTGAAAGTCCGCCTGGCGGCGCCTGCGATCGATGGTCGCGCGAATGCCGCGCTGCTCGAATTTCTGGCGCAGCGGCTGGGGCTGGCCAAGTCGCTGGTCGAGCTGAAGAGCGGCCACAACTCGCGGCGCAAGGTCTTGACCTTGCGCGGCGTGTCGGCGGACACGCTACGGCGCCTTCTCGGACAGTGAGCGACGCTCAAGCCTCGAAAACGATGCGTCCGCCGACCAGCGTCATGCGCACCCTGCCGCTCATTTCGTAACCCAGGTAGGGGGTGTTCTTGCCCTGGCTGCGCAAGGCCTCGGGGCTAACGCGCCAAGCTTCGTCAGGGTCGAAGATGCAGATGTCGGCGCGACTGCCGACGCTCAGCGAACCGCCGTCGATGCCGAGGATTTCGGCCGGATCGCAGGTGATGCGGGCCAGCGCCTCGGCCAATGGGAGTTTTACCTGTTGCGCCCAGAGCAGCGTCAGTGGCAGCAAGAGCTCCAGGCCGGTGGCCCCGGGAGTGGCCTCGGCGAACGGCAGCTGCTTGCCATCTGCATCGACCGGGGTGTGGTCCGAACAGATCGCTGCGAGGCCCTCCCGAACGGCGGCGCGGAGCGCGTCACGGTCGCTGTGGGCACGCAGCGGCGGGTCGAAGCGAGCGTTGCTGTCGAAGTAGCCGATGTCCATTTCCGAAAGGTGCAGGTGGTGGATCGCCACGTCGCAGCTGACCGGCAGCCGCGAACGCTTTGCTGCCCGGACCAGTTCGACGCCGGCAGCCGAGGACAGTCGCGAAAGATGCAGGCGGACGCCGGTTTCGGAAGCCAGTTGCAGCGCCGTGGCGACGGCCACGGTTTCCGCCGACACGGGTATCCCGGTCAGCCCCAGCCGTGACGCGACTTCGCCATCGTGGGCAACGCCGTCACGGGCAAGAAACTGGTCTTGCGGTCGCAGGCGCAGCGCGTACGAAAAAGTGGCCGCGTACTGCATCGCACGCAGCAGCAACTGCGTGTCAATCGGCTGGTTGGCCTGCGAGAAGCCAATGCAGCCGGCCCGCGCGAGGCCGTTCATTTCCGCAAGCCGCTGCCCAGCCAGGGCCTGCGTCAGGGCGCCGATCGGATAGACGCGCGCTAAACCAAGCGTTTCGCTGCGCCGTACCAGGCGTTCGACGAGCCCCGGCTCGTCGAGCGGTGGCTTGGTGTCCGGCGGGCAGGCCAGGGAGGTGACGCCGCCAGCGACGGCGGCGGCGAGTTCGGGTTCGATGCCGCCCAGCCGGGTCGACAGATCGACCAGGCCGGGGCAGACGATCAGTCCGCTGGCATCGATGCTGCGGTCGGCCGAGAAGCCGGCGGGCGGCTGCCCGATGGCCGTAATGCGTGCGTCACTGACGAACAGGTCGAGCGGCTCATCAAGGCCGTTTCTGGGATCGATCAGTCGCGCATTTCGGATGTGGAGGTTTTGCCTGTTCATCGTTCAGTTCCCTGCCAGAATGCCCATTACCGCCATGCGCACGGCGATTCCGAAGGTCACCTGCGGCAGGATCACCGCCTGTGGTCCATCGGCGACGTCGGAGTCGATTTCCACGCCCCGGTTCATCGGCCCCGGGTGCATGACGATGGCGTCCGGTTTGGCGAGGGCGAGGATCTCTGGCGTCAGTCCGTAACAGCTGAAGTACTCGCGGGCCGAAGGCAGCAGCGCACCGTTCATGCGTTCGTTTTGAAGACGCAGCATGATCACCACATCACAATCGCGTACCCCTTCACGCAGGTCATGGCAGACGCGCACACCCATTCTTTCGATCGCAGCGGGCAACAAGGTTTTCGGTCCAACGGCACGCACTTCCGCGGCGCCGAGCGTGGTCAGCGCGGTGATGTCCGAGCGTGCGACCCTGGAGTGCAGGATGTCGCCGACCACCGCGACTACCAGATTGCTGAAATCCTTCTTGTAGTGGCGGATGGTGTACATGTCGAGCAGACCCTGCGTCGGGTGAGCGTGTCGTCCGTCGCCGGCATTGACCACGTGCACGTCGTTTCGTCCGAGGCGACGCAGATGCTCGGTGATCAGGTGCGGGGCGCCGCTGGCCGCATGGCGTACGACGAACATGTCAGCATGCATGGCGATCAGGTTGTCGACGGTGTCGAGCAGGGTCTCACCCTTGGCGGTCGACGAGCGCGTCACGTCGAGGTTGATGACGTCCGCGGAGAGGCGCTTGGCGGCAATTTCGAAAGTGGTCCGCGTGCGCGTGGAATTCTCGAAAAAGACGTTGAAGACGCTCTTGCCACGCAACAAGGGTACTTTCTTGACGTCACGATCCGAGACTTCGATGAAGCTCGACGCAGTATCGAGGATCTGATGAATCAGTTCGCGCGGTAGACCCTCGATTGACAGCAGGTGCGTCAGCTCGCCATTTGCGTTGAGTTGTGGGTTATGCATTGTGGGCGAGACTCCACTGCAGCCGGGCGTCGGCGTCCGCAGAGAGCAGCAGTTCCTGCGTCGGGTCGAGATCGACCTGCCAGGTGCAGAAGTCGGCGCAAATAGGTAGCTGGCGTTGGCCGCGATCGGCCAGTACGGCGAGTTGTATGCTCGCCGGTCGACCGTAGTCAAACAGTTCGTTGATTGCCGCCCGTGTCGTGCGTCCCGTGTACAGCACGTCGTCGACCAGGATCAGCGGCCGACCTTCGACATCAAAGGGGATCGACGTTGGCCGGACGCGAGGATGCAGACCTTTCTCGCCGTAATCATCGCGGTAGAAGGAGACATCGATCAGGCCGATCTCGTTGTTCAGTTCGAGCAGATCACGCAGCCGTCGGGCAACCCACACGCCGCCGCTGTGAATGCCGAAGATCGGAAGAGCCGGTCGCAGCCGGGGGCGGATAAGTTCAGCGAGTTCTCGGCATTGCACGTCGGCGTCGGGGAGTTCAATGGCTGGCATCTGTTTGCTCGTCAGGGGTTGGTGAACGCGTGTAGGTGTGTAGGGGTGTAGGAAACGGCGTGTTTTGGCGCCTATGGAGATGCTGTATCAGGGGCTCGCGCCGCTGTCGCCGCTGCTGTCGCTGCGGCTGTCGAAATAGTCCTGCAAGATCAACTGGGCGGCGACGGCATCAAGATGCTTGCTGGCCTTGCGCGAGTTGTGCCCGGCCGAACGTAGGCGTTCCTGGGCGACGACCGATGAAAGCCGTTCGTCGGCGTAGTCGACGCTGAGCCCGAAGCGGCCGCGCAGCTGGTTGGCAAAACGTTCGCAGCGAGCGGTCATGGCGTGTTCGTCGCCGTCCAGGGACAAGGGTCGTCCGACGACCAGGGAGCGCGGCTGCCATTCCTGGATCAGGGTGGCGATGGCGGCGAAGCGCAGCGTGTTTGCCTCGCCGTGAATGGTGGTCAGAGCGTGCGCTTGCCGCACTTGCCACTCGCCCGTCGCGACCCCAATCCGTTTTTCTCCAAAGTCGAAAGCGAGCACGGCGCCGGTTGCTTGGCCGCTTCTCTCAGGCATGACCGACTTGGTCGGCAAGGTTGGTAAGGCTGACCCCCAACAGGTCCAGTGCCGAGGCAAGGCGTTCCTCGTAGGGCAAGTCGAAGAGAATCGGCAGCTCGGCAGCGACGGTCAGCCAGGCGTTTTGGGCCAGTTCGTGTTCGAGTTGGCCGGCAGACCAGCCGGAGTAGCCGAGGGTGACCATCAAGTCGTGGGGTTGGCCTTTCTCGGCGACCGATTGCAGGATGTCGCGCGAACTGGTGAGGCCGACCTGCTCGTTGATCACCAGTGTCGACTGCCATTGACCGAGCGGTCGGTGCAGGACGAAGCCACGATCGGTCTGCACTGGCCCTCCGAAAAGAACCGGCAGCTGGGCAAAGCCTTCGCTCGCCAGCGGTACGTCGATTTTGCCGAGCAGCGTTCCCAGACTCATGTCGATCGGTCGATTGACGATCACACCCAGCGCTCCACGCGCATTGTGTTCCGCAATGTAGACCAAGGTCCTGGCAAAATACGGGTCTGCCATGGCCGGCATGGCAATGAGAAAATGGTCGGTGAGGTTGATGCTTTTCATGGCCTTATTTTAATCGGCGGCGGCAGCGGACACAAAGGTAATCCATGCTCGATTCCATTCTGGTCTGGTTTCGGCGCGATCTGCGTGACATCGATCACGTTGCGCTTGGCGAAGCCCTGCGGCGAGGAAGGCGCGTCCATTGCGCGTTTCTCTTCGATCGCGAAATTCTCGATTCCCTGGTCAGGCGCACTGACCGACGCGTCGAGTTTATTCGTGCATCCTTGCTTGAGCTCGACGCCGCTCTGCGCCGGCGCGGCGGCGGCTTGCTGGTACGCCATGGCTGGGCTGCTGAGGAGATCCCCCGGCTGGCTGGCGAGCTCGGCGTCGCCGCGGTTTTTGCCAATCGTGATTACGAGCCGCAAGCCAAGCGCCGCGATGCCTCGGTAAGCGCTGTCTTGAACGCTGGCGGCATCGCCTTCGAGTCTTTCAAGGACCAGGCGGTGCTTGACGGCGACGAAGTGCTGACTCAGGCTGGGCGACCGTTTACGGTGTTTACCCCGTACAAGAAAGCCTGGCTGAAGCGCCTGACCGAGGACGACCTGCAGCCCGGCGAGGGAGGTGCCGGGACCCTGGTCATGCCGCCCAATGCGCAGCGGCTGCCTTCGCTGGCGGAACTCGGTTTTGCCGCGACCGACCTGCGCGCCTTGGGCTTTGTTCCGGGGATGTCGGGCGCGCGGATTTTGCTGGCCGATTTTCTCGGGCGAATTTCTGGCTATCAGCAGCAGCGCGACTTTCCGGCCGTGAAAGGGGTGTCCTACCTCTCGGTTCACCTGCGTTTCGGGACCCTCTCGATTCGAGAATTGGTCACCGAAGCGATCGCTGCGGGCGCCTTGCAGCCCGGCCATGAGGGCGCTGCGACCTGGCTTTCGGAGCTTGTCTGGCGCGACTTCTACTTCATGATTCTCGATCGCTTCCCGCAGGTTGCCGAGCGTGCTTTCAAACCGGCCTACGAGGCCATTGCCTGGGAGCAAGGGCCGCCTGCCGAGCAGGCCTTCGCCGCCTGGTGCGCCGGCCGTACCGGCTACCCGCTCGTCGATGCCGCGATGCGCCAGCTCAATGGCACGGGCTACATGCACAATCGCCTGCGCATGCTGACCGCTTCATTTCTGAGCAAGGATCTGGGCATTGACTGGCGGCGTGGGGAGGCTTATTTTGCCGCCCAGCTGAACGATTTCGATCTCGCCGCCAATAACGGCGGCTGGCAATGGGCGGCCTCGAGTGGCTGCGATGCGCAGCCCTTTTTCCGGATCTTCAATCCCCTGCTGCAGTCGGAGCGCTTTGACCCCGCCGGCAAGTTCATTCGCCGCTACCTGCCGGAACTGGCTGCCGTCCCCGACCGCTTCATCCACGCGCCATGGCGGATGAGCCTGTCCGAGCAGGCTGCTTGCGGAGTGCGTATCGGACGCGACACGCCGGCACCGCTGGTCGATCATCAGCAGGCCAGGCAGTTGACCCTGCAGCGCTACGCGGTCGTCAAGGGCCTCGCTGCGCCTTGACGTGCGCGGCCACCAGGCGCAGTAGCTCCTCTTCCTGATACGGCTTGCCCAGGTAGTGATTGACGCCCAACTCGAAGGCGTAGTGACGGTGCTTTTCCGCCGTCCGCGAGGTGATCATGACAATGGGGACGCCGCGCAAGCGCTCGTCGGCACGCAGGTTGCGCGTCAACTCGAAGCCGTCCATGCGTGGCATTTCGATGTCCACCAGCAGCACATCGGGGATGATCGCCACCAGTTGTTCGAGGGCATCGAGGCCATCCTTGGCAGTCATCACCTGGTATCCTTCACGGGCCAGCAGGCGGCTGCTGATCTTGCGCACGGTCAGCGAGTCGTCAACGATCATCACCGTCGGCAGGGTGGCGGCGACGCTGCCGGTAGTCGCCGCCTGGCGTAGCGTCGGTAGCGGCGAAACGGGGATCGCCGTGCGCGGGCGACTGGCCAGCGCAACCGGGTTCAGAATCAGCAGCACCTGGCCATTGCCGAGCACCGTCGCTCCCGACACGCCGATGACCCGCGCCAGCTGTGGACCGATATTCTTGACCACCACTTCCTGATTGCCGAGCACTTCGTCGACTTGCAGCGCCACTCGGCGGGTGCCGCTGCGCAGCAGCAGGACCCAGTACTGGCTATGTCTTTCTGGCAGAGCTTGTGGCTCGCCGAGGAGGTGCGGCAGATAGTGGAAGGGATAGGGATTACCGCTCCACAACGCGGCATTGGCTTCGCGAATACGGGTCAACCCCTTTTCCTTGAGGTCGAGCACCTGCTCGATCATTGCCGCCGGAATCGCGTACTCGCGCTGGCCGGAGCGCACCAGCAAGGCCTTGGTGACCGCCAGCGTCAGCGGCAGATAAAGGCGGAAGGTCGTCCCCTGGTCGGGCGTGGACAGGACTTCAATACGGCCGCCAAGGCTGACTACGGCGCTCTTCAATACATCCATGCCGATGCCGCGCCCGGCCAGGCGCGAGATGCCGCTGGCCGTCGAGATGCCTGGTGCAAAGATCATCTCCACGATCTGCGCTTCATCCGCGGCCTGCTCCTCGTTGAGCAGGCCAGCGGCCAGACCGCGCTCGCGCAAGCGCTGCAGGTCGAGTCCGGCGCCGTCATCGGCAAAAGCGACAATGACCTCGTTTCCTTCCTGCGTCAGCTTCAGAGACAGTTCGCCGATTTCCGGCTTGCCCTTGGCCAGACGCTGCGGTGTATTTTCAAGGCCGTGGGCGATGGCGTTGCGCAGCATGTGTTCGAGTGGCGCCAGCATCTTGTCGAGGACCGTGCGGTCGAGCTGCAACTGGCCACCACTGATTTCCAGGTTGGCGCGTTTGCCGAGTTCCTTGCCGGCCTGGCGAACGATTCGGTACAGGCGATCGGCAATACTGCTGAATGGCACCATGCGCACCGACATCAGCTCTTGCTGGAGTTCGCGGTTCAGCCGCGATTGTGCGAGGATGGCCGCGTTGGCGTCGTCGAGGTTTTTCAACAGATTCTGTTGGACGGTGGCGACGTCATTGACCGATTCGGCCATCATCCGGGTCAGTTCCTGAAAACGCGTGAAGCGGTCGAATTCGAGCGGGTCGAAATCGATCGGGCGGCGTTCATCCGCCAGCGCAGTGCGTGACTGCATCTGCAATTCGGCCTGCAGTTCGATATCCCGCAATTGCCGGCGCAGACGGATCACGTTTTCGGTGAGGTCGAGCAGGGAACCCTTGATAGCCCGCATTTCGCCTTCAATCCGGGAGCGCGCAATAGAGAGTTCGCCGGCTTCATTGACCAGGCGATCGATCAAATCGGCACGCACGCGCAGCAAGGCACGCTGTTCGCCGGTATCGCTTTCGCCTTCCTGTTGTTGCTCGGGCGCTTCCGCCGGCACATCGTGGCCCGCAGCCGTCCGCGTGAACTCAGCGTCCGAGGCAATTTTTCCGGCGGCCTCGTCGGAGACGTCGACCGGGGCGTCGCCAAGCTCGCCACGTTGCAGCCGTTCGACAATCTGGACGATGACGTCGAAAGCGTTATCGATGTCGTCGATCAGTTCGAGCGGCGAATTTTCCGCCTGCTGCGCTTCCGCCATGCGCGTTTCGATGGCATGCGTCAGCTCGCCAAGGTTCATCGCGCCGGCCATGCGTGCGCTACCCTTGAGGGTGTGGAACAGGCGCGCCAGACGCCGCAGGACGTCGCTGTCGGAAGGCTTGCTGCGCCAGGCGCGCAATTGCGTGGCAATGCTCTGGGTGAGATCGAGCGCCTCTTCCAGAAAGAGCGGCAGTAGCTGCTCGTCCAGCTCATCCTGCATTTCCGGGGCCACGAGCCCGCTGCCACCCAGCGCTGCCGCTGATGGTTGCGTGGCCGTGATCGGCGCCAGCGGCGGTGCGGCCGTTGCTGACACCAGCTCATGGACCGCCAGCTCTTCAGCATCCAGCGCTGCGTCGCTGGTTTCACCGACTTCACTGTCTCCCCTGCCGGCGTCGCCTTCCTCCTCGGCAAGCGCTGCCCGCTTTTCGACGGACAGCTCCAGGTACAGCGATGCGAGCGCATCGATCAGTACCGGTGCTGCTTCGGGCTCGTGGAAGCCGGCGATGTCCGTCAGCATCAAGGCCAGTCCGGCGATTGCCTGACGGATCGTTTCCAGCGCTTCAACACTATCCGGATTGGCCGCCTGGTTGCGCCGCGACACGGCGTGTTCGAGGGCCATGCTCAGCTGATTCACTGGCTCGATACCGACCGTTCCGGCGATGCCGGCCAGCGTATGAGCGGCACGGTACATCTCGTGCGTGGTGGGCGCCAGGAGGTCGCTTTCGAGAACCGCGAACTCATGCTGCAGCGTTGCCAGGTGCGCTCCCGCCTCTTCGTTGAAGATCTCGGCGAGCGCCGAGGTGATGGTCAGCCTCTGGCGTAGGCTACGCTCATCGCCGGCGCGATCATCGGGCTTTGCCGCTGCTTCCGGCAAAGGCGTTTCGACGACGCTGCTGTCCTCGCTAGTGCGCAGTAGCGACGCGGCCAGGGCCATCATTCCCGTGGCATCGGGCGCCTGAACGTGTCCGGTCTTCAGATGTGCGACCCAGATGACAAAGACGCTGTAGGCCTGGCCGAGCAGGTCGACGATCGCTGGCGTGACTTCGTGCTCCTGGCGCAGCCACAGGTTGAGAACCTGTTCGACCGACCACGCCGCTTCGCCGAAATCCCTGAGTCCGACCATCCGGCCACTGCCCTTGAGGGTATGCACGGCACGGCGGATGGCGGTCAGCAACGCTGTCTCCTGCGGCTGCGTTTTCAGCAACTGGAAGTTGTGGTCGATGCCGGCCAGTACCTCTTCCGCCTCGGCAAGGAAAATTTCCAGGATTTCGGCGTCGACCTCCTCGCTGGTAGCTTGTGAGAGCTGGATCGTTTCAGCCGAGGGGAGTGGTGTCTCGGCGGTTTGCGGCTTGAGCGCGGCCATCGTCGCGTCGAGCTGCGCGCTGGCGTCGCCAGCGGCGGCGAGCACCGACAGCAGTTGCTTGATCTGTGGTCCGCCGTCCTTGTCGCCCACCAGGTCGCTGTCTTTTTGCAGGGCCGCGAGATGTTTGACGACTTGCTGGCGCAGCTGCGCATCGTCTGGCTGTCCCTTGAGCGCTTGCAGCAAGGCGTGCGCGTCGAGCTTCTGCTGTTCGAGTTCCTTCTCGACCGTCGCTGCGGGTTCCTCGACGAGCACCTCGCGGCCAGTGCTGGACTCCATTTTTCTGACGAAGGCATCGAAGTCCGTCGCGCCGTGCTGCAGGGCGTCGACGAAGAAGCCCAGCAGCGACAGTTTCTCGGCAAGTTGCTCGAAGTCGGTTTCCAGCGGCACATAGTCTGCTGCGGAGAAAGCCTTGATGTCGGCGGCGCACTTTTTTAGAACCGCAACGGCCGCCTCGTGGCGCATCATGGTCAGTGCACCGATGACCTGTCGCAGCGGCGTTTCCAGGCTTTCCAGATCGGCGCCTTTGTCAACGTCCCGGAAGAAACCGTCGAGTACCTGTTCGATGTGCGTCAGGTTGTTCTGGATCTCCCGGGCCACCTGGCTGATCAGCAGCTTTTCCTGCGCCTGGCGTGACATTTCGTCGAGTGATGGCAGTTCCGATTCCGGTGACAGTGGCTTTCCGGAAAGGCAGCCATGAATCCGATCGACCATTACATTGACCTGGTGCGTGAAGCTGCTGTCCAGGTACTGGATGTTTCCCTGCGCATTCAGCGCCAGCAGGATGGCCGTGGCCGTTTCCATGGCCAGCGCTTCGCTGTGCTTTATCGGCGCCTTGAGCAGGAATTCGGCCACCTCGCCGATGGCCTGAACCAGGCGGCAAAAGTCGGCCTGGCCAAGTTCTTCGACCACCGCTGCCAAGGCCGTGGCGTTGCTGCGGAAAGTCGGCAGTGCCTGCGTGCTGCCGGCACAAAACTTGTTCCACGACTCTTCTGTGCTGGCAATCGCTTCACGCAAGCGACGGCGGACGGATTCCTCAGCGACCGCGGTTTCGGGCGCCGCACCGGGCAGCAGCGCGGCCAACTGGTAGGCAGCCTGGACGCGGTGGACGGCGCGCTGCTTGCTGTCGGCGTTGCCGACCAGATACAGCGCGTCGCGCATCAGGCGTTCGGCGACATTGCTCGAACCTTCGAGCAGTCGCCGAATCTGCAGGTCGATGCGCGTGCACAGCTGCCTGGCATCGGCATCCGCTGGTAGCGCCCGTTCGGCCAGCGCGGTCAGGAAGGCAGTGGCCACCCACCAGAAAGCGCGCGCGGACGGTAGTTCCTGGAGGGCATCGATACGTTTGACGGCGTTGAGCATTTCCGGCACGCCGGCCCCGCTCTGCGGCGCACGTAACCACGACAACAGGCCGCGCTGGAAGTAAGCGCGCTGCTGGCGCAGGCGACCGTGAAACTCGCCGCCGCTGATTTTCGGGCTACCGCCGTTACGACGGGGTGGGCGTACGCGCAGGTCGGGGAAGAAGAGATCGGTCGCCAGAACACGTTCCTGTCCGCGGGCTGTCTGCAGTTCTCGATAAACGGGCAGCAGGCGCAGGGCTTGGTTTGGCTGGCCGCCGATCAGGTCATCGAGGTAGTGACGAAGGCTGGCCATTGCCCGTCGTCCCAGCTCGATGTGCGCTGCGTTGCACGGCTGCTCCTGGCGTTCGACCGCCTCGAGCAAGGCCTCCAGCGCTTCCGTAAACTGGGTGACGCCGTCGAGACCGACGATGGTCAGCGCGCCCTGCACCTGGTGCAGGTGGGTACGACAGAATCTGACCTGGCCGAGATTGGCGTTGTCGAAGGCCACGCTTGCCGCAAGCTCTTGCAAGGCCTTGTCGGCACGCTCCAGCGCGAGGTCTATCTCGCTCTTGACCCAGGTTAGCGGGCCGATATCGAAGTCCGTCTGGGCATTCATCCGGGAAGGGTTCTCCACTCCAGTCTAATGTGAAAGTCGCGTATGCGACTCACGAAACTCCCTTCTCCCCTCGCGGGAGAAGGGCCGGGGAAGAGGGGGGCGGTCATGACTTTCATGATCCGGGGTGTCTCGACATGTCATGACCGTTAGCCGCGATCGTTCAAGTAACTTTGAAACCGGCAACCGAGCCTTTCAGTTCCGTCGCCAGACCGGCTAGCTCACCAATTGCTGTCGCGGTCTTTTGCGTGCCGGCCGTTGTTTGTCCGGTGACCAGCAGAATGTCCTGCATCTTGCGGGCCACTTTGGTGGCCAACTCCGATTGCTGACGGGTGGCTCCGGCGATGGTTTCGATCAAGGCCGTGAGCTCGCTCGAAACTTCACCGATCTCGGCCAGAGCCTGGCCTGCGGCGTCCGACAGTCGCGCGCCGTCGACGACGCCGCGGGTCGATTCCTCCATCGCCGAGACGGTGTCCTGAGTGTCGGTCTGAATGGTCCTGACGATCGCGCCAATCTGCTTGGTCGCTTCGCCCGAACGTTCGGCGAGGCGCTGCACCTCTTCGGCAACGACCGTGAAGCCGCGCCCGGCTTCACCAGCGGAGGCAGCCTGGATGGCCGCGTTGAGCGCCAGGACGTTGGTCTGCTCGGTGATGTCCGAGATCAGCTCGACGATCTCGCCGATTTCCTGGGACGACTCGCCGAGACGCTTGATCCGCTTCGAGGTTTCCTGAATCTGGTCGCGGATCTTGTTCATTCCCTTGATCGAGTCCTCGACCGCCTTGGTGCCTTTGGCGGCTGCCGCCAAGGACTGCCGGGCGACGGTGGCCGACTGCTTGGCGTCGCCGGAAACGTTGGTCATCGAGCTTGACATGCTCAGCACCGACTGACCGGCCGATTTGATTTCGGCGGTCTGCCGCTCGGCAGCGGCGAGCAGCTCGACAGAGGTCTGTTGCGCCATTCCGGTGGCGTCGGTGACGCGGCTGGCGGCATCATTGATGCGGCCGACGAGGACGCGCAACTCTTCAATGGTGTAGTTGATCGAGTCGGCGATGGCGCCGGTGATGTCCTCGGAGACGGTCGCGGTGACTGTCAGGTCTCCGTCGGCGAGGTCGCCGAGCTCGTTCATCAGGCGCAGGATGGCGCCTTGATTCTGGCGGTTCACCGCCTCGGTTTCCTGGCGGCTGCTTTCGGCAGTCTCCGCCTGTCGCTTGTTCTCGGTAAGATAGCTCCTGGCCAACAGGAACAGCAGACCGATGGCCAGCACGATCAGGCCAGCGAGAGCGAAGGCGTAGCCGGTGCGCTCCATGACGTTGGCTTGGTAAGCCTGGGCCAGCTGCTCAGTGGCATGAAGCAGCTCCTCGCTGTCACGAAAGATCTGCGATCCCGCCTGCTTGGCAATTACCAGTCGCTGCAGATTGCCGAGAATGCCGCCAACGGCAGTCCGGTATTCGCTGAAACTGGTATCGAGTTCGCCGAGCTTTTGCTTGGTATCGGCGTCGGTGGTGGCGCTGATGCGCAGCGCCTCGCTGCCTTTGCTCAAGGCATTGATGTGGTCACGAAAGGTGTTCGTGTCCTTGCCCAGGAGAAAGGCGACTTCCGCGTCGATGGCGTCGCCGACGAGCAGCGCATTGGCGTTCTTGGCAATCCGCTGGGTAAGCATCACCAGCTGGTTGGCGACGGCTATGTCGCGGATGCCGGCACTGTTCTGCAGCTTGAGCGCGGCGATCTGCTCCGAGCGGTCGAGCAGTTGCGGGTTCTTGTCGTTGATCGAGGCGACGTCCTTGCCGAGCGAGATCAGGTTTTTCTCCATCTCCAGCAGGCGGCCGGCATTGGTGTCGGTCTTCTTCCAGGCCTCGGTCAGGAACAGCAACTGCGGGTGCACGCTGGCCGGCGATGCGGGCACCAGCGTGGCGCCCAGTTCGCCACCATTGATCAGTCGGTCGAGGCTGGTCACGAAATTGTCGCGCGAATCCCTCAGTTGCTTGAAGGCCACCGCATCGCCAAGCAAAGCCAGGCTGGATGCCTTGGCCAGTCGCTGCGAGAGCATGCCCATGTCACGGGCAGTGGCGATGTAGGCGGTGCCGTAGGTTGACTGTCGGTTGTCACGATAAACTACGGCAGCAATAATCAGCATTACCAGCAGCAGCGTGGCGCCAAGAATTTGCAGTTGTTTGGCAACCGGGTAGCGGCCGAGGACAGGCAGCGGAAACGGGGTCTTCCCTTGATCGTCGCTCGTCGGCTGCTGTGCATCCATCACCGTGCGAGCATCCAGGGTCTCGCCTGCCGGGTCTGTCGTACCGGACAAAAAACTCGGCAGCTTGGACTTCAACGTCATATTGCTTCTCCGGTTACACGGTGGCTATGGTGCGACTGATGGCAGCCGAGGAGTTTATTCGTGAAAATGGCTCACACGCCAATGTCCATGAATGCCTCGTCGGCCAGCAGTTCCCGCACCTTTAGTTTCTTCCAGCGCCGCCCTTCGTTGTCGCTGTAGGACTCCTGTGCCCAGACCGGTGCTGCCGGATCGGACGCTTCGAGGTGCAAGGCTTCGACGTTACGCAGGCCGATCATGCGCGTGACCAGCAAGGCGGCATTGCTGCCGTGGCGGGTACCGATCAACAACAGGCGCGAACTCGCATTCTGCGGCGTTGCTTCCTTGCCGAGAAAGGCCGACAGATCGACTGCCGAGTACAGGTTGCCGCGGATATTGGCGACGCCGGCGAACCACGGCTGGGTCAAGGGAACGCTCGTCAGCGGGGTCAGCGGAACGATTTCGCCGGAGTCAGTCAGGTCCAGGAGCCAGTAGTCGGAACCCGCCTGAATGCCCAACAAGCCGGCAGAACTCTGATTGCCCATGCCGGCGAGTCGTGCCGCCAGGTAAGACTGAAAATCGTGCAGGCTGATCTTTTTGGTCATGCGCTTGCTGGCGGTCAGAGTGCCGCAATTTTGGCCAGCAGCTCGGGGCCATTGACGGGTTTCACCAGGTAATCCTGCGCGCCTTGGCGCAAGCCCCAGATCTTGTCGGTTTCCTGTCCCTTGGTGGTGCACACGATGACGGGAATGCTGCGAGTCGCCTCGTCACGCGTCAAGGTGCGGGTTGCCTGGTAGCCATTCAGGCCTGGCATGACCACGTCCATCAGGATCAGGTCCGGCAGTTCGCTTTTCGCCTTGGCGATTCCCTCTTCGCCACTGTTGGCGGTAATGACCTCGTAACCACTGCTGGTCAGTAGTGCTTTCATGACATGGCGCTCGGTAGGCGAATCGTCAACGACGAGAATTTTCTTGATGGTCATGGCGCTTGGTTCCCTCAGGCTGACGGCGGTGCAAAAGTGGCGACCGCTTGCAGGAGGCTGTCTTTGGTGAATGGCTTGGTCAGATACTGGTCCGAGCCGACCATGCGGCCGCGCGCACGGTCGAACAAGCCGTCCTTCGATGACAGCATGATCACTGGAGTGGAGCGAAAACGCTGGTTCTTTTTGATCAGCGCACAGGTCTGGTAGCCGTCGAGTCGCGGCATTACGATGTCACAGAAAATGACTTCTGGCTGATGGTCGGCGATTTTTGCCAGGGCGTCGAAACCGTCCTCTGCCAGCAGCACCCGGCAGCCGGCCTGGACAAGGAAAATTTCCGCGCTACGGCGTATGGTATTGCTGTCGTCAATGACCATGACTTTGACGCCGCGCAGGCTTGCCGCTTCAGCCAATTGTCTCCTCCAGGGTGCGTCAGGTTTTTATCTTGAGGACGTCGCTGTTTCGACGTCATCTCCTGCTGACATTACTATAACGCATTGTCTTCAAATCTCGACCATTTCGAAGTCTTCCTTGCGCGCACCGCACTCCGGACAGGTCCAGTTGATGGGAACGTCCTGCCAGCGAGTGCCCGGGGCGAGGCCTTCGTCGGGCAGGCCGGCTGCTTCGTCATAAATGAAGCCGCAGGTGAGGCACATCCAGGTGAGGTAGTGGTGGTCGTTTGCTGTGTTCATGGCTATCGTCAGTTTTCGGTTAGAATCGGCGAAAAACCCGTAGATTCTAGCCAAACCCCTCTCTCGCCGCCAAGACTTTCTTTTTGACAGAAAATCTTCGCTTACCGCGGTTGCCAATTGATGACCACCTATCCTGTGCCCATGCCGCCACCGATCGTGTTGAGTTTCGCGGCCAGCGACCCCTCTGGAGGCGCCGGCTTGCAGGCCGACCTGATGACTGCCTCGGCGCTCGGCTGCCACGCTTTGTCGGTGATCACGGCGCTGACCGTTCAGGACTCCCTCGGGGTCGCCAGCATTTTCGCCATCGCTGCCGACTGGGTCGAAGATCAGGCGCGGACCCTGCTGGAGGACATGCCGGTAGCAGCGTTCAAGATCGGCCTGCTGGGCAGCGCCGAGAACATGCGGGTCATCGCCGACATTCTCGCCGATTATCCGCATGTGCCGGTGGTTCTCGACCCGGTACTGGCCTCCGGGCGCGGCGACGAACTGGCGGATGAAGAAATGATTGCCACGCTGCGCGAGGTCTTGCTGCCGCGGACTACGATCCTGACGCCGAATTCGCTGGAAGCGCGCCGTCTCGCTGACGAGGAGGACGCAGGGGAGGGCACGGATGCGCTTCGGGCCCTCGATGACTGCGCGCAGCGCTTGCTTTCCTTCGGTTGCCAGTACGTGTTATTGACCGGAACGCATGACACTACGCCACGCGTCGTCAATAGCCTCTATGGCCGCGAGGGCGGGCTGCTGCGCAGCGACGTCTGGGACCGCCTGCCCGGCAGCTATCACGGTTCGGGCTGTACGCTGGCCTCGGCGATCGCCGCCCATCTCGCCAGCGGCCTGCCGGTCAGCGAGGCGGTGCAGGCGGCGCAGGCGTACACCTGGCAAGCACTGGCGGCCGGTTTTCGTGCCGGCATGGGCCAGTACCTGCCGGATCGCTTCTTCCGCTTGCGCGCGGGCAGCGGAGCTCTCCTTGTCTGACACGATTTGCTCGCTCATGCAGCAGCGGAAGCAGGACCCTCGGCAGCCGCTGCGTGGCCTCTATGCGATCACCCCTGATTGCCTGGCCGCGACCGTTCTGCTGGAGCGGGTTAGGGAGGCCTTGCAGGGCGGCGCGGCTTTTGTCCAGTATCGCGACAAGGGCGGTGACGCGGCCCGCCGGGCGGAGACCGCGCGCGCTTTACTCGTCCTTTGCCGGCAGTTCGGCGCCCGCTTGCTGATCAACGACGACCTGGCACTGGCGCTGGCGGTGGGCGCCGACGGGCTGCACCTGGGCGCCGCCGATGGCCAGCTATCGGCGGCGCGCGCCGCGCTTGGCGGTGCTCGCCTGCTCGGCGCTTCGTGCTACGACGACTTCGAGCGCGCCCGCGCAGCCGCAGCGGCTGGTGCGGACTACCTGGCCTTTGGCGCCATGCACCCCTCGTCCAGCAAGCCGCTGGCGGTGCGTGCCTCGCCGTCACTGATTACGCGCTGTCGCGCCGAACTGCAGCTGCCGGCTTGTGCCATCGGCGGTATCACCGTCGAGAATGCCGCGCCGCTGCTGGCTGCCGGCGCCGATTTGCTGGCGGTGATCAGTGACCTCTTCGAGGCGCCTGACGTGGCGTCGCGTGCCGCCGCTTATCACCAACTATTCGAGGAAAATGCTCTTGATCTCCCAAAATCAACAACTCTTTGAGCGTGCCCAGAAGCACATACCAGGTGGCGTGAACTCGCCCGTGCGTGCTTTTCGTTCGGTCGGCGGGACGCCGCGCTTCTTCGTTGCCGGCTCCGGCGCCCATGTCACCGATGCCGACGGCCAGCGCTACATCGACTATGTCGGCTCCTGGGGGCCGTTGATTCTCGGGCACGCGCATGCGGGCGTGCTGGCGGCGGTTCAGGAAGCGACGCTGCGCGGGCTGTCCTTTGGCGCGCCGACCGAAAGCGAGGTCGATATGGCCGATCTGCTGTGCGAGTTGCTGCCTTCGCTGGAAATGGTGCGCCTGGTCAGCTCGGGGACCGAGGCGACGATGAGCGCCATCCGCCTGGCGCGCGGTCATACCGGGCGTGACCTGCTGATCAAGTTCGAAGGCTGTTACCACGGCCATTCCGACAGTCTGCTGGTCAAGGCCGGTTCGGGGATGTTGACACTGGGCAATCCGAGTTCCGCAGGCGTGCCTGCGGAACTTGCCAGGCAAACCCTGGTTCTCGATTACAACGATAGCGCCGGGCTCGAAGCGGCGTTTGCCGAGCACGGCGCGCAGATCGCGGCGGTGATCGTCGAAGTGGTCGCCGGGAACATGAACCTGGTCATGCCGCGGTCGGAATTCCTGCAGACGATGCGCAACTTGTGCAGCGAGCACGGCGCGGTGCTGATTTTTGACGAGGTGATGACCGGTTTCCGGGTCGGCCTCACGTGCGCGCAGGGGCTCTACGGCATCACGCCGGACCTGACCACGCTTGGCAAAGTGATCGGCGGCGGCCTGCCGGTGGGCGCTTTCGGCGGGCGCAGGGAAATCATGGCCCAGGTGGCGCCCCTTGGTCCTGTCTATCAGGCGGGCACCCTGTCCGGAAATCCGGTGGCTGTGGCGGCGGGCCTGGCGACTCTGCAGCGCGTCCGCGCGAGCGGTTTCTACGAGCAATTGACGCGGCGCACCCGCCAGCTGACCGACGGCTTGCAGGCTGCGGCAGCCAAAAACGGCGTCCCGTTTTCAGCACAGGCAGTGGGCGGCATGTTCGGACTCTACTTCCGTTCCGAGTGTCCGCAGAACTACGCCGAAGTGATGAGTTGCGATGTGCCGGCCTTCAACCGCTTCTTCCACGGCATGCTCGACGCCGGCCACTACTTCGCTCCCGCCGCTTACGAAGCCGGTTTCGTTTCGGCAGCGCATGAAGAGGCCGATATTGCGGCGACCGTCGCTGCTGCCGAAGCGCTGTTCAAGGCCTGGTGATGGTGGTGGCATTTGGCCGTCTGCCGCAGCTGGCGCAGCGCGGGTAAGGGCAGCCCTGTCTTCAGGCGGTCCTGCGGTTGGCGGCGCGGTTGCTCTTGAGTCTGCGCTTCTCGAAATATTTCAGCCCGAAATACATGCAGCTGCCGATACCCACCATGCCGACGAGCAGTGCCGAATAGGCGATCGGCCAGGGAATGCCCTCGGTCACCATCGTGAATTCCGACATGCCACCCATGCCGGCGAGGACGTTGATCGGCATGAAGATGACGCTGAGAATCGTCAGCCGCTTGATGTCCTTGTTCTGGTTGATGTTGATCGCGCTGTCGGTGGCATCCATCAGGAAGTTGATCTTGTTGAACAGGAAAGCGGTGTGGCCGTCGAGCGACTCGATGTCGCGCAGGATTTCCCGTCCGTCGGCCAGTTGCGCGTCGGAAAGGAAGCGGCCGCGCAGCAGGAACGACAGGGCGCGGCGGGTATCGAGCACGTTGCGCCGGGTGCGCCCGTTGATGTCCTCGGCCTCGGAAATGGCCGCCAGAATCTCCGTTGCTTCCTGGTCGGTGACGTGTGAACGCAGCACCTGCCTGCCGACCCGTTCGAGTTCCGCATACACATCCTCCAGCGCATTCGCCGAGTACTCCACGTCGGCGGCGTAGAGGTCGAGCAGGACATCCTTGCCGTCGGTCACGTAGCCGGGCCGCGTGCGCGCGCGCGCGCGCTGCAGGCGGAACACGGGCAGTTCCTCGGTGCGGATGGTGAACAGGATGTCGTTCTGCAGAATCAGGGCTACCGGGACGTTGCGCGACTCTTCCCTGGTATCGAGCAGAAAGTCCGAATGCAGGTGAATATGTCCTTCTTCATCGACGTAGAAACGGGCACTGGCTTCCAGGTCGGTGAGGCTGCCGGGATCGGGCAGGTCGACTTCGAAGCGGCGGCCAATCCAGCCGCGGATTTTCTTCGTGGGCGCGATCAGGTCCACCCAGATCGGGTGCACGCCCTGCAGGTCTTCGGGGCGGGTGATCGTGATCTGGCGCAGGTGGCCGGCGTGCAGTTCGAAAGCGGTGACTACCGTTTTCTCGTTGCGGTAGTGGCTGTCGTCGATCAACTCTTCGAGGATGTCGTCGGAAAGTATGGCCAGGATCGGATCGGCGCCCTCCTTGACTTCTTCCCAGACCACCAGGCGCTCATTGGCCTCCAGCGCTTCAAGAATATAGGCGACTTCTTTCGGCGGCATCAGCCGGAGCTTCTGGCGCAGTTCGCGGCGATACTGTTGCTGGATCTCGGCGCTGGCTTCGTCGAGCGCCAGGCTGTCCTGGTCGCGCAACAAGGGCTCGACGAGTTCCTCGACGCGCTTTTGCAGCGAGAGCAGCGAACGCACCTCGTCGAGATGAACGTCGGCGAGTCCCTTTTCCAGCGCTTCGGGCGCCAGCCGCTTGTTTTCTTCGCTCAAAGTCGTGCCTCGCCGATGTGAATGCCGCACTGTAAGGGGCGGGAGTTTAGCATTGCCGGAAGGGCAGAATGTTCGCGTTCGGGCGCTTTTTTTCGCAATCGAAACAGGTTGAAATCCTTGTCCCGCGAGCACTGTGGCAGCGCTGCCTTTTGTGCTGCGATGGCCTCTTTTCTGTTCTTGCGATCGCCTTGCATTCGTCCTAAAATCGCCCCCTTCTTTGCTTCTTTGCTTCCTCCTTGTGGCGGTCGACGAGAGACTCAAGGAGCGCCTTGCCAATGGGGAGCCGTGACCGGCTGCAGCCGCCTGCCCGCCCCGCCCTCATGTCGCGAAAGATCCGCGGCAATCGTAGCGTGAGCAGCATTCATGGAGAGGCGATGAGCGCCGAGAACGTAACACACGGCGACAGCCCGGGCTTGGCAGGGACGGCCCTGGCGGCGATGGGCGTCGTCTTTGGCGACATCGGCACGAGTCCGCTGTACACCATGAAGGAAGTCTTTGGCGGTCACCATCCGCTGCCGATCGATAGCGACAGCGTGCTGGGAATTCTCTCGCTCGTTTTCTGGGCGCTGACGATCACCGTTTCGCTCAAATACGTGCTGTTCATCATGCGTGCCGACAACAAGGGCGAGGGCGGCATCATGGCCCTGACGGCCTTGGCCCTGCGCACCGCGAATGCCTCGCCGCGCGTCTTGTGGATGTTGTCGGCCCTGGGCATCTTTGGCGCCGCGCTGTTTTACGGCGACGCCGTGATCACCCCGGCGATGTCGGTCCTGGCGGCAGTCGAAGGTCTCGAAGTCGTGGCGCCGCAGTTGGAGGCCTACGTCTTGCCGATCACCGTCGTCATTCTGGTCCTGCTCTTCGTATTTCAACGCCACGGCACGGCTGCCGTCGGCGCCTTGTTTGGGCCGCTGATGTTGTTCTGGTTTGCCACCCTCGGCGCACTTGGCTTGTGGAACGTGATCCAGCATCCGCACGTGTTGCTGGCGATCAATCCCTGGTATGCGCTGAGTTTCATCGTCGAACATCAGGGGCTGGCCTTCCTGGCGCTGGGTTCGGTGGTACTGGCGATCACTGGCGGCGAAGCGCTTTACGCCGACATGGGCCATTTCGGACGGCGGTCGATCAAGTGGGCGTGGTTCGCCTGCGTCTTTCCGTTGCTGTACCTCAACTATCTTGGCCAGGGAGCCTTGATTCTTGCCGACCCGACGGCGGTCGAAAACCCCTTCTTCCTGATGGCGCCCAGTGAGCTGCTGCGCGTACCGCTGGTCTTGCTGGCCACCGTGGCCACGGTGATCGCTTCGCAGGCAGTAATTTCCGGAGCCTTTTCGCTGACCAGCCAGGCCATGCAGTTGGGGTATTGTCCGCGCATCCGCGTCAAGTTCACGTCCGAACGCGAGAAGGGCCAGATCTACGTTCCGAACATCAACTGGCTGCTCCTGGCGGCAGTGATCGTCGTCGTCCTCGGCTTCCGCTCGTCGTCGAACCTGGCTTCGGCCTACGGCATTGCGGTCACCCTGACGATGATGATCGATACCCTGCTCGCCTTCGTCGTGGTGCGCGCACTGTGGCACTGGAGCTGGCCGCGCGCCGCGCTGTTCCTGGTATTTTTCGTAGTCGTGGACATTGCCTTCTTCTCGGCCAACGTGATCAAGATCCTTGACGGCGGCTGGTTCCCGCTGGCACTCGGTCTGTCGGTCTTTCTCCTGCTGTCGACCTGGAAGCTCGGACGCCGGCTGCTGTACGAAAAGCTCGAACAAGACACGATACCGCTCAATTCGTTCATCACCAGCCTCGAAGCCGGAGGACCACACCGCGTCGACGGCACCGGCGTCTTCCTCACCGCCAACCCTGACGGCGTGCCGCGGGCCTTGCTCCATAACCTTTATCACAACAAGGTCCTGCACCAGCGCGTGGTGTTGCTGCACGTTGACGTCGAGGACGTCCCACGCGTCGCCGAACCCGAGCGCGTGCGCGTCGAAGTATTCCCCGCCGGTTTTTACCGGGTGTTCGTCCGCTATGGCTTCAAGGACGAAGCGGACCTGCCACAGGCGTTGGAACTGTGCGCCGGCCACGGCCTGTCGTTCGAGATGATGGAGACCTCGTTCTTTCTTGGCCGCGAGACGATCGTCACCATACCGATTGCCAGACGCTCGCGCATGGCCCTCTGGCGGCAGGTCCTGTACACGTGGATGTTCCGCAACGCCGACCCGGCGACGGCCTTCTTCAAGATCCCGCCGAACCGGGTGGTCGAGCTGGGTGCGCAGGTCGAGCTGTCGTAGCCCTTCCCTGGCGGCTCGCGACTGCTTGGTTTCCAGGGATCGACGAGGCTTCCGGCCACCGCCGCATGGCCGATCATCGGAGAACGAAATGAGCGACCGACGACACCTCACCACCGCGCTCCTCCTTTTCTCCCTGACGGCCGCTGTGCCCGCCGGCGAGCTGCCCTCGGCGCCCGACGAACTGGGCAGCATTCGGCGTAACGAGCGCGGCCAGCTGGAGGTGTTAAAGCCGCCCGGCGAGACGGCACCGGGCGCCGCCCGTAATGCCGATCGACAGGCGGGGCCTGGTCAGCTGCTGCAGCAGCGAATCCCTGCGGCGACGAGCGGCCGGATCATCGTCGTTGGGCCGCAGGAGCCGGTGCGCAGCATCCAGGAAGCGGCGCGCATCGCGCGTGACGGCGACACCATCGAAATTCGCTCCGGCGAGTACCGGCAGCAGGCGGTCGTCTGGACGCAAGCCCGGCTCACCATCCGGGGAGTCGGCAAGCGTCCGCAGCTGATCGCCGACGGCGATCATGCCGAGGGCAAGGCCCTGTGGGTGGTGCGCAACGCCAACATGCTGATCGAGAACCTCGAGTTCAGGGGCGCGCGCGTCCCTGACGGCAATGGCGCTGGCATCCGCTTGGAAAAAGGCCACTTGAAAGTCGTTCGCTGTGCGTTTTTCGACAACGAGATGGGAATCCTGGCCGGCAATTTCGCGGACGCCGTGCTCGAAGTCGAGGACAGCGAGTTCGGCCAGGCACCAAGGCACGCAGGTGCCTTGCACCACCTGCTTTACGTCGGCAAGATCGCCCGACTGAGCGTCAGGGGAAGTCGCTTTCAGCAGGGTTTTCGCGGTCACCTGCTCAAATCGCGGGCGCGTGAAAGTGCCATCCTTTACAACCTGCTGGTCGACGGCCCCGACGGCAGTGCTTCGTACGAACTCGAGTTCCCGAACGGCGGTCTGGCCTGGGTGATCGGCAACGTCATCGGCCAGAGCGACACTACCGATAACCCGGAGCTGGTTTCCTACGGCGCCGAAGGCCGGCACTGGCCCGATAATGCCCTCTATCTGGCGCACAACACGCTCCTCGACTCCTTGCTCGCTGGCCACTACCTGCGCGTCTGGACCGAGAAGATGCCGCCCGAAACGGAAGTCTGGGCGCTCAACAACCTGCTCGTCGGCCAGGGGGTTTTCGCGCCGCAAGCCCGCGGTCGTTTTGAGGGCAATCGCAGCATCGATCGCTCACTGCTGATTGATGTCGACGGCCTGCCGTTCCGGCTGCCGAATAACTCGCCATTGCGTGGTACGGCCACGTCGCCTGGCTTTGTTCGTGAGCGGAGTCTGGCCCCCAGCGCCGAATTCAGACTGCCCGCCGGAACTCGCCCACTGCCCGTTGGCAGTCCCTTGACCGTGGGTGCCTTGCAGTAGGCCGCTCCTGCCACTCCAGGCAACGCTCCTCGCAGTGAGGCGTCAGCCAGTGCGCTCGCTACCCGGCCTGCTCACTCGTCGCTGTCCATGAGCACGTTGGTAAACACCTCCTGGACGTCATCGAGCATGTCGAGCGCGTCAATGAGTTTCTGCATGCGCTGCGCGTCGTCGCCGGTGAGCGGCGTCTCGTTTTCGGCTTTCATGGTCACGCCGCCGTACTCGGACTGGAAACCGGCGGCTTCGAGCGCGTCCTTGACCGCAAAATACGCTCCCGGCGCCGTGATCACTTCCATCGAGCCGTCGTCATTGCTGAGCACGTCGTCCGCACCAGCTTCGATGGCCGCGTCCATCAGTGCCGCTTCGTCGGTCCCGGGGGCGAACAGCAACTGCCCGCAGTGGGTGAACTGAAAAGCGACACAGCCATCGGTGCCGAGATTGCCGCCGTATTTGTTGAAGGCATGGCGGACGTCGGCGACGGTGCGCGTCTTGTTGTCGGTCAGGCAATCGACGATGACCGCGGCGCCGCCGATGCCATAGCCTTCATAGCGAATCTCGACGTAATCGACGCCTTCAAGCTCGCCGGTGCCTTTCTTGATGGCGTTGTCGATCTTGTCCTTGGGCATGTTGACGCCTTTGGCCTTGTCGATCGCCACCCGCAGGCGTGGGTTGAAGGCCGCATCGCCACCGCCCATCTTGGCCGACACCGTGATTTCCGCCGCGATCTTGGAAAAGGATGCGCTGCGTCTTTCATCCTGGCGACCTTTGCGGTGCTGGATGTTTGCCCATTTGGAATGTCCTGCCATGCTGACCTCTACTGATCGCGATCTTGCTGCCGGCGTTGCCGGGGCAACAAACCGAGCCGCAAATGGTTGATAATCAAGCTCGGCATTTTAGCATCTCGCGAATTGTCATCCCGCGCAGTCCCCACTTTTCGGAGTCGCCCATGAGCAAACCCCTCGTTATCGCTAGGCACGAAGACACAGAACTGGCCTTGTTGCCGGCTCTGGCCAACCGCCACGGACTGATCACCGGCGCCACGGGTACTGGCAAGACCGTGACCCTGCAGGTTCTCGCCGAGCGCTTTTCCGAGATCGGCGTGCCGGTGTTCATGGCCGACGTGAAAGGTGATCTCTCGGGTCTGGCGGCAGAGGGCAGCGTCTCGCCGAAGATGCAGGCACGCCTCGACGCGCTGGGCGTCAAGGAGCACACGCCGGCAAAATGCCCGGTGGCTTTCTGGGACGTTTTCGGCGAGCAGGGGCACCCCGTGCGGGCGACCATTTCGGACATGGGGCCGGTTCTGCTGGCGCGTCTGCTGACTCTCAACGACACCCAGACCGGCGTCCTGCAACTGGTGTTCAGGATTGCCGATGACAATGGATTGCTGCTCCTCGACCTCAAGGATCTGCGCGCCATGCTGCAGCATGTCGGCGAGAACGCCAAGAGCTTCAGCGGCGAATACGGCAATGTCTCGGCGGCCTCGATCGGCGCCATCCAGCGCGGCCTGCTCAACCTCGGGGACCAGGGCGGCGACGTTTTCTTCGGCGAGCCGATGCTCGACATCGCCGACCTGATGCAGACCGACCAGGGCAGGGGGGTGGTCAACATCCTCGCTGCCGACAAGCTGATGACCTCGCCGCGGCTGTACTCGACTTTCCTGCTCTGGCTGCTGGCCGAGCTTTTCGAGCAACTGCCCGAAGTCGGCGACGTCGAAAAACCGAAACTGGTGTTCTTCTTCGACGAAGCGCACCTGCTGTTCAGCGAAGCGCCGGCAGCCTTGCTGGAAAAGATCGAACAGGTGGTGCGACTGATCCGTTCGAAAGGCGTCGGCGTCTATTTCGTGACCCAGAATCCGCTCGACATTCCCGACAGCGTGCTTGGCCAGCTCGGCAACCGCGTCCAGCACGCGCTGCGCGCTTTCACCCCGCGCGACCAGAAAGCCGTCCGCGCGGCCGCGCAGACGCTGCGCGCCAATCCGCGTTTCGACGCCGAGACGGCGATCACCGAACTTGGCGTCGGTGAAGCTCTGCTCTCCTTCCTCGACGAGCAAGGCCGGCCAAACGTCGTCGAACGCGCCTTCGTCCTGCCTCCCACATCGCGGATGGGGCCGCAGACTGCAGAAGAGCGGCAGGCAGTGATCAAGGCTTCGACGATTTACGGACACTACGAAGCAGCGGTCGATCGCGAGTCGGCCTACGAGCTGCTCAGGGACGCGCAAAACGCCGACCCGCAAGCTGCCGGCAAGCAGCCCGCGGCCAGCGCGCCGCAGCCAGACGCTTCGAGCGGCGGCTGGCTTGGCGGTCTCGCTGACCTCTTCACTGGCGGTTCAAGCGGCGGGCGCTCGCGCGGCGGCGATTCGGTCGCCACCACGGCGGCCAAGAGCGCGGCGCGGGCGATTGGCTCGCAAGTGGGCAATCAGCTCATTCGCGGCGTGCTGGGTTCGTTGCTTGGCGGTAACTCGCGCCGGCGCTGAGCGGCGCAGCGCCTAGGTCGCGAAGCGTAGTTCGCATTCCATCACCGTGATCGCCGATCCCGAGAGCACGACGCGCTCGCCTTGCAGCGTGCAGCCGAGATTGCCACCGCGTTTCGAGACCTGCCGTGCGCTCAGGTTTGTCTTGGCTCCATCCTTGCCGAGCCTGGCGGCCCAGTAGGGCGTCAGAATGCAGTGCGCCGAGCCGGTGACCGGGTCTTCGGGGATGCCGTACTTGGGCGCAAAGAAACGGCTGACGAAGTCGACGGCGTCGCCCGGGGCGCTGACGATAACGCCGCGCAAGTCCAGCTGACTCAGCCAGCCGTGGTTCGGCGTGATCGCGCGCACCTCGGCTTCGCTGGCGAACACCGCCAGGTAGTCATCGGCGGCCAGCACTTCGAGCGGCTGCCGGTCGAGGCCGGCGACCAGGGCCTCGGGAGCCGCGCAAGCGGTTGCCGGGATGGCTGGAAAGTCCATTGCCAATTGCGGTCCCTGGCGTTGTACCCGCAGATCGCCGCTACGGGTGGAGAAGGTGATCATTGACTGCGCATAGCCGAGATGTTCGAAAAGTACATGCGCCGCAGCCAACGTCGCGTGACCGCAAAGATCGACTTCGGCCACCGGCGTGAACCAGCGCAGTTCGAAGCCTTCGCCGGCCGCAACGAAGAAAGCGGTTTCAGCGAGATTGTTCTCCTCGGCGATGGCCTGCATCAGCGCGTCGTCGAGCCAGCTTTCGAGCGCACACACGGCCGCCGGGTTACCCTCGAAAACGCGGCTGGCGAAGGCGTCTACCTGGTATTGCTTGAGTCTCATTGCTTGCTCCTCATGGGGTGACATCCAGGGCTCGTCACTGCGCGTGGCCTGCTGACGACGCTTAGCCTCGCCACTTGCCACGTTCCATCAGCCGCCGCTTTCGACTGTGAGATCTCGTTCCTTGAGCCCTGTTTAACCTACCCAAAAAAACCTCTTGCATAATCAATTGCTTGCAGGGTCAATGAATTTCTAATGGCACAACAAGCGCGTAATGGGCTGTCAGGCGATCAGTTTTCGGACGCCTCCGGGTTGTGAATGGATGCCCAAGGCGCCATAGATCACCAGTTGCTCTGGCTCGGCGTTGGTGGCTTTGCGGACATGCAGCGTGCGGCCATCGCGCTGGCGGAAAGTCGTCGTCGTCCGGCACTGGATCGAGAGGGTCTCGCGCAAAGTCGTCCAACTGTCGTGGATGCCAGCCGCCTTGAGCTTGACCCGAAGGAACTGCACGCACTGGTAAGCCAACACGGTAATGAACAGATCTCCGTCGGCGCGATCTTCCTGGTGATGGTAGATCGACCGCAAGCCCAGTTCACTCTTCAGACTGCGAAACACACTTTCCAGGTCGGTCAGCAGCGTATAGGTACGCCAGAGCCGCTCTTCATCCCAGTCGAGTTGATGGGTACGCAAGCGCACGATCGTACCAGGAATGCAAGGAAAAAACCAGGAGATCGGAATTGTTATGGCACAACATCTCCCCTTCAGAAAACCGCCTCTTTCAAATCCACGACTTAAAATCGGCGCGGGCTAGAAAAACCCGAAATATGACAGCAAGGTGTTAAAGGGCGGTCAAGATCCGTGGCACTGTAGAAATAGTCGAGCCACCTCTTCATTACGGGCGTCGATATTGTCCGGAACATCGCAAGCGCCCTTGGCGACGCCGATGCGTCGCTCGGGCGGTTGCTCCGCGATCGGGACCAGGCGTGCAGCCGGCCGGCCGTTCCGGGCAATGGCGATTTTGCGCTCCTTCCCCTGTTCGATCGCTTCCACCAGGCGCGACAAGTTGGACTTCGCCTCGAGCATACTCACGGTTTGCGTAGTCGCCTCCGTAGTAGCGTTCGGTTAATGTGAAAGAAGCCAGTTGGAAGACGCACGAAACCCTGACCGCCTTGGGTCATGCAAATGGGTTGCTGTGAATCAAGCGGCTGCGGGGATGAAGCCGAAGCGAGTCAGAGCCTTGATCCAGCGAGAAGCGTTGCGCTGCACGGAAAGTTGCTCATAGTTGGTGGCGGAATCCCGGTAGTGTTCGCCACGCTTGAGCATGAAGAAGATGGTGCGCAACATTTTGTGAGCCAGAGCGACGATGGCCCGTTTGTAACCACGGCGAACGATCAGCGACTGGAACTTGGACTGGAACGCTGATTTGGTCCGACTGGCGGCGTGAGCGAACTCACAGAGAAGTCGGCGAACGTAGAGATTGCCCTTACGCACGCGCCCCGACTTTCGTTTTCCCGCCGACTCGTTGTTGCCCGGACAAACGCCGACCCAGGAAGCGAGCCGGTCCGGGGAACCAAAGGCACTCATGTC
>QPGA01000025.1 GCA_003332265.1 Candidatus Accumulibacter meliphilus
CCACGCTGATCGGTTGCTGATGCGTCGTCGGGCCCCAGAACTGGCGCGGACCGGGTGACGTGAAGAGGTCACTGGCGGCCCACTCGTCGCGTCGGGACGTAAAGAACTGCATGGCCGGCGAGTCCATTTTGACCAGCGCCTTCTCGATCACGAACTCATCCTGGCCGTGGCGGCGCTCGATATTGAGCAGGCCGGCGAGCGGGATCGCCTGCGGCACGCCGCCGCTGGTCAGGTCGGTAATCGTCGCCATGTAGCCGCTGTGGCCGTCCAGGATCAAGGAGCCGGCGGTCAGGCCGAGGTTGTAGGTGTAGGCGGCGTCGAACAGTGTCGGCGCGCCGCAACGCCCTTCGTAACCCAGGAAGTGGCTGTGCGCGGCAAATGGGACTTTGCCGTCGAGTTCCTTGACGCGTGCCTTGGTCATGTCGATCAGCAACTGCTCGGTGGGGATCAGCGAGACCTGCAGGTTGCCGTGCGAATCGCGCTCGGCGAGCAGCATGTCGACGATGTAGTGCGGCAGGGAAGCCAGCAGCTTGCCGTTGTCGGCGCTGAGCTTGCTTTCCACGAAAGCCGCTTTTTGGTCGTCGGCGAGAGCGGCGAAAGCCGTGGCTTCATGCGCCAGGACGTCGTTGAGCTCGGCGATCATGGCGTTCATCTCGGGGATGAACTCGATCAGGCCTTCGGGAGCCAGCAGTACGCCGTAATTCATGCCCTTGTGCGAGCGTTCGACGACGACTTTGGCGATGCTGTCGATGATGCTCGCCAGCGACATCTTCCTGGCCGACACTTCCTCGGAAATGATGGCGATCGCTGGCTTGGTCTGCAGCGCCACTTCGAGTGCCACGTGCGAGGCGGAGCGGCCCATGAGCTTGACGAAGTGCCAGTACTTCAAGGAGGAACTGGTGTCCTGCAGGATGTTGCCGACCATTTCGCTGTAGATCCGCGTCGCGGTATCGAAGCCAAAGGAGATCGCCAGCAGGTCGCCCAGTTGCAGGTCGCCGTCGATGGTCTTCGGTACGCCGATCACCTGAACGCCGGACCCGTCGGCCTTGACGCCACGGTACAGCGACTCGGCGAGTACGGCGGCGTTGGTGTTCGAATCGTCACCGCCAACGACGACGATGGCGTCGAGACTGTGCTTGATGCAGGTTTCGCGAACCTGCGCGAACTGGGCGTCGCTCTTGATCTTGGTACGGTCCGAACCGAGGAAATTGAAGCCGCCGGTGTTGAGGACGAAGTCGACGTCGGCATCGCTGATTTCGAACAGCGAGCCTTCGAGCAGGCCTTTCGGTCCGGCCTTGACGCCAAGCAGGGTGTTGCCCGAGCCGAGTACCCGCTTCAGGCCGCAGACGACGTTGTGTCCACCGGCGGCGGGGCCACCCGAGAAGAGGACGGCGACGCGCTTGCCCTTGATGTGGGTGGTTCTGCTGCCGGCGGAGCTGAGCACGACATTGCCCGACGCGGCGACGGTTCTTGGAAACTGCTTGGCGACGGCTTCGCTGTCTTTGGTGCTCAGCACACGATCGGTGCTGCTGAAGCTGACCGGCTGTGGCTTGTCGGACGAGCCGAAGGCGGCACAGACCGGAAGCGGGAGTTGGCGCACTGCGGATTCGAAAAGCGATTTGTGCGCTTCTGTATTGATTAGCTGTTCTACCAGGGTGCTCATGGTTTGGTCCTCGGTTGGCAAGAGTGTGGTGGTGTCGGAGCAGGCGGGCAGGCTTGTACTGTTCAGGCAGCTGCGCCGGTGTCGCGGCAATGGCTTGCTGGCTGCGTGCATGCCACGCATGTGCCGCGTATTCGCAATGTCCTGGCCCGACACAAAAAAGGGCCAGCCCAGAGAACCTGGGCCAGCCCGTTTCGGAGTCCTCAGCGCTTGACTACGCCAGGGTCCCGATGTTGTTGAGATCCTTGAAGGCCTGCGTCAGGCGGGCGCGGAAAGCGTCTTCGCCCTTGCGCAGCCAGGCGCGCGGATCGTAATACTTCTTGTTCGGCTTGCTGTCGCCTTCGGGGTTGCCGATCTGGCCTTGCAGATAGCCTTCGTTCTTCTTGTAGAAGCCCATCACGCCGTCCCAGAAGGCCCACTGCAGGTCGGTATCGATGTTCATCTTGACGACGCCGTAGCCGATCGCCTCGCGGATTTCCTCCAGGCTCGAACCCGACCCACCATGGAAGACGAAGTCGACCGGCTGCGCCTTGGTGCCGAATTTCTTCTGTACGAATTCCTGGGAATTCTTCAGGATGATCGGCTGCAGTTTCACGTTGCCGGGCTTGTAGACGCCATGCACGTTGCCGAAGGCCGCCGCGATGGTGAAGCGATCGCTGACTTTGGACAGCGCTTCGTAAGCCAGTGCGACATCTTCGGGCTGGGTGTACAGCTTGGAGCTGTCGACGTTGGTGTTATCGACGCCGTCTTCTTCACCGCCGGTCACACCGAGTTCGATTTCGAGAGTCATCCCCATCTTGCTCATGCGCTCGAGGTAACGCGTGCAGATGTCGATGTTTTCGCCGATCGGCTCTTCGGAGAGGTCAAGCATGTGCGAGCTGTAGAGTGGCTTGCCATGGACCTTGAAGTACTGCTCGCCGGCGTCGAGCAGACCGTCGATCCAGGGCAGCAGTTTCTTGGCGGCGTGGTCGGTGTGCATGACGACGGTGCAGCCATACAGTTCGGCAAGCTGATGGATGTGCGTGGCGGCGGAGACGCCGCCAGCGACGCAGGCGCGTTGACCGGCATTGTCGAGGCCCTTGCCGGCATAGAACTGTGCGCCGCCATTGGACAGCTGGATGATTGCCGGAGCGTTCAGCTCGGCAGCGGTTTCCATGACCGCGTTGACGGTGCTGGAGTTGATGACGTTAACCGCTGGGAGAGCGAACTGCTTTTCCTTGGCCAGTTCGAAGATCGCTTGCAATTGGTCGCCGGTAGCAACACCCGGTTTAATGTTTTTGGCATTCATGAGTTCTTATCCAGATTCGGTTGATGGAAAGGGTTCAGAAGCGAGGGGAGCTCGACCAGTGAAGTTGGCCGGTTCAATAGAAGTATCTCGTTCGCACAGCAACTCGTCAAGCACCGTCTGCCGCGCCCTTGCGGGCGTTGGTTTCCTTGCTCAGTGCGATTCACGAAGCGGTGCGCGCGGGCCCAGGCCGGCCTCGTACCAGGGCTTGCTGCGGTTCACCAGACGCACCAGCCAGAGCATCACCGGGACCTCGATCAGGACGCCGACGACGGTGGCCAGGGCAGCACCGGAATCGAAGCCGTAGAGGGCGATTGCCACAGCCACCGCCAGCTCGAAGAAGTTTGATGCTCCTATCATCGTCGATGGGCCAGCAACGGCGTGCGCCACGCAGAATTTCCGGTTCAGCCAGTAGCCAAGCGCGGCAATCAGCAAGCCCTGCAGGAGGATGGGCACGGCAAGCATGGCGATGATCAGCGGCTGCTCGCTGATGGCCTGGCCCTGGAAGGCAAAAAGCAGCACCAGCGTGGCCAGCAGGGCGATGATCGAGAACGGGCCGATGCGGCTTAGCGCGCGCTGGAAACGTGCCTCGCCATGTCGGCGCAGACGCTGGCGGACGAACTGGGCGATGGCCAGCGGCAGCACAATGTAGGTCACCACCGACAGGAACAGCGTTTCCCAAGGCACGGGAATTGCCGAAACGCCAAGCAGCAGGGCGACGATCGGGGCGAAGGCGAAGACCATCACCAGATCGTTCAGCGCCACTTGCGTGAGCGTGAAATTGGCATCGCCACGGCACAGATTGCTCCATACGAAAACCATTGCCGTGCACGGCGCCGCGCCAAGCAGGATCAGGCCGGCGATGTAGCTGTCGATTTGCGCTGCCGGAAGGAGCGGGGCGAAAACGTGGCGGATGAATATCCAGCCGAGCAGTGCCATCGAGAACGGCTTGACGGCCCAGTTTATGAACAGCGTGATACCGATGGCGCTCTTCTGGCGCCGGACCTGATGCAGCGCCGCGAAGTCGACCTTCATCAGCATCGGGATGATCATCACCCAGATCAACAAGCCGACCGGGATGTTGACCTGCGCGACGGAGAGGCGGGCGAAGGCCTGCGCCAGTTCGGGAGCGGCAACGCCGACAGCCGTCCCGGCGACGATGCACAGGAATACCCACAAGCTTAGCCAGCGCTCGAAAAAGCTCATTCGCGTCCTACCGCTGGCTTGCAAATCTCCGGATTGCCGTCGCAGCAATTGTCGGTGAGAAAGCCGATCAGCGCATCGATTCTGCCCATCTCGGCTCGGCAGCGGACGAAACGCCCCTCCTGGAGCGTGCTGACCAGGCCGGCGTGGGCCAGGGTCTTGAGATGGAAGGATAGCGTCGGTGCGGGCAATTCAAGCTGTTCGGCGATCACCCCGACGGTCAGGCCGGCAGGGGCGTTCTGGACCAGCAGTCTGAAGATGGCGAGGCGGCTGTCCTGCGCCAGCGCGGCGAGCGCGGCGACGGCATTGGTATTGTTCATGCTTCCAACGATACCGAAATATCGCCGCTGCCGCAAAGTGTTTGCCGGCGAAGGTGGTTTTCCCGCGCATCAGGCCTGGCCCGGAGCATCGGCCAGAGCAGACTCGCTTTGGCAACTCGCTGCGCTGAGGGTTTACAGATTTCGAGAATTCTAGCAATATGGAAACGTCGAGCGCGCCGATGTGGCTTGCGGCGTGCAAAAGGGCGGCTCGCGGGATCCGTCCGAGCCGCATCACAACCCCCTGGAGAAACGAGAAATGACGATCAAAGTTGGCATCAACGGTTTCGGTCGCATGGGCCGGCTGGCTCTGCGCGCGGCCTGGGACTATCCGGAGCTCGAGTTCGTCCATATCAATGAAGCGAATGGGCCGGTCGAGTCGGCCGCACACCTGCTTGAATTCGATTCGGTGCAGGGCCGCTGGCGGCATGACATTTCGGTCAGCCAGGGCCGCCTGCTGATCGATGGCCGGTCGATAGGCTACAGCAGCGCCAAGGATGTCGCTGGCGGTCCGTGGCGCGATGCCGACGTGGACATCGTTCTCGAAGCCAGCGGCAAGTGGCGCACGGTCGGGCTGCTAAACCCCTATTTCGATGCCGGCGTCAAGAAAGTGGTCGTCGCCGCGCCGGTCAAGGATGGCGGCGTGCTGAACATCGTCATGGGGATCAATGACCATCTCTACGATCCGGCGCGCGACCGGATCGTCACCGCCGCGTCGTGCACCACCAACTGCCTGGCGCCGGTGGTCAAGGTCGTCCACGAGGCGATAGGTATCGCGCGCGGGATGATCACCACCATCCACAGCTCGACCAACACGCAGGTGGTGCATGACCAGATGCACAAGGACTTGCGGCGCGCACGCTCGGCGAGTTTGTCGCTGATCCCGACGACGACCGGTTCGGCGACGGCAATTGCGCTGATTTTCCCGGAACTGAAAGGCAAGCTCGATGGCCACGCGGTGCGCGTGCCCCTGCTCAACGCTTCGCTGACCGATTGCGTCTTCGAAATGCAGCGGCCGACCACGGCCGCCGAGGTCAACGTCCTGTTCAAGGCGGCTGCCGAGGGTCCGCTGCAGGGAATCCTCGGTTACGAGGAGCGACCACTGGTATCCATGGACTATCTGGGCGATCCGCGTTCGTCGATCGTCGACGCCGCGCACACTCTGGTGGTCAACGAGACGATGCTCAAGATTTACGCGTGGTATGACAACGAGTGGGGCTATGCCAATCGCTACGCCGAACTGGCGCGCAAGCTGGCGCGGTCGCTCTAGGTCGATGCTTTTGCTTGGTTTTCGCAGCGCTGCAGGGGAGCGAGTCGGCGTCCGTCGGACGCCGACTGCGACCCATCGGCAGCCGACAGGAGGAGAGCAGTGAACAATCCATCGGCAAGCAGGAGTGAGGCGTCGCGTGCCGGCCTGCGCAACTACGTGCTGGTGACTGGCGCCTACTGGGCCGACACGGTGACCGACGGCGCGACGCGCATGCTGGTCCTGTTCTACTTCTACAATCTCGGCTACACGCCGCTGGCCGTTGCTTCGCTGTTCATTTTCTATGAAGTCTTCGGCATCCTGACCAACCTCTTCGGCGGCTATATCGGTGCCCGCTTCGGGCTCAAGACGACGCTTTTCATCGGTCTCGGCACGCAAGTCGTCGCGCTGTCGATGCTCGCCTTTGCGCCGCAGTCGTGGCTGGTCGTCGCCTGGGTGATGGCTTCGCAGGCCTTGAGCGGGATCGCCAAGGACATGACCAAGATGAGTTCGAAGAGCGCCGTCAAGCTGATTGTCCCCGAGGATTCGTCGGCGACCCTGTACCGCTGGGTGGCGATCCTGACCGGCTCGAAGAACGCCTTGAAGGGTGTCGGTTTCTTCGTCGGTGGTCTGTTGCTGACGGTGCTCGATTTCCAGACGGCGCTCAAGCTGCTGGTCGTACTGGTCGGCGTCACGCTGCTCGTGGCCGCCGTCCTGATGCGCGGTGGTCTTGGTGAGGCCGACAGGAAAGCAAAATTCGGCCAGATGTTCTCGCGCAACGCCGCGGTCAACAAACTCGCCGCGGCGCGCATCTTCCTCTTCGGTGCTCGCGACGTGTGGTTCGTCGTCGGCCTGCCGGTGTTCCTTTCGAGCGTGCTCGGCTGGACCTTCTGGCAGTCGGGTGGTTTCCTGGCGGTGTGGGTCATCGGCTACGGCATCGTGCAGGCGGCGACGCCGCGCCTGTTGCGCAGCCGTGTTCAGGAGCAACACGAGCCCGACGGGCGGACGGCGACGATTCTCGCCTTCGTTCTCGCCGCCTTGCCCGCCGGTATTGCCGTGGCCTTGAGCGCCGGGGTGGCGCCAACGCTTGTCGTCGTCGCCGGCCTGATCATCTTTGGTGCCGTCTTTGCGCTCAACTCGGCGGTTCACTCTTACCTTATTCTGGCCTACACCGACAGTGACAAAGTGGCGATGAGCGTCGGTTTCTACTACATGGCCAATGCTGCCGGTCGTTTGGCCGGCACCGTTCTTTCGGGGGCCCTCTATCAGTGGGGGCTGCAAAGCGGAGCGAGCAACGGGCTGGTTGCCTGCCTGTGGGCGTCCTCGGCCTTCGTTCTGATTGCCGGCCTGCTGTCACTGCTCTTGCCGCGCCAGGCGGGCGTGCGCAGCAAAGCAATCAAAATTGGCGACCTTGGCGAATAGCACTGTGCACCGACCATCGCCATACCGGCCGGGGCTTTCCCTCGCCATAGCCATTGCTTCGCGCGTGATCGCTTGCCAGCCTCTCGACCGTTGCTCATGCGACAGTTGTTGCAGCACCTGCCGAGGAGCTTGATACTCTTCATCGGGGTTTTGTGTCCTTGGCTCGGGATAGCCGGCTTCGCCGTCAGTTTTCCGAAGCACGAGAAGTGCTGCGGAGGGGTCGGTACACTCGATGATCGGACGGACTTTCAACTGTAAGGAGCGGCCATCGGCTATGCTTGCACGTATTCGAGACGCTCAGCGCATCGCCCATGACCCCCAGCCAATTCATCGCCAGATGGCGCGAAAACCCGCTTTCCGAGCGCGCCGGCTCGCAAGCCTTCTTCCTTGATCTGTGCGCACTGCTCGGCGTCGAGGCACCGAACGATCCTGACGACTATTGTTTCGAACGCGGCGCGACCCGCACCGGCGCCGGGCATGGCTGGGCGGATGTCTGGAAGCGCGGACACTTCGGCTGGGAGAACAAGGGGCCGGGCGGCGATCTGGGTAGTGCCCTCAAGCAACTGATGACCTACGCGCTGGCGCTCGACAACCCGCCGCTGCTGGTCGTCAGCAACCGCGCCTTGACCCAGATCCACACGCATTTCACCGGCAGGCCGTCGGAGACGCACAGCATCCGTCTTGAAGACATCGGCACGCCGGAGAACCTGCAAAAACTGCGCTGGCTGTTCACCGACCCCGAGAAGTTCCGGCCGGGTCGCACGGTGCAGGAAATCACCGCCGACGCCGCCGGCCGCTTCGCCGACATCGCCCAATCGATGACCGGCCGCGGCCACGACCCGCAGAAGGTCGCACACTTGCTGATCCAGTGCCTGTTCTGCATGTTCGCCGAAGACATCGAATTGCTGCCGAAACAGCTTTTCGAGCGCGTCCTGAACAAGCGCGGCGCCGACAGCGTCAAGCTGGGTGTCGCGCTCGGCGAACTGTTCCGCGCCATGCAGAGCGGCGGCGACTTCCTGCTCGAAGACATCGCCTGGTTCAACGGCGGCCTTTTCGCCCGCGTCGAACTAATTGAACTGACGCCCGGCGAGGTCGCCGCGCTGCACGCTGCCAGCAGGATGGACTGGAGCGCCATCGAGCCCGCCATTCTCGGCACGCTCTTCGAACGCGGTCTCGATCCGAAAATCCGCGCGCCGCTCGGTGCCAACTACACCGACCCGGGGACGATCATGAAACTCGTCAATCCGGTCATCGTCGAACCGCTGGCGCGCGAATGGGCGCAAGCCCGCGCGCGCATCGGTCTGCTGGTCGCCAGGTACCACGCCGGGGGCAAGGGCTCGCAGATGGCCTGGAAGGAAGCACAAGCGCTGTTCCTCGGTTACCTCGAACGCCTCAAGGATTTCCGCGTGCTCGACCCCGCCTGCGGCTCGGGCAACTTCCTGTACCTCAGCCTGCGCGCGCTGAAAGACCTCGAGCACCGCGCCAACCTCGACGCCGAAGCCCTCGGCCTGCAACGGCAACTGGCCATCGAGACCAGCCCGGCCAACGTGCTCGGCATCGAGATCAACGCCTATGCCGCCGAGTTGGCGCGCGTCACGGTGTGGGTTGGTGAAATCCAGTGGATGCTGAAAAATGGCTACGACTTCCGGCGCAACCCGATCCTGGCACCGCTAGACCACATCGAGCACCGCGACGCGCTGCTCAAAAACGACGGCAGCGAAGCAGCGTGGCCGAAGGCCGATGTGATCGTCGGCAATCCGCCGTTTCTCGGCGACAAAATGATGCGCGGCGAACTCGGCGGCGACTACGTCGAACGGCTGCGCAAGTGTTACGAAGGCCGCGTTCCTGGTGGTGCTGACCTGGTCACCTACTGGTTCGAAAAGAGCCGCGCGCAGATCGAAGCCGGCTTGTGCGAGCGGGCAGGGCTTGTGGCCACCAACTCCATCCGCCAGAAGCGCAACCGTGTGGTATTGCAGCGCATCCTGCAGAGCACGCACATTTTTGAGGCGTGGTCGGATGAAGAATGGGTCAACGAGGGGGCTGCGGTACGGGTCAGCCTTGTGTGTTTCGGGCAAACCGGAAGCATGCGGCTCGACGGCACCCCGGTGGCGGTTATCCATGCCGACCTGACTGGCAGTGCGCTAAACGACCAAGCGCTGGACCTCACGCAGGCGAAACCGCTCAGCGCCAACGGTGGACGCTCTTTTTTTGGGATTTGCTTGGCCGGCCCCTTCAAAGTGGACACCACAACCGCCTTGGTGTGGCTGAAGGACACCGCTAACCCGAACGGCCGCCCAAACAGTGATGTGGTACGGCCCATTTACAACGGCTCCGACGTCACACGGCGCTGGGCAGGCAACTGGGTGGTCGACTTCGCCGGAAGAAAACAGTCGGACGCTGCCGATTACCTCGCTCCATTCGCTTATGTTGAGGCCGAGGTCAAGCCCGTACGAAGCGGAAATCGCGAGCTTGCACGGGCGGAAATGTGGTGGCGGCATGGCCGTTTTCGCCCAGAGCTCCGAGCTGCGCTACACGGGCTTGCCTACTACATTGCCACGCCGGAAACGGCCAAGCACCGCTTTTTCGTGAAATTCCCAGTGAAGGTTGCACCTGAGCACAAGCTGATTGCCATCCCGCGCCAGGACGATTCGATGCTGGGCATTTTGTCGTCACGCTTCCACTGCTTATGGGCGATCGAAAAAGGTGGGCGTTTAGGCGTTGGCAATGACCCTGTGTACAACACCAGCCTGTGCTTCGAGACCTTCCCTTTCCCATTCGGCTTTGACCTGGGGGCGGTGCCAGCGAATGGCGAACCCTTTTCGATCATAGCCCGAGCCGCGGCCGACCTCGATGCGTGGCGGGAAAAATGGCTCAATCCGGAAGGCTGGCTCGAGTGGGAAATCACACCAGAAGAACAAGCTGCCAGCTTTCCGCCTCGCCCCGTCCCAAGGCCAGACCACGCTCGGGCCTGGAAGCTTCGCACGCTGACCAAGCTCTATAACGAAATGCCTGCAGGGCTGCAACTACGCCAGCAGGAGCTCGACAGAACGGTCGCCGCTGCTTATGGCTGGATTGATTACACCCCGGAGATGCCCGACGAAGAAATCCTGCGGCGGCTCCTGGCGCTGAACCTGGAACGATCGTGCAGAGGCTGAGCTTACCGACACAAACTTCGAGGACAACATGAGCGAATATCAGTATTACGAATTCCAGGCCATCGACCGGCCGCTCACCGCCGCCGAGATGAGCGAGCTGCGGTCGGTCTCGACGCGGGCGCGCATCACCCCGACGAGTTTCGTCAACGAGTATTCGTGGGGCGACTTCAAGGGTCAGCCCGAGGTGTGGATGGAGCGTTACTTCGACGCTTTCCTCTACCTCGCCAACTGGGGCACACGCATCGTGAAGCTGCGCCTGCCACCGCGCCTGCTGAATCCGGCAACCGCCCTGGCCTACTTTGGCAGCGACAGTGCCTTCGTCAACGTGAAGTCCGGCAAGCTCATCCTCTCGTTCTCCTCCGACGACGAGGATGGCGGCGAGTGGGTCGATGGCGAAGGGCTGCTGTCGTCGCTGATCTCGGTCCGTGCCGAGTTGGCACGCGGTGATTTGCGGGCACTCTACCTCGGCTGGCTGCTGCGGGTGCAAGCGGGGGAGATCGACAGCAAGGAAGCCGAACCGCCGGTGCCGCCGGGCCTCGGCCAGCTGAGCGCCTCTCTCGACAGTCTGGCCGACTTCCTGCGTATTGACGGCGACCTACTGCACGTCGCCGCCAGGGCCAGTTCGCCACTCGCGGAGCTTGCGCTCGATCGAGACGAGTTTCTTGCTTGGCTTGGCACGCTGGCCACGGCGGAAAAGGACGAGGTGATCACCAAACTCGTCGTCGAGTCTGATCAAGCCGCTGTCGCGGAGCTGCTGCAACGCTTCCTCCGGCAGCCCGGCGCTGCCGGCACAGGGCCGACGATAACGTCCGCCAGGACGGTCCGGCAACTGCTTGCGGCTGCAGCGGCGCACGCCAAGGAGAGGAAGCGCATCGAGGCCGAGCATCAGGCAGCGGAAAAGATACGGCGCGAGCGGGAAGTGGCAGTCGCCAGGGAGAAGCACCTGGACGCTCTCGTCGGACGCGAGGCCGGACTGTGGATCGAAGTCGAAACGCTCGTCGCGAGCACGCAGGCGGCGGGCTATGATCAGGCCTTGCAGCACTTGCTCGACCTGCGAGACCTCGCTGCGCGCGGCAGAGGCGGCGACTTTCGGCTGCGCATCGAGTCGCTACGTCAGGCGCACGCGCGTAAGCCCGCCTTCATCAAGCGGCTCGCCAAGGCGGGCTTGTAGTGGGCGACTGGAAACAAAAAAAGGCATCGCCGCAGCGATGCCTTTTCCCGACTTGCGGCGCAGTCTAGAAGCCGGCGCCCTTGATCGACTTCAGGCCCTTGTAGACGGCCTTGCTACCCAGTTGCTCTTCGATGCGCAGCAGCTGGTTGTACTTGCAGATGCGGTCGGTACGCGACAGCGAACCGGTCTTGATCTGGCCGGCGCCGGTGCCGACGGCGAGGTCGGCAATGAAGGCGTCTTCGGTCTCGCCCGAGCGGTGCGAGGAGATGACGCCGTAGCCAGCTTTCTGCGCCATCTTGATGGCGTCGAGCGTCTCGGTGACGGTACCGATCTGGTTGACCTTGATCAGGATGGCGTTCGCCGCCTTCATGTCGATGCCTTGCTTGAGGCGAACCGGATTGGTGACGAAGAAGTCGTCGCCGACGATCTGCACTGTTTCGCCGAGTTCCTTGGTCAGCTTGACGTAGCCGTCCCAGTCGCTCTGGTCGAGACCGTCTTCGATGGACACGATCGGGTACTTCTTGCACCAGTCGCTGTACACCTGGATCATCTCGTCGTCAGTAAACAGCTTGTCCGGGTTCGACTTCCAGAACTTGTAGCCCTTGCGGTCACCTTCGTCGAAGAGCTCGGAAGAAGCGCAGTCGAGCGCAATGCCGATCTGCTTGCCAGGCTTGTAGCCGGCGGCGACGATTGCTTCCATGATCACTTCGAGAGATTGGTCGTTGGTCAGATTGGGCGCGAAGCCGCCTTCGTCGCCGACCGCGGTGACATGGCCGCCTTTTTTCAGGATGCTCTTCAGAGCGTGGAAGATTTCGGTGATCCAGCGCAGGCCTTCCGAGAAACTCGGTGCGCCGACCGGCATGATCATGAATTCCTGGAAGTCGATCAGGTTGTCGGCGTGCTTGCCACCGTTGATGATGTTGGCCATCGGCGTGGGCAAGCAGAAATCACGGTTGCGGTGAATCTTGCCAATATACTTCCAGAGCGGCATCTCGCTGACGTTGGCGCCGGCCATGGTGATGGCCATCGAAGCGCCGAGAAGCGCGTTGGCGCCGAGGTTTGACTTGTTGGCCGTGCCGTCGAGGGCGATCATCGCCTCGTCGAGTGCGCGCTGATCAAGGGGGTTCTTGCCCTTGAGCAGTTTTGCGAGCGGGCCGTTGACCGCGGCAACGGCTTTCAGGACGCCTTTGCCAAGGTAGATCTTCTTGTCGCCATCGCGCAGTTCGCAGGCTTCGAATTCACCGGTTGATGCACCCGACGGGACGGCTGCACGAGCCATATAGCCATTGTCGAGCGTGATGTCGACTTCAACGGTCGGGTTGCCGCGTGAATCGAGGATCTGCCGCCCGACAACCTTGCTGATCTTGACGAAATCCGGGGTGACGACAGTCGTCATTTCGGCTTGTACGGTATCTGCAACGTTTTTCGATTTCTTCGATTTCATTACTTTTTCTGCTTTTGCCATAATTGGGCTCCGTGGGAGTGATTTGGTAGAAACGCCTGCACAAACCTATCCATGTGATCATACCCAATTCAGCTCGCATGGTGCAATGGCCGCTAGCCGTAAATGCGGGCGATCAGGCGGGAACTGGAGGTTCGCCGCGCGTAGCCTCGTTGTCGGGCCAGCAAGACGTCGTGAGCGCAGCCGTTCCGCGAAAGAAATTGTGCTGAATTTCGATTCGAACCTCTGTCGGCGGAGGGCGGTCAGCAGCCTTGGATGAAATGTTCGACCCGGAAATCGGAATGCAGAAGGCATCAGACTTGTCTTGCCCGAGCCATCCGTAATGGTTCCGTCCGCATCAGTCTCATCTCCGTCCCGGCGATTCCGCGCGTCGTGCTTCGCCGAGCGTGAGGGTTGAGCGCTGTAGCGACAGCCGCTTGACAAGCTTAGCTATTGCTTTTCGGTAGGCCCATGCAGTTTCTGCTTGAGTTCGACGATGATCACCTGCGTATCGGTCTGACCAACATTCTCGCCGGTGTGCGTCTGCGCTTCTGACCAGATCACCTCTCCTGCCTTGAACTCGCGAACAATCACTTTCCCATCCGGCAAGGTGATTGTTCGTTTGAACGGCGCTATTGCGTAGAGAACGAATGCCGGGTGCCGGTGCTGATGAGTCTTCTCCCCAGGTCGGTCGTGATATGCCAATACACGCACGCTGTCGTTTTCGAGAAGAATCTTGTACTTGTCAGCGTCCGTTTCGACCGCGTCCTGGGCACTGACGGGCGCCGACAGCAGGATGCTGGCTATGATCATCAGAACTCGTGGCATGGCAGGCCCTTTCTCGAAGGTGGCGGGTCTCGTCTGGCAGTTTGAAAGAAACTGTTTCGGCGACGGGTAGTTTGCTATCAGGCCTGGACGAATCTGCTCCCCACAAACTTCACAGAACTCCTCGCGTGCCAAGTATCGAGCGACGGCGTACTCAGATCGTCGGCGGACAATGTCGTGGACGCGTCACGTGGCAAAGAGTTCGTCGTTTGGCGTCATACAACCGCAACCTTGTTAGCCAACAATCCCGCCTTTGGGCACATCATTTCGAGTCGATTGGGGAAAGCCTGCATGGCAAGTGAGCAAGAAAAAACAGGGGACGTGTCATCGCGCGACATCCTCGTGCGGCGGGTGGCGCTGGCCATCGAGCGGCTTCGCGAAGACGCGATGGCCATTGAAGACGAACTGGACGCGAGCTTGCGTATCGTGTCGCCGGGATTCAGGGCGAGCGCGCGCAACCTGGCGCACTACCTGGCCGTGCGGCGAGTCGATATCCGTATTTTGCAGCGCGAACTGGGTCGTCTGGGTCTGAGTTCTCTGGGCCGCACGGAGGCGCACGTCATGGCCTCGCTCGACAGTGTCGCGGATGTGCTGCGCCGACTCGGCAGGAACCCTGTTCCCGATCGCGTCAAGGTCGCGCCAAGGATCCTGTTCCAGGAAGGCGATCAGGTTCTGGCCAGGCACGCGAAGGAGATCCTGGGGCCGCTGCCAGACGATCGCAAGACACGGATCATGGTCACCATGCCCAGCGAAGCCGCTGCCGACCCGTCGTTCATCAGCAACCTGCTGGCACAAGGCATGGACATCATGCGCATCAATTGTGCCCATGACAGTGCCGAGGTCTGGGGAGGCATGGTCGAGCAATTGCGGCGTGCGGAAAAGGCGCTTGGGCGTTCGTGCAATGTGTGTTGCGACCTGGCCGGGCCCAAGTTACGAACCGGCCCGGTGGAGCCGACCGAGGGCGTCGTCAAGTGGCGGCCGCAGAGGAATGCCTTCGGTCAGACGATCGGGCCGGCGCTCGTCCGCTTCGTCAAGGAAGCCAGTGAAGCCTCGTCTGAAGGGGACGGCGTCCCGCTTCGAGGGGACCTGCTGGGCAAGGTCAGAGAAGGCGATTACATCGAGCTGCAGGATGCACGGGGGCGTGCCCGGAGACTCGAAGTCATCGGTGTTTCCGCGGATGCCTGTCTGTGCCAGGGGGTGCGCACTGCGTATGTCAGCGAAGGCACCCACCTCAAGCTGCGTCGAAAGACGAAGCGGATTGGCAAAGCCCGGGTCGGCGTCTTGCCCCCCATGCCGCAAGCCGTGTTGCTGAAACCAGGAGACATGCTCGATGTGGTCAAAGGCGAGGTGCTCGGACGGAATGCTGTATTCGATGACGCTGGCAATCTTGTTGAGCGCGCGCGTATTGCCTGCTCGCTCGACGAGGCCTTCGTCAGCGTTCGTGAAGGAGAGCGAATCTTCTTCGACGATGGCAAGATCGCCGGAAAGATCGGGAAAGTGCTGCCTGACCGCTTCGCCGTCGCGATCACCCATGCCGCAGGAGGTGTCGCCAAACTGCGTGCCGAGAAGGGAATCAACCTGCCGGATACCGAGATCGACATGCCGGCGCTTGGCGCGGTCGACAGGGAAGACCTTGCCTTCGTTGCTCGCCACGCCGACATGGTCGCCCTGTCGTTCGTGCAGCGCCCGCAGGATATCGAAGATCTGATTGGCGCCCTTGATCGCCTCGACGCTTCCCATCTGGGCATCGTGCTGAAGATCGAGACGAAGAAGGCTTTCAGCCGTTTGCCAAGCCTGTTGCTGGCGGTCATGCGCCACCAATCAGCCGCGGTCATGGTGGCCCGTGGCGATCTCGGTGTCGAGGTCGGATTTGAACGGCTGTCGGAGGTGCAGGAGGAGATTCTCTGGATTTGCGAGGCCGCGCATATCCCGGTGATCTGGGCAACGCAGATACTCGAATCGCTGGCCAAGGGAGGCACGCCGTCGCGTGCGGAAGTCACCGATGCGGCAATGGGGGTTCGCGCTGAATGCGTAATGCTCAACAAGGGACCCTACATCATGCAAACGCTTCACTTCCTGCGCGGTGTCTTGATGCGGATGGAAACTCACCATGAGAAGAAAATGACCATGTTGCGTCGCTTGAGCATCTCGGACATCGCATCGAGCGCGGATGTGGTGCGCCTGGAGAGGCCTGAAAGCTGCCAAGGATGAGCTGCCTGTGTTGGCTGGCGGCTGTACTGCTTCTGTGCTCGTCTTGCAGATCTTGCCAAAATCGACGCCAAAGCGTCTATGCTATGCGGCCTGCAGCAAGCGCTTCAGGCACGCCTGCTGGCGTCGCGAATCTCGCGCCTGGCGCGTCCGCCACATCAACGTCACGCTATCCGCTATCCCTTATCCCGTTTGCCACTCCCGCTCCGCTACCTGTCCATGTACAAGTTCGTCGCTCTGGCAGCGCTGCTGCTCGCCCTGCCAGCGGCCGCCGCCGTGCCGCAATTGCAGGCACCGGAAGAGGTGCGTCAACTCCTGACCAACTTCCTGGAGTTCGGCGAGGTGGCCGATGCGCCGGAGCAGGCGGCTTTCGAGCGCCGCATGCAGCGCGAAGTGCCGCCGCTGTTGGCGACCGAGGGCTACTTCTCGCCGCAGGTGGTGGTCAGGGAGGGTGACGGAAAACTGCTCGTCGAAGTCGATCCCGGGCCGCGCTCGACGGTCGCCAGCGTGGACATCGAGATTCTTGGCGAAGTCGACGCGGCACGGCGCGAGACCTTGACCAAGAGCTGGAAACTGAAAAGCGGCCAGCCGTTTCGGCAAGCCGACTGGGACGATGCCAAGCAATCGCTGCTCGCCGAGCTGCTGTCGGTGGACTTTGCGGGGGCGCGCCTGCAGGACAGTTCAGCCCGAGTCGACGCCGAGGCGCGTCGGGTTGAGCTGCGCGTCGTCCTGGCTGCGGGCCCGCCCTACAGTTTTGGCGAGCTGAAGATCAGTGGCCTGAAGCGCTACTCTGCGGCGCTGATCGAGCGCTACAACCACCGCGTCAAACCCGGGGAGCCCTACCGTGAGGATCGGCTACTGGCCTTGCAGACTGCTCTGCAGGACACGCCGTACTTCGGGTCAGTGACCGTTGCCCTCGATCGCAGCGCGGTAGGCGATGGCTTGCCCGCCGGTGATGATGGGCGGGTGAGTGCGCCGGTACTGGTGCATGTCCGCGAGAGTGCGCCTTATCAGGTGTCGCTGGGCGCCGGCTACAGCACCAACACCGGCGCGCGCGTCGAAGCCAGCTATCGCAACAGCGATCTCTTTGGCCGTGCCTGGGAATTGCAAAGCGGTGTGCGCATCGAGCAACTGCGCCAGACGGCCTACGCCGACGTCTTTCTTCCCCCCGACCAGCGCCGGCGGCGCGATGGTGTCGGCATTGCCTTCCAGAAATCCGACATCGAAGACCTGGCGCTCGAGGGTTACTCGGTGGGGGCCACGCGCACTCAGAAGCGCGGCAGCGTCGAGCAGCGCCTGGCGCTCAACTGGCTGGAAGAAGAGCAGACCCCGAAAGGTTCGCCGACGACGACCAACCAGGCCTTGACCGCGCAGGCCGGCTGGACCTGGCGGCACGCGCCGGATCCGCTGAACCCGGCCGAGGGGATTGCGCTGCAGTTCCAGCTTGGCGGCGGCAGCAAGCAGCTGCTTTCCGATCAGGACTTTCTGCGCACCTATCTGCGCTATGCGCAGGGAGTGCCTCTTGGCGCCAGCGATGGCCTGCTGCTGCGCGCCGAGCTGGGCGTGACTTTCGCCCCTTCCAGCGATGGTATTCCGCAGGATTTTCTCTTTCGCACCGGCGGCAGCAACTCGGTGCGCGGCTACGCCTATCAAAGCCTCGGCGTGCCCGACGGCTCGGCGGTTGTCGGTGGGCGCTATCTGATGACCATGAGTGCTGAATACACGCACTGGATTACGCCGTCCTGGGGCGCCGCGGGCTTTGTCGACGCCGGCGACGCCCAGGACAGTCGCGACGCTTTCGATCTGGCCGTCGGTTACGGTATTGGCGCGCGCTGGAAGAGCCCGCTTGGACCGCTTGGGGTGGACCTCGCGTACGGCCAGCGCGAAGGCAAGCTGCGCCTCGATTTTTCGCTGGCGGTGCCGTTTTGAACGCCACACTTGAGCCGCCCGAGCGCAGCAGCGACGAGCGCTCCGCCCAATCGTCAACGCCAGCACCGCCGCCGCGAAAGTCGCGTCGCTGGCTGTGGCTGGCGCCGCTTGCCGCCCTTTTGACGCTACTCGCCGCACTTGCCGGGCTGCTTGGCAGCGAGGCTGGCTTTCGTCTCAGCTGCCGAGGCCTCGAGCAGCTTGCCGGTGGTCAGCTGACGCTGACGGCGCCGACTGGGTCGCTCGCGGGCTCGCTCAGCGTGCAGTCGATCCATTGGCGGGATGCGACGCTCGACGTTCAGCTGCAGGAGCTGCAGTTCGACTGGCGGCCGGCCGAGCTGTTGCAGAAACGACTCTCGGTCGCTCGCCTTGCAGTGGCCAGCCTGCGCTTTGCGAGCCTGCCCAGCGACGAGCCGTCGACGTTGCCGGATAGCCTGCGCCTGCCACTGCGCGTCGACATCGAGCAGCTCAGGGTCGGCAGCATCGAAGTTGGCGACTACGCGCTGCCTGAAGGCAAGGTGGCGCCCATCGTCGAAGCGCTCGAAGCGACACTGAGCAGCGACGGCGTGCTGCATCGCGTCTCCGCACTGCGCGCCAGCGCCAGCGGACTGGCGGTCAGCGGGGAGCTTTCTCTGGCCGCCGACAAGCCCTATGCACTGACGGCGAAAGCCGCTATCGAGGGCGAGGCGGCGGGAAGAACGCTGGCCTTCGATCTCGCCGCCGACGGCTCGCTCGAAGAACTCGCCATCCGCGGCAGCGGCCGGCCGCTCGACGCGAAAGCCGGTGAAAGCTTCGCCGGTCAGCTCACGGCAAGGATCAGTCCTTTCGCGGCGCAGCCCATCCGCGAACTCGTCGCCCAGCTTTCGGGTGTCGACCCGGCTGTGTGGAGCCCCGGTGCGCCGCAGGCGGCGCTTGATTTGAGCGTCGATTTACGGCCTCTCGGCGAGCCGTCGGGCGGCCTGGGTGGGCGCCTGACGATGAGCAATCGGCGCCCGGGTGCCATCGACCGGCAACTGCTGCCGGTCGACTCGCTGCAGGCCGGTCTGCGTCTGAGCGACGACGAATTGCAGCTGGCCGATCTCGATCTCCGTTTGTCGGGCGGCGGCCGACTGCGCGGCAGCGGCCTGCTGCGTGACAGCGAACTGACCTTGCGCCTGGCAGCGACGGAACTCGACGCGAGTGCCCTGTACGGCAGTCTGCGGCGGACAAGACTTGCCGGACCCTTGCGCGCCAGCCTGAGCGCAGATCGGCAGCTGCTCGAGATCGAACTGCGTGATCCGCAGTTCACTGTCGACAGCAAGATCGCCATTGCGCCGACCGAGATCGTCGTCGACAGGCTGCGACTGCAAAGCGGCGACGCGAGTTTCGTTGCCAGTGGCAAGCTCGGCCTGGTCGACAGCGGCAAGTTTGCGGTGCAGGGAAACCTGAAGAATTTCGACCCCAGCCGCTTTGCAGACCTGCCCGCGGCACGTCTGAATGCCGAACTCGATGTCACCGGCAGCAGCCAGCCGGAGCTCGTTCTCGGCCTGCGCTTTCAGCTCCATGACAGTCGTTTTCATGGTCAGTCGGTCACCGGCAAGGGCGATGTCGATCTCGCTGGCGAGCGGCTGCGCAAGGCCGATGTCGAGCTCAACGCTGCCGGCAACCGACTGACGGCGAAAGGTGCTTTCGGCGCTCGTGGCGACCGCTTGACGGTGACCATCGCGGCACCGAAACTCGATCCGCTTGGCGTTGATGGAGACCTTAGCGGCACGCTCGTTCTCGGCGGTAGCAGCAAGGCGCCGGAAGTGTCGGTCGATCTGCGCTCGCTGCGCCTGGCGGCCAAGGATTTCGGCGAGATTCGCGGCCTCGATCTCGGCGCTCGCCTCGGCGATGGCAAGGACGGGGTCCTGGCCGGCAAGCTGCAGCTCGCCCGCCTCGATCTGGCTGATGGCAGTACCCTGCTTGGCAAGCTGTTGTTGGAGGCCGACGGCGTGCGTAGCGCGCACCGCTTGCGCGGCGAGATTGCTCTGCCGCACAAGCGCGATTTGCGTCTGTTGCTCGCCGGGGGCCTGGCGACTCCGGCGAGCGGCATGGTGTGGACCGGCACGCTCAGCGAGCTGAGCCTGTCTTCGCTGGTCGACAAGGACAAGCCTTTCGTTCGTCTCGCCGGGCCGTTGCCGCTGCAGGCGGCCGCCGAGCGCGTCAGCGCCGGTCCTGGCGAGTTCCTCGGCCCAGCCTGGTCGCTGCGTCTCGAACGTGCGCTGTACGAGAGCCAGCGCTGGCAGACTGCCGGGAACTTGCGAGGCCTGCCGCTGCTGGCGACGCTCGCCGAGTTTCCGGCCTTGTTTGACGACTCGGCCATCGCGGTGGCCAAGGGCAGCAGCGAGGCGCTGCGTCTGAATGCCGAATGGGATCTGGGTAACCGCGGCAGCGGTCGTTCGGCCGGCCAAGGCGATGCGCCGCGGGGCGCCTTGCCGACGGGTAGCCTGCGCCTGTGGCGGGAGAGCGGCGACCTGACGATTGGTACGGTGCCCCTGGGTCTGGAGGAGGGGCGTGTCGAGTTGCTGGCCAAGAACGGCCGTCTCGACGTGGAAGTCCAGTTGCGCGGCAAGAAACTCGGCGAGCTAAGTGGCCAGCTGAGCGCGGCCAGTTCTGCGGATACCTTGATCAATCAGCGGGCGCCATGGCAAGGTCAGCTCAAATTGAAGGTTCCGGATCTGGCCTGGGCGGCTCGCTTGCTGGGAGCCGGCTGGCAACTCGGCGGTCGTCTGGCGGGCGAAGTCGAGCTTGCCGGAACACCAGGCAAGCCTCAGCTCAGCGGTGAATGGCGCGGCGACGACCTGGCCGTGCGTGCCCTGGACCATGGCATGCGTCTGGAGCGCGGCAAGCTGCTGCTGCAATTGACCGGCGACAAGCCGGGTGACGTGCGTCTGCTCCTCAAGCAACTCGTGTTCGAGAGCGATTTTCAGCCGATGCCGCGCACCCTGGAGCTCGATCCGGGAATTGATGTCGCTGCCCTGACCGGCAAACCCGGTAGCGTCGAGGCCAGTGGCGAGTTGCATCTGGGAAGTAACGACGGCGTTCTCTCCATGCGCGCCGATCGTATCGGTGTGACGCAGCGCGCGAATCAATGGATGCTCGTGTCCGGCGACGCCAAGCTGACCCTCGGCGAGAAAGTGCTCGACGTCCTCGGCAAGTTCAAGGTCGACGCGGGTTACTGGGAGTTGGCCAAGAGCGGCACACCGCAGCTCTCCGATGATGTCGTGATCATCCGCGCGGGGGATGGCAAGGCGAAGGTGTCGCCAGCGGCTCGTCTGCTGTCCTTGAACATCGACGCCGACCTGGGACGGCACTTCCATTTTCGCGGCGCCGGCGTCGAAAGCCGCCTGGCGGGCTCGCTCAAGATCGAGTCGGACGGATCAGGGCTGCCGCGGGCGGACGGTTCGATTCGCACCGTCGGCGGTCGTTTCGATGCCTATGGTCAGAAATTGGCAATCGAGCGCGGCATTCTCAACTTCCAGGGCTTGATCGACAATCCGGGCCTCAACATCCGGGCCATTCGTACCAATCTGCCGGTCGAGGCGGGCGTCGAAGTCACCGGCACCGCCAGACGACCGATCATCAGGCTGGTGTCCGATCCCGCGGTGCCCGATGCCGAGAAACTCTCGTGGCTGGTTCTCGGGCACGCCAACGATCAGGAGGGGGGCGGAGGAGGGTCGGCGGCCTTGCTGGCTGCGGCGCAGGCGCTTTTCGGTGGCCAGGACGGCGGGACCCTGGGGAAGCTGCAGCGCGGTCTGGGCATTGACGAATTCGGGGTCAGCAGTGGCTCGATCGACGGCTCCAGCCGTTCGCAGACCAGCAGCATTGCCAATACCGGATCCTTCGGTTCCAGCACGACGACGACCGGGCAGATCGTCAGCGTCGGCAAGCGGCTGTCTTCGGATGTGCTGATCGGCTACCAGCAGTCGCTGACCACGGCGGAAAGTGTCGTTACGCTGACCGTTTATCTCAGCCGCAACTTCTACGCCGTCGGTCGCGCCGGTTCCGACAACGCCCTGGACTTCTTCTGGAAACACCGCTTCGGTCGTTAATGTGAAAGTCGCGTACGCGACTCACGAAGCTCCCTTCTCCCCTCGCGGGAGAAGGGTCTGGGGTGAGGCGGGGAATTCAGGGAGCATGCTCCCTGCCCGGTGGTCGTGGATCAGCGGGGATCAGCGATGCCTGTTTGCCGAGTCAGTTGTTCGACCGGCGCCGACGGCCGCCCGGCGCAGGCGATCGGCGACTGCTGCCCAGGCGGCGGTCGCCGGAACGGCTTCGACGACGATCAGGTCGGCGGCCATTTGGTCGAGTTCGCGCAGGGCCGCGTAGAGGGCGCGCGCGTAGCCGCGGGGATGAGCAGGCAGCTGGCGAACGGCAGGCGTCGCCGTGACGTCCGGGAACTCGCTGTGGCACAGGATGGCACCGCGGCGGCCCGTTTGACGGAGTTCGGCGACGACTTCGGCGAGCTCGGTCGAGGCCACCAGGCGCAGCGGCGTCGCTGGCGCGTAGTGTGCGGCCAGCGAACCCGAGACCCGTGGCCTGCCGTCATCGGCCGCTTGCGTGAGGGCCTCGGGCAGCATGCCGATGACCGCTGCGATCTGCTCCGGGGTGACGTGTCCCGGGCGCAGCAGCCGTGGCGGCAGACCAGGGTCGCGCGTGAGGTCGACAATCGTCGACTCGATGCCGACCGGGCAGCGGCCGCCGTCGAGCACCAGGGACACGGAATTGCCCAGTTCTTCGCGCACATGTGCGGCGTCGGTCGGGCTGATGCGACCGAAGCGGTTGGCTGAAGGGGCGGCCAGGCCGCACATGCCACCGATGCCTCCGCCGGCCTGCGCATAGGCGCGCAGTAGAGCCAGGGCGACCGGATGTGCCGGCACGCGAACGCCGATGCTGTCCTGGCCGCCGGTGACTGCAGTGGGCACTCCCGCGGCGCGCCTGAGGATCAGGGTCAGCGGACCTGGCCAGAAAGCTTCGGCCAACTCCCATGCCAGCGCTGGAATGTCGCGCGCCCAGCGGTCGAGACAGCCGGCACCGGCCAGATGGACGATCAGCGGGTGCTCGGCGGGTCGACCCTTGGCGGCGAAGATGCGGGCCACCGCCAGCGGGTTGGCGGCATCGGCGCCCAGCCCATAGACCGTCTCGGTCGGGAAGGCAACCAGTTGGCCGGCCTGCAGCAGCGCGACGGCGCGATCGATGTCCGCCTGCTCAGGGGGCATCGACGATCCCGATCGCCGAACGGGCCGCCAGCGCCACTGCGCGGGCTTTCTCGGGGTCCTCGTCGACCACCGTGAAGTGCCCCATCTTGCGGCCGTGCCTGGCGTGGTGCTTGCCATAGAGATGCAGTTTGAGGCCGGGAAAGGCGTGCAGGCGTGACCAGTCGGGTTCACGATAGCGAGTGCCGGCAGGGCCGGTTTCGTACCAGATGTCACCGAGCAGGTTGACCATCGCCGCCGCCGAGTGCGCGCTCGGGTCGCCCAGCGGCAAGCCGCAGAGGGCGCGCACCTGCTGCTCGTACTGGCTGGTCAGGCAGGCGTCGAGCGTGTAGTGACCGCTGTTGTGCGGGCGTGGCGCCATTTCGTTGACCACCAGCTGGCCCTCGACAACGAAGAATTCGACCGCCAGGGTGCCGATGTACCCCAGGCCGGCGGCGATCTTTCCAGCCAGCTCGGCGGCCTCGGCGCGCAGCATCGGCGAAACGCGTGCCGGTACCAGCGAGACGTCGAGAATGCCCTTGCGGTGGCTGTTCTCGGCGCACGGAAAGCTTTTCACCTGGCCGTCTTCGTCACGCGCCAGGACCACCGAGACTTCGCTGCCGAGCGCGAGTTTCTGTTCGAGGACGCAGGTCTCGCCCTTTAAGTGCTGGAAGGCGGCGATCGCCTCATCACGCCCGGCGACGACGGCTTGCCCTTTGCCGTCGTAGCCGAAACGGGCGACTTTCAGAATCGCCGGGAAAAGGCTGAGCGCGGCTGCACGCAGGTCCTGTTCGCTGTGCACGGCGATGAAGTCGGCAATCGGCAGATGGTGTCGGCGCAGGAACTCTTTTTCGGCGATGCGATTCTGGCAGACGCTGACCGCGGCTGCCGCCGGGCGCACGAGGACGAATTTGGCGAGATAGTCGAGGCTGCCGGCGGGGACGTTTTCGAACTCGGTGCTGATCGCCGTACAGCCCTGCACCAGTTCGTCGAGTGCCGGATAGTCGTCGTAGCCGGCGACCAGATGACGGTCGGCGATCAGTCCGGCGGGACTGTGCGGGTCAGGGTCGAGAACCCAGACCGGGTAGCCGAGTTCGTGTGCAGCGGCGACAAAGAAGCGGCCGAGCTGGCCGCCACCGAGCATGCCGAGCGTTGCCGGGGGAAGAATCATCGTCGTGTGCTCATCTGGCGTGCCGCAGGCGGTCAACGACAGCGCTCTCCGGGGAGAGAAGTCCCTGGCCGGGAGCGGGGCGGTCGTTCGGGCTGCGGCCGCTCACACTTCCGGCAGCTTCATGGCCAGCACTTTGGCGGCCTGGGTTTGTCGGAAATCGCTGAGGCGTTGCGCCAGTGCCGCGTCGCTGGTGGCGAGCATGGCGACGGCAAACAGCGCCGCGTTGGCCGCCCCGGCTTCACCGATGGCGAAAGTGGCCACCGGTATGCCTTTCGGCATCTGCACGATGGACAGCAGCGAATCTTTACCGGACAGCGCCTTCGATTGCACCGGCACACCGAGGACGGGCAGGATGCTTTTGGCGGCCAGCATGCCGGGTAGATGTGCGGCGCCGCCGGCGCCGGCGATGATCGCCTTCAGGCCACGCTCGGCGGCCGTCGAAGCGTAGTCGAAAAGCAGATCCGGGGTGCGGTGCGCGGAGACGACGCGGGTCTCGAAAGGGACCGCAAAGTCCTTGAGCATCACTGCCGCCGCCTGCATCGTCGGCCAGTCGGAATCGGAGCCCATGACAACGCCGACCAGCGGCGCCTGCTGCTGTGCCATCAGAGTGCCTCTCTTTCGGCGGCTTCGAGGGTGTTGGCAAGCAGCATGGTGATGGTCATCGGCCCGACGCCACCGGGGACCGGCGTAATCGCCGAGGCGACCTGGCTGACCGGGCCGAAGTCGACGTCGCCACAGAGTTTGCCGTCCGGCAGGCGATTGATGCCGACATCGATGACCACCGCACCGGGTTTGACCATCTCGGCGGTGACAAAACGCGCACGCCCGAGCGCGGCAACCAGGATGTCGGCGCGCCGGGTGTGGAACAGCAGGTCACGGGTCTGCGAATGGCAGATGGTGACCGTCGCGCTGGCTTGCATCAGCAGCATCGCCATCGGCTTGCCGACGATGTTCGAGCGTCCCAGGACGACTGCCTCCTTGCCCTTCAGTTCGATGCCGGCGTCGCTGAAGAACTTCATGATGCCGTAGGGCGTACAAGGGATGAAACGCGGATTGCCCTGCATCAGGGCGCCGACGTTTTCGGCGTGAAAACCGTCGACGTCCTTCGCCGGGGAGATCGCCTTGAGTACCGCATCACTGTCAAAATGCTTCGGCAGCGGCAGTTGCACCAGGATGCCGTGAATTTTTCGATCGGCGTTGAGCTCGGCGATTTTGGCCAGCACCAGCGCCGGTTCGACAGTCGGCGGATAAGTGATTTTTTCCGAGTGAAAACCGGCCTGCGCACAGGCGTTGACCTTGTTGCGTACATAGACCTGCGAAGCGGCGTCTTCGCCGACCAGAATCACGGCCAGTCCGGGGCGGGTGCCGCGCGCAGCCAGCGTTTCGGCACGGGACTTGAAATCGGCGCGCAGCTTTTGTGCCAGCACGGTGCCGTCGAGGATTTTTGCTGTCATTTCGGGGTTTCCTGGAGTGGCCACAAGCGGTAACGCGAGAAAGGCGCGGCGCCGCAGGCGCGCGCGTCGTCTCTTCGCATCGATCTCGGAGGATGGCGATTCTATCGCAAATCAGGCGGCGTCCGTTGCTGCTTCCGAGCTCGCTGCCTGTGCCGCAGCGGCGCGTCCAGCTGCGAAAGCGAGCCGATTGAGCTCGATGAGTGCGGCTTTCTTGTGCGCGAAGCGCTTGAGAACGCAGCGTTCGAGAATTTCCGCCGGGAAGGACAGATGGTCGGAGATGGCGCCAAGCATCACCGTATTGCCGAGGCGGATGTCACCGAGTTCCTGGGCGATGCTCGATGCGTCGAAGGAGAAGACGCGGCTGCCGGCGGCGCGCATGCTGGCCACCGGGTTTTCCGGATAGTCGTAGAGGCCCAGTTCGACCACCGGCGGCACCAGGCGACCGGTATTCATCAGTACCAGTCCTTGCGGGCGAAGCATGTGCTGCCAGCGCATCGCCTCGGCGGCTTCAAAACCGAGCAGCACGTCGGCCGAGCCGGGGTCGATCTGCGGTGACAGCACTTTTTGGCCAAAGCGCAGGTGCGAGGAGACGACGCCGCCCCGTTGCGCCATGCCGGCCACTTCGGTCTTTTTGACATCATGACCGAGTTCGATCGCTGCCTCGGCGAGGATCTCGGTGGCGGTCATCACGCCCTGGCCACCGGTGCCGACGACGAGAATATTGGTGGTCTCAAACTTGCCTGTTGCGGACATCTGCTAGCTACCTTTCAGCATCGGGTGCGTGCCGGATTTTGTTGTGCGCTGGGCGTTGCGCCGCTGCTCAACTCTTTCTGATCACCTTGATCGGCATGGCCAGCGTATCGACATGGACGATGGCATCCGGTGCACAGGGCTTCAGGCACAGGCCGCAGCCGGTGCACGCGGCGCTTTCGATGCGCACGAAAGCGAGGTCGACTTCGCGGCCGCTGGCTTTTGTGACGCGCTCGCGGCGGGTGACGTGGATCGCCGGACAGCCGACGTCGACGCAGTTGCCGCAGCCGGTGCATTTGTCGTCAATCACTGTGTACGGCTTGAGCGCGTGGTAGTCCTTGATCAGCACGCAGGGTTGGCTGGTGATGATGACCGATGGCTCGGGAATCCTTGTCTCGTCGCGTAGCGTGCGCAAGAGTACAGGCAACTCGTAGGCGTCGACCACGTGCACCCGTTCTTCACGCACGCCGAGTGCCTTCACCAGGGTCGCGAAATCGACGCGTGGCGCTTCCTTGCCGTGGATGTCGCGACCGTTGCCGGGATTGTCCTGGCCGCCGGTCATGCCGACGGCGCGATTGTCGAGGAGCAGGACGGTGACGTTGCCGCGGTTGTAGACGATGTCCAGCAGGCCCTGCATGCCCATGTGCAGGAAGGTCGAATCGCCGATCACGGCGACGATCTTCTGCTTTTCCTCGCCTTCGCTGCGGCCTTTGTCGAGACCCAGCGCCATGCCCATCGAAGCGCCCATCGAGATGCACGCATCGAGCGCGTTCCACGGCTGACCGAAGCCGAGCGTGTAGCAGCCGATGTCGCCGGAAATGGTGACATTGCGCAACTGCGAGAGGGTGTAATAGACGCCCAGATGCGGACAGGCGACACACATCGTCGGCGGGCGCGGAAAGACCGGCATCGGCGCTGCCTTGGCGGACTCGGGCAGCGCTTCGCCGAGCAGCCGGGCGATTGCCGGCTTGAGCACCTGCGGCGACAGTTCGCCGGACTGCGGCAGGATGTCCTTGCCGCTGACGGAAATGCCCTGCGCCTTGAGTTCGGTCTCGATCAGCGGTTCGACCTCTTCGACGACGACCAGTGTGTCGCACTGCTTGGCGAACTCGCGGACGCTGTCGAAGGGCACCGGGAAGGACAGGCCGAGCTTGAAGACCGGTGCGTCGGGGAAACTCTCGCGGACATGCATGTACGCCGGGCCGGAGGTGACGAAACCGACGCGGCGGTCGCTGCCGGCCTCGATGACGTTCAGCGCCGAAACCTCGGCTTCGGCGCGCAGCCGGCGTTCGCGCTCGAACATCATCGGCAGGCGGCGGCCAGCGGCGCTCGGCACCATTACCCAGCGACCGACGTCCTTGTGGAAACCAGCCACCGGGCGTTCATTACGTTGGCCGAGCTTGACCAGTCCCTTGACGTGACAGATGCGCGTCGTCATGCGCAGGATCACCGGCGTCTCGAAGCGCTCGGAGAGTTCGAAAGCGGCTAGCGCAAAGTCGTGCGCTTCCTGCGAATCGGCCGGTTCGAGAATCGGCACATGCGCGAAACGACCCCAGAAGCGCGAGTCCTGTTCGTTTTGCGACGACGACAGGCCGACGTCGTCGGCGATGGCGATCACCAGACCGGCGGCAACGCCGGTCAGGGTCATGGTCATCAAGGCGTCCGAGGCGACGTTCATGCCCACGTGTTTCATGGCGCAGAAGCTGCGCGAGCCGGCCATCGCGGCGCCGAAAGCGACTTCCAGCGAGACTTTCTCGTTCACCGACCACTCGGCGTAGATCTCGGGATAGGTCGCAACGTACTCGAGCATCTCGGTCGCTGGCGTTCCCGGATAGGCCGCGGCAACGCGCACGCCAGCTTCCCAGATGGCGCGCGCCACGGCTTCGTTTCCGGACATCAGCAGCCGGCTCGGTACCGCCACTGGGGGGCGGTTGAATATTGCTGCTTCTGCGCTCATCGACGCTCCTCGAAGGGAAAAAATGCCCACAAAGCGGGCAACTTAGCGGCTGATTGACGATTCCACGTTGATACAGATCAACTTCCTGGCCGTGACACGGTCAATAGGGGGTGCCAAAACACCCGCAAGGGCCTCCTGGTCCATGTCAAATTGCACGATGCAAAAGTGTGTTTTACAATGCGGGACAAGAAGGATTGCTGCGCTGCGGTACTTTGCAGTGACGCAAGCGTTTACCCTCTGTGCTGACGTTCGCTTGGGCGTCCAGCAAAACTATTCACTTCATGATTCTGCAGACCAGGAGACAAGTCCATGGCAGCTCTGCCCGAAAACGCACCGTCGGCCGGCATCACCGATGCCGACCCGCAAGAGACACAGGAATGGCAAGACGCACTGAGCGGGGTGATCGATCGGGAGGGCGCCGAGCGCGCTCACTACCTGATTGATGGCCTGATTTCCCACGCGCGCCAGGAGGGAATCGATATTCCCTACAGCGCCACCACCGAGTACATCAACACCATTCCGGTCGATCAGCAGCCCAAGTATCCCGGCAACGCGGATCTCGAAATCCGTATTCACAACTACATTCGCTGGAATGCAATGGCCATGGTCGTGCGTGCCAACAAGGACAGCAACGTCGGCGGCCACATCGCTTCCTTCGCCTCGGCGGCGGCACTCTACGACGTTGGCTTCTCCTGGTTCTGGCACGCGCCGTCGGAGCAGCACGGCGGCGACCTGATCTTCTTTCAGGGGCACTCGATACCCGGCATTTACGCGCGCGCGCACTTGCTCGGGCGTCTTTCCGACGAGCAGATGGACTCCTTCCGCCAGGAAGTCGACGGTCACGGCATCTCGTCCTATCCACACCCCTGGCTGATGCCGGATTTCTGGCAGTTCCCGACCGTTTCGATGGGCCTCGGTCCGATCCAGGCGATCTACCAGGCGCGCTTCATGAAGTACCTCGACAGCCGCGGTTTCATCAAAGCCGGCGACCGCAAGGTCTGGGCTTTCCTCGGCGACGGCGAAACCGACGAAGTCGAATCGCTCGGCGCCATCGGCATGGCCGCGCGCGAGAAACTCGACAACCTGATTTTCGTCATCAACTGCAACCTGCAGCGTCTCGACGGGCCGGTGCGCGGCAACGGCAAGATCATCCAGGAACTCGAAGGCACTTTCCGCGGCGCCGGCTGGAACGTCATCAAGCTGGTCTGGGGAACGCAATGGGACACGCTCCTGCAGCGCGACAGGAAGGGCATCCTCAAGCAACGCATGATGGAGGCGGTGGACGGCGAGTACCAGACTTTCAAGGCCAAGGATGGCGCTTACGTCCGCGAGCACTTCTTCAATACGCCGGAACTCAAGGAACTGGTCGCTGACTGGACCGACGAACAGGTCTGGGGGTTGAACCGCGGTGGCCACGACATCTTCAAGATCTTCAGTGCCTACAAGGCGGCTGTCGAACATGAGGGTCAGCCGACGCTGATTCTGGCCAAGACCATCAAGGGCTTCGGCATGGGCCAGGCCGGCGAGGCGATGAACATCTCGCACCAGCAGAAGAAACTCGATTACGAGGCGATCAAGCGCTTCCGCGACCGCTTCGACCTGCCGGTCGCCGACGATCAGCTCAAGGAGATCCCCTACCTGAAGTTCGAGGAAGGTTCGCCCGAGCTGACCTACATGCGCCAGCGGCGCATGGATCTCGGCGGCTACCTGCCGCAACGTCGACGTAGTGCGGTGGCGCTGGACATTCCCGAGCTCTCGGCCTTCGATGCGCTCCTCAAGGCGTCGGGCGAGGGGCGCGAGGTGTCCACCACCATGTCTATCGTCCGCGTGCTGAACATCCTGCTCAAGGACAAGAAGATCGGCCGCCACGTGGTCCCGATCGTGCCCGACGAATCACGCACTTTCGGTATGGAAGGCCTCTTCCGCCAGATCGGCATCTGGAACCAGCAAGGTCAGAAATACGTTCCTGAAGACCATGATCAGCTGATGTTCTACAAGGAGTCGATCGACGGCCAGGTGCTGCAGGAAGGAATCAACGAAGCCGGCGCAATGAGCGACTGGATCGCCGCGGCGACCGCCTACTCGGTGCATGGCGTACAGATGATCCCTTTCTACATCTGCTATTCGATGTTCGGATTTCAACGCGTCATGGACCTTTGCTGGGCGGCTGGCGACCAGCGCGCGCGCGGCTTCCTGATCGGCGGTACTGCCGGCAGGACGACCCTGAACGGTGAAGGTCTGCAGCACGAAGACGGGCATTCGCTGATCCTCTCCGGGCTGATTCCGAACTGCATCAGCTATGACCCCACCTTCTCCTTCGAAGTCGCGGTGGTCATGCGCGAAGGCATGCGCCGGATGTACCAGGAACAGGAGGATGTCTTCTATTACATCACCGTGATGAACGAGAACTACGAGCATCCGGAAATGCCGGCAGGCGTCGAAGCCGATATCCTCAAGGGTATGTACCTGCTGCGCCGCGGTGTGTCCTCGGACAGCAAGCCGGCGACGCCACGCGTGCAGCTGCTGGGTTCAGGAACCATTTTCCGCGAAGTCATTGCTGCCGCCGACTTGCTCAAGAACGACTGGGGTGTCGACGCTGACCTCTGGGGTTGCCCCGGCTTTGGCGAGCTGGCACGTGACGGCAACGACGTGCAGCGCTGGAACATGCTGCACCCGACCGAAAAACAACGCCTGTCGCACGTCGAAAAATGCCTGGCTGACACCCGCGGTCCGATTGTCGCCGCGACCGACTACGTCAGGATGTACGCCGAGCAGATTCGCCCCTTCATCAACCGTCGCTACGTGACGCTGGGTACCGACGGCTTCGGTCGCTCGGACACGCGCGAGCAGCTGCGTCACTTCTTCGAAGTCGATCGCCGCTGGGTCACCGTTGCCGCGCTGAAAGCGCTCGCCGACGAGGGAGCGATCGAGCAGCAGACGGTTGCCACGGCGATTGCCAAGTACGGCATCGACGTGAACAAACCCAATCCGATGACGGTTTAAGGGAGCCCTCTGATGAGTCAAATGATCGAAGTAAAAGTCCCTGATATCGGTGACTACACCGACGTGCCGGTGATCGACATCTGTGTCAAGCCTGGTGACCTCGTCAAGGTCGATGACGCTCTGGTGACCCTGGAATCCGACAAGGCGACGATGGACGTGCCGTCTTCGGCGGCCGGGGTGGTCAAGGAAGTGCGCGTCAAGATGGGTGACAAGATCTCGGAAGGCGCGGTGGTCGTCGTTCTCGAAGCGGCCGGCGAAACTGCCGCAGCCGCGCCGGCGGCTGCAGCTGCCGGCGCTCCAGTCGCCGCTCCGGTCGCTGTTCCAGTTGCCGCTCCGGCAGCCGCTCCGGCAGCTGCTGGCGGAGCAGTCGTCGAGGTCACCGTCCCCGATATCGGGGACTACAGCGATGTGCCGGTGATCGACATCTGCGTCAAGGTCGGCGACACGGTCAAGCTCGACGATGCGCTGGTGACTCTTGAGTCGGACAAGGCGACCATGGACGTGCCGTCCTCGGCGGCCGGCGTGGTCAAGGAGATCAAGGTCAAGCTCGGCGACAAGATTTCCGCTGGTGCGGTGGTCGTCGTTCTCGAGGGCGGGGGCGGCGGCTCGCTAGCTGCCGTTGCCGCCACTCCGGCGAGTGCTCCAGCGAGTGCTCCAGCGAGTGCCCCGGCTGCGGTCGCTGCCGCCAGCCCGCCGTCGGCAGCGGCCGTTGTGCCGCCAGCCGCCGGTCTGGCCCTCGGCGCTAAGACCCACGCCAGCCCTTCGGTGCGCCTGTTGGCCCGTGAACTCGGTGTCGACCTGTCCAGGGTCACTCCGAGTGGTCCCAAGTCACGGATCCTCAAGGAAGACGTCAGCGCCTACGTCAAGGGCGTCTTGAGCGCTGGGCCGGCAGCTTCGGCTGCCGCCGCTGCTGCGCTGGGCGGTGGTCTCGATCTGCTGCCCTGGCCAAAGGTCAACTTCGCCAAATTTGGCGCTGTCGAAGTCAAGCCTCTGTCGCGGATCGCGAAGATTTCGGCACAGAATCTGGCGCGCAACTGGGTGATGATCCCGGCCGTGACCTATCACGAAGACGCCGACATCACCGACCTCGAAGCCTTTCGCGTGGCGATGAACAAGGAGAATGAGAAGTCAGGGACAAAGATCACCATGCTCGCCTTCCTGATCAAGGCCAGCGTCATGGCGCTGAAGAAGTTCCCGGCGTTCAACAGCTCTCTGGACGGCGACAATCTGATAATGAAGCAGTATTTCAATATTGCTTTCGCCGCCGACACGCCGAACGGCCTGGTCGTACCGGTGGTCAAGAATGCCGACCAGAAGTCGGTGACGGAGATCGTTGTCGAAAGCGGCGAACTGGCAAGAAAGGCGCGCGATGGCAAGCTTGGTCCGGCCGACATGTCCGGCGCCTGCTTCACCATCTCCAGTCTTGGCGGTATCGGCGGTACCTATTTCTCGCCGATCGTCAATGCGCCGGAAGTGGCCATTCTGGGGGTCAACAAGTCGGTGATGAAACCGGTCTGGAACGGCCGCGAGTTCGCCCCGCGGCTGATTCTGCCGATGTCGCTGAGCGCCGACCACCGTGTGATTGACGGCGCACTGGCCACTCGCTTCAACGTCTACCTTGCCCAGTTGCTCGCCGACATGCGACGCGTGCTGCTTTGATCGGGAGAAGACCATGAGCCAGATCATTGAAGTAAAAGTGCCCGACATCGGCGACTACCAGGACGTGCCGGTCATCGACGTCTGCGTTGCGGTTGGCGATACCATCAAGCTCGACGACGCCTTGGTCACCCTCGAATCCGACAAGGCGACGATGGATGTTCCGAGCAGCGTGGCTGGCGTCGTCAAGGAAGTGAAAGTCAAGCTGGGGGACAAGATCTCCGAGGGCGCGGTGGTGGTTCTGATCGAAACCAGCGACGCCGTGCCGGCCTCGGCACCGGCGGCACCGGCTGCCGCCGCCGCAGCGCCGGCGGCAGCTGCCGCTCCGGCACCGCAGGCCGCAGCAGCGATCAGCGGCAGCGCCGACATCGAGTGCGAGATGCTCGTTCTCGGTGCCGGCCCCGGTGGCTATTCAGCCGCTTTCCGCAGCGCCGACCTGGGCATGAAGACCGTCCTCGTCGAGCGTTACGCAACGCTCGGCGGCGTCTGTCTGAACGTCGGCTGCATTCCCTCCAAGGCGCTGTTGCATATTGCCGGAGTTATGGAGGAGGCGCAGCACATGGCCGACTGCGGGGTCAGCTTCGCCGCTCCCAGCGTCGACCTCGATAAATTGCGCGCGCACAAGGACAAGGTCGTCGGCAAGCTGACCGGCGGTCTGGCGGGCATGGCCAAGGGCCGCAAGGTCGAAGTCGTGCAAGGTGTCGGGCAGTTTCTTGATCCGAACCACGTCGAAGTGACCCTGGCCGACGGCGGCAAGAAAATTGTCCGCTTCCAGAAGGCAATCATCGCCGCCGGTTCGCAACCGATCGCGCTGCCGTTCATGCCCAATGACGACCCGCGCGTGGTCGACTCCACCGGTGCCCTCGAACTGCGCCAGATTCCGAAACGCATGCTGGTCGTCGGCGCCGGCATCATCGGCCTGGAAATGGCCACCGTCTACTCGGCGCTCGGTTCGCGCATCACGGTCGTCGAACTCGGGCCGATCGTCATGCCCGGTGCCGACCGCGATCTGGTCAAGGTCTGGGAGAAGAAGAACGCCCATCGCTTCGACCGCATCCTGCTCAACACCGGCGTCGTCGCCGCTGCGGCCAAGGCTGATGGCATCGAGGTCACCTACAGCAACGACGAGAAGGAGAGCTTCGACCTGGTGCTGGTCGCTGTCGGCCGTTCGCCGAACGGCGGCAAGCTGGCGGCCGACAAGGCCGGCGTCGCAGTCAGCGATCGCGGCTTCATCTCGGTTGATGCGCAGTTGCGGACCAATGTGGCGCACGTCTTCGCCATCGGCGATCTCGTCGGCCAGCCGATGCTCGCCCACAAGGCGGTGCATGAGGCGCACGTCGCTGCCGAAGCCGCACACGGCAGCAAGCGCTGTTTCGACGCCCTGCAGATTCCCTCGGTCGCCTACACCGATCCGGAAATCGCCTGGGCCGGCAAGACCGAAGATCAGTGCCGCGCCGAAGGCATCAAGTATGGCAAGAGCGTCTTCCCCTGGGCGGCATCGGGTCGCGCACTGGCCAACGGTCGCGAAGAAGGCTTCACCAAGCTGATCTTCGACGAAGCAACGCACCGGGTGATCGGCGGCGGTATCGTCGGCACCCACGCCGGCGACCTGATCGGCGAAGTCTGCCTGGCCGTAGAAATGGGCTGCGACGCCGCCGACATCGGCCACACCATCCACCCGCACCCGACCCTGGGTGAGTCGGTGGGCATGGCTGCCGAAGTTTATGAGGGCGTGTGTACTGACCTGCCGGCGATGAAGAAGAAGTAACGGGGCTTCTCCTCCAGCCCTACAGTGACGCCGCCGCACGTGAAGTGCGACGGCGTTTCCTTTTGGGGGAGTGGATTCGTTCGTGACAAAATGAACGGCAAATGAGATGGGTCGCGTTTCGAACGTGCACGCCATTGTTGAAAACTATCAAGGCCTGGAGGACGGCGGCGACCGTATCCGCTAACTGAAATGAACCCCCTTCGCTTGCTGCAAGCTGCGGCTATAATGACGGGCTGTTTCACTTACTTTCAGGATCGAAATGCGCCTACTCAAATTTCTCCCGTCTGCAGTGGCAATCGTTCTTGCTGCCCCGCTTGCCTTCTCGGTGTCCGCCGCACCGATACCCATCGATCTCTCACACCGCCTTGATGAAGGGCAGGGCGAAAGGCTCGAGAAATTCGTCGCACGTTTCAATGAGCGGCAGAAAGACTATCAGCTCAACGTCACGCGCCGCGTCGACGGTGACGCGCCGAAACACATCAATCTGGTCACCCGCGAAGAACAGGCAAAATTTCAAGCCAGCAAGGCCGATTTCAAGCCTCTCTATCAGGTGATGAAGCAGGCCAAACAGCCTTTCGACGCCCGCAAGCTGTCACCTGACTTGCGCGTTGGCCTTGACGATGCCAAGGGTAATTTGTTTGCTTTGCCGGTGGCCTTGTCCACGCCAGTTCTCTACATCAACAAGGAGGCTTTCCGCAAGGCTGGCCTGGACCCCGAAAAACCACCGAAGACCTGGGTCGAGGCACAGAAAGCGGCCGACAAGCTGTTCGATTCCGGCAGCGCCTGCCCTTACACCACGTCCTGGCCGGCGTGGGTGCATATCGATAATCTGAGCGCCTGGAATGGTGGCGAGATTGCCGATGCAAAAGGCAAGCTGGACTTCAACGGCCTGGTTCAGGTCAAGCACACGGCGATGCTGACAACCTGGTCGAAGGCCAAATTCTTCGCCTATTTCGGTCGTCGTGACGAGGCTGATCGGCGTTTTGCGGCAGGCGAGTGTGGCATGCTGACCAGTACCTCTTCACTCTACGGCGCGCTGCGCGATGACCGCAAGGTCGAGACCGGTGTTTCGGCGCTGCCCTATCACGATGATGTGCAAGGCTCGCCGCAGCAGACGCTGGCCGACGGCGCTTCGCTGTGGATCGGTGCCGGCAAGAATGCCGACGAGTACAAGGGCGTAGCCATGTTTATCAGCTTCCTGCTGGAACCGGCTCTGCAGGTCGAGTTCACCGCCATGGAAGGCTTTCTGCCGATGACTCCGGTGGCCCGCGCGGCCGCCAATAGTAAGCTTTTACAGGCCGACGTTGCCAATCTCGACGTCGCCTACCTGCAGTTGCAAGGCAAGGGCACTTTGCACCCGCTGCGTGTTTCGCAGATCGAACCGGTGCGGGTCATCGTCGAGGAAGAGCTGGAAGCGGCCTGGGATGGTCGGAAGCCGGCCAAGGAGGCGCTCGATAACGCCGTCGAGCGTGGCAATGAGGCACTGCCTGCGGCGCTCAAGGCACAGTTGTTGAAGTGATTCGTCCGCGGCTCGGCTGGGCACTGCCGCGCGTTTTTGCGCACCGCTGCGGCGGTGCGCTAGCGCCGGAGAACACCCTGGCTGGCCTGCGCATCGCTGCCCGCATGGGCGTGCAGGCAGTCGAGTTCGATGTCATGCTGTCGGCCGATGGCTCGCCGTGGCTGCTACACGACGAAGCGCTCGAGCGCACCAGCAATGGCTTCGGGCGGGTCTGCGAGACGCACGATGCGAGCTTGCGGACCCTTGACGCGGGGGCTCATCAGCACCCGGCCTTTCTGGGCGAGCCGATTCCCACGCTCGAGTCGGCGGCCGTGCTCTGTCGGCAGCTGGGGCTGATGGTCAATGTCGAAATCAAGCCCGCAGTCGGTTTTGAGGCGCTGACCGGCGAGGTCGTTGCCCGGCAGGTCAATGAGCTTTGGGCTGGCGCGGAGTTGCCGCTGGTTTCTTCGTTTTCGGAAGAGGCGTTGCTGGCGGCGCGTGCGGCGGCGCCCGAACTGCCGCTCGGCGCGCTCTACGAAGCTCCGCCGGTGGATTGGCTGACGCGCATCAATCGTGTCGCGGCGCTGAGTCTGCATTGTGATGCCGAGCGCCTTGACGACAGCGTACTCGGCAGCGCGCGGGCCAACGGCATACCTGTGCTCTGCTATACGGTCAACGAGCCGCTTGCCGCCGAAGCACTTTTTCGACGTGGCGTGATAGCGGTGTTCAGCGATCGCATCGACTGCCTGCGCGACAGCTGAGCCGGGCTGCGCCGGGCGACTGCCCGGCATTGGCCGGTGGTGGCTGCGGCTTTCACGTTAAAATCGCAGCTTTTTGAACGACCCCGAGCGGGTATGGACGACGATGAAAAGCCCCCCCATCAGCAGCGCCGAAATTCGCGAGAAGTTCCTCAAGTTCTTTGCATCCAAAGGCCATCAGATCGTCGCTTCGAGCTCGCTGGTGCCGCATGACGACCCGACGCTGTTGTTCACCAACGCCGGCATGAACCAGTTCAAGGACGTCTTTCTCGGTTTCGACAAGCGTCCCTATCAGCGGGCGACGACGTCCCAGAAGTGCGTTCGCGCCGGTGGCAAGCACAACGACCTCGAAAATGTCGGCTACACGGCGCGTCACCATACTTTTTTCGAAATGCTCGGCAATTTCTCCTTCGGCGATTACTTCAAGCTGGATGCGATCCGCTACGCCTGGGAATTGCTCGTCGATGTTTATGGCCTGCCTGCAGATCGGTTGTGGGTGACCGTCTATGCCGAGGACGACGAAGCCTACGCCATCTGGACCAAAGAGATCGGCGTGCCCGCCGAGCGAGTGATCCGCATTGGCGACAACAAAGGCGCGCGCTACGCCTCCGACAACTTCTGGATGATGGGCGATACCGGTCCCTGTGGTCCGTGCACCGAGATTTTTTACGATCACGGCGAAGACATTCCTGGTGGTCCCCCCGGTTCGCCCGACGAAGAGGGTGACCGTTACATCGAGATCTGGAACAACGTCTTCATGCAGTTCAACCGCGATGAGGCCGGCGTCATGCACCCCTTGCCGAAGCCATCGGTCGACACCGGCATGGGGCTCGAACGGACGGCGGCGGTCCTGCAGCATGTGCACAGCAACTACGAGATTGATCTGTTTGTCCGCCTGATTGCTGCCGCGGCCCGCGAAACCGCGTCTGCCGATAGCGACAGCCCATCGCTGCGGGTGCTCGCCGACCACATTCGCGCCTGTTCCTTTCTCCTTGCCGACGGTGTCATTCCGGGTAACGAAGGCCGCGGCTACGTCCTGCGGCGGATCATCCGGCGAGCCATTCGGCATGGCTACAAGCTGGGTGCACGTGCCGCTTTCTTCCACCGCATGGTGCCCGACCTGGTCGCTGAAATGGGTGCCGCCTACCCCGAACTGGTGAGCAGCCAGGAGCGCGTCGGCGAAGTCCTGCGCCAGGAAGAGGTGCGCTTTTTCGAAACCATCGAGCACGGTATGAGCCTCCTCGAAAGCGAACTCGCGGCCTTGGCCGGCGACGGCGTTTTCAACGGCGCCATCGCCTTCAAGCTGCATGACACCTTTGGTTTCCCCCTCGATCTGACGGCCGATGTCTGCCGTGAGCGGGGTGTCAGCGTCGATGTCGCCGCTTTTGATGCGGCGATGGCCCATCAGAAAGAGCAGGCACGCGCCGCCGGCAAGTTCCGGATGGCTGCCGCGCTCGACTACAGCGGTCCGGAGACGGCTTTTCACGGTTATGACGCGCTCGACTTCAACGGCCAGGTGCTGGCGCTATACCGGGACGGTAGCCCGGTCGATGAGCTCAAGGAAGGCGAACTGGGCGTCGTCGTTGTCGACGAGACGCCGTTCTACGCCGAGTCGGGTGGTCAGGTCGGCGACCGCGGCGTGCTGCAGGGCACGCAGGGTATTTTCTCCGTTGAGGATACGCAGAAAATACAGGCCGCTGTCTTCGGTCATCAGGGGATCGTCAGAACCGGCGCGATCGCCGTCGGCGACACGCTCGCCGCCCGCGTCGATGTCGTCGCGCGCGCCCGCACGGTGCGCAACCACTCGGCGACGCACCTGATGCACAAGGCCTTGCGCGAAGTGCTTGGCGCGCACGTGCAGCAGAAGGGGTCGCTGGTGGACCCGGAGAAGACACGGTTCGACTTTGCGCACAATGCGCCGCTGAGTGCCGACGAGATTCGCCGCGTCGAGCGCCTCGTCAATGACGAGATCCTCAGCAATGCTGCTGCCGAGGCGCGCGTCATGGCCATCGACGAGGCTCGCAAAGCGGGGGCGATGATGCTTTTCGGCGAGAAGTACGGCGATCAGGTGCGCGTGCAGACGATCGGTTCGTCGATCGAATTCTGCGGCGGTGTGCATGTTCGCCGCACGGGCGATATCGGTCTCTTCAAAATCGTCTCCGAGACCGGCGTCGCGGCTGGCATCAGGCGTGTCGAGGCTGTTACCGGTGATGTCGCCTTGGCGCTGGTGCAGCAGCAGCAGGCGATGCTGGCTGAAGCGGCAGCGGCTTTCAAGGCGCCGATCGCCGAGGTCCCGGCCAAGCTCGCGCAGGTGCTCGAAAATGTTCGTGCGCTGGAAAAGGAACTGGCGCGCCTGAAGGCCAAGCTGGCGTCCGCGCAAGGCGACGACATGCTCACGCAGGCGGTCGATATCAAGGGGGTCAAGGTTCTCGCGACGCTCATGGAAGGCGCGGACGTCAACGCCCTGCGCGCCGCGGTCGACAAGTTGCGTGACAAGTTGAAGAGCGCAGTTGTTGTCGTCTCTTCCACCAGCGAAGGCAAGGTAACGCTGATTGCCGGGGTCACCGCCGACCTGACCGGCAAGCTCAAGGCTGGCGAACTGGTGAATATGGTCGCCCGCCAGATCGGCGGCAAAGGTGGTGGTCGGCCGGACATGGCGCAAGCCGGCGGCAACGAACCGGAAAAGCTGCCGGCTGCGCTGGCCTCGGTGCCGGCATGGGTCGAACAGCGCCTGTGATTCAGCCGCGGGCAAGGATCTGACCTGGAACCGGAATGATAACGAAGCCAACAATGCAGCACTTCGCCAGTGACAACTACGCGGGCATCTGCCCGGAGGCGCTGGCCGCCTTGCTGGCGGCCAACGCTGGCCATGTCCGCTCCTACGGCGATGACCAGTGGACCCTGCGCGCTGCCGACCGCTTGCGCGAAGTGTTCGAGACCGAGTGCGACGTGTACTTTGTCTTCAACGGGACGGCGGCCAATTCGCTGGCGCTCGCCGCACTTTGCCAGTCTTACCACAGCGTCATTTGCCACCAGTTGGCGCACGTCGAAACCGACGAGTGCGGCGCCCCGGAATTCTTTTCCAACGGCGCCAAGTTGCTCGCGCTCGCCGGTGAAGAGGGCAAGCTGACGCCGGCGGTGATCGAAGAAGCGGTGACCCGGCGCAGCGATATCCATTATCCCAAGCCGAAAGTCGTGACCCTGACCCAGGCCAGCGAAGTGGGCACCGTCTACCGTCCCGACGAATTACGCGCCATCACCACGACGGCCCGCGAGATGGGTCTGCGGGTGCACATGGACGGCGCCCGTTTTGCCAATGCCGTCGCCAGCCTTGGCGTTTCGCCGGCCGAGCTGACCTGGCGCGCGGGGGTCGACGTGCTCTGCTTCGGCGGCACGAAGATGGGGCTGCCGATTGGCGAAGCGGTTGTTTTCTTCGACCGTCGCCTGGCCGAAGACTTTGCCTATCGCTGCAAACAGGCCGGCCAGCTGGCGTCGAAGATGCGCTACCTTTCCGCACCGTGGCTCGGCATTCTCGAAAACGACAGCTGGTTACGCCACGCCGCGCACGCCAACGCGATGGCCCGGCGACTGGCCAGCGGCCTGGCAGAAATCGCTGGTTTGCCGACGCTTTTTCCGGTCGACGCCAATGGCGTTTTCGTACACCTGCCGAGCGTCGTCGAGCAGGGCCTGCGCGAGCGCGGCTGGCTCTTCTACACCTTCATCGGTGCCGGTGGCGCACGCCTGATGTGCGGCTGGGATACTGCGCCGGAGACCGTTGATCGCTTTATCGAGGATGTCCGCGCGTTGTCGACGTTGTCGGCACTGCCGACAAGCTCGTGACCGACGCCTGGCAGTTCTGTCCCTGCTGTGCCGCTGCTCTCGATTCCTGCGAGGAGGGCGGTCTCCTTCGGCTTGCTTGCGGTGCAGGCTGTGGCTTTGTGCATTGGGACAACCCGGCACCGGTGCTGGCGGCCCTGGTCGAGTATCAGGGACAGGTCGTGCTGGCGCGTAACCGGGCCTGGGCCGCAGGGGCGTTCGGGCTGATCACCGGTTTTCTCGAGCGTGGCGAAGACCCGGCGGCCGGTGTCGCACGTGAGGTCAAGGAAGAACTGGCACTGGACACCCTGGCGACGACGCTGATCGGCGTCTATCCTTTCGCCCGCAAGCACGAAGTGATCATCGCCTACCATGTCGTCGGGCAAGGGGAGATCGGCCTCAACGAAGAGCTTGCCGAGTTCCGGCTGATTGCACCCGACAAGCTGAAGCCCTGGGATTTTGGAACCGGGTTGGCGGTGAGTGACTGGTTGGCGCGGCGCACTGGGTTCTGAAGGCGTTCGCCGGTACGGCTCAGCTTGGCCGTTGGTGCAGCCTTAGCCAGGGCCGTGCGGGCTGGGCCGGCGGCCCCGGCAGCACGCCTTCTTGGCCTACAATAGCGGCTTTGCCGGCAGAATACCGTCGTGCAAGGGCTTGCCAATAACAAACCATGAAAACCAATCCGCGCCTGACCTGGAGTCCTCGCAAACGGCGTGATGACGCGCCAGCCAGTGACCCTGGCCAGAACATGATCGACGCCGCTCTCTCGGTTCGTCCGGCCGATCAGTATCAGAACCGACTGGCGCTCTGACCGTGCTCAAGGAATATTTCAACGACGCCTGGTTGCCCATCCTGCAGCACAACCATCTGGAGAGCTTCGAAGCTCTGTGGGAGCTGAACAAGGATGAATGGTTCGAGCCGCCAAACTACAGGCGAGGTGGCTGGAGCGGTGTCATCCGAACAAGTATCGCTCTCCCTGAGGGCGGAAAAGTCGGGGTTTTCATCAAGCGTCAGGAAAATCATTTCTTCCGCTCATGGCGAAATCTTTTCCGGCTCACGGCCACTTTGGAACGAGAATTCCGAAATATTCTCAACTTTCGCAAGCTTGGCGTGCCCACGCTGGAACCGATCTATTACTGTCAGAAGACCGTTGCCGGAAAGCTGCGAGCAATCGTGGTTACCCGGGAGCTTGCAGGCTATCAGCCTCTCGATGCGCCGTGCTACAAACCAATAGACCAGTTAGCCAAAGGCAGACGCCGGCCATTGATCGCCCGAGTGGCGAAGACGCTGCGTCAGATGCACGATGAACGCCTGCAACATAACTGCCTGTACCTGAAGCATATCTTCGTCAAGGAAGAGCCCGGCGAGGCCGCCGACGTGCGCCTGATCGATCTCGAAAAAGCCAAGTGGCGGCCGATCAGGTCGATTATCGCGACACGCGATTTGTACTCGCTGTATCGCTGCGCTGAAGGCTGGTCAAGGACCGATCGTCTCAGATTCTTCCTGGCCTATCGCGACGAAGATCATCTGAGTGTGGAGTCAAAAAAACTCCTGCGCCGTATCGTCAAGAGATTGGTCGACAACAATCGCCGGGTTTGAAGTCTGTGGGTCAGCGCTTGCTGCTGGCGCGCAGCGCTGCCTGACATTCCTCAGCGGGGCCAGGATTGTTTGCAGCCAACCGTCGTTCCGCCTCACCGAGCTATCGACGACCCGTTCGACCGCAATGTGTTCGAGCTATCTTCGCGCGGCAGAACGCTGTAGCGACCGGTCTGACCAACGCTGCTGGGCCGTTCGCGCTCGGCTGACCACTGGCCAGCGGTGGTAATCGCAGTTCCACGACGCCTATTTTTCTCAGAGCGTTGAAAACCGGATTGCTTCTTGACTGAGCTTGATACGCCTACTAGACTGGTTTTCGTGGTGTTGAACGATTTCTGTCCGGCTGGTGAGTGCGCAGATAGTCGGGCATCCTCCCCCAAACCCCCTCTCAATGGAGCGCAAACGCGCTGGGCATTTGCTGTACCACTCACGTCTTGCTGTCGGTTTTCCCCCTTGCATGCTTTTTTCCATACGGGCGCGGCGTATAACCGGACGTAGTTCCGATTCACCGGATTTTCGGTATTACCAACGGACGTCCGGGAATGTCAAACAGCCGCAACCCAGCGATTGGCCCATTACGGGAAGATTGAAAATTGGCCGTTCGGTCAGCACGAATGTGGTGGTAGGCCAAGAAAGTAGGGTCTTACTTTTTTTTTCCACAAGCAGGGCTGGCCGGTGTGCCGGACTCCTGCTTGAGTCGACCATGGATCAGTGCAGTGTCCAATGCATTTCAGTGTTCGGCGAACCATTTTCTGCCATGCGTTTCAGGTCAGATGCCCTTGACAGGGGGCGTCGAGGGTAGGGGAGTTCGGTGCACGGTGATCCGGGCCCAGCATGCAAGCTGATGCAATGGCAAACCATGAGCGCGCAGCAAGGGGCCAAAACGAGCGAACCGGATTACGCGTGCCAAATCGCCAAGCGAGGAGGGCCCTGAAGAATGAGCACAGCACGGCTATTCATCAGCTACAGCCACAAGGACGCCAGCTGGTTGGAGAACGTCCTGCCGCATCTGGGCATTCTCGACGCGCAAGGCCTGGTGAGCGCTTGGGCTGACACCGACATCAAACCTGGTGACCGCTGGCAAGAACGCATCGACGCTGCCATCGGGGAGGCGGAGGTAGCGGTACTTCTGGTCTCGGTGAATTTCCTCAACTCCGAATTTATCATGAAGTACGAACTACCCACTCTCCTGGCGATCATGAACGGCGAGAAGAAAGGCCGCTTGCGCCGTGTCGTGCCGCTACTTCTCAGGCAGTGCAGGTGGGCGTCCGTTGCCGAGTTAGAGCAGTTGGAGATGCGTCCGAAAGTGCATGGCAATGTTGAAGCACTCGAGGGTTTGAGTCAGCACCAGCAAGACGTTCATCTGACGGATTTCGCCGAGCAGGTGAGCAAGCTTCTGTTCGACGCGCCGAGATCGGAGGGGAAGGTAGCGGCAGCGGCAGGCGCCGCCGCCGTGGCCGTCATTGGTGCCAAGGACTACGCAACCCTGGAGCTGCGGATTGCGCACAGTGCCTGGAATAGCTACCGGGTGGAACTGTGCTTCACCTGGTCGGGTAGCCGTAAAGAGGACTTCGTGTGCCGCTACGGCGTTTGCCTGAACCTGGACGCCTTTGCCGTGATCGAGGACGCGGAAGATTACGCGTTGGAGCTGCGTAAGGTGCTATTCCCGAAACCAGAAAATTGGGCTGCGGTGAGCCTCGCCAGGGAACGCGCCGAAGCGAAACGCGTGAAACTTCGGGTGCGCATTTGCATCGATCGGAGTGCGCGCGAATTGCACTCCCTCCGCTGGGAGAAGTTGACGGTCTGGGGTGGCTCTGATAATCCGCTGGCCCTGGCTTCTGTTGCCTTTGCTCGATATGTTCTGGGCTACGGCGGTGGCTCGCACGCCACCCTGGTGCGGCGCAGCGCCGAACCCAGAGCGTTGTTGCTGGGGCTTGCGGTCACGCCTGCCGATCGGAGCAGTAACGACGACAGCACTGAAACGCTGGAGCCGGTAGCGCAGGTACTCTCGGAGGCGGGTATCTGCTGCACTGTCGAACAGCACTGGTACGCGATCCCGGACTTGCGCGAGCTCTTGCGGAAGCACAAGGAAGTCGACTACCTCTACGTGTTGATACGCGACTGTCCTTGCGATCCCCAGGGGGCGTTGCTATGCAATCCGGGCTCGGGTGATTTTGGGCCGACGGACCGTGTTCGCAGCGCCATTGCTGACGCTCTCGAGGCCATGGATCGTCTCCCCCGGCTGGTCGTCGTTGCGCCGAAGCTGGCGTCCACGGATACTCCGGTGGAAGCCAAGCCCTGGTCCTGGCTGGCGCATTTCGCGCACGAAATCGTCCAGCGCGGCGTGCTCGGGGTCGTCACTTTGCAGGAGTCACTAAATACTGCGACCTGGCTCCGGTTTCTTGCCCGATTCTTTGAGGAGTTGATGGCGCACGGGCTTTCTGACGAGGCGACGCGTGCCGCCCGGGAGAAAATTGTCAGCCTGCCCGAAGCGTCGGCGCCGGTGATGGTGACGCGCCTGCGTAGCGCCAGACTGTGGTACGAGCCGCACCTGATGGACGAGACGCGGCGCGACCAGACCTGGGATTTGCTCATCTCGCGCATCGCCGAAGGCCGTTGCACACCGATCGTCGGGCCCGGGGTCGATCACCGTGTCGCCCGCTTCCGCCAGCACATAGCCCAGGACTGGGCCGAGCGTTATCAGTATCCACTGGCCATGCACGAACAGCTGAGTCTGCCTCAGGTCGCACAGTATATTGCCGCAACCCGTGGCGATGCCTACCTGGAGGAGGCCTTCAGCAAGGACTTGCGCGATTTCGCTCTGCAGCGCTATGGACACCTCCTCAAAGGGAGCGAGCGAGGCCTGCCCCTGACGAAAATGCTCTCGCTTATTGCTGGCAAGGTGCTGCTCGCCGAGCCTGATGACCCACACGTGGTGCTCGCCTCGCTGCCTTTTGCGACCTATGTCACGGCCAACTTCAACAACTTTCTTGCCGAAGCGCTTCGCCGCTCCGAGCCTGCGCGCGTGCCGACCGAGCTGGTCTTCAGCGCCGACTGTTCGTCGGAGACGGCCGCGGTGATTCAGGCTCCGAGTCCCGAACAGCCGCTGGTTTACCACCTCTTCGGGCGGCTTGACGACATCGAGTCGCTGGTGTTGACCGAAGACGATTATTTCGACTTTCTGATCGACTTCTGGCGCGAGCACGAGCGCGTTCCCTCTGTGGTGCGCGCGGCACTGGCGAGTTCGAGTTTACTGTTCCTCGGTTTCAACCTGAATCAGTGGGACTTTCGTGTTCTCTTTCGCAGCCTGCTTAAGGGAGCAGGCCACCAAAAGCGGCGCAAGCAGTTGCATGTTGCCGTTCAGGTGGACCCTGACGACGACCAGATCACCGATCCGGACCGGGCACGCGAGTACCTGGAACAGTATTTCGAGGGCTTTTCTGAGAGCGAGGTGAGCATTTACTGGGGTTCCTCGGAGGACTTCCTTACGGAGTTACAACGGCAGTGGCGGGAGCGAGGATCATGACTGGCATGCACAACCCTTACGTCGGGCCGCGCGCCTTCCGTCCCGACGAGACCCTCTACGGGCGAGATAACGAGTCCCGGGCCCTGCTCGATCTGCTGATTGCCGAGCGCATCGTCCTGCTCTACTCGCCCTCTGGCGCTGGCAAGACCTCGCTCATTCAGGCCAAGGTGATTGTCGAGATGCGTGCTGAGGACTATCAGGTGCTGCCCGTCGTGCGCCCCGGCGCAGACGTCGATACCCGGCAACCGCAAGATATGGGAAATCCCTTCGTTGCCCGTGTCGTCGCCGCCTGCGAGGACGGTAAGCCAGACGGCGAAGCGCCCCTGTCAAAAGTCGCCGGCATCACTCTCGCCTCTTACCTTTCGCAGCGTTCCTGGATACGGGGTGATCCGCGGCTCAAGCTCCTGATCCTCGACCAGTTTGAGGAGGTTTTGACCTCTGACCAGAACGACAAGGATAGGGCCGAGTTCTTTCAGCAGTTGGGCGAGGCTCTGCGGAACCCGCAGATCTGGGCGTTGTTTTCCATGCGTGAGGAATATAGCGCGGCCCTCGATCGCTACCGTCACCTGCTGCCTACCCGCCTCGCCAGCCACTTTCGCCTGGAGTTGCTCGATCTGGAAGCGGCGGAGAAGGCGATCCGCAGGCCTGCAGAGAACGCGGATGTCGCATTCGACGACGAGGCCGTCGCGCAGCTGGTCAGGGAACTCGCTACCGTGCGTGAGTGTACCGGCGACGGCGCGATCATCGAGCGTGGCCTGGCGATCGTCGAACCGCTTTACCTGCAGATTGTTTGCCACCAGCTCTGGGAAAAAAAGATTTCGCCGGGTACCCGCCGGATCGTTGCGGAGCACCTCGGTCTCGATGCGGCGTCTCGAAAAAACGGGGGCGGCATTGTCGAGCAGGCGCTGGAGGAGTACTACGCAACCGCGGTACGCGAGGTCTCCATCGAGGGCGGAGTGGCAGAACGCCAGATTCGCGAATGGTTTGGGCGGGAGCTGGTCACTTCGCGAGGGCTGCGAAAACAAGTGTCGCGGGGCCAGCAGGAGACCGCGGGGCTCGCCAATTCACTGGTTGAAGCCCTCGCTCGGCGCCTCCTTTTGCGCAATGATAGTCGCAGCGGCACCTTGTGGTACGAGATCGCGCACGACCGTCTGGTCGAGATGATCGTCGGTGGAAATGCTAAGTGGTTCGATCAGCATTTGACGAAATTGCAGCTCCGGGCTGTGCGCTGGGATTTGCTACGGCGCAATGGCGCCACCGATCTGGCCGAACGCGAGCTCCTCGTCGGGAGTGATCTGCGCAAGGGCGAAACGTGGCACCGACAACATCCGGATGAGCATGCGAGTGCAGTTGACGAGGAGTTTCTCGGCGCGAGCAGGAAGGCCTGGAAAGTTGGGAGCTGGAAGCGCCGGGCGTGGATCTGCGTCGTTGGCCTTGCAATCCTTCTCTTAGGCGTCGTCGCAGTCTGGTTTCCGCGGGAAATCAAGCTCAACAAGGAGCTCACCGAGCAAATCGCGCGCACACGCGCCAACTCACTGCTGTCCGCCTCTGCCGGGGAAAGGTGGCGCGGTCATGATCACGAGTTGGCGAGCTTGCTGGCGATTCAGGCCTACCGTTTGACGGCTGGGGAGCAGCACGAACAGGAGGGCGGACTCGATAACCGGGTTGAGGAAAGCCTGCGCGGGGCTCTCCGAGAGCAACCTTTTGCGTTTGGAGCCACCGCGATCGCACCACGCACGGCGAACAGTGCGGGCGCCGACGAGGTCCGACTCTGGCTTTCCAGCCAGCCTGGACTAATCGCGGTCGAGGAGGGGCCGCGCTCGCTTGTCGTGCGTAATCTTGTGGGTGGGCCACGTGATCTGACTACCATCGCACTCGCCGACGACCTGGTCGGCGCAGCCTTCGACCGCAGCGACCGCAGGCTTGTAGTGCTGACCAAGTCGGGACTGGAGTTGCACTCGCTGCCCGCCCGCTCAGGGACTGCAGAAGGCGCCGGACCGCTGCTCCTGCCCATCGATGCAACTCCGCGCGGCCCTTTCTGCTTGTCGCCGAACGGGGCAGTTGCGGCCGTCGTAGTGGGCTCGGGGGACATCGTCGAGGTCTGGAGACTGGTCCCTGCTCCGGTCCGGGTCGCGTCACTGTCGCCCTCCACCTTCCCGGATCGGACGGTGCTTACCGCTCTGGCCTGCGATGCGACAGGCGAGCTGCTGGCCTGGGGAAGTCAGAGCGGCGATGTCGGACTGGCCGCCCCGGCGGACGGGAGGTCGCTTTGGATTTCGCACAATCTTTTCGTCGATTGGCCGGAGTCGTTACAGACGATCCTGGAAAAACGCCAGAAGAACATGGATCGGGCGGTGAGCGCCCTGCACTACCTACCCGAAACGCAGCGGCTGGTGGCGATCTACCGGCAGGGGCCGCCGCGGCTCTATGACCTCCACAGCGGTGGTTCACCGCTTGGTGCGCACTACCTGCTCCCCAACCTGCGCAGTGCGACTGCCTTGGAGCTTGCCCAGGACCGCGGCCGAGCAACGCGCAATATCGTCAGCCTGCCGGGTTACTTGAGTAGCGACGCCAGCGCGGATGAGCGGCGGATCGTCGTCGGTGGCGCACGTGGTGAGATCGGTTTGTGGGACATCACCTCGTTGAATGCCAAGCTCGACCAGGGCGCCGGGCCAGTAAGCGCGCCAGAAGGCACGGCCGCCGCCTACGCCGCCTACGAGGAAATCGCTGGCTTTGACGGCAACGTCGGGGCGATCAGATGGGCGCTGCCGTCAAGGCGGTCGACGGAGGCAGTGGACTCCCCCGTCGGCGTGGAGCAGCGCGGGTTGATCGCCGCCAACGACCGTGGCGACCTTCGCTGGTGGTCCCTGGCCGGCCTGCAGACGGTCGGTTACCGATCCTATCCAACGTGGAGCAAGGAGCCGGCGGTGGTCTACGCGCTGGCCTTCATGGCCCGTGCAAACGACGACCCGGGAGCTTTGCGCCTGGCATTCGGTGGGACCGAGAACGCGGGCGTGTTGCGCATTGACCCACAGGATCTGAGCGTGACGAAAGATCCCTCCTTACAAATTCCACCGAAAGTCCGTTCGCTAGCCACCAATGCCCGGGGGGAGCGTCTGATCATCGCGACCGGCGAGGTCGAGAGTGGCGCGTGGGCGCGTCCACCCTGTCCACAATGGCCCCAATGTCCAAAATCCTACTACTCGTGGTTGCTCGATCTCACCAAAGGTGCTCAGGAAAAGGGTGCTCAGAAAAAGGCGGTGCCGCTGCCGGGAGATCATCACGACGACGGACAATGGGCAGCAGTCATCAATGCGCAGGGAAACCTTCTCCTGACGGCCGGATATGATGGCGTGGCGATTATCTGGCGACAATCCAAACGCATAGAGATGGAGTGGGAAGCGGAGACACTGCCGGACTCTTTTCCGAAAGACCAACGTTCAGCAATCTATTCCGCCGCGCTGGGTGCCGGCGACCGTGACCTGGTATTGGGGACCCTCGATGGTAAAGTTCGGCTGTGGCGAGAGAAGAGTGCTCGTTTCGTCCAGCAGGAACTGCTGCTCGACGCCAAGGTTCCCATTCGCTCCCTGGCCTACAGCCCCGACGGCAAACGACTCGTTGCCGGTGACGAAAACGGTCTGCTGCGCGTCTGGAGTATCCGCGACGGCCATTACAAGCAAGAAAAAGCTGTATCCGCGCACAAGGGTACGATCTACACCGCCAGCTTCAGCGGCGACGGACGCCTGCTGACAGGCGGTGGCGACGGCCGAGTCTACGTGTGGAGCGAAGTGGATGGCCGCTTCGATCGTAAGCTGCGGCTGGGCCTGGAGGGGCCCCGGGCAGAAGTCGTTTCAGTCGTTTTTGAACCGACGGCCAATCTTGTCGCGGCCAGCGACGCGGATGGTTATGTCCATCTATGGACCTTGGGCATGCCGGGTCTGGTCGAGAAGGCATGCGCGGCACTTGGACGCAATTTGTCAGGGAAGGAATGGGAAAGGTACTTGGGGCGAACGGACTACGAATGCACCTGTCCGCGTCTTTCCCCCGCTCCGGAGCTCAAGCCGGAGGCGCTTGCTAAGGCGCGCGGGTGCGACACCATCTCTAAGCGCGGGCGTCAGGCGGTGCCGGAGGGTGGGTGATGGATCAGGGATCGCCGCAGCACACAAGTTCCCTTCGTGCGGGCTTGAAATACCAACGCACGCGTGCGTCATCGCGCTGGCTGCCGATAGCATCGGCCCCACGACGAATGAGGTCAGCCACGCGTCGCAAGTGTTGTGCATCTCCACATCTGGCAGCGGCGAAGTCGGCGTTGGTCGAGGCGGTCCTCCACAAGCTGCACGCCCGGGTTCAGGGAGTGGGCAGGCGGTCAGCGACAGGCGGGGGCAGTGCAACGCCTGAAGCAGCCGCTTAGTCCTCATCCCCGCTGCTGTTCAACCAGCTCAGCGCGGCGCTCAGGCCGGTGTTCAGGGTCTGGCGGTCGAAGTTGCCGGGCAGCCTGGCCAACAGGCCGTCGCAGCAGGCAGCATCGTCGTCGTCGAAGCACTCGAGCAGCGCCAGGATGGTTCCCAGCAGGCCTTCGTGCTGGCGCAGGGCCTTGCCGACTTCGCGCTCGACGGCGATCTGTTCGAGAATTTCCTCAATGGGCAGGCCGAGCGCTGCGGGCATCATCGACAGGATGCCGGTGAGGAACGCCAGGTCGGACAGTTTGTGGTCCCTTGGCTTGCCGACGGCGACCAGCAGCTCCATCATTCGCCCACGCAGGGCGGCCACCTGCAGTAGTGGCGAACGGCTGGGGTCGAGCGAATCGTTGCCATTGTTGCCAGGCGCAAGCAGCAGCAGCGATAGCCAGCGCTGCAATTGGCGCCTGCCGAGCAGGGTGATGGCGTGTCGCAATGAGGTCACCGGTTGCGTGGACCGGTTGCCCAGGCGCCCGACGGAGTTGACGATACGCAGCAGGTTGAGCGTCAGCGCCGGCTCGTGCTTGAAGGCATCTTCGATCACGGCCGTGTCGACGTCCCGACCAACCAGGTTGCACAGGCGAATCAAGGTCGCGTGTGCCGCCGAGAGGCGGCGGCCGCTGACGATTTCGGCCTGCGCAAAGTAGCGCCCCTGGAAAAGGGTGAAGCCGAGGTTTCGACAGCATTCCATCTGCTCGTGGCTGTCGACAGCTTGCGCCAGAAGCTTGAGCGGCAATTGGCGCAGGGAGCCCGCCAGCTCCTCAAGGCGGGCTTGGTCAGCATGGTGCAGGTCGATCTTGACGACCGAAACCAGAGACAGCAGCGGTCGGCTGTGATCGTCGATGCCCTGGTAGTTGCTCAGTGCCAGTGAGTAGCCGCGCTCGACGAGGGCGCGACAGCGTGTCAGTGTCGGTTGCGTGGGTGCGCCATCGAGCAGCAATTCGAGGACGACGCCTTGCGGTGGCAGTAGCTCGATCGCTTCCTGCTGCAGGAAGTCGGCATCGACGCCGAGGTAGGCGCTGGTATTGCCCAGGGCGCTGCGCATGCCGAGTTCGGAATAGGCCGCACAGAGCGGTGCGCCAGCACCGCGGCGGGCGGTGGCGTCATCATCGCCGACTTCCTCGCCGCTGTGGAACGACAACTGGTAGCCGGCCAGCTCCTGTCTGCGGTTCAGGATCGGCTGCCGGAAGAGAAAAGCATTCTGCAGGAATTGATCATTCATCAGGCATGCTCTTCCGCGTTGTGCATTCCAGTGTCTCGCTGATCTCGGTGGCCCATCTTAGCATTCCCTCCCGGCGCAGCGCTTGTGCGGGATTCTCAGAAGGGGAGAGCCAGGCCAGGGCGGGCAGCATGGATGACGCGGCGGAAATCCGCCTGGATGCGTTCGAGTGCCGCCTGGCTGTCCGCTTCGAAGCGCAGCACGACCACTGGCGTGGTATTCGACGGCCGCGCCAGACCGAAACCGTCGGCGTATTCGATGCGCAGGCCGTCGATGGTGATGATCTCGCGTGCGTCGGTGAAGCGGGCGTCGCGGCGCAGTTCTTCGATCAGCGCCAGCGGTTCGCCTTCCTGCATGGCAATGTTCAGTTCCGGCGTCGAGCTGCTGTCCGGCAAGCTCGTGAGCAGGGCGTTGGCGGCGTCGGCGCCGCTACTCCGCGAGAGAATTTCGAGCAGCCGGGCCCCAGCGTAGAGACCGTCGTCGAAACCGAACCAGCGTTCCTTGAAGAACACGTGCCCGCTCATTTCGCCAGCCAGTGGTGCACCGGTCTCCTTCAGCTTGGCCTTGACCAGGGCGTGCCCGGTTTTCCACATCAGCGGTTCACCACCATGTTCGCGAATCCACGGTGCCAGCTGACGGGTGCATTTGACGTCGTAGATGATCTGCTGTCCCGGGCAGCGGCTGAGGACGTCGGCCGCAAAGAGCATCAGCTGACGGTCCGGGTAGATGATCTGTCCGTCCTTGGTGACCACGCCGAGGCGGTCGCCGTCGCCATCGAAAGCGAGGCCCAGTTCGGCGTCGGTGTCGCGCAGGGCACGGATCACGTCCTGCAGATTCTCGGGCTTCGAGGGGTCGGGATGGTGGTTCGGGAAGTTGCCATCGACTGCGCAGAAAAGCTCGACCAGCTCGCAGCCGAGCGCGCGGAAGAGCGGCGCGGCGAGCACCCCGGCAACGCCGTTGCCGCAGTCGACGACGATCTTCATCGGCCGTGCCAGGTGGACGTCGGCGACGATGCGTGCCAGATACGCCGGCAGGACGTCGGCGCTGCTGGCCTGGCCCGCCCCATGGCGCAGTTCGCCGGCGTCGACGCGCCGCCGGATGCCCTGGATCGTTTCGCCGGCCAGGGTTTCGCCGCCCACAACCATCTTCAGCCCGTTGTAGTCGGGCGGATTGTGGCTGCCGGTGACCGCCACGCAACTATTGCAGCCCAGCTCGTGCGCGGCGAAGTAGGCGACTGGCGTCGGCACGCAGCCGATGTCGATGGTGTCGATACCGGCCAGGCGGATGCCTGCCATCAGCGCGGTCGCCAGCTCGGGGCCGGAGAGGCGTCCGTCGCGGCCGACGGCAATCGCGCGCTGCCCGCGCTCGGCAGCCAGGGAACCGAGGCCATGGCCGATGCGGCGGACGTTGTCGCTGGTCAGCGTCTTGCCGACGATGCCGCGAATATCGTAGGCCTTGAAGATCTCGGCGGGGAGTGGCGTGATGTTTGGCTGGGTGCTGCCGTTCATTTCAAACCTCGTTCTGAAAATAGTGGAGAAGGCGCTGCGGCAGCCAATCAAGGTGCCCCGGCGGCTGGCCGGCGACGAAGCCGACATGGCCGCCCTGTGCCGGGAATTCGATCTGCACGCTGGCCGCTACCTGGCTGGCAGTGGGCAGCGCTTGCTCGGGCAGGAAAGGGTCGTTGCGCGCGTTGAGCAGCAGCGTCGGCAGGCGGATGCCGGCCAGCCAGGGCTTGCTCGAAGCGCGTCGCCAGTAGTCGTCGGCACTGCTGAAGCCATGTAGTGGTGCCGTGACTTCATCGTCGAAATCGTGCAGATTGCTGGCTGCGCGCATCCGTCGCTCGTCGAAAATGCCGGGGTGACGGCGCAGCTTGGCGGCTGCCTTACGCTTCAGCGTGTGCAGGAAGTGCCGGGTATAGAGGCGGTTGAAGCCGCGTGCCAGATGGTGCCCGGAGACGCTGAGGTCGAGCGGGGCGCTGACTGCTGCCGCTGCACGCAGACAGTTGGCGGCATCCGTTTCGCGTTCACCGAGCCATTTGAGCAGCGCATTGCCACCTAGCGAGACACCGATGGCGTAGCGCGGGCGGTGCGGGAAGAGCTGTTGCAGGCGGCGCAGAATCCAGTCGATCTCGTCGCTGTCGCCGGAATGGTAGGCGCGCGGCAGGCGATTGATCTCGCCCGAGCAGCCGCGGAAATGCACCACCACGCCGCTCCAGCCGATGGCTGCGGTGGCGTGCATTAGCGAGCTTGCGTAGTGGCTGGCCGAACTGCCTTCGAGACCGTGAAACAGTACCAGCAGCGGCGCAGAGTTCGGCGCAGCGTTGGTCCTAATCTCCGGCGCCAGGCACGGCGGGCGCGGATCGCTCCAGTCAAGATCAATGAAATCATCGTCGGGCGTCTGCCAGCGCTCGCGGCGATAGCGCGGGGGAGGGGATTTGATGAGCAGTGGGTAGATGGTCTGGGCGTGACCGCCGGGGAGCCAGGAAGGCGCAGGGTAGCCGGTCAATGCAGAACCCGTGGGCTGGTTTCCTCGCGCTCACCGGCGCGCTTGTCGGCCAGGTCGCGATCGGCGGCGGTCGACGAATGATGCGCGAGCAGGCGCCAGCCGTTGGTTCCGCGCTGAAAAACGTTGGTGGCGAGCATCGGGCCATGTGCCTTTTCCTCGTCGCCGATGTACAGCGTTTCAACGACGTTGTGTACAGCCAGCAGCATGCTGTTCCAGCGCAGGACGCGCGACAGGCGCACTTTCAGGCGCGCGTTGTTGGCGAAAATGCTGCGCCAGCTGTCACGGATGGCCACTGTGCCGCTCAGCCGCTGGCCGGTCGGGTGGATGCAGACGATGTCTTCGTCGTCGGCCCAGACGCTCATCAGGGCAAGCAGATCGGCGCGGGCGATGGCGTCGTAAAAAGCGGCTTCGACGTCGGCGGGGCTGGCGAAGGTGGCGATCATGCCGTGCTCCTCGACAGGCAGGCGTCGAGCACGCGCTGCGGCTCGAGCTTGTTCAGGCAGTCGAGATGGCCAAGCGGACATTCGCGCTTGAAGCAGGGGCTGCAGGCAAGCTCGAGGCTGATGACCTGCGCCCGCTCCGACAGCGGCGGCGTGAAGCCGGGCGACGACGAGCCATAAACGGCAATCAGCGGGCGGCCGAGGGCGGCGGCGACGTGCATCAGGCCGGAATCGTTGCAGACGACGAAAGAGGCCGCGGCCAGCAGGTCGATCGCCTGGCGCAGCGAAGTGCTGCCGCAAAAGTTATGTGGCGCGCTGGCCGGATCGGCCAGCTTGGTGATCTCGTCGGCGATCGGCCGGTCTTTTGCTGAGCCGAGTAGCCAGATGGCGTAGCCACGTGCTGCCAGTGCGTCGGCCAAGGTTGCGAAATGGCGTGCCGGCCAGCGCTTGGCCGGGCCGTATTCGGCGCCGGGGCAGAATACGGCCAGTTTTTCGGGGCGGTCGATGGAAAGTTCGGCGCGGGTTGCGGCGCCTTGTTCGCGGCTCGAAGTCAGTCGCGGCAAGGGTAGCGGTCGCGGTAGCGGAGCGCCCGGGGCTTCGGCGAGTTGGGCGAAGCGTTCCGCCATCTGCGGCAGCAGAGTCTTGTCGAGCGTATGGCGCTGGTTGATCAGCCCGTAGCGCTTTTCGCCGACAAAGCCGATGCGTTCGGGAATGCCGGCAAAGAACGGCACCAGCGCTGATTTCAGTGAGTTGGGCAGGACGTAGGCCCGCTGGTAGCCGGCCGCCGCCAGTTGGCGCGCCAGGCGATGACGTGCTTTCAGCGACAGTTCGCCGTGGGCGAAAGGGCTGTCGACAAGCTGTGTGATTTCCGGCATGCACTCCAGGACCGGGGCCACCCAGCGTGGCGCGAGTGCGTCAAGCTGCAGGCCTGGCGTGCGTTCGTGCAGCCGCCGGAATAGCGGTTGCGCGAGAACCGTGTCGCCGATCCACGACGGGGCGACAATCAGTGCTTTCATGAGTCTTGCTTCAGTCGGCTATCCGTCGCCGGCAGCCGCGACGATCAGTGGTGGCCTTTTGGCAATTCGCCGGTCAGCACGTAGTGCGCGCTGCAGTACGGGCAGACGGCTTCCCCGGTGTGGGTGATTTCGAGAAATACGCGCGGATGGCGAGCCCAGAGCGGTGCGTCACTGGTTGGGCAATGCAGGGGCAAATCCTTGGCGCTGATCGCGATGGGTTTCTGCTGGATGTTCTGGGGCATGGTGGCGACCTTGCAAACTGGGTTAGACGTAGGCGAGCCAGTCTGCATGCGCCGGAATGCGGCCGTTCACGCAGTCGAAGTACAGGCTCTGGATGCGGGTGGTGATCGGCCCGCGGTGGCCGGCACCAATCTGGCGATTGTCGAGTTCGCGAATCGGCGTCACTTCAGCGGCGGTGCCGGTAAAGAAGGCTTCGTCGGCGCAATAGACTTCGTCGCGCGTGATCCGCTTTTCAATCACCGGAATGCCCAGTTCATCAGCAAGTTCGAGCACCGAGGCACGGGTGATGCCTTCGAGGCAGGAGGTCAGGTCCGGGGTATAAAGCTTGCCGCGCTTGACGATGAAAATATTCTCGCCGGCGCCCTCGGCGACATAGCCATCGACGTCGAGCAGCAGTGCCTCGTCGTAGCCGTCGTGTGCCACTTCCTGATGGGCGAGGATCGAGTTGGTGTAGGTGCCGACCGACTTCGAGCGGCACATGTTGATGTTCACGTGATGACGAGTGAATGAAGAGGTCTTGACGCGGATGCCTTTTTCCATGCCCTCGGCACCAAGGTAGGCGCCCCACGGCCAGGCGGCAATGGCCACGTGCGTACTTACCGCCGTGGCGGCGATGCCCATGGCTTCCGAACCGTAGAAGACGATTGGCCGGATGTAGCACGACTCGAGTGCGTTGGCGCGGACCACTTCCTTCTGCGCTTCGAGCAGGGTTTCCTTGTCATAAGGCATTTTCATCTGGAAAATGTACGCCGAATTGAACAACCGGTCGGTGTGCTCTTCGAGACGGAAAATGGCGGTGCCCTTGTCGGCCTTGTAGGCGCGGATGCCTTCAAAGACGCCCATCCCGTAGTGCAGGGTGTGGGTCAGCACGTGCGTCGTTGCCTCGCGCCATGGCACCAGCCTGCCGTCGTGCCAGATGAATCCGTCGCGATCCGCCATGGACATGGTTTGCTCTCCCTTTGCTGGAAATGCTGAAACGGAAAGTTTAGCCGATTTCGCCTCACGGTTGGCGGTAAAATGGCGTGTTGTCTCTACCCGCAAGGCTTGTCGAATGGTCTGGAAACCCAACGTCACCGTCGCCGCGGTGCTCGAACGCGATGGCCGCTTCCTGCTTGTCGAAGAGGAAACGGAGTACGGCGTCTGCTACAACCAGCCGGCAGGCCACCTCGAATGCCGCGAATCGCTGCTTGATGCGGTGATCCGCGAAACGCTCGAAGAGACCGCCTATACCCTGAATCCACAGTACCTGCTCGGCGTGTACAACTGCCGCAACGAAGCCCGCGACGTGACCTACCTGCGCTTCAGTTTCGGCGGCGAGATCCTTGCTCACGATCCTGACAGACTGCTTGACACTGGCATTCTGGCAGCGCACTGGCTGACCCTTGCCGAGATCCATGCGCTGCAGGCGCAGCATCGCAGTCCGCTGGTGCTGCGTTGCATCGAGGACTGGCTGGCAGGCAAGCGCTATCCACTGGAACTGCTGACCCATTGCTCATGAAATGGCTGTTGGCGCTGCCGCTGTTGGCGGCGATGGCACCCGCAAGCGCTGGCGAGACGATCAGCGTGTGTTACAACTACGGCTGTCTGGCGCAGTCCAAAGTGTATTTCGTCGACGCACAATTGGCGCAGGTGCAGGCCCTTCTCGGCAGCGCACAAAACGCGGCGGAGGAGCGCGAGAAGCTGTCGCTGACGATTGGCTGGTTACTTGGCTGGGCCGGCCGGCAGACGCCGATCGCCGCCGATCGTGGCGGCAACGCGGCCGACGAGGGGGTTTACGGGCGGATGGATTGCATCGACCACTCGACCACGACCACACGTCTGTTGCACCTGCTGGAAGCGCGCGGCTGGCTGCGTTTCCATCGTGTCCTGGAGCCGGTATCGCGCGTCCGCTATCTGTTCGCGGTGCACTATTCGGCACAGATAGAAGAAATTGCGGTGATCGATCCGGCGGCCGGCACGCTTGCTGCGGCGAAGCAAGCAAATGCGGGCGCCGCGCGGCCGCGCTATGTCGTCGATAGCTGGTTTCGCGACAACGGGCAGCCAGCGGTGGTGATCGGCCTGCAGAACTGGTTCGATGGCCAGGACGACCAGGATGACGAGGGTGACCGGGCGCAGCTGACTACCGTACTGAACAGCCGTGGCGAGGGCCCGAATATTGAACGCTAGCAAAGGCAATGGCATGACAGAGGCAAAGACAGTGGTCGTCGGCTTGTCCGGTGGTGTCGATTCGGCGGTCGCGGCGCTGCTGCTCAAGGAGCAGGGCTGGCACGTGCTCGGCCTGTTCATGAAAAACTGGGAGGACGACGACAGTGACGAGTATTGCTCGTCGCGGCAGGATCTCGTTGACGTGATGAGCGTTGCCGACATGATTGGCATCGATGTCGAAGTGGTGAATTTCGCTGCCGAATACAAGGAGCGCGTCTTCGCTCACTTTCTCAAGGAATACCAGGCCGGTCGCACGCCGAATCCGGACGTGCTGTGCAATTCCGAGATCAAATTCAGCGCTTTTCTCGAGCATGCACTGAGCATCGGTGCTGATCGTATCGCCACCGGTCACTACGCCGGCGTGCGCGAGTTTGCCGGGGCTTTCCAGTTGCTCAAGGCCGAGGACGGTACCAAGGACCAGAGCTATTTCCTGCATCGCCTCAATCAGCAGCAGTTGTCAAAGACGCTGTTTCCGCTGGCTGGCCTGTACAAGCGCGAAGTGCGCAAGAGGGCCGAGGCGGCCGGCTTGCACGTCGCGCTCAAGAAGGATTCGACGGGTATCTGCTTCATCGGCGAGCGGCCGTTCAAGGAGTTCCTGATGCGCTACCTGCCGCCGCAGAAGGGCGAGATTCGCAGCCTCGATGACGAGCGCCTGCTGGGCGAGCACGATGGCATAGCCTATCACACCATCGGCCAGCGCAAAGGCCTGCACATCGGCGGCGTCAAAGGGGGCAAGAGTGGTGACAGCGGCGACCACGACGCCTGGTTCGTGGCCCGCAAGGACATTGCCAGCAACACCCTTTACGTCGTGCAGGGCCATGCGCATGCGGCGCTGATGGCCGATGAACTGCGCGCCGAGGACCTCTCCTGGGTCGCTGGCACGGCCGCGCACACGCACTGGGTCTACACCGCCAAGACGCGCTACCGCCAGGCCGACGCCGCCTGCGAAATCGAGTGCATCGACGCCGATTCCTGCCAGATCCGCTTTGCCGAAGCGCAGTGGGCCGTCACCCCGGGCCAGTCGGTGGTGGTCTACGAAAGCCGGGTCTGCCTCGGCGGCGGCGTCATCGCTTGAAGCGGGTGCTGTCCAGCGCAGTCACGGCGCGGGGGCGCCGGGCAAGGGCTGCCGCGGCGAGCCGTTTGAGCCATTTGCCGCTCGTCCGCAGAGGCGCTCCGTGGCGATGACTGCGGCGATGGTGGCCGCACCGCACTATCGACGCAACATAGGTCTGCTGGCGGCAGCGCAGGCCTTGCTGCTGACCAACGGGGTAACCCTGGTGGCGATCAATGGCCTGCTCGGTTTGCAACTTGCGACCGACCAGCGCCTGGCGACACTGCCGATCACCACCTACGTCATCGGTGCTGCGCTGGCCGCCGTGCCGGCGGCACTGTACATGAAGCGCCATGGGCGGCGCGCTGGTTTCATGCTTGGCGCAGCTTTCGGGATTGCTGGCGCGTTGCTGTCGGCGTTGGCCGTGGTCGCCGCGAGTTTCTGGTTGCTGTGCCTGGGAACCGTCTTTGCCGGCGTCTACAACGCTTTTGGCCAGCAGTATCGCTTTGCCGCCGTCGACGCGGCGCCGGCCGACTGGACCAGCAAGGCAATTTCCTTGACCTTGGCCGGCGGTATTGTCGGTGGCGTCATCGGCCCGCAGGTCGGCGTCCTGACGCGCGATCTCCTGCACCCGACCTACCTGGCGAGCTACGCTGCGCTGGCCGCTTTTGCCGCGCTGGCGATGCTGATCGCCAGCCGGCTCGACATTCCCTTGCCGGCTGTTCGCGAACAGCAGGCTGCCGGGCGCCCGTTCGCGGAGATCGCCTGCCAGCCGACATTCATCGTCGCCGTCCTGGCTGCCGCTTGCGGCTACGCGACCATGAACCTGCTGATGACGGCGACGCCCTTGGCGATGGATATCTGTGGTCTGCCTTTCGCCGACACCGCTTTCATCCTGCAATGGCACGTGATCGGCATGTTCGCCCCGTCGTTCTTCACGGGTCACCTGATCAAGCGCTTCGGCGTGCTCGTTTTGCTGCTCGTTGGTGCAGCCCTGATGCTGGTGTGCATCGGTGTTGCGCTGTCCGGTGTCAGTCTGATGCACTTCTGGTGGGCCTTGCTGCTGCTCGGCATCGGCTGGAATTTCCTCTTCGTCGGCGGCACGACGCTGCTGATCGAAAGCTGCCGCCCCGAGGAGAAAGCAAAAGTGCAGGGTAGCAACGACTTCATCGTTCTTGGCGTACAGGGGCTGACCTCATTTGCTGCCGGCCTGTTGATCAGCGGCGGTGGCTGGGCGACGCTCAACCTTCTCGCCCTGCCGATTGTTTCGCTGACTGCGCTGGCCAGCGCGTTGCTTTTGCTTGCGCGCAGCCGACAGCGCTGTTGATGCCCCTTGTTGCAGCGCCGAGGGCGTGTGCATGCCTGCAATGCCGGCGGCCTCTTGCCGCAACCCGCTCGCTCCCGGCGGCTGAGAGGCGAAGGGAGGAACGGCAGCGGTTCCCCCGCTTTCCCCTTTCTTCTATCCCCCAAGGCGCCGCGCGAAGCCAAGTGCCAGCGCCAAACCCATCAGCAGCAGGGTTCCTGGTTCCGGCACTGCAGCAAGCATGCGCTGGCCTGGTCAAGAATGCTGTCCTGCAGGTTGTTTGTCGCGGCCAACCTGAAACTGGTCGCCACCGGCGGACGTGAAACTGGATTTTCTTGGGTTTCTTGATGTTCTTCGAGGGCTTGATCTAGAGCTGGTTTTTCTTCGCTGCTTGGGTCTTCTTTGGTTTTCTTTCCAGATCGTGTAGTAGCCCGTCCTGTGATGAGGC
>QPGA01000026.1:0-13155 GCA_003332265.1 Candidatus Accumulibacter meliphilus
CATCAGCTGGATCACCGGCACCAGCAGCAAGGAGCGGATCTCGCAGTCCAGCGCAAAGTCGACGTGGCAGCAATCGTCGCCGAGCGGCGTGAAGGCCCAGCGGATGTCGAAGTGCGCGAAGGAGCGGTCGTTGGAACGAACGCTGATCCGGTGCGGGCGTTCAAGCTCGGTGCGCGTGCGGAAGCGATGCAGCAGTAGCCCGAGCGCCAGGCTCTGCTCGGTTTCGTAGGCCGCTTCGTCGCGGCGAACGATCTTCGCATCGGCGATCAGCGGCACGAACCGGGGATAGCTTTCGACATCGGCGACGACATCGAACAGGCACTCGGCGGCGAGCGCAATTGCGCGACTTTCACGGTGGATTGCCATGAGCTGCTGCCTCCTGTTTTCCGTTTCCTACGCCCTGGCGTGCTCGGAGCCGGGCAGCGCAGGGCGCAGCATCACAAGCGGGGCAAGGCTGCCTGACGACACCCCGCATGCATAACAGCAGCGATCATAGCAATCATTGACCTTTGCCGGGCAGTGCGACTTGCCCATGGCCAGCCCGAAATCGCCCGGCATGCGCCGACCAAGCTTCCCGCGGGGTCCTTCTACTGGGGCGTGACAAACTTCGCGCAGGGAGAAAGCTGCCGCCTTGACAAGCATTTCCCGGGCGGGTAGATTCGCGTCCTGCCCGCGTCAGCATGTCGGGTTCGCGCCGATTTGACGTAAACAGATTGCGGGCGCGTTAAAAATCCCGCTAAAGCGAGGCCCACACCAAGACCCGTCGAGCTTTGCGCCGACGGGTTTTTTGTTTTGTAGCGCCGCAACCGTACACAAGGGATAGCCATGCAGCCGGACCGTACCGCCGAACTCAAAGCCTGCCTCGAAAGGAAAATTTTCGTTCTCGACGGCGCCATGGGCACGATGATCCAGCGTCATCGGCTGCAGGAAGCGGACTACCGCGGCAGTCGCTTCGCCGACCATCCCCACGACCTGAAAGGCAACAACGACCTCCTGGTGCTGACCCAGCCCGATCTGATCCGCTCGATTCACGCCGAGTATCTGGCGGCTGGCGCGGACATCATCGAAACCAACACCTTCAACTCGACCAGCGTTTCGCAGGCCGACTACCACCTCGAAGCGATCGTGCACGAGCTGAATGTCGCTGGCGCGCAACTGGCGCGTGCGGTATGCGACGAGTTTACCGCCCGCGACCCGAGCCGGCCACGCTTCGTCGCCGGCGGCCTCGGGCCGACTTCGCGTACGGCGTCGATCTCGCCCGACGTCAACGACCCGGGCTACCGCAACACCAGCTTCGACGAACTCGTCGCCACCTACAGCGAAGCCGTGCGTGGACTTTGCGAAGGCGGCGTCGACCTGATCCTGGTCGAGACCGTGTTCGACACCCTGAACGCCAAAGCCGCGCTCTTTGCGATCGAGCAGTACTTCGAACAGGTCGGACGGCGTTGGCCGGTGATGATCTCGGGAACGATCACCGATGCCTCCGGGCGGACGCTTTCCGGACAGACCGCCGAAGCTTTCTGGAACTCGCTGAACCACATTCGGCCGCTGAGCTTCGGCCTCAACTGCGCGCTCGGCGCCGCCGAGTTGCGCCAGTACGTCGAAGAGTTGTCGCGGATTTGCGATTGTTTTGTTTCGGCCTACCCCAATGCCGGGCTGCCGAATGCTTTTGGCGGTTACGACGAGACGCCGGAGCAGCTCGCCGCGGAAGTTTCCGACTGGGCCAGGCAGGGCTTTGTAAACATTGTCGGCGGCTGCTGCGGCACGTCGCCCGAACACATCGCCGCGCTCAGCAAGGGCGTCGCCGGGGTCAAGCCGCGGCGCCTGCCGCAAGTCGAGCAGAAGCTGCGCCTGTCGGGCCTCGAACCCTTCAACGTTGGCAAGGACTCGCTGTTCGTCAATGTCGGCGAACGCACCAACGTTACCGGCTCGAAGGCCTTCGCGCGGATGATTCTCGAAGGCCGTTTCGACGACGCGCTGGCGGTCGCCCGCCAGCAGGTCGAGAACGGCGCGCAGGTGATCGACATCAACATGGACGAAGCAATGCTCGACTCGAAGGCGGCGATGGAGCGCTTCCTGAAGCTGATTGCCAGCGAGCCGGACATCTCGCGCGTGCCGATCATGATCGACTCGTCGAAGTGGGAAGTCATTGAAGCCGGCCTCAAGTGCATCCAGGGCAAGGGCATCGTCAACTCGATCTCGATGAAAGAGGGCGAGGCCGAATTCCTGCGCCAGGCGCGGCTGGCGCGGCGCTACGGCGCGGCGGTAGTGGTGATGGCGTTCGACGAAAGCGGACAGGCCGACACCTACGCGCGCAAGACCGAAATCTGCGCCCGTGCCTACCAGCTGCTCACCGAGGAGGCAGGCTTCCCGCCCGAGGACATCATCTTCGACCCGAACATTTTCGCCATCGCCACCGGCATCGAAGAACACAACAACTACGCCGTCGACTTCATCGAGGCCTGCAAGTGGATTCGCGCCACCCTGCCGGGTGCGCAGCTCTCGGGTGGCGTCTCCAACGTCTCCTTCTCGTTCCGCGGCAACGACGCGGTGCGCGAAGCGATCCACACCGTCTTCCTGTATCACGCCGTCAAGGCCGGCCTGTCGATGGGCATCGTCAACGCCGGCATGCTCGGGGTCTACGACGACCTCGACCCGGCGCTGCGCGACAAGGTCGAGGACGTGGTGCTCAACCGCAGCTCCGAAGCGGGCGAAGCGCTGGTCGAATTTGCGCTGACGGTCAAGGAAGGCAAGGCCAAAGACAGCGGTCCCGATTTGAGCTGGCGCGAGCTGCCGGTCGAGGAGCGCCTGACGCATGCGCTGGTCAAGGGCATCAACAACTTCGTGGTGGACGACACCGAAGAGTGTCGTGCGGCGCTGGAAGCCGCCGGCAAACCACCGCTGTCGGTCATCGAAGGGCCGTTGATGAACGGCATGAACGTCGTCGGCGACCTCTTCGGCGCCGGCAAGATGTTTCTCCCGCAGGTGGTCAAGTCGGCACGGGTGATGAAACAGGCGGTCGCCCACCTGATTCCTTATATCGAAGCCGAGAAGCTGCGCACCGGGGTCAGCAGCAAAGGCAAGATCGTCGTCGCCACGGTCAAGGGCGACGTGCACGACATCGGCAAGAATATTGTCGGCGTCGTCCTCGGCTGCAATGGCTACGACGTTGTCGACCTCGGAGTGATGGTCTCCTGCGACAAGATCCTGCACGCCGCCCGCGAGCATGGCGCGCAGGCCGTCGGCCTGTCGGGCCTGATCACGCCCTCGCTCGAAGAGATGAGTCACGTCGCCAGCGAAATGCAGCGCCTGGGCTTTGCCGACGGCGCCGATGGCGGCCCTGCCGTGCCGCTGCTGATCGGCGGCGCGACGACCAGCCGCGCGCATACGGCGATCAAGATCGCGCCGAACTACAGCGGACCGGTGATCTACGTCCCGGACGCCTCGCGCGCCGTCGGCGTCGTCACCCAACTGCTGTCGATCGACCGCGCCGCCAGCTACAAGGCCGAGGTCGCTGCCGACTACGAAAAGCTGCGCGCGCAGCACGCCAACAAGAAGGGCATCCAGCTGGTGACCCTGGCCGCCGCGCGCGACAACCGTTTTTCGGATGCCGCCGAGGCAGCCTACAAACCCGTCGCACCGAACAAACCCGGCCTGCACGTACTGCGCGACATCGACCTGGCGACGCTGGCCGAGTTCATCGACTGGGGACCGTTCTTCCAGACCTGGGATCTGGCCGGCAGCTTTCCGAAAATCCTCGACGACCCGCTGGTCGGCGAGACGGCGCGCGAAGTTTTCGCCGACGCGCAGAAGATGCTGCAGACGATCATCGAAGAAAAATGGCTGCGCGCCAACGCCGTCTTCGGCCTGTTCCCGGCCAACGCCGTCGGCGACGACATCGAGATCTACGCTGACGAAGCGCGTAGCGAACGTTTGATGAGCTGGCACAATCTTCGCCAGCAACAGGAACGCCCCGCCGGCAAGCCGCACTACTGTCTGAGCGATTTCGTCGCTGCGCGGGGTACGCCGGACTGGCTGGGCGCCTTTGCCGTCGGCGCCGGCTTCGGTATTGAAGCCAAGCTCGCCGAGTTTGCCGCCGCCCACGACGACTACCGCGCGATCATCCTGAAAGCGCTCGCCGACCGCCTCGCCGAAGCCTGTGCCGAGTACTTGCACGCGCAGGTGCGTTGCGATTACTGGGGCTACGCCAGCGACGAGACGCTAGACTGCGCGGCACTGATCCGCGAGGACTATCGCGGCACCCGGCCGGCTCCCGGCTACCCGGCCTGCCCCGACCATACTGCCAAGCGCGCCCTCTTCGCGCTGCTCGACGCGCCCGCCAACACCGGCATGGGCTTGACCGAGAATTTCGCGATGACGCCAGCGGCGGCGGTTGCCGGCTTCTATCTGGCGCACCCGCAGGCGCGCTACTTCGCGGTCAGCAAGATTGCCCGTGATCAGCTCGAAGACTGGGCCGAGCGCGCCGGCTTCAGCGTCAGCGAAGCCGAACGTTGGCTGGCACCTCTGCTCTAGGCGACAGCGCGGGCGGGTACAGCGATGAGCACGCCAGGGCTGCCCGACTTTGTCGCGCGTGACGTCGACCTCGGCACGCGCACGACCCTGCGCTTGCCGGGCCGGGCCGCCTTGCACGCCGAAATCCGCTCCAGCACGCAACTGGCCATGCTTGCCGGCAAGCACCAGCGGCGTCGCTTCATCCTCGGCGCCGGCAGCAATCTGGTGCTCACCGGCGACTTCGATGGCCTGCTGCTGCAAATGGCGATTCGCGGTCGCGAGCTGATCGGCGAAGACGACGACGCCTGGTACGTCCGTGCCGGTGCCGGCGAGAATTGGCATCAACTGGTGCTGTGGACACTGGCACAAGGCTGGCCCGGTCTCGAAAATCTGGCGCTGATTCCGGGCACGGTCGGCGCTGCGCCGATTCAGAACATCGGCGCCTACGGGCTGGAAGTCGGTGCGCGCCTGCATGCCCTCGAAGCCATTGACATGCAGACCGGCAGAATGCTGCGACTCGCCCACGCCGACTGCCGTTTCGCCTACCGTGACAGCGTCTTCAAGCAGGAAGGCTGGCATCTGGATGGGCAACGGGTGATCACGCGGGTGACCTTCCGCCTGCCGAAAGCCTGGCAGCCGCTGCTCGGCTACAGCGATCTCGCTGCCGAACTCGAAGGGCAGCGGAGTAGCGACGCGAACGACTCGCCGAACACTCGGCCGGACAGCCATCCGAACGGCCACCCGCAGGGTCAGGCGGACAGCCGAACCACGCCACGGCAAATCGCCGAGGCGGTGATCCGCGTCCGCAGCCGCAAGCTGCCCGACCCGGCAACGCTACCGAACGCCGGCAGCTTCTTCCACAACCCGGTGGTCAGCGCCTCGCTCGCCGACCACTTGGCGATTGCCCATCCGGATCTGCCGCGCTATCCGCAGCCCGACGGCCGCGTCAAACTGGCCGCCGGCTGGTTGATCGAGCGCAGCGGCTGGAAAGGCCGGGATCTGGGCCGCGTCGGGATGTACGAGAAGCAGGCGCTGGTACTGGTCAATCGCGGCGCTGCGCGCGGCGCCGAGGTACTGGCGCTGGCGCACGCTGTGCAGGCGGACGTCCGCGAACGCTTCGCCGTCGAGCTCTTGCCCGAGCCGGTTTTTCTCTGAATGCTGAATGCCGAATGCCGGGCCGCTGGCTTTCCCCAGTCCGCCCGTGCAGGACCCTGCGCTCAGACCGGCATGACACTGCCACAAAGTTCGATGAACTCGCCGTCCTCAAAACAGGCGCCAACGGTATGCTCTTCATCCCAGAGCGTCGTGTAGGCCAATTCGGTGCTCACCTTGCCATTCAGAAAACCAATCGAAACCGATACCAGCGCTACCGCCCCCCAGACTTCATTGGCGTCCACCAGCTTGGGGAATGCGGCGCCAGCTTCGCTCAGCTCACCTCTGGCCAGGGACTCGGCATACGGGCCGTAATGCTCCAACAGCGCCTCTTCGATGCTTGGCCGCCAGGCAGCAAACTGCGTGGCGACTTCGCGTGCCGCCTGCAAGGCCGGCGCGTCGGGCTCGCTGCGCGTGCCCGAGATCGCCAGCGGGACGTTTTCATCGCTGCCGAGGCTGATCGATCCGCGCCAATGGCCGCGGGAGCGCAACAGCTCGCCAAGCTGCGGATCGCTGAACGGTGCTGATTTGAAAAGATCGAACATGGCTTTTGCTCCGTGCTAAACAAGCCTAGAGGGTGAATCGCGGCAATTGCCGGGGTAAGCAGCATCCGCTGAATGAGAAGCGCTCGCCGGGCATTACGGGCATCAAAATGCCTCGTCCGGTCGCAGGAAGCGCCATTGCCCAAGCGGCAAGTCAGCCAGTCGGACCGCGCCGATGCGGACTCGCTTGAGGCCGCAGACACGCAGGCCGACGAGCTCGCACATGCGCCGGATCTGGCGCTTTCGCCCCTCGCGCAGCACGAAGCGCAGCTGATCATCGTTCAGCCACTCGACCTTGGCCGGCTTCAGCTGACGGTCGTCAAGGCTGAGGCCATGATTCAACAGCGCCAGGCCCTTGTCGTCAAGCTCACCTTCGACACGAACCAGATACTCCTTGTCGATGCAGCTCTCCTGACCGATCAGCTGGCGCGCCACGCGACCATCCTGAGTGAGTACCAGCAGGCCGGTCGAATCGATGTCCAGGCGGCCGGCCGGTGCCAGACCCTTCAAGCATGAAGGATGGAATACTGGCGTGTCCGGCGTACAGCGCTGATTTTCGGGTTGAACCAGGGTAACCGCCGGCGTGAAGCCGGGCTCCGGCTGCCCGGAAACATAGCCCATCGGCTTGTGCAGCAGGATCGTCATGCGGCTTTGCTGCTGCGCCTGCGCCTCCTTGTCGAGGACGATTACCGCCCCTGGATCAGCGCGAGTGCCGAGTTCGCTGACCCGACGACCATCGACGAAAACCCAGCCGCGCGCGATATATTCGTCGGCGTTGCGGCGTGAACAGAGGCCGCGCTCGGCCATCAGCTTGGAGATCCGGACACCCGTCTGGGGAGCGCTGCTCGCTACTGCGGCAGGCTTCGCCGGCGCCGGAAGGCGGGTCGGCAGTACCACCCCGTTCGACGCTGCAGGCGCTGGCGAGCGCGCCGGAATCCGACGCACTTTTGGCGGCGCCTTGACGTCGGCCGCTGCTGGCGCCCGCGAAGCCTCCGCGGCTACCGCTGGCGGCTTACTCGAACTGCCGCCGCGGCGACTTGCCGCCGCCCGCGTTCCCGGTACTCCGCTGGGGGTCTTGCGTGGCCGATCGGCCATCAATCAGGCGATGTCCAGCAACTCGATTTCGAAAACGATCTTGGCGTGCGGCGGAATCAGCTTGCCGGCACCGCGTGCCCCGTAAGCGAGATCGGCGGGGATGGTGAGCCGACGCACGCCACCCACGCACATCCCCGGGACGCCTTCCTCCCAACCGGCAATCACATGTTTCCCATCAAGCGGAAAACGGAAGGGCTCGTTGCGATCAACGCTCGAGTCGAATTTCGTACCGTCGGCAAGCCAGCCCGTGTAATGCACGATAACGTGCTGGCCGGAACACGCAACAGGGCCACTGCCGGCAATGATGTCCTCGAACTGCAGGCCGCTGGGGGTGGTGACGATGGGCATGGGAGATCCTCGTGAACGAAAAAAACCGCAGTTTAGCCCAGCAAGCCACGAAAAGGGCCATTTTTGCGCATTCTTCCAGGTCTCCACGGGGCGCCAGGAGGATATAGGTTTGGCATATTCGTTGCTGGGAGCTGGAGCTGAGTCGCGAAGCCATATCAAACTAACGGTCATGACAATCGAGACATTACAGATCATGAAAGTCATGACCGTCTCCCCCTCTTCCCCGACCCTTCTCCCGCGAGGGGAGAAGGGAGGTTTGTGAGTCGCTTGCGCGACTTTCACATTAATGGATACCATCGCCCGGTCGCTGTGCGATCCGGTAAGATGCGGAAAAGGAAGGAACACGAACAATGCATGCATCAACGATCAGTGAGCCGGTCGTTACCGACCGGGAAGCCCTGCAGGAGTTCATCGACATCCTTTGGGAATACGCGCCGACGATTGAACGCGATGTCGCTCGCCTCAGGAAGCATCCCACCGAACACGCGGTCGTTGGCAAGCTGTTCCGCACTCTGCACAACATAAAAGGCGACGCAGCACTATGCAGGGTAGAAGTGGCGGTGGCCATCGTTCACCCGATGGAATCGGTTCTGGTGCGGGTGCGCAACGGCGATCTACCGTTCACCAATGCCATTGCCGACGCCATACTATTGACCATCGATCGCCTGGAACTGGCAGTTGAACGGCTGTCCTCGGAGCAAACACTCGCTGGACTGCAACTGCAACTCCTGATCGAGGGCTTGGAAAAGCTGGCCGCCGCAACGCCATCGGGACTGGACGCCTGCGTCGCCGAAGTGATCGAAGCGGTGACCGGCAAGCGCCCGGTCGCGGTCATGGCCCCCGCAGCGAAACGCAGCCTGGGCAACGCTTCCCGATCACCAACGGCCGACGACCTGCTGTTCTTCCTGACGCTGGCCAATCAGTTCGAAATGCGCTCGCCGCGTTTCGCCGGCCGTACCATGCGCATCCTGCGCCTGGCGCTGGAAACCAATCAAATGGCCGGCAATCCGATTGACCCGGTACAGCTGGAAGCCGCTGTCTACATGCACGACGTGGGGATGATGTTTCTTCCCGAGTCGGTGTGGCTCAGGGCCAGCGCGCTGACCCCCGCAGAGCAACGCATCATGCGCGCACACCCGGAGTATGCGGCCGGCCTGCTGTCGCGCATGGAGGGCTGGGCGGCCGCCGCCGCGATGGTCGCGCAACACCATGAAACGCCCTTCGGCAAAGGTTACCCGGGCGGGCTTTCGGGGGGACAAATCTGCCCTGGTGCCAAAGTCCTGGCCATTGTCGACGCCTTCGAGGCGGTGATGTTGAAGCACACCGAACGCGGCCGCCAGCGTTCGCTGTTGCGGGCCATCGCCGAAGTCAACGCCTGCGACCAACAGTTTGCGCCGGAATGGATCGAGCCCTTCAATCAGGTGATACGACGTGCCGCTGAAAGCCGATGACTGATTTGGCAGCGGCCGACCTGGAGCGTCGCTTCGCGGGTATCGCGCGCTTGTACGGTGCGGCCGCGCTGCAGCGCTTTCAGCGCGCGCATATCGCCGTCGTCGGCATCGGCGGCGTCGGTTCCTGGGCTGCCGAAGCACTGGCACGTTCGGCCATCGGCAGGATCACGCTGATCGATCTGGACATGGTCGCCGAATCCAACGTCAATCGTCAGGTGCATGCCCTCGACGGCGAGTTCGGCAAGGCCAAGGTCCGCGCCATGGCGCAGCGCATCCAGGCCATCAATCCAAGCTGTGCGGTCAAGGAAATCGAGGATTTCGTGACCCCGGAAAACGTCGCTACCCTCCTCGCTGGCCCCTTCGATTATGTGATCGACGCCATCGACCAGGTGCGCACCAAGGCGGCGATGATCGCCTGTGCCCGAGGTTGCGCGTTGCCGTTGATCACCGCCGGTGGTGCCGGCGGTCAGATTGACCCAACACGAATTCAGATCGCCGACCTGGCTTTGACCATCCAGGATCCCTTGCTCGCCAGGCTGCGCTCGCTATTGCGCAAGGACTACGCCTTCACCAGAGAGGCAAAGAAGAAGTTTGGCATCGCGGCGGTCTTCTCGAGCGAAGCGCTACGCTATCCGGAAACCGCCACGACCTGTGAGCAAGCGCCCGTGCTCAGTGGCCTGAACTGTGCCGGCTACGGTTCATCGGTCTGCGTCACCGCCACTTTTGGCCTGCTGGCCGCCGGGGAAGTGCTCAGGGTCCTGGCCAGCACACCTGGTGGCACGCCCGACCAGGGCTGCGCGCAAGCCTAAGGCCGGGCCTGTGCTGCCGGCAGCCCGGCAACGGACCGCCGATCAGCCGATCAGGACCCGATTCTTGCCGGCCTGCTTGGCTGCGAACATCGCCTCGTCGGCGCGTTTGCTGACCGAAGCCTGGGTATCACCGGCGCGCAAATCGCTGAGGCCAGCGCTGAAGGTGATCAGCTGCCGGTTGTTGTCGTGCAGGAAGATGCGCCGGGTGAGNCTTGCCGGCCTGCTTGGCTGCGAACATCGCCTCGTCGGCGCGTTTGCTGACCGAAGCCTGGGTATCACCGGCGCGCAAATCGCTGAGGCCAGCGCTGAAGGTGATCAGCTGCCGGTTGTTGTCGTGCAGGAAAATGCGCCGGGTGAGCTCCCGTTGCAGGCGAACCAGCGCCGTCTGCGCGTCCTCGAGCTGCGTGTCCGGAAGCAGGATGATGAACTCCTCGCCGCCAAAACGAGCCACCGTGTCCTGCGGTCGCATGGTCTCGCGAATGACCGCGGTGAGGTGGATCAGCGCGGCGTCACCGGCGTCGTGCCCGAGTGTGTCGTTGAGCTTCTTGAAGTTGTCGATGTCGAGCAAAGCGACGCAGAGGCTCGATTGGCGGCGCTGCGCACGCGCCGCCTCCTTCTCGAAAGCTTCTTCGAGACCGCGGCGGTTGAGCACCCCGGTGAGCTGGTCATGACGAACCAGGGTGCTGGCTTTGTCGAGTTCGACCTGCAATTCGCCGATACGCTGCTCGGCTTCGTCGACACTCTGTTTGGCACTCCGCAGCTCGTCACGCGAGCGCTGAGCGTTAAGCTGGATGATTTTCGTCTCACGGATCACTTCCGCGAGAACGTCTTCCAGCTCGGAGATGTCTTCTGCGGCGCTGATGCGGTCAGCACAGATTTCGATCTTGTCGTGATACTCCGAAGTCGAATCGGCAAACTCGGCCAGGTGATCGACGAAACCCGCCAGCATCTGCTTGAGATTTTCGCGCGCTTCGTTGAGGCTGTGCTTCAACTGCCCCTGCTTGAAAATCACTTCCCGGAGCCGATTCTCGGCATCGCCGATCGAGCGCAGGCTCAACGGGCCGGCGACAATCTCGCTAACGATCGCCATCTGTCCGGCAAGCCAGCGGTCCTCGACGACCAGCTCGCCGACGTTCTCGATCAGCAACTGCAGCAGATTGAGCAGACCAGCGCGCAGCTCGACGCGATCTTCGGCGAGCAGCTCGAGGCGGAAAGCAAAACGCTTGATGCCCGCCTGCAAGCCCTCCATCGCCGCAGGCGAGTTGGCGGTGCGCAGCTTGTGCGCCAGGGCTATCGCGTCGGCCACCAGCTCCGGCTCGTCCCGCAGCTGTGAGGGAACGAGCACCTCCAGCGTGTAGGCAAAAATTTCGCTCAGCTCGGCCGACAAGCGGGCAGCCAGATCGCTGCTCTGCAGCGCTTTCCTGGCCGCAGCAAGGTCTGCCGGCGACGACGACTTGGCCACCAACGCAGGCGTCGCTTTCTCGCCCTCGACGAGGGGGATTTCCTCAGCCATCGGCGCATTCAGCGACCACGAACGGAGCAAGCTCTGCAGGCGTGTGAAAAGCAGCTCGCTGTTGCCAGCGGCGCCAGCCAGCAGGCGCTCGAAGGCCTCGCGCTTGCGGGCGACGGTAAGGCCCGCCTGCTTGCCCTCCCACTGCCGCAGAAAGTCGCCGAACAGCTCACTCCAGGGAAGCTCCTGTTCCTTGCCGAGCTGCGCGAAGAGCTCGCCCAGGCCGCGCTTGAGCTCTTCCCAGGTCTTGCCCTTGAAGGCCTGCTCGAAACGCTTCAGCAAGCGCTGCTGTGCCGGCTTTTCTTTCGGTAGCGCATTGAGCAGAGCCTTCAGCTCACGCTCCGGAAACGGCGTCGCGGCAGGGGCTGAAATACCTGCGATCTCATGGTAGAGCGCCTGATAGTTCTCGGGTGACGGCGACATCCGCCGGCTAGCCAACAAGCGAAAGGCTTCGCGGGCAATTTCCGACGGATTCGTGAGAGTTGGCATGAGCTTCCATCAACAAGACATACGGGTCGCCGCATTCTAACAGCGCGCCCGCCGGGGAGAAAGCATGCCGCACAGCGGAAGTCACGATAGATCAAACACCTGGCGACGACGAGCAGTGGCTCGTCCAAGCTGCGCGGGTCATCGGCCAGCAAGCAATCCGGCAAACACGTCGACCTCCATCAGCCCGCGCACAGGTGCTTCCGTCGCTACCTCAGGATTCCGATTCGGCTATAATCAGCGCCTCGACAGAAGTATTCGCCTCCGTAGCATGAAGGTCGTGCAGTTGATTTGTAATCATCAGGTGTTGGTTCGATTCCGACCGGAGGCACCAGTGTTCATGCGGGTTGTAGCCGATTCGCGATCCGCATGGCATCACAGAAGCTGTCGCGGCGGAACGATTTGCGGAACGCTGACGACTACACCCTGAAATGGATGCCCCAATATAAGCTGGCTTGACGGACGCACGCCCTATCAATGTCAAGAAGCGTCGTGGTGCTCATCTACCTTGATCGGTCGTGGCAGGAAATCACCGCCAAGCGACGCGCCAAAGGCGCCGATCCCACCGCCGCCGACCTCTACGACGCGATCATGGAAGGCGCCATCGAACGGGTGCGACCCAAAATGACGACCGTGGTGGCGATCATGGCCGGCCTGCTGCCGATCATGTGGTCGAGCGGCACCGGTTCGGAAGTGATGAGCCACCTCGCCGCACCGATGGTCGGCGGCATGGTTTCGTCGACGGTGCTCACCCTGTGCGTCATTCCGGCGCTGTACGCGCTGGTCAAGCAGTGGCAGTTGCGCCTCGAGCTAGCCAGGCCGACAGTGCTGCCGTTCATCAGGTAATAGTGTTGAGGTGGAGTCCTCAGACCAGCTTGCAGAGGTAGGCTGGCGCGAATTCCAGGACGAAGTCCCAGAAAGCGGCCAGCGCCGGCGTCAGGTGCTTGCTCTTGTGGCGGACGATGTGCCAGCGGCGCATTACCGGTGTGCCTTCGACTTTCAGAATACTCAGACGCCCGGCGCTGAGTTCGAGTCCGAGCGTGTGCTGGGAAAGGAAACTGATCCCCAATCCGGCAACGACTGCCTGCTTGATGGCTTCATTGCTGCCCATCTCCATGCCGATGCAGGGCTTGGTCGAACGTTCCTGAAAGAACTCTTCCATTGCCGAACGCGTACCTGACCCGGCTTCACGAACGATCAGCATTTCGTTGGCCAGGTCCGCGACGGTAAGGTTTGGCCGCCGGGCCAAT
>QPGA01000026.1:13176-41408 GCA_003332265.1 Candidatus Accumulibacter meliphilus
TCGCCCGCTTCGGTAAGAAAGACGCGTTTGCCGATTCGTTCGAAGAGCTGCGTTCCACATACCTCCTCCAGTTGCTTGATCTGCAGCGAGATGGCGGCGTGCGTCAGATGCAGGCTCTCGGCAGCGCGGGCAAACGAAAGATGGCTGGCGGCGACCGAGAAGATCTGCAACTGGCGGATTGTGGCGTTTCTCATAGGTTAGTATTTGTTTATCAAATTAGACAATAGCTTTAACTAGAGTTTTTCTATCAGGCGGCTAGAATCAGCTGCATTCATGATCGGCCAGCAACAATTTCATCTTCCGGAGTGCTGCCATGCTATGCGGACGGACCAACGTCAACAAGTTCCTGATCGAAGAGCAGCGCCGCAATCCGGCGCTGAGCGGCGATTTTTCGATGCTCATGAGCGACATCGTGCGTTCCTGCAAGGCCATTGCGCAGGGCGTTTCGCGTGGTTCGCTGGCCAACCTGCTTGGCGATGCGGGCAGCGAAAACGTCCAGGGCGAAGGGCAGAAGAAACTCGACGTACTGGCCAACCAGGCCTTCCTGCGCCATTGCGAGTGGGGCGGCCACCTGGCGGCGATGGCTTCCGAGGAGATGGAAGACATCTTTCCGATTCCCTCCGAAAACCAGCGCGGCCAGTACCTGCTGGTTTTCGACCCGCTCGATGGCTCTTCGAACATCGACGTCAACCTGTCGGTCGGCAGCATTTTTTCAGTATTGCGCTGCCCCGAGAATTGTAGTGGCGGCGCACCGACTGCAGTTGATTTTCTGCAGCCAGGCTCGCAGCAGGTTGCCGCCGGCTATGCGCTCTACGGGCCATCGACGATGCTCGTACTGAGCGTCGGTAACGGTACGCATGGCTTCACCCTCGATCGCAACATCGGCGAATTTCTGCTCACCCACCCGAATCTGGTGATCGCGCCGGAAACTCACGAGTTCGCGATCAACGCGTCCAACGAGCGCTTCTGGGAGCCGCCTGTGCAGCGCTACGTCAGTGAGTGCCTCGCTGGCCAGAGCGGTGTTCGCGGCAAGGACTTCAATATGCGCTGGGTGGCGTCGATGGTCGCAGAAGTTCATCGCATCCTGATGCGCGGCGGCGTTTTCCTGTACCCGCGCGATAACAAGGATTTGTCCAGGCCCGGCCGACTGCGCCTGATGTACGAAGCCAATCCGATGGCGATGATCGTTGCCCAGGCGGGCGGCCTGGCGTCAACCGGCAGCGAGCGAATCCTCGACGTGCAACCGAGCGGTCTGCACGAGCGAGTGCCGGTCATTCTGGGTTCGCGCGATGAGGTCGAGCGCATCGAACGCTACCACCGCGAGCACGAGACGGGAGAAGACCAGCCTTTCAGTTCGCCACTGTTCTCGACGCGCACCCTCTTTCGGGACGATTGAGCCGCACGGCAAACAATTCATTACTTAATTTGAGGAGGCATGCCCAATGTCGATCAAAAATCCCGTCATCGCGATTACCGGCTCCTCGGGCGCCGGCACCACCTCGGTGACGAAGGCCTTCCAGCATATTTTTCGGCGCGAGCAAGTCAACGCGGCGATCATCGAGGGTGACAGCTTTCATCGTTACGACCGTCTCGCCATGCGCGCGCAGATGGCCGAGCAAGCGCTTGCCGGTGACCACCATTTCAGTCACTTCGGACCGGAAGCCAATCTGCTCGCAGAGCTCGAAAACCTGTTCCGTCAATACGGTGAGAGCGGCAGCGGCAAGAGCCGCCACTATGTGCACGACGAAGCCGAAGCCGAGCGCTATGGCGCGCCGCCGGGAAGCTTTACCGAGTGGAGCGATCTGCCGGCGGACACCGATCTGCTCTTCTACGAAGGTCTGCATGGTGCCGCCAGGACCGAGACGATCGATGTCGGGCGGCATGTCGACCTGCGCGTCGGTGTGGTTCCGATCATCAACCTGGAGTGGATCCAGAAGCTGCATCGCGACAAGGGGCAGCGGGGTTATTCGACCGAGGCGGTGATGGATACCATCCTGCGCCGGATGCCCGACTACGTTAATTACATCTGCCCGCAGTTCTCCACGACGCACGTCAATTTCCAGCGCGTGCCGACGGTCGATACCTCGAATCCCTTCACTGCTCAGGACATTCCACTGGCCGACGAGAGCATGCTGGTGATCCGCTTTGCCAACCCGCATGGCATTGATTTTCCCTATCTGCTGAGCATGCTGCATGATTCCTTCATGTCGCGCCCGAACATCATCGTCTGCCCTGGCGGCAAGATGGGGCTGGCGATGCAGATCATTTTCACGCCGATGATCATGCAGTTGATGGACAAGAAGCGCCGCGCGCGCCAGAAGTGAGCGCACGAAACAGGGAAAGCCGGCAATGCCGGCTTTCCCTGATGTGAAAGTCGCGGTCGCGACTCAGGTGATGGCCACCAGCGGCGCCAGATTGGCGCGCATTTTCTGCATCGCCTTGACTTCGATTTGGCGAATCCGTTCTGCGGAAACCGAGAACTCGCCGGCGAGATCGTGCAAGGTTGCCGGGTTGTCTTCCGTCAGCCAACGCGCTTCGACGATCCTGCGGCTGCGTGGGTCGAGACTGCCCAGGGCATTCTGGAGGCCGTCGCTGTGCAGTCGCTCGCGGGCGCGGCCTTCGAGAATATGTACCGGTTCGCTGGAGTTGTCGGCCAGATACGCCGCGGGAACAAAAGCCTCGTCATCGTCAGCCTGCGCGTCGAAAGCGGTGTCGTGGCCCGACAGGCGAGTATCCATTTCCATGACCTCGTCGGCTTTGACGTTCAGGCGCTGGGCGATATCGGCAACCTGAGCCGGGCCGAGCGTGTCACGGTTGGCTTTCATGCTGCGCAGGTTGAAAAACAGTTTGCGCTGCGCCTTGGTCGTTGCCAGCTTCACCATCCGCCAGTTCCTGAGGACGTACTCATGAATCTCGGCTTTGATCCAGTGGATGGCAAAAGAAACCAGCCGAACGCCGCGCTCGGGATCAAAGCGCTTGACGGCTTTCATCAGCCCGATATTGCCCTCCTGGATCAAATCCGCATGCGGCAGGCCATAACCCAGGTAGCCGCGAGAAACGGAAATCACCAGACGAAGGTGTGAAAGAATCAACTGCCGCGCAGCGCCGAGATCGCCTTCGTCGCGGAAGCGTGTCGCCAGACCGAACTCCTGCTCTTCGGTCAGCATGGGAACCTGTCTGGCCGCCTGGATATACGCGTCAATGCTGCCGACGGCGGAGATCGTGGGTAAAGCCAACGCGTGTGTCATTTGGATGGACTCCTCCTTGCTGTTTACTTTCTAACAATTGTATTTTAGCACTCGCGGCTTGAGAGTGCTAAAAGCAGAGAAAGTTCGTCCGGATAATGAGCCGTGGAGCCGCGAAGGAACGACAGGCTTTCTCGGAATGACGGTGAGTGACGGCGGCGCATCAAGACGTCATGGAAGCGGACAGGCCGAGGAGTGCACGCCTCAGGAATCGTTGGCCAAGCCAAACAGAGGGCGCAAACGCACCCCGATCCACGACCCGATCAAGGCTGCAATGATCCATAACCAGCCGTGCAGGCTGGTCGATGCGACGCCGGAAAAAAAGGCACCGATATTGCAGCCATACGCCAGACGCGCGCCATAACCCATGGCCAGCCCGCCGAGAATCGCTGCAGCAAGCGAACGCGGCTGAATCCGCCACATCGGCGCGAAACGTCGGGCCAGCAGCGCGGCGCTTGCCGCGCCGAGCACCAGGCCGATATCCATGACCGAGGTGACGTCACTGAGAATGCCGCGATGCAGGGCGTCGTATTGGAACGGTGCGCTCCAGAAGGGATCGTCGGTGAGATTCCAGCCCATTAGCGCCGCCGCTTTGGCTGCCCACAGGGTAAATGCCCAGGTGATCGTCCATGGGTGACCGGCGAGCAGCAGCGTCGCGAGGTTCAACAGCGGCAGCAACACGACGGCTGCCAGCAGGGGCCAGGGGCCGCGCCACAAATGGCAGCTCTGCCTTGCTGGAGGTGCCGTGTCGTAGCACCGCAGAGTCCATGCCGCGGTGATCAGGAGGAGGGCTTGCGCGCCCGCTGCCATGCCCCAACCAAAGCGGTCGCCGAGAACCAGCGGTGGCCATTCGGGGAGTGACTGCCAGGCACCGAGATTGAGGCTGGCCCAGAACCCCCCTGCGCAGAAGGCAAGCAGCACGACGAGCATGCGTGGCGAACCGCCGCCCATGGCGTACAGGGTTCCCGACCCGCAACCGCCGCCGAGTTGCATGCCGATGCCGAAGAGAAAGGCACCGCAGAACATCGCTACGCCTACCGGCGCAATCGCTCCGGAAAGTGGCCGGCCGAAGGCTTCGCCGAGGGCCAGTAACGGTGCGAAGGCGAGCGTTGTTACTGCCAGCATCAGCAGCTGCGCGCGTATGGCGCGCAGCTCACCGTTTACCAGCAGACGCCTGTAGGCCGAAGTAAAGCCGAAGCTGCAATGGTAAAGCGTGATGCCGAGGAGCAAGCCGACAATGAACAGTGCCGCCATGCGTCCATCGGCAAGCGCCAGATGGACGCTCAGGGCGATGCTGATTGCGGCTGTCAGCAGAATCGGCAGCACCTGGGGGGAGTCTGGCTGGCTCACTGCGGGCCCGGGGCAGCAGGTACGCGTGGCCGGCCCGGCTCTCTCAGTTCACCACCAGCTTGTAGTTGGGTGTCGGGTTCAAGGGGCACGAATAGATGTATTCGCCGGGCTTGAGATCAATGACGTAGTCCTGCGTCTTGCCGGTGATCAGGCCGCCGCCGGAGACACTGGGCAGGGTGACCCGCCCCGCGATCCCTTCGCCGCGCAACCAGAAGCCGAGCTCGTAAGGAACATTCTTGTTGGTGACGCGAAAAATCGTCTTGCCCGGCTTCAGTTGCAGGGCTTCCGCCTGCTCGATACGGCTGGCGCCAGACTTGGCATTGATGGCTTCACAGTCCTTGATACTGCTGCTGCGATAGCCGTGGTTGCTGCCCTGTTCGCTCTCCAGGAACTGGCAGGGGACCTGCGTCAGCTCGACGACGACCGCTGCTTCCGACTCGGCAGCCAAGGCACTGCCGCCAAGGCATGGGGCGACGAGCAAGAGGGTCACAAAGAACTTGTTTGGGGTAATCATGGCAATTTCTCCTCGAGAAGGCTTCGCGGCGTGCCGCCAAGCAAGGACCGGGCAAAGACGCAAGCCGCTTTTGCGGCTGCGCCTGCGGGCGCCCGGCGCCAGCGTCCGCCGGGCTTATCGTTGGGGCAGCTCGCGCCGCTCGTCAAATGCCAGGAAAGCTGATGATTCGGCTTGTTTGAGCGCCAAAGCAATCAGCTCCCGGCCTTTTCCTGCCGCGCTGTCGGCAAGCAGTGCACGGTAGAAACGGGCGTAGAACTCGTCAGGTTCGACGCGCAGGCGGTAGGCAAGTGCCACCGCGGCGCGATGCGCCGGTCGCTCGTAGACCAGGCGCAGCTCGCCATCCGGTGGCAAGCGCGTGTCGGCAGTTTCGCTACCGAGATCGAGAGGGACCTGCCGTTGAATCAGCCGCTCCACACGCGTTCCCGGCAGACTGCGACCGTCGCTGTCGAGCTGCTCGATCTCGGCGATCAGTCTGGGAGTTACATAGGTTGGCAAGTAATGGCCGGCGCCGGTATTGCGCACGCTAAGTGCTGCGCGGATGGCGTTGTTGGCTCGCTCGCCGCTTTCCACTGAAAAGGCGATGGCGGCGCGTACCATTTCCGGATCATGAATTCCTCGCCATAGATGCCGGCGCTCGGGCATGTGGCACGATTGGCAGTTGCGGCCTTCTCGGGCATGTCGCGACTCTTTCCACTCTTCGGTGGTGTTCTCCAGCAGCTTGCCGTTCAGCGCGTATTCGTCGGGCTCGAACTGGTGGCAGGCAGAGCAGAAGCGAGAATCCTCGAAGGCGCCAGTGGCGACGAAGCCGGCGTGCGGCAAAGCGGCGTTTTGTGCCGCGTCGGGTGATGTCCCGTCGCGCCGTGGCGGGCCAAAGCGCTGATGAGCACGCACATGGCAGGCGGCACAGACCACCCCCTGCTGGTGCAGAGACGCGGCTGCTGGCGAAGGCGCTGCGCCCGCGGACGAGCGCGCTGCTGTCGCGAGTTCGGCCAGCAGGCCATCGGCTTGTTCGGCCAGCGGCGCATGGCAGCGGATGCAATCCTGATGCTCATCGCGCGCTGTCGGCTCCATGGCGAGCAACTGTCCCATCAGGCCGGGCCCCATGGCGTGGGCGTGCAAACTTGTCTGCCAGTCGCGGTATTGCTCAGGGTGACAACTACCGCAATCGGCCGGCAGTAGCGACGCTTCGAGCGGGCTGAACTGCTCGGGCGTCTGGCCCTGCGCGGCGAGTGGCCGCGTCCAGTGGCGGTCGAGAAACGCGCCTGTCACGTCTCGGGACTCGGTAAGCGGCGTGGTCTCGGCGAGGGCTGGCGGCACGACCGTCTCGCTCCTGCTACAGCCAGCGAGAGCCAACAGAAAAACGGGAAGGGCCAACAGCACCCTTCCCGTTCCAACTGCTGAAGTGAACATGCTCAGGCGATGCTCATCACATCTTCTTGGCTGCGCAAGGGTTCTTTGCTGCACAAGGGTTCTTGGCGTCACAGGGGTTTTTAGCTGCGCAAGGGTTTGCCGCCTTCGCCGCACACGGATTGGCCATCTTGGCCGGAGCGGATTTCGCTGCACAGGGGTTCTTCGCCGCGCAGGGGTTCTTCGCCGCGCAGGGGTTCTTGGCGGCACAGGGATTGGCCGCGTGCGCGAACGGAACGGCGAGAGCCAGAGCGGCGGTGCCGAGAGCAAGCTTCAGGGTTTTCGTATTCATGGGCGTCTCCTTGGGTGCTTGTTTCTTACACAATCTAGCGGGAAATCCGCTATTTCTTTACAGCACAGGGATTTCTCGCTGCGCAGAGGTTACACCGGTTGGTCGCTTCTTGCGGGCAGATACTTACACTCTATTTCGACTTTTTTCTTGCTGCTTCATTGCTTCTCAGCCGGTTTTCGATGTCAGACTTGGTGCCCAGCTATCGTTCCAGGAGGAAAACATGTTTGACCTGTCACCCTTGACCTTGACCTCACTTCGACACCGTATGTGCATCGTCGTGGTCACCCTTGCCGTGCTGCTTGCGGTCGCGGGCCTGGCCCGTGCCAGCGATGGGGCACCTTATCCGGGTACGCTGAGCATCGCTTCGCCGCATTCCTTTGCCGACACCGTCAGTCGTCTGGAAAGCGCCACCGAAATGAACCACATGGGGCTGGTCGCCAAGGCCAGTGCCAGTGCGGGAGCTGCCGCGCGCGGCGAAAAGATTGCCGGCAACGCGGTGCTGATGGTCTTTCGCAACGACTACGCCGTGCGCATGCTGGCCGCCAGCGTAGCGGCGGGCATCGAAGCGCCGATTCGCTTGTACGTGACCGAGGGCCGCGACGGCAAAGTGGCGATTACTTACCGTACGCCGTCGTCGCTTTTCGCACCCTATCGGAGCGCCGAATTGGACGTGTTGGCGCGGGAGCTGGACCCGGTGTTCGCGCGCATCGTCGGCGAGGCGGTCGCAAAATAGGCAGAAAGGAGGCGGCGCTCGCCATCCCTGCGCCTGGCCTGCTGCACAGCGCCAGGATAAACTGCGGCTGCCCGGCATATTGTCGCTTGGGTACGGTACGGCGTGTGGCTTTGCCGCGGCGCCCATGAGAGTGAAACTGGAGAGCGAGGAAGATCATGTCGAAGGTCCCTGAAAAGCCGCTGGCGAGCACCTGCCCAGCTTGCGGCATGTCCTTCGTCTGCGCTGCGGTGGCTGGTCTGGCGACTTGCTGGTGCATGGAGAACGCCGACAAAGCGCCGCCTTCCTTCGCGCCGGAGGTTGGTGGCAATTGTTATTGCCCGAGCTGCCTGGCGCAGCGCTTCAGCGCGTCGCCAGGGAAACCCTCTCCGGGAGCATGAGCAGCGCGTCGCGGTTGCTCCAGGAGAAGCATTTTGCGGCAGCCTCTCGCCAGGGCAGCCAGCAGTAGTCGAGATGCTCGCCGGGAGCGAGGCTGACCGCTTGCACGGCCGCTACCTGCAGCGAGAAGACGTGTTCGGTGTTGTGCAGAACGCCCGGTGCGTAACGATGGCGCCACTCGGCAAAAATCTCGTAGCGCTTGCTCAACTGCCAGTCCTGCAGCTCGCCTGGAGAAGTGCGGATGCCGGTCTCTTCGGCAAGTTCACGCCGCGCCGTGTCGAGCAGCGCTTCGCCCGCTTCCTGGCTGCCGGTGACCGACTGCCAGTAGCCGGCATGCGCGGCACGCTCAAGCAGCAACACCTGCAGTTGCGGGGTATGGACCACGACCAGGACCGATACCGGTTGCTTGTAGGCAGTCATTCCAGGGTCGGAAGAGTCGCCAGGCCGTCGGCCTGGAAGTCGTAGACAACCCACATCGGTACGTCTTGCGCACGCCAGGCATCAATCGCGGCGGCAAAGACTTCGTTGAGCGTCCGGAAAGCGTCTGCGTTCGCGAGCTGCAGGGTGTCCGCTCGCGACAGGATCAATAGATAGCCGGGTTCTTCGCGCCAGGAGATATCGCTCAGGCAATCTTTCAGGGCGTCGAAGTTGTTGCCGTACCATTCGGGGAAGCCGAACTGGCGGCCGAGCCGGGTGAGTACCCCCTCGATCAGGCCGCAGTCGCCGAGATCGGCCTCGAAACAGGCAAAGCCGGCTGCCTCGGCCGCGTCTCTGAGGGCCAGACGATCGCCAGGCGGCAGAGCGTAGATGCCGGCCTGGCGTGAATCCTCCAACAACGCTTGCAGATTCTTCTGAGTCATGGCAGATGGTGGCTATCGGTAACTATTCGCGGATACGGCGGAAGCTGCGGTAGTGATCGCCGGTGTAGTAGTACTCGCCGGAGGTGGCGACATCACCACCGCTGCCCGCTCCGGCGACAATGCGTCGCGGTCCGCGGTCGCGGCGACCCGGAGTCGGTACCGTGTATTCCCGATAGTAAGCGCGTGGCTGCAGGGGGAGGCGCTGCTCGAAATTGCCGAAGACGCTGCCGTCCTTGGGTACATACGGGAAGGGTCCGCCTTGCTTGATCAATTGCAGGGTTTGCCGCGCTTCGGCAGGCAGCTCGGCCAGTGCGACGCTGTTGAGGGGCACGCTTTCGCGTGCCGTGGCAGTGCTCTCGCCCAAGAGGCCGAGCACTGCCAGCAGCGCGAGCAGCGCCACCGTACCCAGTAGCAGCCGAAAAGAAGCGGCGGCGCGTAGCACGCCTGCTAGCCCTTGCCGACCTCGACCTGCGTGTCGACTTTCTGGCGCAGGCGGATATGCAGTTCGCGCAGCTGTTTCTCGTCAACGCTGTTTGGCGCGTCGGTGAGCAGACACTGCGCGCGCTGCGTTTTCGGAAAAGCGATCACGTCGCGGATCGACTCGGCGCCGGCCATCATGGCGACGATGCGATCGAGGCCGAAAGCCAGGCCGCCGTGCGGCGGCGCACCGTACTTGAGTGCGTCGAGCAGGAAGCCAAACTTGAGCTGCGCTTCCTCGTCGCTAATACCGAGCACCTTGAAGACCTTTTCCTGCACCTCGGCCTGGTGGATACGCACCGAGCCGCCACCCAGTTCCGAACCGTTCAGTGCCAGATCGTAAGCTTTCGCCAGGCAGTTGCCCGGGTCGCTCTGCAGGCGGTCGAGGTGGCCGTCTTTGGGGCTGGTGAACGGGTGGTGGCAGGCGCTCCAGCGTCGCTCGGCTGCGTCGAAGTCGAACATCGGGAAGTCCACGATCCACACCGGCTCCCAGGGGTTGGCGTTCAGGAAGCCCTTTTCGTGACCGATCTTGACGCGTAGTGCGCCCAGCGCGTCATTGACCACCTTGCTCTTGTCGGCGCCGAAGAAAATCAGATCGCCGGACTGCGCGCCGGTGCGCTCAACGATGGTCTGCAGTGCAACGGCATGCAGATTCTTGACGATCGGCGATTGTAGACCGGTCTCGTTGAGCTGCGTGACATCATTGACCTTGATGTAGGCCAGGCCGCGCGCACCATAGATACCGACGAACTGGGTATAGGCGTCGATCTCGCCACGTGTCAGCGTGGCGCCACCTGGAACACGCAAGGCGGCAATGCGCCCGCCCGCGCTGTTGGCGACGCCGGCAAAGACTTTGAAGGAAACGTCCTTGAGCGCGTCGGTGACTTCGACGAGTTCGAGAGTGACGCGCAGATCCGGCTTGTCCGAACCGTAACGATCCATCGCCTCGCCGTAGCTCAGGCGGGGAAAGGGGTTGGGCAGTTCGACGGCCAGCACTTCGCGGAATACCGCCCGGATCAGCTTCTCCATGAGGGTGACAATTTCGCCCTCGGCCATAAAGGATGTCTCGATATCGATCTGCGTGAACTCCGGCTGCCGGTCGGCGCGCAAGTCCTCGTCGCGAAAGCACTTGACGATCTGATAATAGCGGTCGAAGCCGGCGACCATCAGCAGTTGCTTGAACAGTTGTGGCGATTGGGGCAGGGCAAAGAACTGCCCCGGATGAACGCGTGACGGTACCAGATAGTCGCGCGCTCCTTCCGGGGTGCTCTTGGTGAGCATCGGCGTTTCGATGTCCATGAAGCCGGCGTCGTCGAGGAAGCGGCGGAAAGCGCGTGCCGTCTGGTAGCGCAGCTGCATGTTCTTCTGCATCTGCGGACGGCGCAGGTCGATTACCCGGTGCTGCAGACGGATACTTTCCGACAGGTTTTCTTCGTCAAGCTGAAACGGCGGCGTCGCCGAAGCGTTGAGAATCTCCATCTCATGACAGAGAATCTCGACTTCACCGCTGGCGAGGTTGGCGTTCACCGTTCCTTCGGGACGGGCGCGAACCTTGCCCGTAATGCGCAGGCAGAACTCGTTGCGCACCCCTTCGGCGGTCGCGAACATTTCCGGGCGATCCGGGTCGCAGACGATCTGAGCCAGGCCCTCGCGGTCGCGCAGGTCGACAAAGATGACGCCGCCGTGGTCTCGCCGCCGATGCGCCCAGCCGCAAAGCCTCACTTCCTGGCCGATGAGCTGTGAATTGACGTGTCCGCAGTAATGAGTTCGCATGCTGTTTCCGGGTTGCTGATATCAGGTTATGGTGGGGTCGATGGGTGGCGCGACGGCGGCCGCCGATGGTTTCGACGCTGCCGATTCTTTCGAGCGCGTGGACGGTGGTGCGACGACGCCCATGGAAATGACGTACTTCAGCGCCGTATCGACGCTCATCTCCAGTTCAATGACGTCTCTTCTCGGCAGCATCAGGAAGAAGCCGGAAGTCGGGTTGGGTGTCGTCGGCACGTACACGCTGACATAGTCACCGTCGAGGTGGTGAAGCAGATCAGCGCCCGGTTTGCCCGTCAGGAAGGCGATCGTCCAGGCTCCGCGACGCGGGTACTCGACCAGCAGCGCTTTGCGAAAAGCGTTTCCGGATGACGAGAACAAGGTGTCGGAAACCTGCTTGACGCTGTTGTAGATCGAATTGACGACCGGAATGCGCGCCAGCAGATGTTCCCACCAGCGCACCAGCTGTTGGCCGATGAAGTTGGCGGCCAGCAAGCCGGTGGTCATGATGATCAGCAGGGTCAGTATCGCTCCGGCACCCGGGATGTCGAAGCCGAGCAGGGTGCGCGGCTGGATCGCCGTCGGCAGCAGGCGCATCGATTGGTCCATGGTGCCGACGATCAGCACCAACACCCAGGCCGTGATGGCCAATGGCACCCAGATCAGCAGTCCGGTAATGAAATACCGCTTCATCCCTTGTCTTTAACTGCCGCCGTGCTCTTCGCGCTGGCGGGCGTACTGTTCGCCGAAGTCGTTGCTTTGGTCGAACTCGTTGAACTGCCTGAAGCGCTGGCCTGCGCCGTTGAACTCGTCGTATTTTCCGTACCGGTTGGCGAGCTATCCTTGTTTTCGGGCCCTGTGGTCGTCGACGGGGCCTTGTTGCCACCCTTGAAATCGGTCACATACCAGCCGTTGCCTTTCAACTGAAAGCCGGCCGCCGTTACCTGCTTCGTATAGGTCGCCTGTTCACATTCCGGGCAGACACTCAGGGCAGGGTCACTAAGTTTTTGCAGGTGATCTTTTTCGAAACCGCAAGTTTCGCAGCGATAGGCGTAAATCGGCATGACGAACCCTCAAAAGGCGCAGGCTGGCGCCCGAAAAGGCACGATTATACGCGAACCCCGGTGTCGTTTACCCGTCCCCGCCGCGGCTGCGGGGGGCTCCAGTTGCCAGCCGAAAAGGCTACAGCAAGCTCAGGTAGGCGCGCGTCAGTGGCTTTCCCCAGAACAGCGCCAGTAAGCCGGCCATCGCCAGGTAAGGGCCGAAGGGAATGGGCACGCTGCGCCCGCGCTTGGCAATCACCATCAATGCGATGCCGACCACTGCGCCGAGCAGCGACGAAAGCAGGATGGTCAGGGGCAGCATCTCCCAGCCGAGCCAGGCACCAAGGGCGGCGAGCAGCTTGAAGTCGCCGTAGCCCATGCCCTCCTTGCCAGTGGTCAGTTTGAACGCCCAATACACGGACCACAGGGCAAGATAGCCGCACATCGCCCCGATGACCGCCGCTTGCAGGTCGGCGAAAGTGCCGAAAAGATTGACCAGCAGGCCGGCCCAAAGCAGGGGCAGAGTGATCGAATCGGGCAACAGCTGGCTGTCGAAGTCGATGCCGGTCAGCGCGATCAGGCTCCAGATCAGCAACATGGCCGCCAGGCTTGTCCAGCCATAGCCGAAATGAAACGCAGCAAAAGCACACAACAGGCCGCTGATCGCCTCGACCAGTGGGTAGCGTGGCGAGATTGGTGCTGCGCACGCCGAGCAGCGACCGCGCAGAAACAGCCAGCTCAGTAGCGGAATGTTCTCGAGCGCGGTAATCGCATGCCCACACGCGGGACAGCGCGAGCCGGGCCTGGCCAGCGACAGCGGCTCGTGGTGCGGCGCCGCTTCACCGCACAGTTCGGCGCAGTGGTGGCGCCACTCGCGCTCCATCATGGTCGGCAAGCGGTGAATGACGACATTGAGAAAGCTACCCACCAGCAGCCCGAGCACTCCGCCGATCAGCGCGAACAGGCCCGGGGGCAGGTCAGCGGGGAGGAGATGAGGCACTATCCGACGACCGCGCCCAGTTTGAAGATCGGCAGATACATGGCAATCACCATGCCTCCGATCAGTACCCCGAGAACGACCATGATGACCGGTTCCATGAGGCTGGAAAGCGCCTCGACCGCATCGTCAACCTCGGCCTCGAAGAAGTCGGCAACCTTGCCGAGCATTGAATCGAGGGCGCCTGACTCTTCACCGATGGCGACCATCTGATTCACCATGTTCGGGAACAGCGCCGAGTTCTGCATCGCCGAAGTGAGGCTGGTGCCGGTGCTGACCTCGCTCTGGATCTGCCGGGTGCCGACTTTGTAAACGTAGTTGCCGGCTGCGCCACCGACCGATTCCAGCGACTCGACGAGGGGGACGCCGGCCGCGAACATGGTGGCCAGGGTACGCGTCCAGCGGGCGATGACCGACTTGCGAATGATTTCGCCGAAAATAGGCAAGCGGAGGAACAGGCGGTCGAAAGCCATCTGCATCTTCTCCGACCGTTTCCAGGTGTAGAAGAACGCAAAGACGCTGCCACCGATACCGCCGAAAATGGCCCACCAGTACTCGATGAAGATGTCCGATATGGCGATTACCACCAGTGTTGGGGTCGGCAGGTCGGCACCGAAGCTCTTGAAGACTTCCTTGAAAGCCGGAATCACGAAGATCATGATCACGGCGGTGATGATGAACGCGACGACGATGATCGCCACCGGGTAGAACAGCGCGGCCTTGATCTTGGACTTGATGGCGAGCATTTTCTCCTTGTAGTTCGCCAGGCGGTCGAGGAGCGTTTCGAGAATGCCGGCCTGCTCACCGGCAGCGACCAGATTGCAGTACAACTGGTCGAAATGCAGCGGGTACTTGCGGAAGGCTTGCGACAGGGAGCTGCCGGTCTCGACGTCGGACTTGATGTCCAGGAGCAGTTTGCCGACGGCCGGGTTGTCGTGTCCGCGGCCGACGATTTCAAAAGTCTGCAGCAGCGGCACACCGGCTTTCATCATCGTTGCCAATTGCCGCGTGAACAGCGCGATGTCCTTTTCGGTGACCTGACGCCCACCCTTGAAGCGCTGCTTGGAGACCTTGCTGACGAGAATTCCCTGCCGTCGCAGCGTCGCGCGCACGACGTTCTGGCTATTGGCGCGCTGCTCGCCGCGAACGATCTTGCCAGCCTTGTTTTTACCTTCCCATAGAAAGACGTATTCTTTGACTTCTGGCTCGGCTCTTCGGGTGCGTTTCGCAGCGGTGGCCATCTATTTCCTCCTCTTCAAGCGTTGGTGCTGCCGAGAATTTCGTCGAGAGAGGTGAGCCCTTGCTTGACCTTCAGCAGCCCGGAGCGGCGCAGATCATTGACGCCTTCCTGTCTGGCCTGGGCTGCCACGTCATGCTCCGTACCGTTGGCCATGACAATGCGTTGAATGGCTTCAGTGACCGGCATCACCTCGTAGAGACCTAGGCGCCCCTTGTAGCCACTCCCCTTGCAGCGTTCACACTCGCCCGGGCCGTAGAGCGTCCAGGTGCCATCAAGATCGCTTTCCAGGAAGCCGGCATTGAGCAAGGTCTCGACCGGTGTATCGAGCTGCTTTTTGCAAGTGCACAGCCGACGCACCAGGCGCTGAGCGGTGATCAGTAGAATGCTTGAGGCCAGGTTGAAAGTCGGGATGCCCATGTTCATCAGGCGAGTCAGCGTTCCCGGCGCATCATTGGTGTGCAAGGTCGACAAGACGATGTGCCCGGTTTGCGCTGCCTTGATCGCGATTTCCGCAGTTTCGATGTCGCGGATTTCGCCGACCATGATGATGTCCGGGTCCTGCCGGAGAAAAGCCTTGAGCGCCACCGGGAAGGTCAGCCCGGCTTTGTCATCGACGTTGACCTGGTTGATTCCTGGCAGCGGTATTTCGGCCGGGTCTTCGGCTGTCGCGATATTGACCCCGGCCTTGTTGAGAATGTTGAGGCAGGTATAGAGCGAAACGGTTTTTCCGGAACCCGTCGGTCCAGTGACCAGAATCATTCCGTAGGGTCGGTTGATGGCGTCGAGCAACAGTTCTTTCTGCTCGGGTTCGTATCCCAGCGCATCGATCCCGAGGCTGGCGCTGGCCGGGTCGAGAATCCGCAAGACGATTTTTTCCCCGTACATTGTCGGCAAGGTACTGACCCGGAAGTCGATGGCTCGACTCTTGGACAGCACCAGACGCATCCGACCATCCTGGGGGACGCGCTTCTCGGCAATGTTCAGGCGCGAAATGACCTTGATCCGCGAGGCAATCTTGTCCTTGATGACCAGCGGTGGCGCCGCCACTTCGCGCAAGATGCCGTCGGTACGAAAGCGGATGCGATAGCTCTTTTCATACGGTTCGAAATGGATGTCGGAGGCCCCATCATTGATCGCGTCGAGCATCATTTTCTGAATGAACCTGACGACCGGCGCGTCGTCGACCTCGACGGCTGAGGCTTCGTCGGTTTTTTCCTGGGTTTTCTCGTCGGTAAACTCGAGGTCGATGTCCTCGCTGGTAAAGCTTTTCAGGCTGTCCTCGACCGACTCCGAGAGTTTGGCGACCAGGGGGACGAGCTTGTTTTCCTCGACGATTACCGGGTCCACCGCCAAGCCGGTCTGGAAACGGATTTCATCAAGTGCGCGCAGATTGGTCGGGTCGGCGATGGCAATTGCCAGGCGATTGCCGCGCTTGTGCAGGGGCACGACGCGATGGCTGGCGATCAGCTTGCGGTCAATCGCGCTCTTCTGAATCTGTGTGTCGTCGAAGGCGGACAGATCGAGCAAGGGGTAGCCGAACTTCTCGGCGGCAAAACGCGCCAGGTCAAGGAAAGTCGCCTTGTTGGCGTGGACGATCTGTTCGATCAGCGAGGTCCGGTTTGCAGCCGCTTGCGTGAGCAAGGACTCGGCCTCGGCTTCCTTGAGCCGACCAGCTTGTACCAGCGCCCGGGCGAGGCCGCTGAGCGGTGAGTTTTGCGGATTGGCTGCCATTGTTCGCGATAGGACCTTGTAATGCGTTGTGAACCATCAGGTCCCGGCTATGCCGAGTTATTAGCCTTTCCGATCATGCATTGACTCGGCGTGTTTGTAAAGGAGCGCCTTTTCGGCAAGCATTCCGGCCGCAGGGCTGCTCGCGGAGCGTGCCGCTGCAGCGGCTGCGCGGAACGCGCTGGAGCACGCGCAGCCGGTGCATTCAATCAACCAATCATTCAAGCGTTCAATGGGCGACGGCTGATAATTGCCGTCGCTGGACGAGCTGCGACGCTTACTCGCTTGCTGCCTCGACGACGATCAGGGCGCTCATGTCCACCACTCGACGAACCGTTGACGTCGCTGCCAGTACATGCACCGGGCGCGCGGCGCCGAGCAGGATCGGGCCGACCGACATGCCGTCGCCACCGGTCATCTTGAGCAGGTTGTAGGAAATGTTGGCCGCATCGAGGTTGGGCATCACCAGCAGATTGGCCTCGCCGCTTAGTGGCGACTGCGGGTCCGAGCGCTCACGTATGCTCTGTGAGAGGGCGCTTTCGCCGTGCATCTCGCCGTCGATCTCCAGATCAGGCGCCTTCGCGCGGACAATTTCCACCGCCCTGGCGACCTTACGGGCGCCGGCGGTGAGCGATGATCCGAAGTTCGAGTGCGAGAGCATGGCCACTTTCGGCCGGATCGCGAAGCGACGAACCGCCTCGGCCGCCAACAGCGTGATCTCGGCCAGCTGCTCGGCGTCGGGATCCTCGTTGACGTGTGTGTCGCAGAGGAAGAGCGCGCGGCCAGGCAGCAGGACATGCGTCATCGCAGCCATGGTGCTGCAGCCGGGCTCCTTGCCGATGATCTCGTCGATCTGCCGCAGATGGTGCCCGAAGCGGCCGGAGAGACCGCACATCATGCCGTCGGCGTAGCCGAGGCTGAGCAGCATGGCGCCAATGATGGTGTTGTTGGTGCGCAAGCGCGTCTTGGCGATATCGATGGTTACCCCGCAACGCTTGCGCAGCTGATGATAGGCTTTCCAGCATTCTTTGTAGCGCTCGTCGTTGGCCGGGTCGACGATGTCGAAATCGGTCCCCGGGCGCAACTTCGAGGCGATCCGCTTCAGGCGCGTCGCAATGACCTCGGGGCGACCAATCAGGATCGGGCGCGTCAGCCCTTCATTGATGATCGTCTGGGCGGCGCGCAGCATGCGTTCGTCCTCGCCGTCGCAATAGACGATGCGCGTTTCGCTGCTGCGCTTGGCGGCCGAGAACACCGCGCGCATGCCGACGCCACTCCGATAGACGAACTCGCGCAGCTTCTCGCGGTAAGCGTCCATGTCGACGATGGGCCGGGTGGCCACTCCCGAATTCATCGCCGCCAGGGCAACCGCCGGGGCGATGATGGTGATCAAGCTCGGATCGAAAGGCTTGGGAATCAAATAATCGCGGCCAAAAACCAACTCCTGGCCGGGGTAGGCCAAGGCCACTTCGTCGCTCACCTCTTCCTGCGCCATCGCTGCCAGAGCTTTGACGCAGGCCATTTTCATCTGCTCGTTGATTCCTGTCGCGCCGACGTCGAGAGCACCACGGAAAATGAAGGGAAAACAGAGGACATTGTTGACCTGGTTGGGATAGTCCGAGCGGCCGGTGGCAATGATCACGTCCGGACGAACTTTCCGGGCCAGTTCGGGCATGATCTCCGGGGTCGGATTGGCGAGCGCGAAGACGATCGGATCGGTGGCCATGTTGGCGAGCATCTCGGCTTCGAGAATGCCCGCCGCCGAGAGACCGAGGAAAATGTCGGCCCCGGCGAGCGCTTCGCCGAGGGTGCGGCAGTCGGTGTCGCGCGCATAGCGCGCCTTGGTGGGCTCCATGTCGGCGTCACGGCCGGCGTAGATAACCCCTTTCGAGTCACAGACGAGAATGTTCTCGCGGCGCACGCCCAGATCGCACCACAGGTTGAGGCAGGAAATTGCCGCCGCCCCTGCTCCGGAGCAAACGACCGTCACTTCGGCGATTTTCTTGCCGGTCACCTTAAGCGCGTTGAGGATCGCGGCCGACGAAATGATCGCCGTGCCATGCTGGTCGTCGTGAAAGACCGGGATCGACATGCGCTCTTTGAGCTTGGCCTCGATATAGAAGCATTCCGGGGCTTTGATGTCTTCCAGGTTGATGCCGCCCAGGGTCGGCTCCATCGCGGCGATCATGTCAATCAGCTTGTCGGGGTCTCTTTCCGCCAGTTCGATGTCGAAGACATCGATACCGGCGAATTTCTTGAACAGGCAGCCCTTGCCTTCCATCACCGGCTTCGCCGCCAGCGGACCGATATTGCCCAGGCCAAGCACCGCCGTACCGTTGGTGATCACCCCGACCAGGTTGGCGCGCGAGGTGTACAGGCTGGCCGAGCCGGGATCATCGACGATGGCGTGGCACGCGAAAGCGACCCCTGGAGAATAGGCGAGCGCCAGGTCGATCTGGTTGTTCAGTCCCTTGGTTGGTTGGACAGCGATCTTGCCCGGAGTCGGCTGGCTGTGATACTCGAGCGCGGCTTCGCGAAGATCGGCCTGGCGCAGATCGTTTTCCATTTTGGGCTCCTGACGCGATGTTCATCAAAAATAAAGCGCGTCACTTTAGCCGACTGGCGCGGTTTACACAAAACCGATGTTTTTTCCCTGCTTTCGTTCCGGGTTTTCGGGCCGCCGCCTGCCAGCAGCTGATCGCCGGACAGATGACGAGTTCCCGACGCTGGGAGCGCGCAGGGCAATTTGTCGACGGCATTCCAGAAGCTGGTCGCAAGCAGCACGCGTTACGCTCGCCGCGGGGGTAAAATGATATCAGCACGCGCGGCCTGACATGCCATGTGGCTAGATGGGGAGCTGCGGCGTGCATTCGACTTGAATGGGAGATGATCAATGGGCCAAACCACCACCAGTATGCTGCGTGCTGTCGCTCTTGTCGGCCACGGCGCTGCCGGCAAGACGACGCTAGCCGAAAGCCTGCTCGCTGCCGCTGGCGAGATCAGCAGCCGCGGCAGCGTCGAGAAAGGCAACACCGTTTGTGATTTTGACCCACAGGAAAAGGAATTCGGCCACTCGCTTAATGCGGCGCTGGCGGGTTTTTCGTGGCGGGACGTGTATGTGCATCTGATCGATACGCCAGGCTTCCCGGACTTTGCCGGGCAGGCGATCAGCGCCCTGGCCGCCGTCGACACCGCGTTGGTGGTGATCAATGCGCAAAACGGTATCGAGCTATCGACTGAAAAGATGATGCAGCTGGCAGCCGCTCGTGGCGTCTGCCGGATGATCGTCATCAACAAGATCGACGCCGACAATGTCGACCTGCCGGCGCTGGTTGGCGAGATTCGCGAGCGCTTCGGGCGAGAGTGCATGTTGCTCGACTTACCGGTCAAACAGGGCGCAGAAGTCGTCGAGTTGCTCGGCCACGATAGCGGCGAGAGCGATTTCGAGTCGGTGGCTACAGCGCATCGCGCCTTGATCGATCAAATCGTTGAGGAAGACGAGGATCTGCTCGCCCGCTATCTGGACGAGGGCCTCGATCCGAGCCCCGACGAACTGCACCTGCCTTTCGAGAAAGCGCTGCGTTCGGGTCACCTGATTCCGATCCTCTTTGTTTCGGCGAAAACCGGCGCCGGCATCCCGCAGTTGCTCGACGCCTTGGCGCAACTGGCACCCAGTCCGGCCGAGGGCAATCCGCCACCGTTCTATCGCGGCGAGCCGGGCGGGCCGACGGAAGCGTTCCAGGCCGACCCGGACCCGGAAAAGCACGTTCTGGCGCACGTTTTCAAAATCGTCAGCGACCCTTTCATCGGAAAAGTCGGCGTTTTCCGTGTTCATCAGGGCACCATCCGCAAGGATTCGCAGCTCTTTGTCGGTGATGGCAAGCGTCCGTTCAAGGTCGGACACATCTATCGCCTGCAGGGCAAGGAGTACCTCGAAGCCGAGTCGCTGCTGCCTGGCGACCTCGGCGCCGTGGCCAAGGTCGATGAAATCGAGTTCGACTGCGTACTGCACGATTCGCATGACGAAGACCACATCCACCTCAAACCGCTCGAGTTCCCGCAGCCAATGCAGGGCCTGGCGGTGACCGCCGTACGCAAAGCCGACGAGCAGCGCCTGTTCGAGATTCTGCGCAAGCTCGAGATCGAAGACCCCTGCTTCAAGATCGAACGCCAGGCGACGACCAACGAAACGGTGATTCGCGGCATCGGCGAAATGCACTTGCGCGCCAAGCTGACGCGGCTGGCGCAACAGTACAAACTGGACCTCGACACCGCACCGCCGCGGATCGCCTATCGTGAAGCGATTACCGCTGCCGCCGAAGGGCACTGTCGGCACAAGAAGCAGAGTGGCGGTGCCGGTCAGTTTGGCGAAGTGGCGCTGCGCGTCGAACCCCTCGAGCGCGGCGCTGGTTTCGAGTTCGTCGATGTCGTCAAGGGTGGTGTCATTCCGGGTGTCTTCATGGCCTCGGTCGAGAAAGGCGTCCGCCAGGCACTGGCCGACGGCGTCGTCGCCGGTTTCGAGGTCCAGGACCTGCGGGTCACCGTCCATGACGGCAAGTCGCACCCGGTCGATGGCAAGGACATCGCCTTCCAGACCGCCGGTCGCAAAGCAACGATCGAAGCGATTCGCGCCGCCAAGCCGATCGTTCTCGAGCCGGTGGTCGAAATTGAAATTCTCGCACCTGAGGCGATGACCGGCGATCTCACCGGCGACCTTTCAAGCAAGCGCGGCCACCTTACCGGCACGCAGCCGCGTGGGCCGGGAGTGATGGCCATCACCGGGCAGGTGCCGCTGGCCGAACTGGACGCTTACCAGTCGCGCCTGAAGTCGCTGACTGCCGGGCAGGGCTCGTACAGCATCAGCTTCTCGCATTATGCACAGGTGCCGCCGGCCACGCAGCAGGAACTCGTCGCGCAGCACAAGGTGGACGACGAGGAGTAGTGGTCTCGGCTGACGCGCCAGGCGCTGGAGGAGAACTGCCATCGCCTGGGGCAGCGGCTAGCGCTGCTTTACGTGGCACATTCGCCGGAGTTCGCGGAAAAGGTCAGCTTCTCGGCGTTCATCGCCGCGTCGAGCGAAGCCGAGTTGCTCTGCGAGGACAAGGGCGGCTGCATGCACTTCAACCACCGTCTGATGACGCCGCTGGCCGATGCGGAGTTGCTGCTTTCGGCCGAGGCCAGCCAGACGATCCGGCGCATGGCGGGCGCCGCCGGTGTTGCGGAAGCCGGTGCCGAGCCTCACGCAGCGGTCTCGTGAGCAAGGCATGACCCTCGCCAAAAGCCGACTCAGGCCTGCGAACTGCCCGTGCGTACGGCCTTTTCGAGACGCTTCTTCTCGGCAAAGACTTTCTTCGCGTAGCCGGTCGCGGGGTCCGTCGGTGCGCCACCGTAGTGCTGCAGACCGCCAGTCAGGCTGCCGCGCCAGCGGATCGCCTCGTTCAGGACATGCACGCCGACCTGGATGTTGGTGACCGGGTCCAGGAAGGGTTCCTCGCCCGCGTCTTCCGGCAGCTTGTCCTTGTGGAATTGAGGCATTACCTGCATCAGGCCCTGGGCACCAACGGCGCTTTCGGCGAAGGGATTGAAGCGCGATTCGATGCCGATAATGGCGATGATCAGCAGCGGATCGAGGCGGACCTCGCGGCCGATACTTTGCGCGGTCTCGAAGATCGGCACCAGCGCCTCCGGGGCCACCCGGTAGCGGCGCGAGACATAGTCGAGGGCGCGCTTCAGCGACGGCCGCAGCTCTTCGGGAGCAGGTTCGACGGCTTTCGCCTGCAACTCTGGCGGCGGTGCGGCTTCAGCGACGGCTGATGCTTCTGCTGCGACGCCAGGCGATGCCTCTTCCTCGGCCATCAAGGATGGCTCAAGGACCACTGCAGGAAAATTATCGCTGCCGGTGCTGCTGCCGAAAGCCGCTTTGAAGCTGCCCAGGGCCAGCATCAGACCAACGACGATCAGGCCATGTTGAATGAAACTCAAGGTGGCGTCGCTACGACGCGGTCTTTTGCTCTTGAGCGAAATAGTTGCGGACATGCTCTCTCCTTCACTGTAGTCATCGCGCCAGTGCTACGGCCCGACAGTGACAATTACAGATGGGTGCAAAGCCTCGAACTTGGGGGAAACAGGTACCCTGAGGCCGGGTCTCGCTGCGGGATGGTGCGCCGCAGCAAAGGGGCGGAAAGCAGGCTGGGCCGCTGAAAGTGCCCTGTGACGTCGCAGCTGAACGCTGCAACTTGCCTGCTTCGAATCAACTCGAGGCGGACTTTATTGATTTTCGGGGCCGTGGTCAAGCCGCCGCGCCGGAGCCACTGCAGCAAGTGCCGCCAGCTGCCAGCTGACAAGCAGTGGGCCGACCACACGGAAAGACCACGCTGCGAGGCTGAAAGCCTTGCCCCTAGGGCGATTCAGCGCAGCCTCCGGGCGACCGTTGCGGCGTTGATCCTGGCGGTCTGGCCCTGTGGGAAAGTGTTGCAAAAAAACAACGATGTGCGGATTATGCGGCAGCGCAGCATGCGACGCAGCCACTCTGCAGGCGTTCGCCAGCGGCGTGCAGCACAGCCTCTAGCGTCGATATAATGCCGACAACTCCCGTTAACGGTCATGACATGTCGAGATACCCCGGATCATGAAAGTCATGACCGTTTCCCTCTTCCCCTGACCCTTCTCCCGCAAGGGGAGAAGGGAGTTTCGTGAGTCGCTTGCGCGACTTTCACATTAACGGTCATGACATGTCGAGATACCCCGGATCATGAAAGTCATGACCGTTTCCCTCTTCCCCTGACCCTTCTCCCGCAAGGGGAGAGGGAGTTTCGTGAGTCGCTTGCGCGACTTTCACATTAACCAGAGCAACGGCCAAGCTCCACTGCCTACATCAATGGATATTGCACTACTCTTCTTTCTGATTCTGCTCAACGGAATTCTGGCGATGTCGGAAATTGCCGTCGTGTCTTCACGTCAGTCACGCTTGCAAAAGCTCGCCGATGACGGCCAGCCTGGCGCTCGCTCGGCACTGGCGCTGAATCACGAGCCGTCGATCTTTCTGTCGACCGTTCAGGTCGGCATTACCACTGTCGGCATCCTCAGCGGCGCTATCGGCGATGCGACCCTGGCGGCGCCGCTCGGTGACTGGCTGACGACTATCCCGTCGCTGGCGCCCTACGCCCGGCCCATTTCGCTGACGCTGGTGGTCTGTGGCGTAACCTACTTTGCGGTTGTCGTCGGCGAACTGGTCCCCAAGCGGCTTGGTCTGCTGGCGCCGGAGCGCATCGCGTCACTGATCGCGCCGCCGATGAATCTGCTTTCGCGGTTCGCTCGCCCGCTGGTGTGGCTGCTTTCCTCGTCGTCCAGTTTGCTCTTGCGCCTGCTCGGTGCGCGCCAGTCGCTGGACTCTTCGGTCAGCGACGATGAAATCAAGATCCTGATGGGTCAGGGTGCCCGGGCGGGCGTCTTCCACGCCAGCGAACAGGAGATTGTCGCCAATGTCCTGCGCCTGGACCAGCAGCGCGTCGGCGAGATCATGACCCACCGCAAAGATCTCTATCTGATTGATCTGAACGACGGCGAAGTGGAAATCCGCGACCGCCTCGCCGCCAGCCCCTTCAAACGCGTGCTTGTCTGTCGCGACGGCCTCGATAACCTCGTCGGCGTCCTGCGCACCAGCGATTTGTTGAAAGGGGCGCTCTCCGGCGCGCCGCTGGCCATCGAGGACATCGTTCGGCCGCCGCTGTACGTGCCGGCGAGCGTGAACACGACGCAGTTGCTGGAAACCTTCCGTCGGGCACGTCAGCAGTGCGCGCTGATGGTCGACGAATATGGCGAACTGCAGGGTCTGGTGACCCTCACCGACGTGCTGACATCAATTGTCGGCGACCTGCCGGCCGTGGACTCTCCCGAGGAGCAGGACATCGTCGTGCGCGAAGACGGCTCGTGGCTGGTCGACGGGCTTGTCACCCTCGAACGGCTGCGCAGCGTTCTGCACATCGCCAGCGAACTGCCGGGGGAGGAAGAAAACGCCTTCCACACGCTCGGTGGTTTCATCATGTACGTCCTCGGTCATATTCCCGAGGCCGCCGAGCATTTCGAGTTCGCCGAGCTGCGCTTCGAGGTCGTCGACATGGATCACAATCGAGTCGACAAGGTCTTGATTGCACGCATGATTCCCGGTGAACAATGATCGTCGGCCGGAGCCTGTCCGGCGTCCCCGGCGGGCAGCGATCAGGCGGCGTAGCGCGTCGGATCAGGCACCGCGGCGGCGACAAAACCGGCTCGCCGCAGCCGACACGAATCACAAACCCCGCAGGCGCCGCCTGCCGAATCCGCCTGGTAGCAGGAAACGGTGAGCGCGTAGTTGACGCCGAGTTCGGTGCCGAGCTGGATGATCTGCGCCTTGCCGAGGTTGATCAGCGGCGCGTGCAGGTGCAGCACAGCGCCTTCGACGGCTGCCTTGGTTGCCAGCCGGGCCATGCTCTCGAAAGCAGTGATGTATTCCGGGCGGCAATCAGGATAGCCCGAGTAATCGACGGCATTGACGCCGACGAAAATGTCGCAGCTCTCGAGCACCTCGGCCCAGGCCAGCGCCAGCGAGAGCATGATCGTGTTGCGCGCCGGGACGTAGGTCACCGGAATCCCCGACTGAACGCCGTCGACCGGGACGGCGATCGCCACGTCGGTCAGCGCCGAGCCGCCGAAAACCTCCAGCGACAGGCTGACGACGCGGTGTTCGGCGGCCCCGAGTGCCGCAGCAACTGCTGCCGCGGCGTCCAGTTCGGCACGATGACGCTGGCCGTAGTCGACCGACAGGCAATGGCATTCGAAACCGGCGGCCCGGGCGATGGCCAAGGTCGTCGCCGAATCGAGCCCCCCGGAGAGAAGAACCACGGCACGCTGGCCGTGTGAGTCAGGTGGCGTGTGCATGGGGTCGAAAATAGACCGCTTTCCGGCCTAGATGGTATGTTTTTCGGGTGCGGCAGCGCCAAATCTGGGGGGGCCGAGTCCGCAAAGCGTCGCCCAGCTTGGCGAAGAACTCGCGCCGCTGCTTACGATCACAATTTCGCTGGCCCTTCGGGCAGCTTCAACACGTCCTTGATTTCACTGAGGCTTTCCGGGATGCGTTTGGCAATCGCCGCACTCGCCTGTTGATTGGCCTGAATCACGATTTGTGTGAGCTCCTGCATTTGCCTGACTGCGGTCGCGAATGCCTTTTTCGCCAGTTCGCTCTCGGTGGCGAGCAGTTGTTGCGGCGAGCCGGACTGCGAGAGTTGGCCGATCGCGGTGCTCAACTCGCGCATCGTCTCGTGCAGCAGCTTCGCCTGCCACACGCCGACCGCTTTCATGCCTTCCAGCGCGACTTGATTGGCGGCGTTGAGGGCTTCCAGGTTGTCGCGCTGGCTGGCTACCAGGGCGTCCATGTTGACGCCGGGCACTTTGAGGCCGGCCATGATATCGAGCAATTGTTCGCTGCTCTTGGTCACGTCCATGCTCGCGACTGCCTTGCTCCAGTCGCTGAGTTGTTGCGAAAGGTCTGCCATGTTTCTGTTCTCCGATCGATCTGCGATTAATGAGAAAGTCGCGCAAGCGACTCACGAACCTCCCTTCTCCCCCTGCGGGAGAAGGGCCGGGGGAAGAGGGACGGTCATGACTTTCATCATCCTGGGTATCTCGACTGTCATGACCGTTAGCGACTACCTTTATCTGTGCGTAGCCGTGATTCATTCTGCGCCCGGGGCGCTCATCCAGCGCCTAGCCGCGCGGCTTTTACTTTATGGCGGCGCCCGTTTCAGCGCATCGTTTCACTCCGGCGGCACTTCCAGTAAGGGCTGCCCACCGACAAGACTGTTGATCATCTGCGCAACGGCCTTGATCTGTTTGCCATCCCGCGTGTGGTAGCCGGCGTGGGTGTAATTCTGCCCCCACCAGTCCCAGCAGCCGCGCGGATTCACCGGGCCCAGGCTGCGCGCCTGAATCTGTGGATAAAGAACAAGCACGTCGTTGGCTTTGGCCCATTCGTTGTAGCCGGCGTACTTGGCGAACAGGTTGCCTGTATGGCCTGGCCGATAGTCGCTTGTACCACCTTGCTTGCAACCGTGGAAGGCAATGTGCAGCTTGCACTGCCGACCATCCTTGCAGGCCGCGGGAATGAAAACATAGCCTTCTCTGGCCATCGAGGCATTCTGCAGTGCGGTATGCGGAATGTTCGAAAACTTGCCGAAAACCTTGCGTTGGTCGAAAGCCTGCAGCTCGTTCTCCTGCACCGGCATGCGACCCTTGCTCAGCGCCTGCGCGCCGTAGATGCGCCTGAGAATGGCACCGGCGAGATCAACGTCCTGCAGATCCTTGCAGGCCGCCAGCTTGTCGGGCGGCGGACACGCTGCAGTGGCTTCCTCGCCGACCGCGGGGGCGGCCGGACAGGTGCAGTGGTTTTTTTCCTGGTGCTGCTCGGCCACCGCCTGGCAGTCGTCGATGTAGGCGTTGCTCTCCGTCGGAGGAGGTGGCGCCGGCGGCAGGGCGCAGTCACCAACTACGCTACCGGCGGGCTTGCCAAAGCTGTCGCGGACCATCGTGTGGCGGGCGGGGAAAGTGCTGCTGAAGTCGATGTTGCCTTGCCGCACGGCGCCCTTGTCGGGATCGGCATAGAAGCGGAAAACAGTGGCCATCACCTCGTTCGGGACGATCTCGTCGTAGCTGCCGCTGAACAGATAGATCTTGTCGTCGCGCAGATTGGCGAGCGGACTGATCTTGCCGGCGCTCTCCTGCTTGCGAGCCTCGGCGAATGACGCAGCTGCCGCGCGTTCGATCTCACTTCTGCTTTTTGGCGCCAGCTTGGTCTGGCCGCACAGTTTGGGGTCCAGTTTGGCGGCCAGGCATTCGAGCGTCGCGAACCGACTGCAACGCGTGAGCGCGTCGACAATGTTGCCACGCGCGCAGTAGTAAGGTCCGCCGGCGACGATACCGGCACCCATGATGTACTGCGAGTGCGCCAGGTGGAACTGGTGCGCCATGAAGCCGCCCGAGGAAATCCCCGACACGGAAATCTGCGTCGGATCGAGATTGACGCCGGCAGCCACTTCTTCCAGCGCGGGTGCTGCACTAAGTGAAAGAGAAAATGCCCATGCGCATAGCCCGGTAATGGTCGGGAAGCCGCGCCCAGCTTCGGTATTCGCCTTTTTCCGTGACATGGTTTCTTCTCCCTGTTTTTGAATAGTCGCTCAAGCGCTCGCCTGGTGGTGGCGACTACCTGGCGAGAAGTGCCGAACGCTCGCGCTCCAGTAGCTCGGGGTCGCCGGCGTTCAGTGCGACCAGAGGTCGCAGGTGGGTGACGCTATCGGTCATGACATGGCGAGACACCCCGGATCATGAAAGTCATGACCGCGCCCCTCTTCCCCCGGCCCTTCTCCCGCAAGGGGAGAAGGGAGTTTCGTGAGTCGCATGCGCGACTTTCACATTGAATAGTGACGTCGTTGCTCGATCATGGCTGCTCGCTGGCAAGGTCTACCTGCCTCGCAGCTTACCCCAAAGAACCTTGTGCAGCTGCAACTGGAAGCGCACCGGCAGGCGGTCGGCGACCAACCAGTCGGCGAGCGTTGCCGCTGGCAATTCGCTGTCCACCGGCGAAAAAAGGAGCGGACAAAGGGCCGCCAGCTGCCTTTCCTCGATCAGCTGGCGTGCCCATTCATAGTCGGAGCGGTCTTTGAGGACGAATTTGAGCTCGTCGTTGGCGGTCAGCAGAGCCAGGTTCTGCCAATGATTCCGATCGCTCTCGCCGGAGCCGGGGGCTTTGATGTCGACGACGCGTGCGACGCGCGCGTCGACCTGGCCAATATCGAGGGCGCCAGAGGTTTCCAGAGAAACGGCGTGGCCGGCGTCACAGAGAGCGCTGAGCAGTGGCAGGCAAGCCGGCTGGGCGAGCGGTTCGCCGCCGGTCACGCAGACCCGGTCGACGTCGCGAGCGGCGACGGCGACTTCGGCGAGGATCTCCGGCAGCGACATCGTCTGGCCTCCGGCGAAGGCGTAGGCCGTGTCGCACCACACGCAACGCAGGGGACAGCCGGTCAGGCGCACAAAGACCGTCGGCAAGCCCACCCGCGAACTTTCGCCCTGCAGGGACAGGAAAATCTCGCTGATCTTCAGCGTCAGCGCTTTGCCCGTGGACGCCAAGCGCCTACTTTTTCAGGCGTTGCCTGGCGGCTTTTGCCGCCGAGCTGT
>QPGA01000026.1:41429-54435 GCA_003332265.1 Candidatus Accumulibacter meliphilus
CTCTTTCGCCCTGCAGGGACAGGAAAATCTCGCTGATCTTCAGCGTCAGCGCTTTGCCCGTGGACGCCAAGCGCCTACTTTTTCAGGCGTTGCCTGGCGGCTTTTGCCGCCGAGCTGTCCGGATACTTGGCCAGCAGCGCGTCCAGGGTAGTTCTGGCACTCTTGCTGTCACCGAGCTCCTGCTGGCAGGTGGCAACGTTGAGCAGCGCGTCGGGGGCCTTGGCGTGCGCCGGCCATTTGCTGCCGACGAGGCGCTGCGCTTCCAGCGCCCGACGGCAATCACGCATGGCGTAATGGGCGTTGCCGAGCCAGTAGTAAGCGTTCGGGGTCAGCGTGCTGTCCGGATGCGCCTTGGCGAAAGTTTCGAAGGCCGCCGCCGCCTCTTTGAGCTTGTTCGCGCGAAACAGGTTCAGCGCTGCCTCGTACTCGCGCGTTTCGGTGGCTGGGTCGCTGGCGACTTTCCGGGGAGCTTCGCCTGCCGGATTGCTGTCGTCTGCCGGTTTGACGCTTGCGCCTGCCGCAGTCGCCGACGCTGCTGGCGCCGAAGGTGTCTCGAGCTTGCGCAGGCGAGTGTCGAGGTCGATATAGAAGTCTTTCTGCCGCTTCGTGGCCGAATCGAGCTCGTAGTTGAGCGTCTCTACCTGACCGCGCAGGCGGGCGTTTTCGTCGCGCAGCGCCTGAATTTGATTGGCCAGTTCCATTTGACCTTTGGCGACTGTATCCAGGCGCTCGTTCGACTTGAGCTGCAGATCGGTGACCTGGCGCCTCGCCTCATCGTCGTCAAAGAGACCGGCGTGCGCCTGTTGCGTGCCGAGCGCTGCGAGCAACAGGGCGATCGAAATGACGCGTGTTCTGGCCGGGAAGCGACCGATGCAGGGTCCCGGCATCCTAGAACTCACCGTTATAGAGCATGTCGGCACGGCGGTTTTCCGCCCAGGCGGCCTCGTTCTGGCCTTCATTTTTCGGCTTCTCCTCGCCCAGGCTAACTGCCTCGAGCTGCTCTTCCTGAGCGCCGAGCAAGGCCAGCATTCTCTTCACCGCGTCAGCACGCTTCTGACCGAGCGCCAGGTTGTATTCGCGGCTGCCGCGCTGATCGGTGTTGCCCTGGATGAGCATCCTGAACTGCCGGTTCTGGGTGAGGAACTTGGCGTGCGAAGCGACCAGATCCCGGTATTCAGCCTTCACTTCGAAGTTGTCGTAATCAAAATAGACGCTGCGCTTGGAAAGAATATTGTTCGGGTCGGTGAGCTCGGGTGGCAAGCGCTGGCTGTCGACACCGCCCGTGGTGACGGTGGCCACTCCCGGTCCGCGCGACTCAACCGGCGCACCGCCGCCGGCTTTGTCGGCGTCGGGTGTCGAGCTGCAGGCCGCCAGCAGAAGCGCGATAGCAGCCGGGATGACGAGTTGTTTCATGAATCTATCTCCTGCACAAAATGGCAATTAAAGCGGCAAATTACTTGTTGAATGGACCCCAGGCCGGCTCACGAACATCGCCCGCCGAAATGGAGAGACGCTGTTTGATGCGGCCATCGGTAGACACTGCAGAGAGCACTCCACGACCACCAGCCTCGGTGGCGATCAGAATCATCCGGCCGTTCGGCGCAAAAGTCGGTGATTCATCTTTGTATGAGTCGGTCAGAACCTGCACCTGCCTGCTTGCCAGGTCCATCACGCTCAAACGAAAGCCTCCATCACGCCGGCTGATGAAAGCCATCGACTTGCCATCTGGCGACAGGCGGGGGCTGACATTGTAACTACCTTCGAAGCTTATCCTCTCCACGTCGCCACCGCCAATCCCGACCCGGTAGATCTGGGGGCTGCCGCCACGGTCGGAGGTGAAATAGACGAATTGTCCGTCCGGGGAAAAGTAGGGTTCGGTATTGATTGCGCTGCTACTCGTCAGTCGCTGTGCACCGGTGCCGTCGGCATTGACGAGAAAGATCTGCGAACCACCTTCCTTGCTGAGCACTACAGCTACACGGCGACCGTCTGGCGACCATGCCGGCGCCGAGTTCGAGCCTTTGAAGTTGGCCACCACGACGCGCTTGCCGGAAGCCAGCGAGTGCGCATACACCACCGGTTTCTTGTTTTCGAAGGAGACGTAAGCCAGACGGTCGCCATCAGGCGACCAGGAAGGCGAAATGATCGGTTCTTTCGAGATCAGCGCGACCTGCGAGTTTTGTCCGTCAGCGTCGGCAATGTGCAACTCGTAGCGCATGGCATTGACCCGTACCACATAGGCAATTCGCGTCGAGAAAACGCCCGGTTCGCCGGTCAGCTTTTCGTAGATCACGTCGGCGATGCGGTGCCCGGCAGCGCGCAGCATCGCTTTCGAGGTCACGAAAGCAGACCCGCCGAGGACTGTTTCCCGGCTGACGTCGTAAAGCCGAAAGCGCGCTTCCTGGCGCCCATCAGCACTCAAGCCGATGCTGCCGGCGGCGAGCGCGTCGGCACCACGACTTTTCCAGTCCGCGAAATTGGGAGGGGTGGCCTCGGTGATAGCCTCGCCGCTGGTGTCGATCATCTTGAACAGGCCGCTACGCTCCAGGTCGCCACGGATGACCGAAGTCAGAATCCGGGAAGCGGCCGGATCACCGCCAAATTCCGCGATGGCCACGGGAATGCGGTTGGCGCCGGCGCCAGTGATCTCGATGGTCAATTGGGCGCGTGCCGAAGCGTGCAGCAACGCAAGCGCACAGACGGCAAGCAGGCCGATACGACGGATTTGGCAGAGTATTCTTGACATGGCATGATCCAATACAGAATGCGCGATTATATCGCCTTTGCATTCCTGGTATTTGTAACAAAAGATTATGGCGTCGAGCACAAATTGTCGGAGCGCCGCAAAGGCGTGCGCAAATCGTGTCCGACAGCGTGCTCAATCCGTCCATCAAAGCACGCTGACACCATTGACCTGGCCCGCTAATCCTTTTCACGTGGCTGGTAGGGGATGTCCAGCACGCGCTCGAAAAACTCCGGGTGAGGGGGTTTGGGCAAAGGCGAGGACTTATGAATTGCGCGTTCGACGGCAGCATCCAGCGCCGCGTTGCCGCTCGAGCGCCGGATCTTTACGTCAATCACGTCTCCGCTGGGCAGCTGAGTGACTTCAAAACGTGATTCCGGATTCCCGACAACACCTGGCGGTAGGACAATGTACTTGCGAATCTTGTTGGCAACCTCGGCCTTGTACTTGGCGAGACCTCGCTCGCGCTCCGCAGCTGCTTCCTCGGCCTGTAACTGCTTGCGCTGACGATCCAGGGCGTCAGCACGGGCGCGCTGATCCTGAGCGGCTTTCTCGGCCGCCTTCTGCTTCGCTTCCTGCGCTGCTTTCTGCTTTTCTATCTGCACTTTCTCGCGTGCCAGCTCGTCTTCAAAACTTGGGCGGCGCTCCGGTTGTGGCTTGGGCTCTTCCTTCTTGGGCGTTTCCTTGGGCCTGGGTTCTTCCTTTTTTGGTGTTTCTTTCGCTTTCGGCTCTTCCTTCTTCGGCGCTTCCTTTGGCTTCGGCACTTCTTTCTTCGGCGGCTCCTTGACTTCTTCCTTCTTGGGCGCTTCCTTGGGTTTCTTCTCGTCTTTCAGCGCAATGTCCGGCTTGAGCTTTGGCTCCGGCTTCGCTTCAGGCTTCGGCTCTGGCTTGGGTGCCGGCTTCGGCTCGGGCTTCGGTTCAGGCTTGGGCTCTGGCTTCGGTTCAGGCTTGGGCTCTGGCTTCGGTTCAGGCTTGGGCTCTGGCTTCGGTTCAGGCTTGGGCTCTGGCTTCGGTTCCGGCGCCGGCTTCGGCTTTACAGGCGGTGGAGGCGGCGGCGGCTTTACCTCGGGCTTCACCTCGGGCTTTGGCTCCGTTGGGGCTTCAGGTGCTGCTGCGCTCTTGATCGGCAGAGCCGGCGCTGGCGCGCTACGCCAGACTTCGACTTCGACCGACTTCGGTGCTTTGCTCTTCCATTGCACGCCGAAGAACAAGGCACCGATGAGCAGCAAATGGACAATCGCGGCAAGCGCCAGCGAGGGCCATTTAGCTGGATCATCTGCTGGTGGGGGAGTTTGCTGGTCGACAGAATTCACTGGCCAGAACTCACTTGCCGGACAGTTGAACGAGCAGGCCGATGCGTTTGACCTCGTTGCGCTGCAACTCGTCCATCACCTTGAGTACCGCCTCATACTTGACGCTGCGGTCGCCGACGATGACCACCGCCAGTTCGGGGTTTGCAGCCTGTGCAGCGCGAATCTTGGCGGGCAGCTGGCTGCTTTTCAACGTTGTTTCACTGCCTCCCGGCTGCAGCAGGGTCAGGCTTCCATCGGCACGGATGTTCACCTGCAACGCGTCCGCTGGCGGCTGTGCCGCTTTCGCGACCGATGGCACGTCGATGCTGGCGGTGGTCATCATCGGGGCGGTGACCATGAAAATCACCAGCAGCACCAGCATGACATCGATATAGGGGACGACGTTGATCTCGTTTTTCAGGCGGCGCGGACGCATGGCCTTACCTCACTTGCCGCTGCAGAATGTTCGAGAACTCCTCCATGAACGACTCGAAGCGCGACGACAGGCGATCGATCTCGTGCGCGAAGCGGTTGTAGGCGACCACCGCCGGAATCGCCGCGAAGAGGCCGATGGCCGTTGCCACCAGCGCTTCGGCAATCCCCGGGGCAACCGCCGAGAGGGTCGCCTGGCCGACATTGGCGAGGCCACGGAAGGAATGCATGATTCCCCAGACGGTTCCGAACAGGCCGACGTAGGGACTCACCGAGCCGACCGAAGCGAGAAAGGCAAGATGCGAGTCGATGCTGTCCATCTCGCGCTGATAGGTGGCGCGCATGGCGCGGCGCGAGCCGTCGATGACGTCTTTGGCGTCGAGATGTTTCTGGCTGCGCAGTTTGGTGAACTCGCGAAATCCGGCTTCGAAGATACGTTCCATGCTGCCGGTACTGTGGCGGTCGTTGATGGCGCTCTGGTAGAGGCTGTTGAGGTCGCCGCCGCTCCAGAAGTCGCGCTCGAACTGCTCGCTTTGCGATCGTGCCGCTCTGACCGTGAACCACTTGCGGAAAATGTAGTACCAGGACATGAACGAAACGCCGGCCAGCAACAGCATGACCGCCTGCACGACGGCGCTGGCGTTGAGGATCAAGTGCAGGATCGAGAGGTCTTGCGAGACGTTCATTGCAGTGCTTCCAGTTGGGACCGCAGAAATGCGGGAATCGAAGTCGGCTTCATCTGCGCCGCATTTACACAAACGAGGTGCACGGTAGCGCTGAGCAGTTCCCCCGAGCCGCCTGCCAGGCTCTCTTCGGCGTGCCGGATGGTCTGGCGAAAGAAGATCTGCGCGTGGCTGATTCTCTCGACTTCGAGATCGACCAGCAGCTGATCGTCCAGGCGTGCCGGCTTCAGGAAGTCGACCTGGATACTGCGCACGACGAAGGCAATTCCCGGCTCCCGCAGCAACTCGGCCTGCTGATGGCCGATCGCGCGCAGCCATTCGCTACGGCAGCGTTCGAGGAACTTGAGATAGTTGGCGTAATAGACCACCCCGCCAGCGTCGGTGTCTTCGTAGTAAATCCGAACGGGAGTCGAGAACGTGCTGAGCTTGAGTGAGGATTTCATAGTAGGATCAGATTCTAATGCAGCTTTCTTCGTGTAGAAAGTAAGCTTTTGTGACCGCGTCTGTACCCTCGCCCTTCAGGTGTTCCGCCAGAGCTCCACCTGTGCGTGGCCGAGCAGGTTTTCCAGGCCCAGGTGCCGGTAAACGGCCGCCGTCGCCACGCGACCGCGCGGCGTGCGCTGCAGGAAGCCTTGTTGAATCAGGTAGGGTTCGAGGACATCCTCGATGGTGTCGCGAGCCTCGCCAATGGCCGCGGCGAGGTTGTCGACACCAACGGGACCACCGCCGAACTTGTCGATTATCGCCGCCAAAAGCTTGCGGTCCATGACGTCGAGGCCGCCGTGGTCGACGTCGAGCATCAACAGCGCCGCGTCGGCGACCTCGCTGGTGATCCGGCCGGAGGCCTTGACTTCGGCGAAGTCGCGCACCCGTCGCAGCAGCCGGTTGGCAACCCGCGGCGTGCCACGCGAACGGCGTGCGATCTCCAGCGCGCCGCCGCCATCGGTGGGCACCTTGAGCAACTGCGACGAACGGGTGACGATCTGCGTCAGCTCCTCGGGAGTGTAGAACTCGAGCCTGGAGACGATACCGAAGCGGTCGCGCAGCGGGTTGGTGAGCATACCGGCGCGGGTGGTCGCGCCAACTAGCGTGAACGGCGGCAGATCGAGTTTGACCGAGCGCGCTGCCGGACCCTCGCCGATCATGATGTCGATCTGGAAGTCTTCCAGTGCGGGATAGAGGATCTCTTCGACGACCGGTGACAGGCGATGGATCTCATCGATAAACAGCACGTCGTGGGCATCGAGATTGGTCAGGATCGCCGCCAGATCGCCGGCCCTTTCGAGTACCGGCCCCGAAGTCGAGCGCAGGTTGACGCCCATCTCGGCCGCGATGATGTGCGCCAGTGTGGTTTTCCCCAGCCCCGGCGGGCCGAAGAGGAGAACATGGTCGAGCGTGTCGCGGCGTCGTTTGGCGGCCTCGATGAAGATTGCCAGTTGCTCGCGAATTTTTGCCTGGCCGACGTAATCGGCCAGCCGTCGCGGTCGCAGCGCGCGCTCGATGGCTTCTTCCTGCGTCGATTTCGACTCGCCCGAAATCAGCCGCTCGATCGGCACGGCGCCGAGATCATCGCTTTCGATCATGGCTGCTTCCGGGTTTCCGCCGCCAGCTCGGCAGCCGACCGAGGTCCGGCGTGCATCGGCAGCAGCGCAACAGTGGCGATCTGGATCAGTTGCTGGTGGCCGGGATTCATGGATTCACGCGCGGTTCAGACTTTTGACAGCAACTTGAGCGCCTGCCGAATGCCGTCGGAAGTCGTGATTTCGGCAGGCAACTGCCGCATTGCGGCGCCTCCTTCGCGCTCATTGTAACCCAGCGCCAGCAGCGCATTGAGAATGTCACTGCGGCTGTCGGCGACGGCCGCGGTGCTTGTCGGCAGCACCTCGGCGAGCTTGCCCTTGAGTTCGAGCAGCAGACGTTCGGCAGTCTTGGTGCCGATTCCCGGAACCTTGGTCAGTCTGCCGACTTCCTGACGGGCAACGACCTGCGCCAGGTCGCCGACCGACAGGCCTGACAGCACCGACAGCGCCATGCGTGCGCCGACGCCGGTGATTTTCAGCAGCTGGCGAAAGGCGAAGCGCTCGCCTTCGCTGGCAAAGCCGTAGAGAAAATGCCCATCCTCGCGGACCACGAAATGGGTCAGCAGGCTGAGCTTTTCGCCGTTTTCGGGCAGGTTGTAGAAAGTGCTCATCGGGACATCGAGTTCATAGCCGACGCCATGCACATCGACCACCACCTGCGGCGGATTTTTTTCCAGCAGGATGCCACTGATACGGCTGATCATTGTTTGCTCTCCTTGGCGACTAGCCAACGACCATTGCGGACGTGCAGGCCGCGGCTGCCCAATTGCCCGAGACCCTGGCCACCGTGCGCATGCGCAATCGCACAGGCCAGGGCATCGGCGGCATCCGGGCTCGGTTCGGACGACAGGGACAACAGGCGCTGCACCATGTGTTGCACCTGCACCTTGTCGGCGTGACCGTTGCCGACCACCGCCTGCTTCACCTGCAGGGCGGTGTACTCGGCGACTTCGAGGCCACTGACGACCAGCGCGGTGATCGCCGCGCCACGCGCCTGGCCGAGGCGCAGCGTCGATTGTGGATTGATATTCACGAAGACAATTTCGACGGCTGCCTGGTCGGGCCGGTGGCGGGCGACCAGCGTCAGCAGTTCGGCGTGTATCGTCCCCAGGCGGCTGGGCAGGGAAGTGCCGGCATCGGTCTTGATGCAGCCGCTGGCCAGATAGGCCAGACGGTTGCCGGTTTTTTCGACCAGCCCGAAACCGGTGCTGCGCAAGCCCGGGTCGATTCCGAGAATGCGCAATGGGCGTGTTTTGCCACCCTGCCCGCCGTCACTCATCGCGGTGTGGCGCGGGCCAGATAGACGCCGCTCACCGCCAGCACCATGCCGGCGACTGCCAGTCCGCTCAGCGTTTCGTCGAAGAGCAGCCAGGCGATGATCGCCGTGCTTGGCGGCGTCAGGTAGAACAAGGTCGCGACATTGACCGCGCTGCCGCTACGAATCAGCACATTGAGCAGGCTGATCGCCCCGACCGAGAGCACCAGCACCAGCCACAGGAGGGCAAAGACAAACTGCGGCGTCCACTCGATGGCCATGCTCTCGGTCGCCGAGGCGACCAACGCGGTGATGATCGCCGTCGGCAGGAACTGGATCACCGATCCGGTTCGCAGATCAAATCTCGGACAGAAGCGCTTCTGATACAGGGTGCCAAGAGTAATGCCGAGCAGCGCGGCAATGGCCGGAACGAGCATTGCTGCCAGCGGTACGTCGCCAAGTTTGTTGGCGACGACCAGGCTCACCCCGGCGAAGCCCAGCGCCAGGCCCAGCCATTGCCGCGGCGAGACGCGTTCGCCGAGCAGGAAGCCGGCTCCGCAGGCGGTCAGCAAGGGCTGCATGCCGACCACCAGTGCGGTTACCCCCGCCGGCAAACCGTGCTTGATGGCCATGAACACGCCGCCCAGATAGACGCCGTGCACCAGCACGCCGGAGACGGCGATATGGAAAAACTGACGCGGATTGGCGGGCCAGGGGGCACGCGTCAGCAGCACAAAGGGAAGCATCAGCGTCAGCACCAGCAGGTAACGAGTGAGCAGGAAGGTCAGGGGTTCGGCGTAGGGCAGGCCGAACTTGGCGCCAATGAAGCCCGTGCTCCACAGAAATACGAAAAGAAAAGGCAGCAGCGACGGCGGCAGGGACATTCAGTGGGCTCCGTAGCAGGGGCAACAGTTTGGCAAGCATCGCGCCTGCAAAGCGGCAAGCGGCAAGCGGCAAGCGGCGCAATCATCGCTGGCGCGCGCCTTAGCTGCGCCGCGACCTTTGGTGATGGCCGAGGGCGCGCGCGATCTCGTCGGCGGTGGCCTTGATCTTCTTCGCCCAGTCCGGGTTGTGGCGATCGCTGGGGGACGAAACGGAAAGGCCCGCGACCAGCTGATCTTCGTCGTCGCGGATCGGTGCGGCGATACAGCGCAGGCCGATCTCCGCCTCTTCATTGTCATAAGCCACTTCATGGCGGCGAATTTTGTCGAGCTCTTTTTCGAGCGCGTCCAGGCGCGTCAGTGAATGCGGCGTCTTTCCCGGCAGACCGGTACGACGGACATAGGCGCGCACAGCGGCGGCGCTGTCGGCAGCGAGAAAGAGTTTGCCCACGGAAGTCAGGTGCAAGGGTGCCCGGCCACCCACCAGATAGACGACACGTACCAGCGAGCGACCGCTCGAAGTCCGTTCGACGTAGATGATCTCGTCGTCATGGCGAATGCCGAGATTGACGGCTTCGCCAATGCTCTCATGCAGTTGCTGCATGTATGGCAGGGCGACCTGGCGGATGTTGATCCGCGACTTAACCAGGTTGCCGAGTTCGAGCAGCCGGATACCGAGCGTGTAGCTGCCGTTTTCGTGGCGCTCGACGACCGCGGCGCTGGTCATCGCCGCCAGGATCCGGTGTGTCGTTGACGGGTGCAGGCCGCTGTTCTTGGCCAGCACCTTGAGACTCACCGGGTCGGGGAGATCGGCCAGCACATCGAGCAGCGACATCATGCGCTCGATGACCTGAATCGAAGTCTTTTCTGCCTGCTGTTCCACCATGTCCTTCCTGTCGATCCTTTCGGCAGCGTCGGCAAGCGTCGCAAGCTTTTGTTTTCGCCTGTGGGAGACTACTATTGCTCGTTCTGCCACTCGCCCACCGTACCTTGTGCGGCGCAATATCTTACCATCATGCGCGTTGCCCTGTTCGCAAGCTGTCTGGTCGATCTGATGCGCCCGAGCGTCGGCTTCGCGACCATCCGGCTGCTCGAGGCCGCCGGCAGCGCGGTCGAAGTTCCGGCCAGTCAGACCTGTTGCGGCCAGCCTGCGTACCACAGCGGCGACCAGCTGTCGGCGGGCACGCCTACGGCTGGGTCTACCCGGGGCCGATGGGTTCGCTCCTGACGCCACTCTTCGGCGGCATCGACAAAGCGCTCGACCTGCCGCCGGCCTCGACGCTTTGCCCGCCGCGCCGTCACGGCGAGCAGCGCAGCGATGCGGCAGTCCAGCGCCAACGTCCGCTTTCGAGCATTTCCTCAATTCACGAGTCGCTTGCGCGACTTTTACACTAAGCAAGCAAGGAGCGAAATTTCCGAATGATGTCCGAAACCGATCAGGTCCTGGCCATACCGCTGTGGATCAATGGGCGCGCCTATCTGACCATGGCGCCGGCTTTTTTCGATGTCCGCGACGCAGCTAGCGGTGAGATCAAGCGGCGCACGCCCCTGTGTGGCGCGTCCGAAGCGCTTGCTGCCGCCACCTCGGCGCAGGCGGCGCTGCCTGATTGGGCCGCCCGAACCGTCGCCGAGCGTGCCGCGCTGCTGCTGGCGCTGGCCGACGCACTGGCTGAGTACGGTGAGCATTTTGCGGCGCTGATCAGCGAGGAGAGCGGCAAGGACGCTGCGCTCGCGGCAGCCGAAGTTGGCGACGCGCTGAGCCTGCTGCGCGGTGCCAGCCCCGGCGCCGCAAGCGACACAGGAAACTCCGGCAGCGCTGTCAATGCCGTCGTGGCCATCGTCAGCGACGACAGCGCGCCACTCCTCGGCCCGTTGCGGCACGCCGTCCCGGCACTGCTGGCGGGGGCGACCGTCATCGTCAAGCCGAGCCCGAAAGCGCCATCAGCCGCTTTCGCACTGGCCGAACTGAGCGCTCGCAGCGCTTTCCCTGGCGGTGTTTTCAACATTCTGCACGGCGACCTGGCGGCTATCGAAGGTCTTTGTGTGCTCAGCGCAGTCAGCCGGCTGTGCTTTGCCGGCGATCCGGCGCTGGGCGCCAAAGTTGCCGAACTTGCCTGCCGCTACAACAAGCCTTGCGTGGATTGAGCTGAGCCATGCACCGAATCGTCTATCTCGAACGCGACTCGATCATCGCCGCAGTCCGCCGGCCGGATTTTCCGCACCATTGGGCCGAACATGCGAAAACCCTGCAGAGCGAGGTCAAGGAGCGGCTCGCCGGAGCGACGATAGCCATCGTCAACAAACTGCAGATCGACGCCGAACTGATCGCCGCGCTGCCTGCCTTGCAAATGGTCGCCGTCGCCGCGACCGGCGCCAACAACATCGACCTCGAGGCCTGTCGCGTGCGCGGCATCGTCGTCTCGAACATCCGTGGCTACGCCGCGCATACCGTTCCCGAGCACGTACTGGCGATGTTGCTGGCGCTGTCGCGCAACATCTTTGCTTATCGGCAGGCGGTCGTCGACGGAAGCTGGCAGCGTGCCGAACAGTTCTGCTTTTTCGACTACCCGATCCGCGACCTGCATGGCGCGACGCTGGCGCTGATCGGCAGCGGCAACCTGGGCAGCGGCGTCGCCCGCCTGGCCGGTGCCTTCGGCATGCACGTGCTGCGCAGCGAACGCAAGGATGCGCTCAGCGTTCGTCCAGGCTATACCTTGTTCGCCGACGCGCTGCGCCAAGCCGACGCGGTTTCACTGCACTGCCCGCTGAGCGCTGAAACGAGCAAGCTTATCGGCGAAAACGAACTACGTTCGATGAAGCCTTCCGCCCTGCTGATCAATACGGCGCGCGGCGGCCTGGTCGACGAAGTCGCCCTGGCCCGGGCGCTGCAGGAAGGCTGGATCGCCGGCGCCGGTTTTGACGTCCTCAGCGTCGAGCCACCGCGCGACGGCAACCCCCTGCTCGCCCCCGAGCTGCTGGCGCTGCCCAACTTCATGCTCACCCCGCATATCGCCTGGGCTAGCCAGCCGGCGATGCAGGCCCTCGCCGACCAGTTGATCAGCAACCTCGAAGCCTTCGCCCGCGGCGAGCCGCAACACGTGCTGACATGAACAGCGCCACCCAGCTACCGGCGCTTCCCTCGCCAGCGCCACCCATCGCCCCCCTCGCGGGGGAGGGAGTTTCGTGAGTCGCGTGCGCGACTTTCACATTAACGGCCATGACACGTGGAGACACCCCAAGTCATGAAAGTCATGACCGTTTCCCTCTTCCCCTGACCCTTCTCCCGGGAGGGGAGACGGGAGTTTTGTGAGTCGCGTGCGCGACTTTCACATTAAGCCTTCCCCCACAAATCACAACAACATGCGCATCCTGCTTTTCCTCCTGCTGAGCCTCGTCGCCAGCGTTGCCCACGTCGCCAACGCCCAGCCGACCAAAGTCGCTGCCGCCTCCGATCTGCAGTTCGCGCTTGGTCAGATCGCGGCCCGTTACGAGCAAGAGACGGGCAACAAGGTCGCCCTCTCCTTTGGCTCCTCGGGTAACTTTGCCCGCCAAATCCCGCAGGGAGCACCTTTCGACCTCTTCCTCTCGGCTGACGAGGAGTACATCCTCCGCCTCGCCGAGCAGGGCCTGTTGCGTGACCAGGGCCAGCTCTACGCAATTGGCCGTGTCGCGCTGCTGGCGCCGCATGGCTCGTCGCTGAAGGTCGACAGCGAATTGCGCGATCTGGCGGCGGCGATCAGTGATGGTCGCCTGCAGCATCTGGCGATCGCCAACCCACAGCACGCGCCCTACGGGCGTGCCGCCCGCGCCGTCCTCGAACGCGCCGGCCTCTGGGCAGCGCTGCAAGGGAAGCTGGTGCTCGGCGAGAACGTCGCGCAGGCGGCGCAGTTTGCACTCAGCGGTTCAACGCAGGGCGGCATCGTTGCCTGGTCGCTGTGCAAGGCGCCCGAGCTCGCCCGGCACGGCGTCGCGGCGCTGCTTCCCGAGAACTGGCACCCGCCCTTGCGTCAGCGTATGGCGCTGACCCGTCACGCCGGCGAAGACGCCCGCCGTTTCTACGCCTATCTGCAAAAACCGACGGCGCGCGCCATCTTCGAACGCAACGGTTTCTCGCTGCCGGCAAGCAGGGAGCGGTGAGCG
>QPGA01000026.1:54817-59017 GCA_003332265.1 Candidatus Accumulibacter meliphilus
GTTCGGCGTCGTGCTGATGGTCGGCGGCAGCCTGCCCGGCGAGACCAAGACGATCGCCATCGCCATCTACGATCAGGCGCAGGCGTTCAACGATTCGGCGGCGGCCGGCATGTCGGCGCTGTTGTTGACCTTGTCCTTCGTTGCCGTGCTGCTGGTCAGTCGCCTCGGTCGTTCGGTGCTGCGCCGGTGAAGCTCGTCGCCCGCCTCGAACAGAGCGCCCCGATACCGCTGGCCGCCGACATCGCCTGCGACAGTGGCGAGTTGCTGGCGCTGGTCGGCCCTTCGGGCAGCGGTAAATCGACCATTCTGCGCTGCCTCGCAGGCCTCCACCGGCCGTCAGGCGGCAGCGTGCGCTGCGGCGACGAAACCTGGTTCGACGCCAGCCGCGGCGTCGATGTCTCGCCGCAGCAGCGGCGTGTCGGCTTCGTCTTCCAGCACTACGCGCTGTTTCCGCACCTCAGCGCGCTGGCCAACGTGATGGTTGCGCTGCAGCACCTGCCGACGCGCGAGCGCGCCGCGCACGCGCGCCACTGGCTGGCGCGCAGCAAGCTCGAAGGCCTGGAAACGCGCCGCCCGGCCGAGCTTTCCGGCGGCCAGCAACAACGCGTGGCGATCGCCCGCGCGCTGGCGCGCGAACCGCAGGTGCTGCTGCTCGACGAACCCTTCTCGGCGCTTGATCAAGTGACGCGCCGCAAACTGCTGCGGCAGCTCATCGAATTGCGTCGCTCGCTGGCCATCCCGATCATTCTGGTTACTCACGATCTGGAAGAAGCAGCGCTGCTCGCCGACAGCATGACCGTCCTGCATCACGGCCACACGCTGCAGACCGCCGCCCCGGACGAACTGCTGGCACGACCAGTGAGCGCGCTGGTCGCGCGCCTGACCGATCAGCCGAACCTCTTCGGCGCTACGGTAAGCGCGCAGTCAGCGGCCACCGACACGACGCTGATCGACTGGCTGGGGCAGCCGCTACAAGCCAGCCATCACGCCGCCTTCGCCGTCGGCGACCGCGTCTGCTGGGTGCTTCCCGAAGCCGGCGTGATTCTCGTACGCGACCACCAGGCCGATCGCGAGAACACTTTCGCCGCGACTGTCAGCGAGCGGCTCGCCTGGCGCGGACATGCGACGGTGACCGCGTACATCGCCGACCACCGCGATGTGGCGCTGTCCTTTGCCATTGGCACAGCGGTCGCACAGCGGCGCGGTATCGTCCCCGGCGCTCGTATCGCGCTGCAGTTGCAGAAGGCCGCGATCTGTCTGACTCCCGCCGATCCGGCGATCGGCACCCACGGCAGCATTAACGCCGACCCCACCGGAGAGCTCCGCAAATGAACGAGCGCTCATCGCGAGCCGACATCCTGGCGCGCGTTCGCGCCGCGCTACAGCATGATCCGGCGTCCGCCGAGGAACGCCAGGCGATCAAGCACGCTCGCCGTCTGCTCGGCTGAGTTTGGCGCGCAGACGGCCGAACAGCCTCCGCCCGTTGGATTGTTGTATTGCGGTGAATCAGGCCGCGGTGTTCGGCGAAGGCCTGCAGGGAGTCTTTCACCTGGAGCAGCGCCGAACGCGAAATAGCTCACGCAACGAGGCTGCTTCCTTGCCAGGGGAGTGCGGCATTCTGAAGGCCAGCGATCGGCTTGTTGCCTCACCAAGGAAAGCGGCAGGCGCGCCGAACTACTGCGGCTGATCCATGGTGAAGCTGTTGCCAATGGCGTTGAAATCCCGCGTTACAGACTTCGCTGGCGTACTTATCTTCTTATTCTCCCGAAGCGCACAGGCGACGGGCTGTCGCATGGCTTGTCGCTGGATACGCTACCCAAAGCAAACCCCGCGCGTGTATGAGCCTGCATCAATCGGCGTCAATCACCAACCTGGTGCCGGGAACAGTGCTGGAAATGGCGCCTATTTGACGCGCTGCAGCTTCGCCCGACCGGCAGGTGGCGGAGGAGTCCTCGGCGGCTCAGGCTCGCCGTCCCGGCCGGGAGCAGCGGTGCTGCCTTCCGGTTCAGCGACAGCCCCTGCAGGCTCCGGCTCGAAGGCCATGCCGCCACCGTTTTCACGGGCGTAAATGGCGGCAACGTTGCCGATCGGCACCAGCAGGTCGCGCGCGACGCCGCCGAAGCGGGCCTGGAAAGTGATGACGTCGTTGCCGATCTCAAGGCGTCCGGTCGCTTCGTAGTCGAGATTGAGGACGATCTGGCCATCGCGAACATGTTCCATCGGCACGCGCGTGCGCGCGTCTACGCTCACCGCGAGGTAGGGGGTGAAGCCGTTGTCGGTGCACCATTGGTGGATGGCGCGAATCAGATAGGGTTTCGTCGACGGCAGATCCAAGTTCGTTCCCATGCAAAGTGATCGACAAAGGCAGGGCGGCGGCGGACGCCACCGGCGAACGGCAACGCCCTGTGCAGCCCGTGCTGCGCGCTACTTGCGCATCGCTTTTTCGGAGGGCGTCAGCGCGTCGATGAAGCCCTGACGGCTGAAGATGCGCTCGCCGTACTTCAAAAGCGGCAAGGCGGTTTTCGAAAGTTCGATGCCGTAGTGGTCGAGCCGCCAAAGCAGCGGCGCGATGGCCACATCAAGCATCGAGAACTCTTCGCCGAGCATGTGCTTCTGCTTGACGAATACCGGCGACATCTCGGTGAGACGGTCGCGGATCTGCTGGCGAGCGCGGTCGGCTGTCTTGCCATTTTTCTCGAGAGGCTCGATATAGGCGAAAACTTCGCGCTCCATGGTGATCAGCAGTTGCCGCGCCCGTGCCCGCATGATGGGGTCGGCGGGCATCAACTGCGGATGCGGAAAGCGCTCGTCGATGTACTCGTTGATGATGTTCGGCTCATAGAGGATGAGGTCCCGCTCGACAAGGACCGGCACGCGACCGTAGGGGTTGATGATGGCAATCTCTTCGGCTTTGGCGAAGAGATCGACATCGATCACCTGGAAATCCATGCCTTTTTCGTAGAGCACAATACGGCAACGGTGACTGAACGGGCAGGTGCTTCCCGAATAGAGATTCATCATGATCAATACCCTTAATGTGGAAGTTGCGTACGCAACTCACGAATCTCCCTTCGCCCCCTGCGGGAGAAGGGCCAGGGGAGAGGGGGGCGGTCATGACCTTCATGATCTTGGGTATCTCGACATGTCATGACCGCTAAAAACGAATCGGCATCGCGGCGGGAGCGAGCGCTTGTCGCGCCCTCGCCGGCGATGCCGTAGCCCGAAACGCGGCGTTATGCTTCAGTTACTTGATGTCTTTCCAGTAATTCTTCTTCATCTTGTAGGCGAAGCCGAAGAGAACCAGGAGGTAGGCCAGGACACCGAAACCGAGTTGCTTGCGAAAACCGGCATCCGGCTCCGCCGCCCAGACCAGGAAGCCGACCAGATCGGCAACGGTCTTGTCGTACTCGGCGGGTGTTTGCGTGCCGGGAGTGGCCAGTTCGAGATGGTGATCGCTGTTCAGAACCTGTATCCCCTGCAACTGCCAAAGAGCGTGCGGCATGCCAACGTTCTCGAAAACCAGGTTGTTCCAACCGGTCGGCCGCTTTTCGTCGCGGTAGAACGAGCGCAGATAGGTGTACAACCAGTCGGCACCGCTACCGTCCTCGGAAGCACGCGCGCGGGCGACCAGAGACAGATCGGGCGGCGTCGCTCCGAACCAGATTTTCTGCTCGGCAGGGCGGGCGGCAACGCGCATTTTCTCGCCGATCTTGTCAGCCGTAAACAAGAGGTGATCCTTGATCTCCTGCTCGGAAAGGCCGATCTCGGTCAGACGGTTGTAGCGGACAAAGCTCAAGCCGTGGCAGTTCATACAGTAGTTGACAAATGTCCTGGCGCCACTTTGCAGCGCGGCATTGTCGCGCTGCGCCTCCGGTGCCTTGTCAAGATGAAGAGCGGCGCCGCTGGCAAAGGCAATGGCCGGAGCGACGAGCAATGCAGTGAGCAATTTTTTCATTTTGTGCTTTCCTTTACATCGTCACGCGATCAGGTTCCGGCTTGTACTTGTCGATCTTCGACCACCACGGCATGGTCAGGAAGAAGAGGAAGTAGTACAGGCTGAGAAGCTGCGCCACCGGAGCACCGGGAATGACGCCGAAGAAAGCGTAGGACGGTGCTTTCGTGCCAAGGAAGCCAAGGATGAAAAAGGAGATCACGAAGATCGTCAGCAGGGTCTTGAAGATCGGACCACGATAACGGATC
>QPGA01000027.1:0-3107 GCA_003332265.1 Candidatus Accumulibacter meliphilus
CAACGCCACCATCAGCCGCGCAGTGGCCATCGGCACCATCCTCGACAACGACCTGCCCGAGCTGTCGATTGCCGACGCCACCGCGACCGAAGGCGACCCTGGCGGACCGGCCACCACGATCAGCTTCACCGTCACCCGTAGCGGTGACAACGGCAGCCCGTCGACGGTGACCTACAGCGTCGCCCCGGGCAGCGCGAGCAACCCCGACGACTACAACGACAGCATCGACGCCCTCGGCGGCACACTCACCTTCGCCGCAAACGAAACCAGCAAGACCATCACCCTCGACGTCACGGATGACTTGGTTCCGGAAGCGACCGAGAGCTTTACCGTCGAACTGAGTGGCGCGAGCAACGCCACGATCAGCCGCGCAGTGGCCATCGGCACCATCCTCGACAACGACCTGCCCGAGCTCGCGATTGCCGACGCCACCGCGACCGAAGGCGACCCCGGCGGACCGGCCACCACGATCAGCTTCACCGTCACCCGGACGGGCGACAACGGCAGCCCGTCTACGGTGACCTACAGCGTCGCCCCGGGCAATGCGAGCAACCCCGACGACTACAACGGCAGCATCGACGCCCTCAGCGGCACACTCACCTTCGCCGCCAACGAAACCAGCAAGACCATCACCCTCGACGTCACTGATGACCTGCTCCCTGAAGACACCGAGAACTTCACGGTCACCCTGAACAGTGCCAGCAACGCCACCATCGCCCGCGCGGTGGCCACCGGCACCATCATCGACAACGACGAAGCCATCCCATTGCCCGTCCTGGCGATAGCCGACGCCACCGCGACCGAAGGCGACCCCGGCGGACCGGCCACCACGATCAGCTTTACCGTCACCCGCAGCAGCGACAACGGCAGCCCGTCGACCGTGACCTACAGCGTCGCCCCGGCCAGCGCGAGCAACCCCGACGACTACAACGACAGCATCGACGCCCTCAGCGGCACACTCACCTTTGCCGCCAACGAGACCAGCAAGACCATCACCCTCGATGTCACCGATGACCTGGTTCCGGAAGCGACCGAGAGCTTTACCGTCGAACTGAGTGGCGCGAGCAACGCCACGATCAGCCGGGCCGTGGCGACGGGCACGATCATCGACGATGACGCCGTACCACCCTTACCCACGCTGTCGATCGCCGACGCGACGGCCACCGAAGGCAACGTCCTGGCCTTCGTGGTTTCTGTGGACATCGCTGACCCGAATAACCCGATCACAGCCACCTACACCATCGATTTTGCGCCTGCCGGCCTTGGTTTTGCCGACCAGAGCGACCTCGCACCGCTAACGCCCCTCACCGGCACGGCGACCATTCTGGCTGGACAGACATCGGTACTGATCTCGGTCGGAAGCTTCGACGATCAACTGATCGAAGGCAGCGAGACCTTCACGGTCAGCCTGAGCGACGTCAGCGCGAATGCGCAACCCGGCGATCTGCAGGCGACCGGCACTATCGTGGACAACGAACAGGTCGAGTGCGGCTACTCCTGGGGCGACCCGCACTATGTCACCGCCGACGGGCTAATCTACGATATGCAGGCGTGTGGGGAGTTCGTCCTCGTCGAGACTCGCAACGTCAGCGACCCGAGTCCACTCACCGTACAGACGCGAACGGCCATGTACGGCCCGAACGTCTCGGTCAACACTGCGGTTGCCACCCTGGTCGACGGCCATCGGGTGACGATCGATACCCTCGAAACTGAACCGCTGCGAATCGACGGACAGGTGATGACCATCGCCTCCGGAGACTCCGTGGCACTCGGCGGCGGTCAGATCCATTACGATGCCGGAGTCTACTCGATCGTGTTCCCGACGCAGGAGCGCCTGATCGTTACCGACCGGGGAAGCTACGTCGACGTGCGTCTGTGTGCCTCGGCTGACCGCCCGGATGGATCGCTGCACGGGTTGCTGGGCAACTTCGACGGCAACGTCGCAAACGATCTGGCAACCCGCGACGGCACCGTATTGCCGACACAGCCCACCTTTGCGCAGTTGTATGACACTTTTGCCAACAGCTGGCGCATCACGCAAGCCGAGTCGCTTTTCGACTACCGGGCCGGCGAAAGCACGGCAAGCTTCAGTGACGAAAACTGCCCGATCCAGAAAACCACCCGGGCGTCGCTGCCGGCAGACAAGGTTGCCGAAGCGATCGCCCTTCTCGACGCCGCCGGAATTACCGATCCAGCGCTGCGCGAGGCCGCCATCCTCGACTATGCCCTGACCTGCGACCCGTCGTTCATCAACAGCGCCGGGGAAGCCGGAGCACCGAGCGAGTCGGTGAATGTCATCGACCCGACGATCATCTGGACCAACGGCGGCCAGATCATCATCGGCAGTTCTGATTCGCCGAGCCAGTTCGACATCGGCACCAGGGCATCTACACCCGCGGGGGTGAATTGGACCGGCGCTGCCGCCTCCGATAACTGGAGCGAATCGGGGAACTGGTCGCCGGATGCACCTGCGTCGACCGACGCGGTGGTTTTCGATGCCATCGATGCCGACGGCACAAGCATAGTGGATCAGGATTTCGCCATCGCCGCACTGCTCTACACGGGTGAGGTTGCGTCGGGAACTGGAGCCGCCGACCACGTTACTGACTTCGACGAAGGCAGCACACTTGCTGTCAGCGGCAGCGCCACTATCGGCGCAAACAACTCCCAGTCACGTGTCAACCTGACGATTGCAAGTGGCACGGCGGTTGTTGCCCATGTCACGGAGTTGAATGTCGGCTATAACGCGACTGGGAGCGGCGGTATCACCGGCAATCTGACTGTGACTAGCGGCGCATCGCTGGACGCGGCCGATGTAGCAAGTTTGTCGATTGGCCGCGAGACGGGCGCGGCCAACGTCAGCACGCCAGCAGCCAATGGCAGTTTAATCCTGGGCAGCCAATCGACGATTACCCTGGGCACCGCCAATGCGCTGGCCACGCTGAACATCGGCTGGAGCCAGAACACCAACAGCTACTACGCCACTGGCTCGGCCAGCGGCTTACTCGACGCGACCGAGGGCAGCTTTACCGCCATGCTCGACACCCTCAGGATCGGGCAAACCGCCAACGTCGGCAGTGCGTCCGGCCAGTTCATCGTGGGCTCCG
>QPGA01000027.1:3550-41990 GCA_003332265.1 Candidatus Accumulibacter meliphilus
TGGGCTCCGCTACCTCCGTGACCGCCACCACCGTCGACATCGGCCTCGGAGTCGGTGGCAACGGAACGCTGACCATACTCGACAACTTTGCAGGCTCATTCACCGCCGCCACCACAAACCTCGCCAACGGCCTGTTCGACTTCGGCAACAACACCCTGGAGGTTGGCGGCAGCGGGTCGATCGTGACGGGGACTTTCAACCTGAGCGGTGGCCTGCTCTCGGGAAGCAGCGTGAACCTCATCACCGAAGGAGGCTTCAAGTTCACCGGCGGGCGGCTCGATGTGATGACTTTCAATGGCAGCTTGAACGAAGTCGGCGGCACGCTGGCGGCGGGCGACACGGCTGTCGGAACGACGACCGTCACAGGCGATTTCGGTCTGTCAGCGGCCGGTACGCTGGAGATCAATCTGGCGGGCTATGGAGCGGGCACGGGCTACGACCAGCTCGCGGTTACCGGTGCCGTCGATCTCGACGGTAGCGGCGCCGTCGGCGGCATGCTCGACCTGGTTCTCGATTTCGCCGCGCAGCTGAATGATCGCTTTGTCATCATCGACAACGACGGTGCCGATGTGATCGCGGGCACGTTTTTCGGGCTGGCCGAGGGCGACAGCTTGGAGAAGGAGTTTGGTGACCAGCTCTATTCGTTCGCGATCAGCTATGCCGGCGGCGACGGCAACGATTTCGAACTCACCGTGACCAGCATCGTCGCCGGCCCCACAGCGGGGGCAATGACAACGTTGAGCACCAGCAGCAGCCTAGGAAACTCGGTGATGAGCACAGACCTGGGCGACAGCCTTGTGGTGACGCAACTCGTTGCAGATGCCGATGCCGATGCCGCGCAAGGTGCGCCCGCTGCGCCGGCTCTCGACACGCTCGACGCCGAAGCAGGCGAAACTCCGCTCGACGGCGTGCACACTGCGTCATTCATCGAGATCGTGCGCTTCGATACCCTGTTCGATGCGCTCAGCGATCTCGACGACGGAACTCAAGCTCCCTTCGTCACGCCTTCGGTCGAAATCGGCGCCCAGATTGATGATCCTTGGCCGATTTCGCTAGCCTCCATCGGCGCTACCGTCGACGCTGCTGACGCCGTCGAGTTCGCATTCCCGGCCGGCGGCGGTACGCTTGACTTCGACACAGCCGCGAGCGCTCCGGAGGACTTCTCCGCTGTACCGCCGCCCGAGTTCGCGACTGCCATGCAGCTCGGCAACGTCGACTTCGTGGTCACCTGATCCTGCGCACTGTCTGCCGTACCGCTCACACCGGTCGGCAGACAAGGTGGCGCCACGCTCGCAATGTCGGCGAAGGCCAAGCCTTGGGCTCCACCAAGCAATGCCACAAGGCTGTCGACTCGCGACTCCTGCCCCCCGGACTCCGCCGCGCCCTAGTCCACCGCGTCCACCGCGCACCCATCGTCCTCGGACCGCCGCTCAACCGCGCGGATGATGCTGCGCGTGCAGGCTTTTCAGACGTTCGCGGGCGACATGGGTATAGATTTGTGTCGTCGAGATGTCGGAATGACCGAGCAGCAACTGCACGACACGCAGATCGGCGCCGTGATTGAGCAGGTGCGTGGCGAAGGCGTGGCGGAGCACGTGTGGCGACAGCCGCGCCGGATCCATGCCGGCGTGCAGCGCGTAGCGCTTGATCAGTTGCCAGAACGCCTGCCGGCTCATCGCCGCACCACGGCTGGTAAGGAAGAGATCGTCGCTCTGCCGTCCATTGAGCAGCGCCGGCCGTCCATTGGCCAGATGGCGGCGCAGCCAGTCGCCGGCCACTTCGCCAAGCGGCACGATGCGCTCCTTGCTGCCTTTGCCGAAGACGCGCAGCACGCCCATGTCGAGATTGACTTCGTACACCTTGAGGCCGACCAGCTCGGAGACGCGCAGGCCGGTCGCATAGAGGGTTTCGAGCATCGCCCGATCACGCTCGCCGAGCAGGCTCTCGGTCGGCGGCGCCGCGAGCAGGCGATCGACCTGCAGCTCGGAAAGCACTTTTGGCAGCCGCGACGGCTGCACCGGCATGGCGATCTTCAGCGTCGGGTCGCTGCTGCGCAGACCACGCGCGAGGAGGTGGCGATAAAAGCGGCGCAAGGTGGACAGGTAGCGCGCCTGCGAAGAGGCACGCAGCGTTTGCGAGAGGGTGGCGACGAAGCGCATCAGGGTCGCCTCGTCGATCGCGGACAGACTGCCGAGACGCTGCTCGGCAAGCCAGGCGGCGAGTTGCAGGAGATCGCTACGATAGCTGGCCAGCGAAGCTTTGGCCAAACCGTCTTCAAGCCACAGCGTGTCGCAGAAAGCTTCGATCTCGGCGAGATCGGCAGGCTCGGCGTCAGCAGCCTTCATGCGCCAGCAGCCAGCGCTTGACGTCGAGCAGGAAACCGCCATTCTGGCGCGCAAAACCGCCCAGCCCGCCGCCGGCCGCGAGCACGCGATGGCAGGGAACGACCACCGGAAAGGGATTCGCGCCGCAAGCCTGGCCAACAGCCCGTGGCGCGTTGTGCAGCGCCTTGGCAATCTCGCCGTAGGCACGCGTCTGGTGCGTCGGGATGGCCGCGATCTGCTGCCAGACACGACGCTGGAAAAATGTCCCCGAGGGGCGCAAGGGCAGACCGAACACGAACTCCGCATCGCCCAGGTAGGCGGTGAGCTGGCGCACGGTCTCGGCAGCCAGCGCGTTTTTCGGCGCCACTTCAGGACTCGGCGGCAGGAAAACAATGCGCTGCACTTCGTCGTCGTCGCAGCGCACACCCAGGCAGAATCCGGGCGCGGCGATCAGCGCCTGGTAGTCGAGGCCATCACCCGACACGCGCGCAACGCTCGCTGTCACTCAGGAGGCCTTGCCGAGTAGCGCCTGTTTCAAATCGTCCTGTACCGGCTTGTTGCCCAGCCAGATCCTGAGCAGCGCCCGATAGAAATCCTCGCCGGCAATATCCTTTCCTTGCGCCTGCCCGTTGACCGTCAGGCGGGTACCGCTCGCCGGCAGCCAGTCGATCAGGATACTGGTCCCGGTCTTCGCTTCGCCGATCGCCAGCATGAGGTCGGAAAGCTGCTTCAAGCGGTCCTTGAGGCCGGCCATTTCGGCTTCGGAATGGTTGTTGGCCATGCCTTCCTGCAGGGCCTCGACGAACTGCTGGGCGGTGAGGTCGCGCAACAGCGTAATGGCAATCCGCTTGCCCCCCTTGGCCGCCAGAACCGCCTCGCTGTCGCCGCTTTTCGCGGGCAAATAGAGCGCCATTGCATAGATCTGAAAGAAGGCCTTCTTGCGCAGGCCGGCACCATTGACCAGCAACTCGCCGTTGCCGACCTTGGTTTGATCGTCGAACTTGACGCCGGCTACTTCGACGGCGGTCGCCAATTGGGAGAATTGGCAGAACAGGGCGGCCATCGCCGCCAGCAGCAGTTTTTTCATCACCTCATCCTCCTTGCCATTAGCACTTGAAATTCTCCAGGACCTCGGTCAGGCACGCACCTCGCCGTTGCCGAGAACAATCCACTTCTGACAGGTCAGTCCTTCGAGGCCGACCGGTCCGCGCGCGTGGATTTTGTCGGTCGAAATGCCGATTTCGGCACCGAGACCGTATTCGAAGCCATCCGCGAAGCGCGTCGACGCATTGACCATCACCGACGCCGAATCGACTTCGCGCAGAAAACGCATCGCCGCCGTGTAGTTTTCGCTGACGATGGCGTCGGTGTGATGCGAGCCGTAGGCATTGATATGTTCGATGGCTTCGTCGAGTCCGGCGACCACCTTGACCGAGATGATCGCCGCCAGGTATTCTCTGGCGAAATCTTCCTCACTCGCCGGCCATGCCGTGCTGACGATAGCCAGCGTTTCCGGACAACCGCGAAGCTCGACACCACGCTCCATCAACATGGCGCCAATCAGCGGCAGCAGATCGGCGGCAACTGAACGCGCCAGCAGCAGCGACTCGGCGGTATTGCAGGTACCGTAGCGCTGCGTCTTGGCGTTTTCGATGATCTGCAGCGCTTTCTCCGGATCGGCGTGATCATCGACATAGACGTGGCAATTGCCATCCAGGTGCTGGATCATCGGCACCCGCGACTCAGCCAGCAAGCGCGAGATCAGCCCCTTGCCGCCACGCGGAACGATGACATCCACGTACTCGCGCATGGTGATCAGATGACCGACGACCGCGCGGTCGGTGGTGTCTATCACCTGTACGGCGCTTGGCGGCAGTCCGGCACTGGCCAGCCCCTCATGGACCAGGGCGGCAATTGCCCGGTTGCTGCGGATGGCTTCCGAGCCACCGCGCAGGATCGCCGCGTTTCCCGACTTCAGGCACAGCGCGGCGGCGTCGGCAGTGACGTTCGGGCGAGCCTCGTAGATGATGCCGACGACGCCCAGTGGTACGCGCATGCGGCCCACCTGGATGCCACTCGGGCGAAACTTGAGGCCACTGACCTCGCCGACCGGGTCGTCCAGTGCAGCGACCTGCTCGACGCCTTCGGCCATCGCCGCAATGCCCTTTTCCGAAAGGGTCAGGCGGTCGAGCAGCGCCGGCTCGAGGCCGGCAGCGATGGCGGCGGCCAGATCCTCGCGATTGGCGGCGACCAGAACACCGGCCTCGCGGCGAATGGCCGCGGCGATCGCGCGCAGTGCGCTGTTCTTGGCGTTGCTGTCGGCACGCGCCATGGCCCGCGACGCCGCGCGCGCCTGCTGGCCAACGGTACGGATGTACTGCTCTATGCTCATGAGGCTTTCCAGAATTGCAGAGGGGCCGATAAGTGCTCAATAAACGTTCAAAAAGCGCGCCAGAAAGCTGGCGACGCAGAAACTTAGAAACCTACACCGGGCCGTGAAAGTGGCCTTCGCCGCCCCACCGACAAGACGATGCGGAGCGAAAGCGCTGGCAATGTTGCAGTGCAGCGAGGACAATGAAGGCCAGCGTGAAGGCCGGTACGAAGTCGGTCAACTGCCGTTTGCGGTCGAGTTGCGATTATAGGCATCGACGGTGCGCCAGGGTCAAGGGAACCACCGCAAAGAATTACACTCAGAGGGCTATTCCTCCCTCTCAACTACCTGCGTCGATCATGAAACGAAAACTCATTTTGCCAACGGAAGTGAAAGTTTGCGCCACCTGCAGTTACTGGGATGGAGAACGCAAGGTCGATACCGAAATGCAGCTGGTCGTCGTCAGCGAAAGCTGCGTCGGCGAGTGTCTGGTGCAGAGCAAAGCTTCGCCCAGCCTCACCGAGGCCAGCGCAGAAAGCCGAGATTGCCTCTGGGAGCACCTGGCGCCGGACGAAGTCGCCCCCGGCGAGCTTGAAGGCGGCAGCGCCGCCTGAAATGGCAAGGGTGCCCGTCTCTCGGGGCGAAGAGTTTCAGACGACAGCGATGTTCAGACCAAGGCGCAGGAACTCGTTCCACACGTCGCCGCTGGCCAGGCCCTTGATCATGCGGTCGATGCGCGCCGCCTGCGCCAGGGCCGCCCTCGCCCGCCCGCCGTTCACCCGCTGCAATGCCTTTCTGATCTGCCCCTGGCGAGCCCCCCAGACGCGGGCCTCCTTCAACAGTTCCGGCAGCGGCTGACGCGCCTCGAGGCCGGTATTGATCTGGGCCAGGGCGCGTACCTCCTCGGTCATTGCCCAAAGCACCAGCGGCGGCGCCTCGCCCTCTTGCTGCAAACCATCGATGGTGCGCGTCAGGCGCAGCACATCACCCGCCAGCATCGCTTCACGCAGGCCGTCGAGGTCGTAGCGAGCGACGTTGAGCACGGCCTCGCGAATCTGCTCGAGGCGCAGCGCACCCGAGGGGTAAAGGATTTCGAGTTTAAGAATTTCCTGATGCGCGGCCAGCAAATTGCCTTCAACGCGCTCAGCAATGAAGCGCAGCCCGGCCGCATCGGCGCTTTGCTGCTGACGAGCGAGACGAGCAGCGAGCCAGGCCGGCAGCTCGGCAAGCCCGGGCGGGATCAGTTTGACGACCGCTCCGGCGGCAGCCACCGCGCCGACCCAGGCGGCCTTCTCCTCGCGCCAGTCGGCGCCGGTCATGGTCACCAGCAGCAGCGCATCCGGCGACGGACGCGCGCAGTAGGCCTGTAGCGCGGCACCGCCGTCGCGCCCCGGCTTGCCGGCCGGCAGACGCAGATCGATCAGCTTGCGCCCGGCGAACAAGGACATGCTGCCGGCGGCCTGGTAGAGATCGTTCCAGTTGAAAGCGCTGCCGGCAACCAGCACTTCGCGTTCGTCGAAGCCCGCCTGGCGCGCCGCGGCGCGGATCGCGTCGGCCGCTTCAATGACCAGCAAGGGCTCGTCGCCATAGACCAGATAGACCGGCTTGAGCTCGCGCTGGAGCTGCGCCGCGAGATGTTCGCCCTTGAGCTGCATCGCGCTCGCCGCTACCTGGCCAGCACTGGCTTGGCGGGCGTGGCCCCATTCACCGCATCCACGGCATCCACCGCATCCACCGCATCCACCGCATCCACCGCCTGGACCGGCACGGCCGCTTCCCCTGGCTGCGCTGAAGCGCCCGGCTCGACCGCCGGCACCGGTTTGCCTGCCGCCAGGCGGCGCATCAACTGGTGCACCAGGTCATTCTCCATGTCGCGCCAGAGCAGCACCTCTTCCTGCTGTTTGGCGAGGACGTTGGAGTCGTCGTAGGTCAGGTCGCGGACCAGTTCGATGGTCCCTGGCGTGACCAGATCGCGGCCCTTGGCGTCGACCACGCGGTAGGGATACAGGTAGCGCAAGCGCAGTTCGCTGACCCGGCCGGTGCCGGAAACCGAGAGGATGATGCGGTCGCGATACTCGGTGCCGGGCTGGAAAATGGCCTGCGCGCCGCTCGGGACAAGTGCCAGACGCGTCGTCGCCGAGGAACGAATGGCGCGCCGCAGATCGGCGCCGACCACCGAATATTCGGGCATCGCCAGGTAAATACTCTCGTAGGGCAAAGAGTAGGAGCCGCGCAACTGGAAACCGCAAGCGGCAAGCAGGGTGAGCATCGCCAGGAAGAGCGCACGCGTGGCGACACGAGCAGGGGCCCGCAAAATGGGCGGCAGCGCCAGGCGCATCGGAGTCTCCCTCAAGCTTTCAAGCGACGATGTTGACCAGGCGGCCGGGAACGACGATCAGCTTTTTCGGCGCGGCACCGGCCAAATGCCTGGCGGCCGCTGCGCAGGCCAGCGCGGCAGCTTCGATGGTTGCCCGGTCTGCACCCGCCGGCACCCGCAGGCTGCCGCGCAGCTTGCCGTTGATCTGCAGCATGAGCTCGATTTCGTCCTGCACCAGGGCCTCTGCGTCGGGCTCCGGAAAAGCTTGCGTGCTGGCCGTGCAGCCGGGCCGCAGCGCCGCAAACAGCGCCTCGCAGACGTGCGGCACGATCGGGTTGAGCATCAGCACCACCGCTTCCAGCGTTTCCTGCCTGACGGCGCGCACGACGGCCGATTTTCCGGCGGGTTCTCCGACCGTTTCGCCGACCGTTTCACCGACCGTTTCGCCGCTCACCCGGTTATAGCCGTTGAGCAACTCCATCACCGCCGCAATCGCGGTATTGAACTGTTTGCGGCGACCATAATCGTCGGCAACCTTGCCGATCGTCTGATGCAACTGGCGACGCAAGGCCTTCAGTTCCGGCGACATTTCGCCGCGTTGCGCAGCGTCGATCGGCAGAACAGGGCCCGCCGAGACATGCTCGAAGACGATTCGCCACAAGCGCTTGAGAAAACGGAAGCCACCCTCGACGCCGGCATCCGACCACTCCAGCGACTGGTCAGGCGGGCTGGCGAACATGATGAACAGGCGCGCCGTATCGGCGCCGAACTGTTCGATCAGCGACTGCGGATCGACGCCATTGTTCTTCGACTTGGACATTTTCTCGATGCCCCCGACGCTCACCGGCAGGCCGTCGGCGCGCAGCGTGGCGCCGCTGGCGCGACCACGTTCGTCATGCACGGCATCGACCTCGGCGGGGTTGATCCACTGTTTCTTGCCGTTGCCGTCCTCGCGGTAGAACGTCGGCGCGACGACCATGCCCTGAGTCAGGAGATGTGCAAAAGGCTCACCGAGCAAGTCCGTGCCCGACGAGGCCTCGCCGAACAGCCCGACGTCGCGCATCAGCTTGGTCCAGAAGCGCGCGTAGAGCAGGTGCAGAATGGCGTGTTCGATGCCACCGATGTACTGGTCGATGCCACCCTGGCACCAGTAGGCGACGCGCTCGTCGACCATCGCCTGATCGTTGTCCGGACAACAATAGCGCAGGAAGTACCACGAGGACTCGACGAAAGTGTCCATGGTGTCGGTTTCGCGCCGCGCCGGCTGGCCACATTTCGGGCAGCTGCAGGCGTGAAACTCGGGCATCGCACTCAAGGGCGAACCGGCACCGGTAATGGTCACGTCTTCCGGCAGAACTACCGGCAGGTCGGCGTCGGGCACCGGCACCTCGCCGCAGCTGGGGCAGTGAATGATCGGGATCGGGCAGCCCCAGTAGCGCTGCCGCGAAATTCCCCAGTCACGCAGCCGAAACTGGACTTTCTTCTCGCCCAGGCCCTTGGCCGCCAGATCGGCGGCGATGGCGTCGGTCGCGGCGGCGCAGTCCAGGCCATCGTAGTTGCCGGAGTTGACGCAACTGGCGCGCTGCTTGTCGGCGTACCACTCCTGCCAGCCGTCGAGCGAGAAAGTCTCACCGGGCACCGCAATGACCTGTTTGATCGCCAGACCATACTTCCGGGCAAAAGCGAAGTCGCGTTCGTCGTGCGCCGGAACGGCCATCACCGCGCCGTCGCCGTAACTCATCAGCACGTAGTTGCCGATCCACACTTCGACCTGCTCGCCGCTCAGCGGATGGCTGACGTAGATGCCGGTCGGCATGCCCTTCTTGTCGATCGTCGCCAGGTCGGCTTCAGCGACACCACCACGCTTGCATTCCTCGACGAAAGCAGCGATCCGCGGATCGCGCGCCGCCGCGTAGCTGGCCAGGGGATGCTCGGCGGCGACGGCACAGAAGGTGACTCCCATGATGGTGTCGGCGCGGGTGGTGAACACCCACAACTGCCCGGGCTCGCCGTCCAGCTCGTAGGGAAAGGCGAAGCGCACGCCGGTGCTCTTGCCGATCCAGTTCTTCTGCATCAGGCGCACCTGCTCGGGCCAGCCTTCGAGCTGCTCGAGATCGGCGAGCAGCTCCTCCGCGTAGGCGGTGATCTTCATGTAGTACATCGGGATTTCGCGCTTTTCGATCAGCGCCCCCGAACGCCAGCCACGTCCGTCGATGACCTGCTCGTTGGCGAGCACGGTCTGGTCCACCGGGTCCCAGTTGACCGTTCCCAGGCGCTGGTAGATCAGCCCTTTCTCGTAGAGACGGGTGAACAGCCACTGCTCCCAGCGGTAGTACTCGGGCGTGCAGGTAGCGATCTCGCGCTGCCAGTCGATGGCGAAACCCAGCCGCTTGAGTTGGGTCCGCATGTAGTCGATGTTGGCGTAGGTCCATTGCGCCGGCGGGACATTGTTCTGGATCGCCGCGTTCTCGGCGGGCATCCCGAAAGCATCCCAGCCCATTGGTTGCAGAACGTTGTAGCCGAGCATGCCGTGGAAGCGCGCCAGGACGTCTCCGATGGTGTAATTGCGCACGTGCCCCATGTGCAACTTGCCGGACGGATAGGGGAACATCGACAGGCAATAGTACTTCTGACGGCTCGGATCCTCGATGGCACGCGCCGCGCCGCTATCGTTCCAGAGTTGCTGAGCGGCGAGTTCAACGTCCGCGGGCTGATACTTTTCCTGCATGGCCAGTAGGGGTCCGGAAATAGGCTGAAGCGCGAATTATACGCATAGTACGCATAGGCGCTGGGCCCTGCTCCGCTGCCGCGTCAGCCTCTTGCGGGCGACGCGCAAGGGGACCGCAGGGGAAGGAAAGACCTTCGAGGAGGGCGAGTGGCGTAGCGCCACTCAAACCATTTAATGTGAAAGTCGCGCCAGCGACTCACGAATCCCCCTTCTCCCCTCGCGGGAGAAGGGTCGGGGAAGAGGGAGACGGTCATGACTTTCATGATTTGGGGTGTCTCCACGTGTCATGACCGTTAGACGGCCGGACCCTGGACGCGCAGCATCCTGTTGATTCCTGACTGAAAGAGCCTGGTGACGTTCTGTGCGGCACGCAGGTGCATGCTCGACATGCGGCTCTGGTGACGCCACAGCCAGAAGACACAGTTCACGCTCGGCGTATCGCGCACCAGAACGGAATTCCCCTCGGCTTCGGAGAGATCAATGAAACGTTCCACGGCCAGGCGGTAGTAATCCGAACTGTCGCAACGGCCGGTCATTTCCTCGGCTTCTCCGGCGGCGCGGCGCCACAGCTTGAGCGCGAGATCCTCGCTGATACCGGTCTTGTGGGCGACCCACGGTAGAATTTTTGGTGCTTTCATGGTCTTGCTCCTGAGAATCTGGGGATGCCAGGCGCTGTCAGCGGGCGACCGAAACCTCATGAGATCGGCCATGTTGCAACGCAGCATCATTATAAGCAATTCCCCCAGCAGAAAGTTGAGGGTTTCTTCTAATTGTCTCGCTCAAGCCATCGGATGAAGCTCCCGTTGTGGTCCTAATCCAACACTGTTGCTGCAAAGCGGAGCAGACTTCCCCGTGCAAGGCGGTGCGGGCAAGCAGGCTTTTTCTAGCGCGCCGCAACATCCGCTGCTCTTTGATCCGACTCCAGCTTAGCAGCGCCGCCGCCGGGTCAGCGTGCATAAGTGCACAGCACGGCAGAATGCGCCGGGATCTTGAGCGCTCCGGCCTTGCCCTCGGCTGACAAAGCCCACGGCACCAGCTACTCATCCCAGCTTCCTCCCAGATTTCTCCCCGGCACGTACAAGATCGCTTTTCAGAATGGCTTCCACGCCTGGCGAACAACGCCAGCACTCATCCGAGGAGAAGCAAATGGAAACCCCAGCAACAAGAATCAGCCACCTCAAGGCGCTTGTCCTGAACGCCGACGGCCACGCCTTCGATACCCGAACGGGAAGAAGCTACCGCCTCAATCCGCCCGCCCAGGTCGCTTTGCTGATGATGCAGGACGGCAAATCGCGGCCGGCGATCATCGCCGCACTGGTCGCTCTTTGCGAGCAGCCGAGCGCCGTCGTCGAAACCGGTGTCGATGGCTTTTTCAAGCAGATGGCGAGCTACGTATCATGAGCCGCGCCGCCGAACAGCAACACTGGCTGGGCTGGAACGTGGCCATCACCGGCATCAACGCCCGTCCCGACAGCCCCGGCCCGGGCTGTGCAGTCGCCCGCTGCCTGCGCCACACGACCGGCTTTCGCGGACGCATCGTCGGCCTCGCCTACGAGACGCTCGATGCCGGGCTCTACCTGCGCGAAAGCTGCGACAGCGGTCATCTGTTGCCCTACCCGGCGACCGGCTCGACGGCCTTGCTCGAACGACTCGACGAAGTGCTGTGCCGGGATCGCATAGACGCCCTGCTGCCCTGCCTCGACGCCGAACTTCCCAACTTCATGGCCATCGCAGAGCCGCTCAAGCAGCGCGGCATCCGCCTCCTGCTGCCACAGCGGGCGCAACTTCGCCGCCGCGACAAGGACCGCCTACCCGCTCTTTGTGCCGACGCCGGTGTCGCCACGCCGGCTGTTCGTCGCCTCACCGACGAGGGCTTTTTCGACCATTGCGGGGCCGAGGGATGGCCTTTTCCGCTGCTGATCAAGAGCGTTTTCTACGACGCCTGGATCGTTCATTCGGCGCCCGAAGCCCGCCAGCGCTACCGACAGGTGGTCGCCACCTGGGGCTACCCGGTGCTGATCCAGAAGTATGTGCACGGCGACGAGGTCAATCTCACGGCCCTGGGCGACGGCAGCGGCGCAATGATCGGCGAAGTGATGATCCGCAAACAGGCGGTCACCGACAAAGGCAAGGCCTGGGCCGGCGTCGCCATCGACGACCCGGAACTGCAGGAGGCCGGGCGTCGCTTGTTCCACAGCCTCAAGTGGCGCGGTCCGCTCGAACTCGAAATGCTCCGCGACGCCGCCGGCACTCTGCAGCTGATCGAAATCAATCCGCGCTTTCCGGCCTGGATCTATCTCAGCCACGGCGTCGGCCGCAACCTGCCGGCTGCTCTGCTGGCCATGATGAATGGCGCGCTGCCCGAACAGCTCGATCTGGCGCCGCCACGCCCGGGCACCAGCTTCATCCGTCACGCCCAGGAAACGATCGTCAGCCTCGATGAAATCGCCACCCTCGCGGCAAGCGGCAGCACCCTGCGTGCCTGCGCCCCCGCCAGCCTCGCCGCCTGAAGCACACAAGGAGAAAAGAATGCACAAGATGACCTGGGAAACGCCGCGCATCGCGCCCGTGGAACTGCAATCGCTGAACAGCTTCGGGCGCCGCCGCAGCCGTGCCGACAGCCAGTCGGAAATCGATGGCGTGCCCCTGGCGACGCTGGTCGAGCGCTACGGCTCGCCGCTCTATGTCACTTCCGAGCAACGCCTGCGCGCCAATATCCGGCGCATCCGCCAGGCTTTTACCGCGCGTTACGCGCAGGTGATTCACGGCTGGTCGTACAAGACCAACTACAACGGCGCGGTCTGTTCCATCCTCCACCAGGAAGGCTCCTGGGCCGAAGTGGTGTCGCGCTTCGAGTACGAGAAGGCGCGCGCGCTTGGTGTGCCGGGAGAGCACATCGTCTTCAATGGCCCGAACAAGCAGCGCCCGATTCTCGAACGAGCGATTGCCGAAGGCGCGCTGATCCACGTCGACCATGCTGACGAACTGGCGCTGATCGAAAGCATCGGCGAAGAACGCCGCGAGTGCGTTCCGGTGACGCTGCGCCTCAATTTCGAAACCGGTTACAGCGAACCCTGGAGCCGCTTCGGCTTCAATCTTGAAAGCGGCGCGGCCCGCGCGGCGATCATCAAGGTCAAGACCAGCGCCCATTTGCGCATGAACGGCCTGCATTGCCACATCGGCACCTTCATCCTCGATCCGCGCGCCTACGCCGCGGCGGTAACGACGCTATGCACGCTGGCGCAGGAGATCGAAGCCGACGGCACGCGCCTGAGCTACCTCGATATTGGCGGCGGACTGCCGTCCTGCAACGCCCTGCAAGGCATCTACCTGCCGCCCGAGCAGGCCACGCCGGCTATCGAGGAATATGCCGAAGCCATCTGCAGTGCTTTCCTGGCAGGAACGGCTTACCGACTCGAGCGCGGCGAACAGCGCCCGACACTGATTTTCGAAAGCGGCCGCGCGGTCATCGACGACGCGCAGAGCCTGATCACCTCGGTGGTCGGTCGCAAGGAAACCGCCGACGGCCGCCCGGCCGCCATTCTCGACGCCGGCCTGAATACCCTCTTTACGGCGCTGTGGTACGACCACCCGGTCAAGCTCGCTTCGCCAGCGCGCGGCCAGCCGCGCGATACCGTGCTCTACGGGCCGCTGTGCATGAACATCGACGTCGTGCGGCATTCAGTGCAACTGCCGCCGCTGGCGGTTGGCGACCTGCTGCTGATTGCACCGGTGGGCGCCTACAACACCACCCAGTCGATGCAGTTCATTGAATACCGCCCGGCCGTGGTCCTGATCCACGGCGACCGTGAAGTGAGCCTGATCCGTGCGGCGGAAGATCTCGAGATCGTCTGCGCCCCGGAACGACTACCGGCGCACCTGGCGCAAGCCGTAGCGGCAAGCGGCGCCCGCGTCGTTCCGCTGCGCATGGCGGGAGGCTGAGATGCGCGCCCTGAGCGATGCCCTGCGCAGCTTGCTGGACGCCTATGGCGCGCTGTTCCTGGCGCGCCAGCGTCTGGTCGGCGCACTGGTCCTGGCGGCAACCCTGTGCGACCTGGCAACCGGCCTCTGCGGCCTCACCGCCGGCGTTGCCGCGCTGCTCACGCGCCGCCTGCTGCGTTTGCCGGCCCTGCCTGGCGAGGCCGAGATCCTCAACGCCATCTACGCCGGCCTCGCCCTCGGCGCCTTCTACGCCAGCGAGCCGCGCCTGTTTGCTCTCGCCGCTTTCGGCGGACTGCTCGGCGTGCCACTGGCCAGCGCGCTGCGCCAGATGCTCGCCGGCCCCTTCGGCGCCCGCGGCCTGCCGCTACTCGGTGCGCCTTTTCTGTGCACCGCCTGGACCCTGCTGGCGGTCGCCAAGGGCATCGCCCTGCCCTTGCGCACCGTTTGGCCGGCGTGGCCGCTGCTCCCCGACTGGGTCCCAGGCGAAGCGGCCGCGACCGCCTTCTCGGCACTATCCAGTATCGGCGCCCTGTTTTTTGTTGCCAATCCACTGGCCGGCATCCTGGTCATGGCCGCGCTCCTCGTCGCCTCACGCATCCTGGCCCTGCTCGCCATCGCTGGCGGCCTTCTGGCGAATCTGCTGCTCGCCCAGTTCAGCACGACGCCGGTGCCGGGTCTGGCGCTACTGGTCACCTACAATGGCGCCCTGGTCGCCCTCTTTGTCGGTGGCCTGCTCGCCGTGCCGACGCGGCGGACGCTACTGCTTGCCGCCGGCGCCGTACTGGTCGCCAGCGCGCTCTCGGCCGGCATGTTGGCGCTCTCGGCAGGTGTCGGCGTGCCGCCTTTATCGGCGCCGTTCGTGCTTACCGTGTGGCTGGCCAGCGCGGCACTGCGTGCCGAAAGCAGCGCCAGCTGGGCGCGCTTCTGGCTGGCGCTGCCGGCCTGCCCCGAGGAGAGCCTGGTCAACGCGCGCCTGGCCAGCGCCCGCGGACTGGCCAGCGGCAGCACCGCACTGCTGCCGCCCTTCGCCGGCCGGATGAGTATCTCGCAGGCAGTCGACGGCGCCCATACGCATCAGGGCGCCTGGCGCTATGCACTCGACTTCGTGGTGCTGGTCGACGCTCAGAGCTATTGCCGTGCGGGTTCCCGGCTGAGCGATTTCCATGCCTTCAACCTGCCGGTGCTGTCCCCGGTCCGCGGCCACGTGGCAGCCATTTGCAACGACATCGCCGATAACCCGCCTGGCGAGATGAATCTGGTCGAAAACTGGGGCAATCACGTCCTCATCGACATCGGTGGCGGACTCTACGTGCTGCTGGCGCATCTGCGCCGGGGCAGCATCAAGCTTTCCCCGGGAGATAACGTGACACCCGGTGCGCTGCTCGGTCGCTGCGGAAATTCCGGCCGCTCGCCACAGCCGCACCTGCACATGCACGTCCAGCGGGGCGCGCGGTTGGGCTCGCCAACCGTCCCCTTTCATCTCGCGCACTGCCTGATCAACGGCCGGGAATATGCGCTTGACGGCCAAGCTCGCGAAGGCCAGACGGTCGAGGCGCTGACCGGCAATGACGCTCTGTCAACTGCCTTCGCGCCCCGACCTGGGCGCGAATGGTTGTTCAAATCCGGCGCCAGGGAGTGGCGACTGGCCGCCGAAACCGGCCTGCTCGGTGACACCCGCCTGGTCTCCTCCGCCGGTGGCAGCGTACTGGCCAGCAGCGCCCGCAGCCTGCTGGCGCTGCATCAACGACGCGGCTCGCCGGATATCCTGCTGGATGCCTTCGTCCTGGCGTTCGGAATGACGCCTTTTGCCGCACAAGCGCTGCGCTGGCGCGATGCGGCCGACGCTTCGCTGTTGCCGCTACCGCTCTCGCTGCGCCTTGCGCGGCGCTTGCGCCACCCCTTTGGTGCCAATCTCGACAGCCACTGCGAACGTCGCTGGGATGCCACTCGCCAACTCTGGCGTCAGCATTCACGGCACCGGCTGAGGACCGCCAGCGGTGAAATCGAAGCCGAGAGCTTTGGCTGGATCTCCGCAAGCCGCGGTCCGGTGGCCTTCTCGCTGGTGGTCGCCGGGCACACGCTTGCCAAAGCAGTGCTTGTCGGCTACGGCAATCGTGGCGATCATGGTGTCCCGGCCTGGTCGGCCGCCCTTCTGCAGACATCCACCTCATGATCCGCCTGACCATACAACGCAAGGTTTTCCTGGCCACCTTTGCCCTGGCGACGGCCATGGCCCTGCTGCTGACCCTGCTCATGCGCTGGAATCTCGGCGACGGTTTCGCGCGTTACACGAGCGCCGCCGAGCTGGCACGCCTCGACGGCACGATCAGCAACATCGAAGCCGAATACGCCCGGCACGGCAACTGGGATTTCCTGCGCGCGGCGCCGGAGCAGGTCTGGCTGCGCTTGTCGCGCCCGCAGCGCGAGAGCAGCCCCGATCGTCAAGGGCCCGAGGGCCGAGCGGGCTCTCCAGCGGACTTTCCACCGGAGCGGCAGCCGCCGCCGTTCGGGCCGGGGCAGGAGCAAGATGCGGGACCCGAAGCCCGCGGCGAAGGACCGCCACGGCCAGCAACTGCAGGCCCGCCGCCGGACAGCGGAAACCTCGGCACGGGGCCGCGGCAGGGTCGGCCCAACGCCCGCCCGCCCTTCGACGTTCTGCGCGTTGGCCCGCGCCTGGCGCTCGTCGATGCCGAGGACAAGTGGCTGGCGGGAAGCGCCGCGGCAGGCGGCGTCGGCGCCACCCGGCCGATCGTCTATCAGGGCCGCGTCGTCGGTCAGCTGAGCTTGCAGGCGGCGCCGTCCTCCGGAGACGAACTCGACGCCGCTTTCCTGGCCAGTCAGACCGAGAACATGCTCTTTTCCGGCCTGGCGGCGCTGGGCTTCTCGCTGCTCGCGGCCTGGCTGCTGGCGCGCCATCTGCTGGCGCCGATCGGCGATCTGGCACGCGCTGCGCGCCAGATTGCCGGCGGCGCACTTGATACCCGCATCCAGGTGCGCAGCGAAGATGAACTGGGCCAGCTGGCAGCCGATTTCAATGACATGGCCGAGCGCCTCGGCCGCGTCGAAGAATCGCGCCGGGCCTGGATCTCGGAAAGTTCGCACGAGCTGCGCACGCCTCTGGCCGTCCTGCGCGCCGAAATCGAGGCCATGCAGGACGGCGTGCGCACGCCCAACGCGGCAACGCTGGCCCGTCTGCACAAGCAGGTGCAGCAGCTGACGAAGCTGGTCGACGACCTGCGCCTGACCCTCGATCGCGAACCCGCCGAGGGGGCCATGGAACGTGAGTTGGTGGCCTGGGTAGCCCCGGTGGCAATCCTCGAAGAGGCCATCGAGACTTTTCGTGAGCGTTACGACGCGGCCGGTATCCGACTCGACAGCACGCAGCTGGTCGATGCCGGCTGGCAGCTACGCGGCGACGCCGGGCGCCTGCTGCAGGTTTTCGGCAACCTGCTCGAGAACAGCTTGCGCTATACCCATGCCGGCGGTCAGCTGAGAATTGGTGCGCGCGCCAGCAAGCAACAACTGCTTCTCGAATTTGACGACAGTGAACCGGCACCGCCGGCGGCCGCCCTGCCGCGCCTGTTCGAGCGCTTCTTCCGCGCCGAACCCTCACGCAGCCGGGCTTTCGGCGGCTCGGGCCTGGGCCTGGCGATCTGCCGAACCCTGGTCGAAGCGCACGGCGGCCAGATCAGCGCCACCCCATCGGCGCTCGGCGGCCTGAAAATCTGCATCGAACTCCCCCTGGAAAAACCATGAGCAAACGCATCCTGATCGTCGAGGATGAAACCGACCTCGCCCAAATCCTCGCCGAATACCTTCAGCGCGACGGTTTCGTCGCCACCACCATCGCCGATGGCCTGCTGGCGATGGCCGAGCTGCGCCAGGCGCCGCCCGACCTGCTGCTCCTCGACCTGATGCTGCCCGGCATGGACGGCATTGCAATCCTGCGCGAACTGCGCAAGACCTCCGAGCTGCCGGTGATCATGGTCACCGCGCGCACGGAAGAAATCGACCGCCTGCTCGGGCTCGAACTCGGCGCCGACGACTACATCTGCAAACCCTACTCACCACGCGAAGTGGTCGCCCGCGTCAAGACCGTCCTGCGCCGCGCCCAGCCGGCAAGCGCTGCAAGCGCTGCAAGCGGCAGCGCAAGCGCAAGTGGATCGCTGCTCGAAATCGACGCCGACACCATGCAGGCACGCGTCGCCGGCAAGAACCTCGAACTGACCCCCAAGGAATTCAGGCTGCTGCAAACCCTGGCCGGCAAACCGGGACGCGTCTTCTCGCGCGCACAACTGCTCGACGCCCTCTATGCAGACAACCTCGAAGTCTCCGAACGTGCCATCGATAGCCACCTGAAAAACCTGCGCAGGAAACTTGCCCCGGCTTTCCCCGACGAGGAGCCGATCCGATCGATCTACGGCGTCGGCTTCGCTTTCGAGTCCTTCGCGTCGTGACAGCAGCCGCGCGCACGACTGCGGCAGCGCCAAGCCGGTAATCCGGGGCCATCCGCTGATCGGCCCATCGCCCCTCGTGGGAGAGGGGTCAGGGGGAAGCTGCGGCTGACGACACCCTAAATCGCCTGCGCCGGCGCCTGCGCCTGCGCCAGCGGCAGCGCCAGGCACAGTCGCGTGCCGCCGCCCGGCGACGGCAACGGTCGCAGGCTGCCGCCGTGCAGCGCGGCGACACGCTGGGCGATGGCCAGGCCGAGGCCGCCGATGCCGCCACTGCTGCGCCGCAGCGGCGGGTCGCGCAGTGACTGGCCATTTTCCAGGCGCAGCCATACTTCTTCGGGCAGACCGCCGCCGCCGTCCTCGACGGTGATCCGCGCCAGCCCCTTATCCTGGCTGAGGCTGACGCGCACCGGCGCAGCGCCAGGGGCATGGCGCAGGGCGTTGTCGATCAGGTTGGTGAGCGCGCGCTCGACGAGCTGCAGGTCGCCCTCCAGTTCAAGCCTCCCCGGCGGTTCGCCGGCCAGGGTCACCGGCGGCGGCCCGCCGTTGACTTCGAATTTCTGCACCGCGTCGGTCACCAGTTCGTCGAGCCGGAAGCGCTCGCGATGCAGCAACTGGTCGCTCGATTGCAGCGCCGCCAGTTCGAAAAGCTGCTGCGACAGGCGCCGCACCTTGTCGCTCTGCGCCAGCGCCGCGGCCAGCACACGCTGGCGCTGCCCCGGCTCGGCCAGGGCCTTGCCGGCGAGCGCTTCGAGATGGCCGTGCAGGGCGGTCAGCGGCGTGCGCAAATCATGCGCGACGCTGGCCATGGTTTCGCGATGTGCGCTCGCCTGTTGCTGCTCGCGGGCGGCCTGGGATTCGATGCGTTCGGTCATTTCGTCGAAAGCGGCACCAATGGCCTGCACTTCATCGCCAGCGCCCGGCGACGAACTGCGCCCGACTGCGGCGGCATGCAGGGTGTGCAGGCTGTAGTCGCGCATGCGCCGGGCGAGACGATGCAGCGGCTGCGTCAGCCGACGCAGGGTAAAGGCACCGACCGCCAGGGTCACCAGCAGACCCAGGCCGGCGACCAGGGCGGTACTCTGCCAGACGCGGCCCTGGCTCAGTTGCACGCTGACCGCTTCGCGCGCCTGCCCGTCGAGGACGATGTACAGGTAGCCCGGCGGGCGGCTGTCGCCGGCACGCGGCGGGAACATCGCCGCGCTGAAGATGCGCGCCAGGCCCGAACCCATCGGATCGCTGCCGCGCAAGGGCAAGGCGGCGCCGCCAAGGAAGGCGCGCACCGGCCGCAGGTCGACCTGCTCCTGCTGCACCATGCCGGGATCGCCGATGTAGGCCTGGACGCGGCCGTCGGCGTCAAGCACGTAAACCTGGATGCCGGGGTTGACCACCATCAGCATCGACAGCAGCGCGTCGCGCGCCGCGCGGTCGGCCTGGTCGCGGTCGGTCACGGTAATCTCGGGCCAGTGTTCGACGATGTGCCGGGCCAGTCCGTGCGACAGGCGTTGCAGCGACTCCTGCTCGTCCTCGGCAGCGACGTGCCAACCGAGGACGCCGACCAGCGCCCCGTAGGCGAGCAGGAGCAAGGCCATGGTCATCGTCAGGCGCGAGGAAAATGAACGCCGCAAGCGTTCCGTACGCGGTGTCCGCCGCGCCGAGTGGGCGGCGTCGCTGCGCATCTTGTTTCCCCCACTCATGGCGAAGTCGCTTCGAAGCGGTAGCCGACACCCCAGACGGTGACGATGCGCCGCGGGTCGCGCGGGTCGTCTTCGATCTTGGTGCGCAGGCGGTTGATGTGCGAGTTGACCGTGTGCTCGTAGCCGTCGAAACCGGCACCCCAGACGCGCTGCAGCAGTTCACCGCGGCTGAAGGCGCGGCCCGGGTGACGGGCCAGGAAGTGCAGCAGATCGAACTCGCGCAGGGTCAGCGCTACGACGGCGTCGCCGCGCAGCAGTTCGCGGCGCACGGTGTCGAGGCGGAAAGGGCCGAAGCGCAACTCCGACGCCAGCGCCGGCGAGGCGCGCAATTGCTCGATGCGGCGCAGCAGGGCGCGCACCCGGGCGACCAGTTCGAGCATCGAAAACGGCTTGGCGAGATAGTCGTCGGCGCCGAGTTCGAGACCGAGGACGCGGTGCGCCTCGGCCGAACGCGCGCTGAGCATGATCACCGGCACGTCGGCATGGCGGGCGCGCAGATGGCGGCAGACATCCCAGCCGTCAGCACCGGGGAGCATCAGGTCGAGCAGCACCATGTCCCAGCGCTGGCGGTCGATGGCCGCCATCGCGCGCAGTCCGTCGGACTCGCGATGCAGGCGATAACCGGCCTCTTCGAGGTGCAGGCGCAAGGCGCCGGCGATGGCGTCATCGTCCTCGACGAGCAGCAGCTGCTCGTTCATGCGACTAGCGGCGCGGCGGCAAGCTGACGCAAACGCCGGAGCACGACGGGAAGAGCGCCGGCGCTCGCTTTCACACGGGCGAGAGAGCCGACCCGGCGCTCTGTTTGCGGCGCTGGCGGCCGACCCAGCCGATGGCGAGCAGTCCTGGCAGCATCAGTGCCAGGCTTTCGGGCTCGGGCACCGCCTGGAAGCTGATGCGATAGACTTCGCTGCCAGTGGTGAGGGCGCTGTTGAGCACGTAGCCGCCAGCCGTTTCCTGCCCGTTGAAGGCCGTCTGCAGTTTGGCGAAATCGACGCCGACGACCCCATTCTCCGCGCTACGGTCGGTCGCGACGCTGCCGACAACGAAGGCAGCCGCCGCGGGATCGAAGGTTTCCGATCCGGCGTCCCAGATGTCGCCAGCGTACTGAACGATCGAGGTAATCGCGAGCTGGCCGGCGGCGTTGAACAGCCGGTATTGCATCGGCGAATCATTGCCGATGAAGTGATCGTTGCTCGGCAAGACCATGGCGGCAAAGGTGAAAAAAGGGTTGCTCGTGGCGTCGACCATGAAAGTCGCACTGCTGCTCGCACCCGGCAGCAAGGCACCACCGATCGTGCCGCGGGTCGCATTCGGTTCGGCGGCAGCGAACGCCGCCTGCCATTCGCTGCCGCCACCGAGTTCGGCGACGGAAACAATCTCGGGGCCGGCCGCCTGGCCAATGTTGAAAGAATCGAAACTGCCGCTGCCGAAACCGACGTGCAAGGGTGCAAAACTGATGCCGGTGGCCGGAACGAGGTTTTCAATGGTCACCTGAATCTGTGCAGCGCCGGCGCTGGCGCAAAAAGCCAGCGCGGCAGCAGCGGCGGCAAGGCGGAAAGGTATGGCAAGACGTTCGTGCATCAGGGTTCTCCTCGAGGAAAGCGTCAGATGGGAAATCGAGCCGGAAAACCCGAGCCCGCACGAACGATGATAGGAAGCGACCCTCACCAAGTCCTCATGGAATGATCACGCAGCGGTGAACACTTGCTTTTCCTCCCTGCAGGCCGACGGAGGCATCGTCAGAGGGAAGTCAAGGAAAGCACAGAGCCCAGAGTATCCCCGCCACCGACAGCGGCAGTCAATCAGCGAATTCTGGCCGAGCACGCCGATGCCTTGCCGCTCCCGCTACCGGGCACAGGGCTCTTGGGGGCTACTTGCGCTACCTGACTGCGCTCCGCCCACGCGCCAGCAGTCGGCGCAGCAGCGGGCCTCCCGGGTGGGTCTTGCGTTCGCGCATGAATGCCAGGTAGAGCAGCGGCACGGCGAACAGCGTCAGCGCCGTCGAGAACAGCAGCCCCCAGACGATGCTCGAAGCGACCGGCCCCCACAACAAGCTCTTGCCGCCGATGCCGAAAGCCAGCGAGAACAGGCCACCGATCGTCGTCGTGGTGGTGATCAGGATCGGCACCACACGCCGCCGACCGGCCTGCACCAGGGCGTGCATGCCGCCCATACGCCTTGTCCGCTCGTTGGCCGCATCGATCAGGACGATGGCCGAGTTGACGCCGATGCCGGTCAGCGCGATCACTCCGTAGAGCGTATACAGCGACAGCGGATTGCCCGACAGCGCCAGCCCGAAAGCAACGCCGGTGAAGGCCAGCGGCACGGTCACCAGGATCATCAGCGGTTGCCAGTAGCTGGCAAACTGCGCGGCGAGAATCAGGTAGATCAGGCCAATTCCGAGGAGGAAGAGCATCTTCATCGCATCGAGGCTCTCCTCGATGTCCTCCAGCTCGCCGGAAAAATCGAGGCTGACGCCGGGATGCGCGGCGCGGATCTGGTCCCACTCACTGGCGATGATGGCGTTGGCCGCGGCGGTATCGGTGAGCGTTTTGTCGAGGCTGGCTTCAACGGTGATCGTACGGCGCAGGTTGTAGTGGCGAATGAAGCCACGACCCGGCGTGATTTCTTCTTCGACGAGCGCGCCGAGGCGGCTGATCTGGCCATCCGGCAGGGCAATCGGCTCGTTCAGGAAAGTCGCCGGGTCGAGGCGTTTGGTACGCTCGGAACGCACGCGCACCTCGATCTTGTCGCCCTCGTCACGCGTAAAAGCGACCACCTCGCCGTCGACGGCAATGCGTACCTGCCGGGCCAGTTGCGCGGCGTTCAGCCCGGCCTTGGGCAGGGCGTCGCGGTCGAGACGCAGGCTCAGCTGCGGGCGACCGGGAACATTGTCGTCCTGCACGTCGCGCGCGCCGGGGATTTTGGCGGTGATCTCCTTGAGCGCGTCGGCGGCGGCCTGCAGTTGCGCGAAATCATCGCCGCGCACCTTGACGCTGATCGCCTTGCCGGCGGGAGGACCGCCCGAGAGCACGGTAAAGCTCTTGCGCCCGAGGCCCGGCACGGCTTCGACGCTGGCGCGCATGGCCTCGACCGCGTCGTTGACCCCGCGAGCGCCCTTGGCCAGCGGGTTCAGCGAAACGATCACCTGGCCGTAGGGGTCGCCATAGAGCGGCTCGGTGTCGGTGAACTTGACCCCGGCGTTGGCATAGACCGAGCGTGCCTCGGCGCCCGGCCCGACGCCATTGAGCTGGCTGCGTACCACCTGCTCGACGGCCCTGGTTTCGGCCAGCGTGTCTTCGAGCGTTGCCGTCGCCGGCATGTCGACGTTCACGTAAATGATCCGTATCGGATCGAAAGCGAAGAACTGCACGCGAATCACACCGCTGGCCACCAGCGCCGCGGCGGCCACCACCGCGGCCAGGGTCAGCGCCGCGAAGCGCTTCGGCCGGCGCAGGGTGTACGCCAGCGCCTGCCCGTAGCGCAGGCGAATGCGGCGATTGAAGCCCTTGCGCCAGACTTGCAGGCGTGACGGCCGGTCGAGATGCAGCTTGCTGGCGACGATGTGCACCGGCATCATCCAGAAGGCTTCAAGCAGCGAGATCAGCAAGGCCAGGGTGACCACGAAGGGGATGATGAACATGAACTTGCCGACGATCCCCGGCAGCAGCATCAGCGGCAGGAAAGCGGCCATGGTCGTTGCCACCGACGCCAGCACCGGCGCCCAGACTTCGCCGATGGCGTCGAGGCTGGCCTGCAGCGCCTGCTGCCCGCGTTCGATACGGTAGTAGGTCGCCTCGACAATGACCACCGCGTCATCGACCAGCAGGCCGAGCGCGATGACCACGCCGAGCAGCACCGAGACATTCACCGTGTGCCCCATGGCCGCCAGCAAGGCGAAAGTGCCGAGCAGCGAAAACGGAATGCCCAGCGAAACCAGCACGCCGATCTTGGCGCCGAGGAACAGCCAGCACACCGCGAGCACCATGATCACCCCGTACAAGGCGTTGGTCTGCATGACCTGGATCGCTTCGCGGGTGGGAATCGTCTGGTCGTCGGCGAGAGTCATTTTCAGGCCGCGGCCGGCAAGCACGGCGTTTTCCTCGGCAATGAAGCTGCGCAGACGGTCGACGAGTTCGAGCGTGTTGCTGCCGGCTTTCTTGTTGATGGCCAGCGAAATCGCGTCGCGGCCGTCAGTCGACGAGTACTGCGTCGCCGGCGCGCGCGCTCTTTCGATGCGCGCCACCTCGTCGAGCCGCGCCGAAACACCGGGTCGGGACGACGACATCACCGGCAGCGTCGCCAGCGACTCGGGATCGGTGAGCACGCCCTTGATGCCAACCGACCAGGCGCTGCCCTGCCCTTTCAAGGTGCCGCCCGAAACATCGCGATACCAGTCGCGCACGCTGTCGGCGATGTCGGTGCTGGTCAGGCCGCGCGCCGCCAGGGCCTGTGGATTGGCACTGATCAGCAGCTCCGGGTCGCGCAGGCCGGAAGCGATGACCGAGTCGACGCCGCTCATGCGCTCCAGATCGCTCTTGATGCGCCGGGCGTTCAAACGCAGCGTCTCGTCGTCGGCCTGACCGACAAGCAGAATCGACGCCGTCGGAAAACCGTTTGAGGTGGTGATCTCCATCACCAGCGGATCCTTGGCCTCGGGTGGCAGCTCGGACTTGGCCTTGTTCTGGATCTCGCGACGCAGGTCGTTCATCCGCTTGTCGAAATTGCGCTCGGAGATCTCCCGGAAGCGAACCAGAATCGTCGAAATGTTCTCGCGCGACGTCGACACCACGAAGCGCACGTCGGCAACACCCTTGATGCCATCTTCGAGCGGGTTGGTGACCAGCCGCTCGACTTCCTCGGCACTCGAACCGGGCAGCGCGGTAACGATGCTCACCCAGTTGAAATTGATTTCCGGATCCTGCTCGCGCGGCATCGTCAGGTAGCTGAGCAGACCGAGCATCAGCACCACCACGAAAGCGACGTTGGCCAGGGGATGGTTCGAGATCAGCGCACGCAGCAGCTTCATGGTTGGCGGTGCCGCCTACTTGATCGCCGTGCCGTCTTGCAGCGTCGCCTGGCCGCGCACCACGACACGCGTCTGCGCCGGCAGCGCGACCGCTGTCGCACGGCCCTCCTGCGCGCCGGGCAAGGCGACGAAGCGGGCGACCTTGTCCTGCTCGACAAAGACGCCGATCGCGTCGCCGCGGCGCACCAGCAGCGGCGCCGGCAGGTAAGGCTGCGGATCGGACCACAGCAAACGCCCGTCGCTGCCCACCGGAACGGGAGGCTTGGCCGCGGCGCCGGCCGCGAAACCGAGGCGGACTTCCTGCGTGCGCGCCGGCGCCGACACCGTGCCACCGACACGCAGCAGGCGTAGCGGATAGCTCTGCCCACGCGTCGCGAAAACCGGATCGCTCGCCCGGCGCAGTCCGGCGACATCGGCCGGCGCGATATTCGCGCTCACTTCGGCGGCACCGGTTTCGGCGATTACGTAAAGCACCGTTCCCGGCACCACGGCCTCGCCGGTCTGCGCCAGCCGCTCCATGACGCTGCCGGCAAAAGGCGCGCGCAGCGTCGCCTTCGCCAGCTGGCGTTGAGCGACCGCCAGTTGCGCCTGTTGCGATGCCCGTTCGCTGCGCATCAGCGCCACTTCGGTTTCGCGCTGGATCAGCGCTTCCTGCGAAAAGTATCCCTGCGCCACCAGCGCCTGCGAGCGCTTGAGCTGCTGCTCGGCCTGCCTGAGCCGCGCCAGTGAAGCATCCAGCGCCGCCTGCGCCTGCGCCACCGCCAGCCGGAAATCGACCGGGTCGATCACGACCAGCACTTCACCTTTTTTCACGGTGCTGCCAGCTTCGGCCGTCCAGCGCAGCACGACTCCGCTGACCTCGGCCGACAGCTTCGACTCGTTGCGCGCCATCACGCTGGCCGCCAGTTCACGCTGCGGGTGGATGACCACTTCACTGAGCGCTGCCGTCTCGATGATCACGGCAGCGGCTTTTGTGGTGGCTGGCATGCTCTGCGCGTTCGCCCGCGGCGTGACGGTGAGAGGCAGGAGGAGGACAACCACCAGGGCGGCAATCAGCATCGCGGGCGACCGCGATGCTCCAGGGGGCCGCCCGCGCCGGACGAGCCAGGTAGTCTGTCGCTGCACGTCAATCAGTCTCATGTGCTGCCGCCATATCGGCTTCAATGAATGGCGGCATGAGCGCCAGCGCAAGGAGCGCTTGCCTGTCGCGAGTTGCCCCCGAACTGGCGCGTAGCCCTCCGCGCTACCCCGTGCCGGTGACCCTGATCGGCCGCCTGATACTGCCTGGTAGCGCCGACGCTCATGCAACATCGACCCGCCCTATGCCCAATAGATCAGCCGCCTCGCATAGCCGTCGGTCGATACTGGCCAGGCGGGCATTCAGGCGACGAGCAACGGCCAGGTGCAGCGCATCTCCGGCGCGCAAGGCGGCTGGCGTCGCGATAAGGACCGCCGCTGTGCGGAAATCGCCGGGTTCGATTTCCACCAGCCCGAGTTTGCCCGAGGCAAAACGCTGGAAATTGACCAGCGCCTGCTCCCCGGTCGCAACGTCGACGGCCCCGGTTCGCCGCTTGATGCCGCCGACGCTTACCATCTCGGTCAAGGGCCAGGCGGAAATCATCAACTTCTGTTCGCGTACGCTCTCCATCCAGCCAACGAGCGCACCTGCATTGGCTTCGCGAAAGAAGATCGCCGTCAGCAGCGAAGTATCGAGATAGATCACAACAAATCCTGCTCGCGCATCTCGGCGACGCTCAAGCCCCCGCTCTCAGGAGCAGCAGCAACCCACTCGCGCAAGTCCGACCAGTCGAAAGGCATCGACCGCGGCTCGGCCACCAGGCGGGCCACAGGTTTGCCACGTCGAGTGATAAGGACCTCCCCGCCGGCCTCGACCTCGGCAATCAGTGCGGAAAGCTGCGATTTCGTATCGGCAATCGTCGCGGTCTTCATGGTTCGGTCGCTGTAAAGTGGTCAACTCGGTCCACATTTTTGCGCTTATTGGTCATCTTGTAAATGGCTGTCATGTGATGGTAGCGATTCAATACCGTGTTTGGCCCCGTAGCGCTCATGACGTCGCGTGACTACGTTCCTGCCTACCCGGCTCGACGCGCAATGCTCAAGCGCTGCCCAAGCTTGGCCGCAACGCGAACAATAGGGGTCTGACCCCCTGTTGTTCTCCTAGGGGTCTGACCCCTGTTGTTCTCCGACAACACTCACGGGCTTCAATGGCTGGCGCCGATTGTTGGCGCCTCAGGGTTCGATACCCCTGCTGGCGTGAACTTTGAGTAGCCTGGCGGCAGCCAGCAGCCCTTCGTCCAGAGTGTAAAGCGTTGTTGCGCCATGGTTGCTGGCAATGGCCAAATGCAGCGCGTCGCCAGCTCTCAATTTTGTCGCGAAGTGCTGGATGTACCCTTTGGCAAGCTCGTAGTCCGCCGCGCCGGGAACAAGCACCTGGCAGGAGCCAGCCACCATGTCATCAAACTGGCCGATTGCCTGTAACGCCTCCGCCTCCGCCATACCTCCCATCCTGAACTCCCGAGCGATGAGGCTCGCGAACTCGACGCGGGTCCACTGGCTGACCTGCAAGCTGCCAACCGGGAGCGTCACAAAGAACGCCTCGATCTTTTCACTGGTCGCTTCCTCGAGGATGAGCGGCGCCAGGAAGCTGGTATCGAAATACAACATCAAAGACTCTCGTCGCGCATTTCCCGCAGAAGTTCTGCACTCGATTTTCGCCAGTGCGGCATGTGACTGCGAAACTCGGCGAGAGACTTGATCGGCTGTTTGGGCTTCTCGACGGAGGAGATACGAGCAACAGCCTGGCCCCGGCGGGTGATGATGACTTCCTCGCCAGCCTCGACCTGGTCGAGCAAGCGGCTCAAGTGGGTCTTTGCGTCAGCCAGTGTGACCGTAGTCATTGCATTGCTCCTGCTGGTCATGTAGTTGGTCACATAATAGCGCCAATCCACGTCGCGGCACGCAAACGTGGATCGCCGCGCCGCAGACCGTCGCAGTGGTTTCGTCCGCCGTCGTCAGCAAGCAGTCCTCACGCTGCACCGATCGTCGCCTGCAACGCGCGCGCACGTGCGCCAGACTGCCTATGTCGTCAAGACGCTGCGCAACCGGCCAGCGCTGCTCGATCGAGTGAGGGCGCTTGCCGCCGCTGTCCACTTGCCGATCAGTGCCGACCTGCAGGCGACGCCGGCGCTGCCGGCTGATCGGCTATAATCCCGCCCTTTCACTGCCTTGCCGTGAGCCGCCTGCGCAGTTCACCCCAATACAGAAATCGAGTCGCGAGTCGCATTCATTGTCCTTACCGCTTTCCCGCTCGCCGCTGCCCAAAGTTGGCGAAAAGCTTCAGTTTCCCTCCTTTGCCGGCTCGGCCGACGCCCTGCTGATCGCCCGGGCGGCCACTGCCGCCGGCCCCGGGCAGCGCATGCTCGCGGTACTCACGGCCAGCGCCACCGATGCGCAGCGCCTGCTCGTGGAAATCCCGTGGTTCGCTCCCGATCTGCGCATCCGCTTGCTGCCGGACTGGGAAACGCTGCCGTACGACAGTTTCTCGCCGCATCACGATCTGGTTTCCGAGCGTCTGGCGACGCTCTATGCAGCCATGCGCGGCGAGTGCGACGTGCTGCTGGTTCCTGCCGGAACGGCGGTCTACCGCCTCACTCCGCCGGCCTATCTGGCCGCTTACACCTTCTTTATCAAACAGGGCGAGCAACTCGACGCCGAGCCATTCCGCGCGCAGCTGACGCTGGCCGGCTACGCGCACGTCACGCAGGTCGTGGCGCCGGGCGAATACTCGATCCGCGGCGGCATCGTCGATCTCTTCCCGATGGGCTCGCAACTGCCGTACCGGCTGGATCTCTTCGACAACGAGATAGAAAGCATCAAGACTTTCGACGTCGACACGCAGCGCACGCTTTACCCGGTCCCGGAAATTCGCCTGCTGCCGGCGCGCGAGTTTCCCCTCGACGAAAAGGGCCGCACGCGTTTCCGGCAGCGTTTCCGGGAAATGTTCGAAGGAGACCCCGGTAAGTCACGGATTTACAAGGATGTCTCGAACGGCGTTGCGGCGGCCGGCATCGAATACTGGCTGCCGCTGTTCTTTGAAGAAACGGCCAGCCTTTTCGACTACCTGCCCAGGGAGACGGTCCTCGTCCTACACAAGGACGTGCCCGAGGCGATCCGTGCCTTCTGGCGCGAGGCGCAGTCACGCTACGACATGCTCTCCGGCGATCGCAGCCACCCGCTGCTACGGCCGGCAGAGCTCTTCCTCGCCGAGGAACAATTCTTTGTCGCCGCCAAATCCTACGCCCGCGTGAACCTCGCCGCCGGCACGGACGGGCCCGCACAAAAACTGCCACCGCTGGCCGTCGACCGCCGCGCCGCGGACCCGCTGCACGTGCTGAAGAGCTTCATCGAGCACTTCCCGGGCCGCGTGCTGCTGCTCGCCGAAACCGCCGGACGCCGCGAAACGCTGAGCGAGCTGTTGGCAGACTACGCTCTGGCGCCGAGCGCGAGCAGCGACCTGGCCGCCTTCCTGGCCGCCGACAGCAAGCTCGCCCTGGCCGTGGCGCCACTGCACGACGGTTTCCAACTCGCGCAACTGGCGATCATCACCGAAGCCGAGCTCTACGCCGACAGTCCATCACGACGCGCCCGCCACGCGGCGCAACGCAAGGCGACGGTCGACAACTGGCTGCGCGACCTCACCGAGCTGAAAGTCGGTTCGCCGGTGGTCCATGAGCAGCATGGCATCGCCCGCTACCAGGGTCTGATTCACCTCGACCTCGGTGAAGGCGAGATGGAGTTCCTCGAACTCCACTACGCCGGCGACGCCAAGCTCTATGTGCCGGTGGCGCAACTGCACGTCATCTCGCGTTATTCGGGCGCCGACCCCGACGCGGCACCGCTGCACGCACTCGGCTCACCGCAATGGGAAAAAGCGAAACGGCGCGCGGCGCTGCAGGCCCGCGACACGGCCGCCGAGTTGCTCGCGCTGTACGCCCTGCGCGCCGCACGCCAGGGGCACGCCTGCGAGTTCAAGACGCACGATCACGACGCCTTTGCCGACGGCTTCGGTTTTGAAGAGACCGCCGACCAGGCAACGGCGATCGCGGCGGTGATCGAAGACATGAAATCCGGCCGGCCGATGGATCGCCTGGTCTGCGGTGACGTCGGCTTCGGCAAGACCGAAGTCGCCTTGCGCGCCGTCTTCTGTGCCGTCGCCGGCGGTCGCCAGGCGGCAATCCTCTGCCCGACCACCCTGCTCTGCGAGCAGCACTTCCAGACTTTCAACGACCGCTTTGCCGACTGGCCGGTAAGAATCGCCGAGCTCTCCCGCTTCAAGACCAATGCCGAAGTGGCGCAGGCGCTGCGCGAACTGGCCGAGGGCAAGCTCGACATCGTCATCGGGACGCACCGCCTGTTGCAGAAAGACGTCAGGTTCAGCCGTCTCGGGCTGGTGGTCATCGACGAGGAGCACCGCTTCGGGGTCCGCCAGAAAGAGGCGCTGAAGGCGCTACGCGCCGAAGTCGACGTGCTGACGCTGACCGCGACGCCGATCCCGCGCACCCTGGCGATGTCGCTCGAAGGCCTGCGCGACTTCTCGGTCATCGCCACCGCGCCACAGAAGCGCCTGGCGATCAAGACTTTCGTCACCCGCTTCTCGGACGGCATCATCCGCGAGGCGCTGCTGCGCGAATTCAAACGCGGTGGCCAGGTGTATTTCCTGCACAACGAAGTGAACACCATCGAGAACATGCGCAGCAAGCTCGAAAAGCTGCTGCCCGAAGCACGCATCGTCGTTGGCCACGGCCAGATGAAAGAGCGTGAGCTGGAGCGCGTAATGCGCGACTTCACACAACAACGCGTCAACGTCCTGCTGTGCACGACGATCATCGAAACCGGCATCGACAACCCGCACGCCAACACCATCGTCATCAACCGCGCCGACAAGTTCGGGCTGGCGCAATTGCATCAGTTGCGCGGTCGCGTCGGCCGCTCGCACCACCAGGCCTATGCCTACCTGCTGACGCACGACGATGCAGCGCTCAACAAGCAGGCCAGGCAGCGCCTGGAGGCGATCCAGATGATGGATGAACTGGGCGCCGGTTTCTACCTGGCGATGCACGACCTGGAAATCCGCGGCGCCGGAGAAGTTCTCGGCGACAACCAGTCGGGAGAAATGCAGGAAGTCGGCTTCAATATGTTCACCGAGATGCTCAACCGCGCCGTCGCGGCGCTCAAACAGGGCAAGGAACCAGACCTGTTGCAGCCGCTGGCGATCGCTACCGAGATCAACCTGCACACCCCGGCGCTGCTGCCCAACGACTACGCGCCCGACGTCCAGCAGCGACTGGCGCTCTACAAGAGGCTGGCCAACTGCACGACCGGCGACGATATCGCCGATCTGCAGGAAGAACTGGTCGATCGTTTTGGCGAGCTACCAGCGCAGGCCCGTGCCCTGCTCGACAGCCACCGCCTACGCCTGCTCTGCAAGCCGCTCGGGGTGAGCAAGCTCGACGCCACTGGCGAACAGATCGTCGTGCAATTCGAAGCCGAACCGCCGATCGACCCGATGTGCATCATCAATCTGATCCAGAGGGACCGCAACTACCGTCTCGCCGGGCCCGATAAACTGCTCCTCAAGCGCCACTGCCCAGCGCTTGCCGACCGCGTTGCCGCAGTCAAGGACATGATTCATCAACTTACCCGTCTGCCAAAACCATGACCCATTTCGACATTGACAACATCAACGTCAGCGCCTTTGACGCCATGCCTTCCCCCGAGGAAATCCACGCCCGCCTGCCGCTTTCGCCGACCGCCGCTGGCCTGGTGATGAACGGCCGCGAGGTCCTGCGCAATATCCTCGACCGCCGTGACCGCCGCCTGTTTGTCGTCCTCGGCCCCTGTTCCATCCATGACCCGATCGCCGGCCTTGATTACGCGCGCCGCCTGAAGGCGCTGGCTGACGAGGTCAGCGAGTCGCTGTACCTGGTGATGCGCGTCTACTTCGAAAAACCGCGCACCACGACCGGCTGGAAAGGCTATATCAATGACCCGGACATGGACGATTCCTTCCGCGTCGATCAGGGGATGCAGAAAGCCCGCGAGTTCCTGCTCGAGATCGCCGAAATCGGCCTGCCCGCCGGTACCGAGGCCCTCGACCCGATCTCGCCGCAGTACCTCGGCGATCTGATCGCCTGGACGGCCATCGGCGCACGCACCACCGAGTCGCAGACGCACCGCGAGATCTCGTCCGGCCTGTCCACTCCGGTGGGCTTCAAGAACGGCACCAACGGCGACGTCGCCATTGCCATCAACGCCATCCTTTCCGCCTCACGGCCGCACAGTTTCCTGGGTATCAACGGCCAGGGGCGCACGTCGATCGTGCGTACACGGGGCAATGGTTACGGGCACCTGGTCCTGCGCGGTGGCGACGGTCGCCCGAACTACGATACGGTCAGCGTGCAGATGGCCGAACAGGCGCTGCTCAAGGCCGGCTTGCCGAGCAATATCGTCATCGACTGCTCGCACGCCAACAGCTACAAGAAGCCCGAGTTGCAACCGCTGGTGATGGCCGATGTGGTCAACCAGGTGCGCCTGGGCAACCAGTCGCTGGTCGGCATGATGGTCGAGTCGAACCTCGCCGCCGGCAACCAGGCGATCCCCGAAAACCTGTCACAGCTGAAGTACGGCTGCTCGGTCACCGACGCCTGTGTCGACTGGGAGAGTACCGAAAAAATGATCCGCGACGCCGCCCGCCTGCTGCGTGAGGTTCTGCCGACACGAGGCAACTGAGCTCGCAACCAACAAGCGGGCGTTCTCGTCTAAGCCTGCGGCGCGACGCCGGATTCCTCGTCCGAGGAAACGACCTCGCGCTCGAAGGCCTGGGTTGCCTGCTTGACGGAAACGTAAAAGTCCGCCCCACCAATTTCCTCGGATAGACCGACCTTGGCGAGTTCTTCCCGGAACGGCCGCGGCGCATCGGCGATCTTGACGTCAACGCCCCTGGCAACCAGTTCCCGATGCAGTTCCACAAAGCGCTGCGCCGCCGTGACGTCCATGTCGTGGATCGCCTGCGCATCGATGACCAGCCACTTGACCGGCGGCTCCGCCTCGTCAACGAGCGCCCGCAGACGGTTCACGACGTGCCTGGCGTTGGCAAAGATCAGCGGCGCGTAAAGGCGATAGACCAGCACGCCCGGCACGCTCTCCGCTTCCTCGTCCTCGAGACAGTCGTGGAATTTGCCGTCGCTGCGCAGGCGGCGGAGCACCGCGTCACGGGGGCGAGAAACCTCGACCAGCACCGTGGTCAGCGACAGCAGCAGACCGAGAATGATGCCCGGCACGACACCCGCCAGCAGGATCGCTACGGTTACGCCCAAGGCAATGCCGCACTCGACACGATCGATCTTGTACAACCCCTTGAGCGACGCCAATTCCACCATGCCGATGGCGGTTACGATCAGGATCGCACCCAGGGCCACTTTCGGCAGCAGCGCGATCAGACCGGTGAGGAAGAACAGGAACAGGAGCAGCCCCCGGCCAGAATCAGTTGCGCAAGCTGCGTCTTGCCGCCAGACGAATCGACGATCGAAGTCCGTGACTGGCTGGCCGAAACGGGAAAGCCCTGCCACAGCCCGGCCAGTATGTTCGCCGAGCCAAGGGCAACCAGTTCGCGGTTCGGGTTCACTTCGTAGCCGTTCTTTTCGGCAAAGGTCTGCGCCAGAAGAATGCCGTCTGAAAATGCCAGGAAAGCAATCGCCACGGCAGCCGGGGCAAGTGCCGCGACATCGGACCACTCCGGAATCGGAATCGTCAGCTGCGGAAATCCCGAAGGCACCTCTCCGACCAGAGCGATGCCGTGGCTGCCCAGATCAAGGAAGAAGGTGGCAAGGATCGCCACTGCACAGACCGCCAGCGCGCCAGGCACGCGCGGCAGCCAGCGCGCCAGGGCAACCAGCATGGCCACCAGCAGCACCCCGAAAAAGAAAGTCGCCAGATGCGTCTGAGGCAATTTCTGGAACACCGTATACACAATCTGGAAGAATTCTTCACCCTCGGTCTTGATGCCGAACATCTTGCCGAGCTGCGTGGCGATGAGCACCAGCGAAGCACCGTTCAAGTAGCCGATCAGGACTGGTCGGGACAGCAGGTCGGCAATCACGCCCAGCTTCAAGCGCGCGGCGAGCAACAACACGATACCCGACAGGATGCTGAGCACCGCCGCCAGAACGACCATGCGTGCCGGATCTCCACCCGACAGCGGCAGGATCGCCGACCCGGCGAGCAGGCCGATCGCCGCATCCGGTCCGGCGATGACGTGCCGTGAACTGGAAAAGAGCGCGTAGCCTATCGCCGCTGCCAGCGCCGCGTACAAGCCGGTAATCGCCGGCAGGTGTACCAGCTCGGCATAGGCAATCACCGACGGGATCGAAACGATACAAGCGGAAAGCCCGGCAATTGAATCCTTGCCCAGCCAGGCCAGTCGGTAGCCTCGCAGTGTCGCGATCAGGGGCAGGCCAGATCCCAGGAAGGAGAAGAGAGTGCCAACTTTCATGTCTGAGTCCCCTGAAAGAAAGAGATGTAACGACAATATACCGCGATTCGTCCGCGTTCCGGCAAGTGTTGGCCAGGGGAAAAGCGGCATTGGCGACGCATCGCACCACAAGCAAGACTGCTGCTGGCTTGCGGGCCACGGTCGCGATGGACCGGATCAGGCACGGCAAGCCTGTCGACCCGTGAAATGACGGTGGGGGCCGAAGCCCCCACCGATAGCCATTCTGTTTATTGGACGGCTACGTCCTCAGCAGGCCTTAAGCGGCCAGTGCGAAACGCTCATCATTGGCGTTTGTGGTTTTGCGCGGATTACGTCCGTCGCCTCTCGGGCCGCCTGCTCGCCATCTGTCACCCTGTCGAAACCGGTGCACCCCCGCAGTGGTGGAGGTGGCGGGAATCGAACCCGCGTCCAGAACGCTTCCGGTTTGCCGGAATTACGACCATGGAAGGCATTATGGGTGCAGCGCCGCGGGAATACAAGGTCGCAAGGTCGCAAGGTCGAAAATCCGCCAGCTCTCGACAGGGCCACGACAGCGGCGTCGCGGCCGATCGATCGAGCCGACTAGACCTGCATGTTCATGACGTCCTGGTAGGCGGAGACGAGTTTATTGCGCACCTGGATCATTTCCTGGAACGAAAGGCTGGCCGTTTGCAGCGCGATCATTACTTCGTGCAGGTTCTCGGTGCTGTTGCCGGCGGCAAAATTTGCCGCCATGGCTTCCGCCTGTTGCTGCGTCTGACTGACCTGGGCGATCGAATTCTGCAACACCTGCGCGAAGTCGGCCCCTGCTGCAGGGCTCTGCGCCTCGGCAACACGACCAGCCGCGGTCGCAGACGTTGCCTGCAATACACTCAACATTTGCTCGATACCCCTGCTGTCCATTCTCTTCTCCAAGTACTGCCTGATTTAGTGCAGCAAGACTCATGCCTGATTTTCACTCGGTTTGATCAGAGGATCAAGTCTTCAGAAAACCGTCGAGGCGATACTGTCGCAACTTGTGGCGCAGGGTCCGCTCCGACATCCCGAGGCGCTGCCCGGCGAGAGTTCGCGAGCCGTCGACCGACGCCAAAGTTGCCAGTATATGCTCGCGCTCTACTTCGCTCATTTTGTTGGCTTTCCGAGGTGCTGCTGGAGACGCGGCGACGGTCGTTGTCGGCGTGACCATTTCCGGCCGCGGCGCGGCGCGCGGAGCCAGCGGTGCCGCAGCCGCCAGATGCAGGGAATCGATTTCGACCCTGTCGCCGGGAGCCAGAATGACCGCCCGCTGCATGACGTTCTCCAACTCACGAACGTTGCCCGGCCAGGCGTGCTGACACAGCGCCGCTTCGGCAGCAGCAGACAGGCGCAGACCCGGACGACCGGCACGAAGACCGTGTTCGGCAAGAAAATGGCGCGCCAGCGGCGCGATGTCGTCGCTGCGCTGTCGCAGCGCCGGGATCAGCAGCGGAAAGACGTTCAAGCGATAGAACAGGTCTTCACGAAAATGGCCGGTCGCCACAGCATCGGCCATATCGCGATTGGAGGTGGCGATGACCCGAATATCGAGGACTACCGGCTGCTTGCCGCCGACCCGCTCCACTTCGCGCTCCTGCAAGACACGCAACAGCTTGGCTTGCAGGCCAAGCGGCATTTCGGTGATCTCGTCGAGCAGCAGACTGCCGTGCTGCGCCTGCTCGAACTTGCCGGCCTGCGCGTGCTGTGCGCCGCTGAAGGCGCCTTTCTCGTAACCGAAAAGAGTGGCCTCGAGCAGACTGTCGGGAATCGCCGCGCAGTTGATGGCCACGAACGGACCTTTGCTGCGCGCCGAGTGCCGGTGAATGAAGCGCGCCACCACCTCCTTGCCAACGCCGCTTTCGCCGGTCAGCAGGACCGTGCTGTCACTCTGCGCGACCCGCCCGGCAAGCGCGAAGAGGCTGACGCTCACCGCATCGATGGCGATTGCTCGCTCATCAGCGTGAGCTTCGGGTAGACGATAGCGCTGCACGTGGTCAAGCAGGGCCTTCGGCTCGAACGGTTTCAGCAGGAAGTCGCAAGCACCCGCGCGCATGGCTTCGACGGCGCGATCCACGTCGGCGAACGCGGTCATCAGCACGACCGGCAGATAGGGATGGCGATAGCGTATTTCCTTTAGCAGGGTGATGCCGTCGATCGGCCGCATGCGCACATCGCTGACCACCAGCGAAACCGTCCGCTCGGCGAGCAGCTGCAGCGCCTCGTCACCACCGCCCGCGGAGACGACCGCCAGGCCGGCAAGTTCGAGGGTGTCGCACACCGCTTCGCGCAGGGCAGCGTCGTCTTCGACCACCAAAATCGGCAAAGCCGGCGTCATGGGCTTGCCTGATCCTTACGAAGCTTGCTCGATCGCCAATGCGACCGGCAGCATGATTACGAATTCCGAGCCTTCGCCCGGCACCGAGTGTACCGTCATCGCCCCGCCATGGGCACGCACGACCCCCAGCGCGATGGCCAGACCAAGCCCGGTCCCCTGCCCGCTGGTCGTGAAGAAGGGCTCGAAGACGCGTGCCTGGATTTCGGGCGCGATCCCGGCACCCGTATCGCGCACGGCAATGCGCAGCTGGCCAGCGACCAGATCGGCGCCAAGCGTGACTTCGGCGCGGTCCGTCGCGGCTGTGCTCACTTCGCCCGCCGTGAGGCAGGCCTGCAGGGCATTCTCGAGCAGATTCACCAGCGCGCCGACCAAGGCTTTGCGGCTACCGGTGACGACCGTCTCGGCGCTGCCGCCAACGATCCGGAAAGCGATTCCCTTCTCCACGAACAGGGGTTCGACGGTCTGCGCGGCTTCGGCGAGCAGTTGCCGGGCCGGCGTCGAATCGCGGCCGATGCTCTCGCCGCGGGCAAAGAGCAGCACTTCCTGGATCAGGCGCTCGAGACGTTTCAGCTGCGCGCTCGTCTTGTCGGCGAAACGCAGGCGCGCAGTCTCGGCAAGTCCCGGCTGCGCCAGGTTGGCACTGTAGAGCAAGGCGGTCGCCAGCGGGGTGCGCAGCTGATGTGCCAGCGAAGCGGCCATCTCACCCATGGCCACCAGGCGCTGGTTACGTTCCAGTTCCGCCTTCAGGGTGTGCGCTGCGGTCACGTCGTGAATCAGGAGAATTCTCCCGCCGGCCGAATCAAGTGGGCTCTCGGCAATCGCCAGGCGACGCGCGCCAAGCTGCCACTCGTCCGGCGCCTCGGTCGCGACCAGCCTGGCCTGTGCCAGCGCTGGCCAGGATTCGCCGATCATCGCCTGCGCGAACATCTCGCTAGCCGCCGGGTTGGCCTCGCTGACACGAGCCGCGCTGTCGAGCACCACGACGCCAGCCGGCAAGGCCTTGAGCAACAGCGACAGGCGCTCGGAAAGCGCTTCCGTCTCTTCGTATTGCCGGCGCAGCTCGCCGTTGGCAACCGCCAGTTCAGCGGTCAAGGATTCGACACGGCCCTGCAATCCCTGGTAAGACTGCGTCAGCGCCAGCGAAACCTGGTTGAAAGCGTCGAAGGCGCGTTGCAGTTCCTGCGCCTTGATTTCATGGCCCGGCGCTTGTACGACTTGCTTCATCCGATGGGAAGTCCCTTGCATTTAACAGCTACAATAGCAGAGTAATTGTCATCATTTTTTGCTTTTCGCCTGCGGCAACGCAGGCTTTTACTGTATCAGGCGCATGGCCGCAGCCGGAACCGAAACCACCGAGATAGCAGGCGCGGGCAAACCGCTGGATCGCGCTCGCGAGGCCTTGGCGCGTTTGACCGACAAGCAGAAAGTGGTGCTGATGGTCTCCATCGCCGCGGTTTTCGCCCTGCTCGTCGTCGCCGGCAGCTGGCTCAGGCAAAACGAATTCAGAGTGCTGTTCTCCAACATCTCCGAGCGCGATGGCGGCGCAATCATCGCTGCGCTCGAGCAAATGAACATCCCCTACGAGTTCAGCAACACCGGCAGCGCGATCCTGGTTCCCGAGAGCCGGGTGCACGATGTCCGCCTGCGCCTCGCATCGCAAGGCCTGCCGCGCGGCGAG
>QPGA01000027.1:42011-56726 GCA_003332265.1 Candidatus Accumulibacter meliphilus
CGAGCAAATGAACATCCCCTACGAGTTCAGCAACACCGGCAGCGCGATCCTGGTTCCCGAGAGCCGGGTGCACGATGTCCGCCTGCGCCTCGCATCGCAAGGCCTGCCGCGCGGCGGCGCCGTCGGCTTCGAGTTGATGGAAGGCCAGAAGTTCGGCATCAGCCAGTTTGCCGAACAGGTCAATTATCAGCGCGGCCTGGAAGGTGAGCTGTCGCGAACCATCCAGTCGATCGCCGCCGTGCGGGCGGCGCGGGTGCACCTGGCGATTCCAAAGCCGAGTGTCTTCATGCGCGAGGACCAGAAGCCATCGGCGTCGGTACTGCTCAGTCTCTACCCGGGACGCGCGCTCGACCCGACCCAGGTCGCCGGTATCCAGAATCTGATCGCCGCCAGCGTCCCGCAGTTGCTGCCCGCCAGCGTCACCCTGCTCGACCAGAGCGGCGCCTTGCTGTCGAGAAAGAAAAACGCACTGCTGGAAGCCGGCCTCGACCCGACGCAGGCGAGCTATATCCATCAAGTCGAGGCGAGCATTATCAAGCGCGTCGAGGACATCCTGGCACCGATCGTCGGCCCCGACAATGCACGCGTCCAGATCGCCGCTGACATCGACTTTTCGCAGAGCGAGCAAACGGCCGAAACGCACCGACCGAACAGCACTCCTCCGGACATCAGCATTCGCAGCCAGCAAAGCAGCGAAAGCGCGAGCACCACCGCAAGCGCGCAAGGCGTTCCGGGTGCGCTCAGCAATCAACCCCCGGTACCGGCGACGGCACCGTTGACCCAGCCTGCCGTGGCAGGCGCCGGAGCCGCCGCCGCGGGCCAGCCTCCCGTCCCCGGACAGATCAATGCGGCCGGAGTGCAGGCATTGATCGGCAGCATCGGGCAACCCCTGAACACCAGCAAGAACGCAACCATCAACTACGAGGTCGACAAGACCATCCGCCACGTCAAAAACGCCGTCGGAACCATCCGGCGCCTGTCCGGCGCAGTGGTGGTCAATCAGCGTCAGCAAATCGACAAGGACGGCAAGAGCGTCAGCAAGCCCATGTCGGACGCCGAAATCAAACAGATCAGCGATCTGGTCAAGGAGGCGATGGGCTTCAACAAGGATCGCGGCGACACCATTTCAGTGGCCAACGCGCCCTTTACGGCCATCGAGAAAGAGGACCAATTGCCGCTGTGGCGAGACCCGGAAATGCTTTCGCTGGTCAAGGAACTGCTCAAGTACGGCGCGCTTGCCGGCATCGTCGCCTATCTCTTGCTCGGCGTCGTTCGCCCCTTGTTGAAGACCATCCTGCAACCGGAGGCCACGAGCGAGGGCGGCGTCGGTGGCACCATCGACCTCCTGGCTGGTGAGGACGGCGAAGAAGGCGAAGAAGGTGAAGGAGAGGAGAAGCTACCGACAGCGGCCATGCTGCTCGAACAGCAACTCGCCAGGGCACGTGCGCTGGCGCAACAGGATCCACGCGCGGTAGCGAACATCATCAGGGAATGGACCGGCGCCAATGCCAGCTGAAGACGGCATCGAGAAAAGCGCCATTCTGCTGATCGCGCTTGGCGAAGACTACGCGGCTGAGGTACTCAAGCATCTGGGACCAAAGGATGTGCAGAAGCTGGGGCACGCCATGGCTGCACTGAAGTCGGTACCACGCACGCGTGTCGCCGAAGTGCTCGCCGAGTTCCAGACCACCGCCGAAGAGTCAGCCGCCGTGAATTTCGATACCGATTCCTATGTGCGCTCGGTACTCACCAAGGCCCTGGGCGACGACAAGGCGTCCAACCTGATCTCCCGGATCCTGCAGCCAGGCGACACCAATGGCATCGAAGGCTTGAAGTGGATGGATGCGGCAACCGTCGCCGACCTGATCAAGAACGAACATCCCCAGATCATCGCCACGATTCTCGTCCACCTCGCCCATGACCACGCCAGCGACATCCTGAACCAGCTTTCCGAGCGCCTGCGCAACGACGTGATCTTGCGTATCGCGACTCTCGAAGGCATTCAGCCCGAAGCCTTGAAAGAGTTGAACGACGTCATGCTGCGCCTGCTTTCGGGTTCCGCGAGTGTCAAGCAATCGGCCATGGGCGGCGTACGGGCAGTCGCCGAGATCCTCAACTTCATGGGTGCCGCGAACGAAACTTCGGTGGTCGACTCGATCCGCGAATACGACCCTGACCTGGCGCAGAAGATCCTCGACGAGATGTTCGTCTTCGAAAACCTGATGGATCTCGACGACCGAGCGATCCAGTCGCTGCTGCGCGAAATTCAGTCCGAATCGCTGATCCTGGCCATGAAGGGAGCCACCGAAGCGCTGCGCGAAAAGATCTTCAAGAACATGTCGCAACGCGCGGCGGAAATGCTGCGCGAAGACCTCGACTCGCGCGGACCGGTACGCCTCTCCGAAGTCGAAAGCGAGCAGAAAGAGATCCTCAAGATCGTCCGCCGCCTCGCCGACGAGGGGCAGATCGTCCTTGGCGGTGCCGGCGGCGAAGAAATGGTCTGAGTAAGCACGGCCCATGAGCAACTGGATCCCCAAAGAGAAACTGACTGCCTACCAGCGCTGGGAGGTCGCTGCGTTCGACGAGCAGGCCAGCGAAGCCAAGGCGACACCTCCCGCAGCGCCGCCGCCCGAGGCGCCGCCTGCCGACGGCACGCTGCACCAGGACCCCGCCGGCGCGGACCTGCAGACGGCGGAAGCCGCGGTCGAGGCCGCGGACAGCGGCGGCACGCAAGAGCCGGCAGAACCGCCCCTGGTCCTGCCGACAGCGGCCGATATCGAGCGCATGCATCACGACGCGCACGCGGAAGGCTATGCCGCCGGCTACCAGGAAGGCAGCGCTGCCGCGCAGGCCTCGGCGGAGGCCATGGCGACCTTGATGGACAACCTGCAGCAGGCGATGAGCGGCATCGATCAGGGCGTCGCCGATCAATTGCTGACCCTGGCCATGGAGGTCGCCAATCAGGTCTTGCGGCAGAGCCTGAGCGTGCAGCCGGAGTTACTGTTGGCGGTCGTCAAAGAAGCCGTCAGCACGCTGCACCCGCATCACGGACAGCCGCTGCTGTTCGTTCACCCCGACGATGCAACGCTGGTGCGCGATCATCTGGGCGAGCAAATGCCGCACATCAACTGGCGAATCGTCGAGGACGGCACGCTGACCCGGGGGGGATGTCGAGTCGAAGTCGGTGCCAGCGAAGTCGACGCGACACTGGAAACGCGCTGGCGGCGGGTCGTTGAAGGCATCGGCATCAGCGAGGAATGGCTCGCCGGCAAGGCCCCCGAAGCAAAGGCCAACGAGCGATGAGCGAACTGGTGGACAATGCGCAGCTCGCTGCCTGGCGCCGCTTTCTGGAGGGCTGCGGACAGGCAGCCGGCCAGGTCAGTTCGCTGCTTCCCAGCGGCCACCTGACGCGCATCAATGGCCTGGTCATGGAGGCCTCGGGGCTGCGACTGCCGCTCGGCAGTTCCTGCCGGATCGTGCCGCCGGGCGGCTCGCCGATCGAAGCAGAAGTCGTCGGCTTCAACGGCGAACGCCTTTTTCTGATGCCGTCGGAAGACGTCTATGGCCTACCCCCGGGAGCCCGCGTCATGGCCCTCGAAGCGCCGAAGCAGCCACCCCGAATCGGTCAGCCACCACCGGCGCGGCGACGCTCGATTGACCGCGCAAAGTTGGTCCCGGTTGGCGAATCACTTCTCGGCCGCGTCCTCGATGGTGCTGGCCGCCCACTCGACAAGCTTGGCCCGCTGGAGGCCGGGTCGCTACGGCCGCTGCAGAGCCGACCGGTCAACCCGATGTCGAGAGCAGCAATCGAGCAGCCGCTCGATGTCGGCGTCCGTGCCATCAACGCCCTGCTCTGCGTCGGCCGTGGCCAACGCATGGGTCTGTTCGCCGGCTCCGGTGTTGGCAAGAGCGTACTGCTTGGCATGATGGCCCGCTATACCGAAGCTGACGTCATCGTCGTCGGGCTGATCGGCGAGCGCGGTCGCGAAGTCAAGGAGTTCATCGAGCAGATTCTTGGTGAGGAAGGCTTGCGCCGCTCGGTAGTCATCGCCGCGCCGGCCGACGTCAGCCCGCTGATGCGCCTGCAGGGAGCTGCCTACGCGACATGCATCGCCGAGTACTTCCGTGATCGAGGCCGGCATGTGCTGCTGATCATGGACTCACTGACGCGCTACGCCATGGCCCAACGTGAGATTGCCCTGGCCATCGGCGAGCCACCGGTCACCCGCGGCTACCCACCGTCGGTTTTCGCTCGCCTGCCACAACTGGTCGAGCGCGCCGGCAACGGCGCCGACGGCGGCGGCTCGATCACCGGCTTTTACACCGTGCTCGCGGAAGGCGACGACCAGCAGGATCCGATCGCTGATTCGGCGCGCGCGATCCTGGACGGCCACATCGTCCTGTCAAGGACGCTGGCCGACGCCGGGCACTACCCGGCAATCGATATCGAACAATCGATCTCGCGCGCGATGGTCAATCTGGTCAGCCCGGCGCACCTCGACAACGTTCGCCGTTTCAAGGGACTCTTCGCACGCTACCAACGTTCCCGCGACCTGCTCAGCGTCGGCGCCTACGCGGCAGGTTCGGATCTGCAACTCGACCAGGCCATCGCCATCTATCCGAAATTCGAAGTATTGCTGCAGCAGAATCTCGCCCAGCGCGCCGATTTCGACACCAGCATCGCGCAACTACAGGCGCTGTTTGCTGCCAACCCCTGATCCAGGCCAGGCGGCCCTGCTTCCAACCTTCGAAGCCCCAACGCGGCCATGAATTAGTCAGCCAAGCCCGCCGACTTCACCGACGTCATCGAGTTCAACGTGCCGAAACCCTTCTCCCTGCAAACGGTCCTGGACCTCATGCAGAACCGTAGCGACGAAGCGACGCAACGTCTGGCACGCCTGATTGCCTCGGAACGTGACGCGCAGAGCAAACTTCGCATGCTCGAAGAGTATCGCGACGACTACAGCGAGCGCTTTCGCAAGGCCATGCAAGGCGGGCTGCGACAGCCTGAATGGCGTAACTATCAGGAATTCCTGCAGCGTCTCGACGAAGCCATCAACCAGCAGTTGCAGGCTGTCCGCCAACAGCAATCGCAGACGGCCAGCGGCCAGGCAGAATGGCGACAGCAGCGCAAGCGGCTGCAAGCCTTTGATGCCCTCTTTGAGCGCCATCGCAGCAGCGAAGCAAAGCTCGAAGGACGTCAGGAGCAAAAGGCACAGGACGAATTGGCCGCTCGCCGGAAACACGACAAAGACGACGACGAATAGACTCGCGAACGCTGCATGGAACGATAGTTGCTTGGCTATCAGCAGCACTTGCCAAAGAGGATCGTCCATGAGCATTACAATCGTTGCCAGCTTCGCCCAGACAGCCGTCCCGGGAGCATCCGCCGCAGCTGCCGCCAGCGATCCGCTGGCGGTTGATGATTCGAGCATCGGGCTCGACTTTGCAAGCGTTCTGCTGGCTCAGCCAGTCAGCGCCACGCCGCTCCCTTCCGGAAGCGGCAGCGGAGCCGCAACTGACGACCTGGCGGCCCTTCCCGAAGCAGCACCTGCTTGCGCAGGCGGCGAGTTTCTGGCCATGCTCGGGCTGAACCAGTTGAATCAGCTGCCCCCCCTGCAGGCTGTCAATCCTGCAGGCCGCGGCGACAGCGCCGCGATCGCCGAGTTCGCTCCGCTGAGCGTCTCCTGGCCAACGTCTGTCTCGCCGCTGCTCGCCTCGGCGGCAACAGCATCGGCAAGCAGTAAGAACGCGCAAGGGTCCTACCCCGGCAGCGACGAGAAAGGGGCGTCGGCGGCATCAACGGCGTCGATGGCCTTGATCGGCGAAGGCAAAGCGGCAAAATTTGCCGTTGCCGACCTGCTCGCATCGGCCTGGGGGCAAAGCCAAATGAAGCGCCCGGAGCAACAAGCGTTGCCGGCCAGCACGCTGGCCACTCTCGCGCCAGCGAGTCAGACGCCCAATGCCAGCGCAGGCATCGTCCCGGAAACGTCCCTGGGCCTGCAGACGGCACTCCGCGATCCCTCCTGGGCCACTGATTTCGGTCAAAAACTGCTGTGGTTCGCCGCCAGCGACAAGCAGCTTGCGCAACTGACGCTCAATCCGCCGCAATTGGGGGCCATCGAAATCACCCTCAAGATCGACAAGGACAGCGCCAACGCACACTTCGTCTCGGCAAACGCCGATGTTCGCGGGGCCATCGAAGCAGCATTGCCACGCCTGCGCGAAATGTTCGCCAATGCGGGAATCGACCTCGGACAGGTCAGCGTCGGCAGCGAGTCCTTCCGCCAATCCGCCGATAGCCAAGGACAAGCGTCGGGCCCACCCCGCGCGATGGCCGATGCGGCTATACTTGCCGCTGATTCGGGCAGCGGTCTGCTGGGCCAGAGCATCGTCACACAGCGCGGCAGCACGCTGGTCGACATTTTCGCCTAGAGAAGCGACCACCCGCCCGGCGTGACGCAGGTCGCCAGCGAAGACCACCGCCAGGCGAACCAACCAGGGAGAGAGTTGCTGAATGGCCAAGGATGCAAGAGCCGAAGCTGACGGTGCGGGTGCCGCGCCAGTGAAAAGCAAGAAGAAGCTGCTGATCATCATCATTACCATGCTGGTACTGGTGCTCGGCCTCGGCGGGGTCGGCGCCTACTTCCTCTTGAAGCCGGCGGCGGAGTACGACGAGGAGTACGCCGATGCCCCGCGGGAAAGGGCCAGGCCGTCCAAGAGGAAGAAAGCAGACCACAACGCAGCGCCGGTCTATGTCGCCCTTGAAGCGTTCACGGTCAATCTCGTACCGGAAAGCGGCGACCAGTATCTGCAGTTGATTCTTTCGGTCGAGGTCGAGGATGCGCAGGTCGACGAACAACTCAAACAGTACATGCCAAAGCTGCGCAACGACCTGACTCTGCTGCTGTCGAGCAAGAAGGCCTCGGACTTGATCAGCAGCGAAGGCAAGACTCGGCTCGCCGCCGAAATCAAGGAGAAGATGAACGACATCCTTGATCCGGCCGGCAAGGGGAAAAAGCATGACTGGCCAGTCAAGGAAGTGCTGTTCACTTCATTCATCATCCAGTGAACGGCAATGAGCGCGGATTTCCTCTCTCAGGATGAAGTCGACGCCCTTCTCAGGGGAGTCAGCGGCGAAGCCGACGAACCGGAGGAGGCAGACGACCTGGGCAGCGGTCCGCGCCCTTACAACCTCGGAACGCAGGAAAGAATCGTTCGCGGCCGGATGCCGACGCTCGAACTGGTCAATGAACGCTTTGCCCGTTACCTGCGCATCGGGCTCTTCAACTACATGCATCGCAGCGCCGAAATATCGGCGGGCTCGATACGAGTGCAGAAATACAGCGAGTTCACCCGCAATCTGGTGGTCCCGACCAACCTCAACCTGGTCGCTGCCAAGTCCTTGCGCGGCACGGCATTGTTCGTTTTCGACCCGAGCCTCGTCTTTCTGGTGGTTGACAACATGTTCGGCGGCGATGGCCGCTTTCATACGCGCGTTGAAGGCCGTGATTTCACAGCCACTGAACAACGCATCATCCAGGGCCTGTTGGCGGTCGTATTTACCGAGTATTCCCGCTCCTGGAAGCCGGTCTACGACATGCAGTTTCAATACATTCGCTCGGAAATGAATTCGCAGTTCGCGAATATTGCCACTCCCGCGGAGGTCGTCATCTCGACCAGCTTTTCGCTGGAGTTCGGTGGCTCGAGTGCAGACATGCACATCTGCTTTCCCTACTCGATGCTCGAACCGATTCGCGATCTGCTTTACAGCACCATGCAGAGCGACCAGCTGTCAACCGATCGACGCTGGATCGTCATGTTGCGCAAGCAATTGAAGAATGCCGAGGTGGAGATCACTGCCAAGCTGGCCACGACAAGCGTCGCCCTGCGCCAGATTCTGGAGATGAAAGTCGGCGATGTCATTCCCATCGACATTCCCGACAAGATCATCGCCCTGGTCGACGATGTGCCGGTAATGGAGTGCCGCTACGGGCAGCAGGATGGCCAATACGCGCTCAAGGTCGAACGTTTCATGGCCGCCGATCACGAGGAGGCCCCTGCCGGAGAAAGCAATGGATAAGGAAGAAACAGACGAGTTCGACTTTCTAGGCACGGACGCAGGCACTGCCGACGACAGCGGCAGCGACGACGACTGGGCCGCAGCAATGGCCGAACAAGCGCAGGCGGATGCCACGCCGGCGGCTGGCGCGCAGGCGGCCAACATTTTTCCGAGTTTCGATGAACCCGGGAACAAAGCCTCGCTGATGAACGAACTGGACATGATTCTGGACATCCCGGTCCAGATCGCGGTCGAACTCGGGCGTACCAAAATCACCATCAAGAACCTGCTGCAGCTGGCGCACGGCTCGGTCGTCGAACTCGACGCCATGGCCGGCGAACCGATGAGCGTTTTCGTCAATGGCACGCTGATCGCACAGGGCGAGGTGGTGGTGGTCAATGACAAGTTCGGGATTCGGCTGACAGATATCGTGACGCCTTCCGAACGGGCTCGCCATATCGGGCGCTGACGGTCTCGACGCCACCAACGCCCTTCACTGCCGGACAGGCAGCTCGGAACCAAGGCGATTGCCGGAAAAGAAGCTACCAGATTGCGCCGGTTTGAGCCCCATTCAATACTCGCATTCGTTCTATGGGTAAGCTAGAATCGCGCATGCCCCTCATCGAACTCAGCCTGCTCCTTCTCCTGGCCATCGCCGTCGGTGGCGCGCTCGTCCATTGGACGCCGCTGCCCTTGCCGATTCTGCTGGTCGTCGTCGGCGTCGTCGCCTCGTTCCTGCCCGGGCTCGGCAGCGTCGAGGTCGACCCGGAGCTGTTCCTGCTCCTGTTCATCCCGCCGATTCTCTTTGCCGACGCCTGGGTTCTGCCGCGTCGCGACTTCGTTCATACGCTCAAGCCGGTGCTGCTGCTGGCGCTCGGCCTGGTCGTTCTGACCGTCGTCGTGGTCGGCTACGTGATGCATTGGCTGATCCCGGCAATGCCCCTGGCAGTGGCCTTCACGCTCGGGGCGATCGTGTCACCCACCGACGCGGTGGCGACCGTGGCCACCACCCAGTTACTGCCCTTGCCGGCGCGAATCGTGCATATCGTGAACGCCGAAAGCCTGCTCAACGACGCCTCTGGACTGGTGGCCTTCAAACTCGCCGTCGCCGCGGCAGCGACCGGGCTGTTCTCGTCGACAGCCGTGGCCGGCAACTTCGTGCACCTGGCCGGCGGCGGCATCATCATCGGCATCGCCGTCGAGTGGGTCGGGCGCGAATTGCGGCAGCGCCTGATTCGTCTGCATGCTGGCGACCCGGTGTTGCAGACCTTGCTGACGGTGTTGATTCCCTACGGAGCCTACCTCGCCGCCGAGGCGCTACACGTGTCCGGAATCCTGGCCGTGGTGGCTGCCGGGCTGTGGGCCAGCGGCCAGGAAGTGAAAGGGCTGACCGCCGATGCACGCCAGCACGCCCGCGAGGTCTGGCGAATGCTTTCGTATGTCCTGAATGGCACGGTTTTCGTGCTCCTCGGCCTGCAGTTGCGCCGCATGCTGAGCGGCGTCGAGGAATTCGCAGCACTCGATCTGATGCTCTATGCCCTGCTTCTGTGGGTGCTGTTGATGGTGCTGCGCATCGCCTGGGTATGGGCATCGGCCCACCTACGCTTTCGTCTGCGCTGGGGATGGACCGGCGGCGAGGCGGGTCCCGACCCGAAACGCTTGCTGCTGATCAGCTGGGCTGCTGTCCGCGGCTCGATCACTCTGGCGACCGCACTATCGATTCCAACCGTGGTTGCCGCCGGAACGCCTTTCCCGGAGCGCGACCTGGTGGTCTTTCTCGCCGCGGCAACCATTATCCTGACCCTGGCGTTCAACGGCGTACCCTTGCCCTGGCTGATCCGCAAGCTCGCCCTGGACAGCGACGCAGACAACCCCAATGAGGAACGCAAGGCACGCGCCGAAATCGCGCGCGCGGCGCTCGCCGCCGTCGGTGAGGTCGCCAGCGACCTCACCGACGCCGAGGATATTGCATTCGTCGAGCAGTTGCTCGGCCGCTACCGGGGCAAGCTCGAACTGCACGAAGGCGATCCCGGGCACGCCTCGCTGCGGGCAACGCATATCGGTCTGCGCCGGCGACTGCGCCTGGCGGCGATCGCTGCCGAACGGCAGCGCCTGCGTGAGTTGCGCGCGGCCAACGTGATCAACGACGAAACCCAGCGCGTCATCGAAGAGGAACTGGACGAGCGCGAACTGGTGTCCATGATCAGCATCGACCGCGGTTAATGTGAAAGTCGCGCAAGCGACTCACGAAACTCCCTTCTCCCCTCGCGGGAGAAGGGTCAGGGGAAGAGGGAAACGGTCATGACTTTCATGACTTGGGGTGTCTCCACGTGTCATGACCGTTAATGTGAAAGTCGCGCAAGCGACTCACGAAACTCCCTTCTCCCCTCGCGGAAGAAGGGCCGGAAAAGAGGGGGACGGTGATGACCGCTAGCCGTGGCCAGCCTGGCAGCCCCCGGGGACACCTCGGAACAGCCCTCAGACCGCGAACTGCAGCGCCGCCAGGCGCGCGTAGAGGCCGCCGCGCTCGACCAGTTCCAGGTGCGTGCCGGCGTCGATCAGCTGTCCGTGATCGAGGACGATGATGCGGTCGGCGCGCTGCACGGTCGCCAGGCGGTGGGCGATGACGATCGTCGTGCGCCCGCTCATTGCCGTTTCCAGCGCCGCCTGCACGACGCGCTCGCTTTCCGCGTCGAGGCTGCTCGTCGCTTCGTCGAGCAAAAGCAGCGGCGCGTTCTTGAGGATCGCCCGGGCGATGGCGATCCGTTGCCGCTGTCCGCCCGACAGGCGAACGCCGCGCTCACCGACGACAGTCGCGTAGCCCTCGGGCAGTCGTTGCACGAATTCGTCGACGAAAGCAGCAGCCGCGGCGGCCCGGGTTTCCCCGTCGCTGGCCTCGGGTCGACCGTAGCGGATGTTGTCGGCGATGCTGCCCGAGAAAATGACCGCTTCCTGCGGCACCACCGCGATGCGTCGCCGCAGTTCGGCCAGGCGCGGGCGGCGCAGGTCAATGCCGTCGATGCGAATGACGCCCTCGCTGACATCGTAAAAGCGCTGCAGCAACTGGAAAACCGTGGTCTTGCCGGCGCCCGAGGGACCGACCAGGGCCACCGTCTGGCCAGCCGCAATCGTCAGATCGAGTCCCTGCAGCACGGGCTGCGCCGGTCGTGAGGGATAGGCGAAGCGCAGCTCCTCGAAAGTGACGCACAGACCGCCAGCTGGCGCGGGCAAGGCGAGCGGTAGCGCCGGTTCGGCAATCGGCGAGCGCAGGCTGAGCAATTCCATCAACCGCTCGGTCGCCCCCGAGGCGCGCAGCAACTCCCCCCAGACCTCGGCGAGCACCGCCACGCTGCCGGCGACGAGCATCACGTAGAGCGCCGTCTGGCTCAGCTGACCGGCACTCATCTCGCCGGCGAGTACCGCCTGCACACCGCCGTACAAGCCGTAAAGCAGCGAGCCGAAAACGCCGATGATGACGAAGGCGGTGAACGCCGAGCGCGTGCCGGTGCGCCGGATCGAAGTCGCGAAAGCCTTCTCGTTGGCGGCCGAGAAGCGCGCCGCTTCGGCGTCCTCCTGGGTATAGCTCTGGACAATGGAAATGGCGTTGAGAATCTCCCCGGCAATGCCGCTGGTGTCGGCAATGCGGTCCTGACTGGCGCGCGACAGCTTGCGCACGCGTCGGCTGATGAGCACCGCTGGCAGCACGAACAGAACAATGATGCCGGCGACGGTAAGCATCAGCCGCGGCGTCGTGCTGACCAGCATCGTCAAGCCGCCGGCGAAGAGCACGATATTGCGCAGCCCCATGCTGATACTCGAACCGACGGCACTGTGGATCACCGTGGTGTCGGTGGTCAGGCGCGACAGCACTTCGCCCGATTTCAGCGTTTCGAAGAATTGCGGGCTCTGCCGCAGCACGTGCGCATAGACCGCCTGGCGCAGGTCGGTGGTTACCCGCTCACCGATCCAGCTGACCATGTAGTAGCGTCCGGCGGTGGCGAGGCCAAGCCCCACGGCCACCGCGAACAACCACAGAAAGTGTTCGCGAATGGCCAGCAGGCGTTCGCCAAGCTCGCTGCCGGACGGCAGCGCCAGGCCGCCGTCGACCAGCAATTTCACGGCAAAAGGCAAGCTCAGCGTCGCCGCGGCAGCCAGCAGCAAAAGCAGCAAGGCGAGAGCGATCTGCCGGCCGTAGGGCACCACAAAGGGCAGTAGAGCGCGCAACGGCCGCAGTCTGAGCGCTGCTGCGCGCTGCTGCGTGGCGCCGCCGGTCGCAGCGAGAGCGACCGCCGGCTGCTCGTGGGAAGCCTCCGGTTTCAGCCGAGTAGCCCGCGCAGAACTCCCCAGGCGCCGCCCAGCCCGAGCGCCGCGAAACAGAGCATCGACAGCCCGAAGCCCGCGCCGCGCGTCTTCGGATCGCGGGCGTAGGCCAGCGCATACCACACCCGGGCCAGCAGCCAGCCGCCACCGAGCAGCGTTGCCCAAAACGACGACAGGTTCAACGCGAAGACCCACAGCACCGGCAGGAAGGCGACGGTGTTCTCCAGGGTGTTCATCTGAATGCGATAGGCGATCTCGAACTGCGGGTGGCCACTGGTCGCGGGCGCCTTGATAGCGAACTTCATCCGGCAACGACCCACGTAGGCAGAGCAGGCGAAGAGCAGCAAGGAGCTGGCGAGAGTAAGCAGGCTGGGGCCGGGGTAGGCAGTCATGATTTCGATCCGTCGGCAGTCAGGGAAAGAGGAATTCAAGGCGGCGCACACTATAACCCGTGAGCATCGTTTCCGGGCCACGCGCGCTGGCGCAAGCCGCTCGCCGGCATCGGCAGCCTGATTCTGCGAGCAAGGCTCGCCGCTTTCGCGTAGACTGCGGCAGGTGCGCGGGCCAGAAAATACCAGCAGCCCATCTTGGCCGGCCATCGCCGCACCGCATGTTCCCCCGTCTGGTCGAGCTTTCTGGCGAAATTCGGTCGCTCCCGGATGCGTTTATCACTGACCTCTTGTTTACTCCGACGACAGCACGCCCATTGCCCCCATGCGCATGAACAGTAAGCCTCTCCTTCGCCATGCCCTGACAACACTGCTCCTTGTATTGAGCTTTGCCGAACTACGCGCAGCAGAGGAAGGGGCCGAGAACGATTGGCAGATCGACAATGCGACGCTTACCGTCGTTCCTTCTTTTCAACAACTGGCCGACGGACGCTGGCGGGAACGAAGGCCGCGCAGCGGCAAGACTTTCCTCGAAGTGCGCGGCACTCTCAAGGTGGCGGGTGACGGCTCCTTCGGACCACACCGGCTGGCGACTGCCGGCCTGCTGGCGGGCGCGGGCGAGGTGCCGATCGCCGCCGAGCTGCTGGCGGTCGGCGCCAATGTTGGAACTTGCCGCTACCTGCGGGCGCCGATCGGGGCGGGCAACGAATTTAGCGCCAAGCTTGACGACGACAGGGAAATCGCCATTCTGCGTGAGAACAGCGATAACGGCCCCTTGTTTCTCAGAATGCGCGCGCGCAGTGTCGAGCTATGCATGGTTTTCGAGCTGCCGGAGGCGCCGCCGCCATCCTTACGCTGGAGCTTCGCGCAACGAACGATGCCGCTCTCGGTCAGCGCCGCGACAACGAGCAATGCAGCGACCCAGAACACAACGGCAGCAAGCAACAGCGGCCTGAAGGCTTCCAGCGCAGCGGCCGCAGCTTCCTTTTCCGTGCCGCCAGCATGGCGACGGGCAATCTCCTCGCCGTTACTGTGGTCGGCGCTGGCCCTGGCCGCACTGGCTCTGCTCGGCAGCGTAGCCTTACAACGGTGGTGGCGCCGACGGCGCCTGGCAATCGCTGCCCGCAGCGATTGCCACTCGGAGTCCTCTTCGGCACTGGACATCGCGCATGTCAGCGCCATACACCAGCCAAAAAGCTTTGCCAGCGTCGAACCCGAAGGGGGCGCAGGCCAACTGCAGTTCCAGAGCGCCATGGCCGCGCTCAGGCTCGGCGACTGGGAGCAAGCGAACGTACTTTTTGGCGAAGCCATCGCGGTAGGACTGACACCCACCTTCGAAGCGGGCGCGTGGAGTCTGCGCGGCGAGGCGATGCTCAATGACCACGACCTCGTTGGCGCAACGAATTGCTACCTGCGCGCACTGAGCTGTCCCGGGGTGACTGCCGAGGCGGCCCTGCCCGCGGCCAGCCAGCTGGCGGCGATCTACCGCCAGCTCCGCCTGCGGCGGGACGCGCAGAAGATGGAAGCTCTGCGAGCGCTGATCAACCCCTTCGCAGATGAACTCGGTCCGCAACAACTAGCCTTGATCGCCCGCCTGGCCAAAGAGCTCAAACACAAGAGGCGCACCCGGATGCTCGCTCGTCTCATTCCCTGAGCAAAGCGCGTGGCCGGTGTTTATGGGTAAAATGAGCCATTGCCATTACCAAGCCATCATTCAGGGGGGTTCGTGTTCGATCAGCCGCGTAGCCCGCTGCGTCTCCTCCTGCTCGTCGGCACGCTGCTCTTCGGCAGCAGCGGTTGTGATTTGATCAAGGAGAAACTTGGCCTCGAAGAACCCGTCGCCAAGGCCGCCCGACTCACCGCCGAGGGGCAGGCGGTTGGCGGTGGCTGTCGTCAATCGGGGCGTGCCATCGAGGATTGCTACTCGATTTATTCCAGATCGGA
>QPGA01000028.1:0-44273 GCA_003332265.1 Candidatus Accumulibacter meliphilus
GGCAGCGCTCGACAAGGCGGCTCGACGTGAAGCGCTGATGCAGCTCCTGCCGGCAGCCAATGAAGCCAGGCAGGCACAAGGCCGCGTAACGGTCATCGTTCCCGCCACAACAGGCATCAGCAGAGGCAAGAGCGCTGCGCAGTGAATAGAGCATTGATCCGCGGCAGTCCTTGGCGCGACCTCCCTGTCCACCGTTACACGCAACAGGCGAGCCTTTCGGAGTGGAGCGACCGAGGCAGAGGCTTCCCGATAGCCAGACAGGGTGCTATCCTCTTAAGCGGATAGATGCTTATACACGGATGAGAGCCAATGGCCAACGAAGACACTACTCGGCTAACCGTTACCTTCTCGCGAGAAACGGACCTCGCCTTGCGGGCTTTCCTCGGTGCTCAGGGAATGCGCAAGGGCGACCTTTCCAAGTTCATCGAGGACGCCGTGCGCTGGCGAATGTTCGACCAGGCGGTGCAAGGCATGAAAGCTCGCAACGCAGATATCGACCCTGACGACCTGCAAGCAGCGATTGACGAGGCCTGCGCCACGGTACGCCAAGAAATGTGGCCGACCCCAGTGAAGGATTCGTAGTTGGAATGCGCTTGATTCTCGACACCAACATTCTTATCGCAGCACTGATCACGCGCGGTACGCCACCCGATCAGATGTATAAGGCATGGCGGGACGGCCAGTTCACCCTAATCACCTCAGAACTGCAAATCGAAGAAATCCGCCGCGTCACGCGGCGCGACGGAATCCGCTTCCGAATTCACCCTGCCGAGGCAGGCCGCCTGGTCAAGGATCTTCGCCGCTTGGCAGCGACCATCGAGAACCTGCCGACCATAGACATTTCACCAGACCCCTACGACAATTTTCTGTTGGCGATGGCCCAGGCAGGACAAGCCGACGTTCTGGTCACCGGTGACAAGCGCGACCTGCTCGCCCTCTTACGCCATCAGCGGACGCACATCCTGACCGCACGCGAGGCTCTTGTTTTTCTGAAGAGCTAACGCTCGGAAGCGCATTCTGCCACCGGTCAAGCACGCCGAACACCAGCTTGCGTGACAAAGCAATCAGTCGCCCGGAAGCAACCGCCAGCGGCCTAGGTCTTCAGCCGATACCCGGTCTTGAAGATCCACGCCACGACAGCCAGAAACACCGCCAGGAACAGTAGCGTCATGGCCAGGCTGATGCCGACACCGACGTCGGCGACGTCATAGAAACTCCAGCGGAAACCGCTCACCAGATAGACCACCGGGTTGAACAGGGTGATCGTCTGCCAGATCGGCGGCAGCATGTTGATCGAGTAAAAGCTGCCGCCGAGGAAAGTCAGCGGTGTAATGATCAGCAGCGGCACCAGTTGCAGTTTCTCGAAATTGTCGGCCCAGATGCCGATGATGAAACCGAACAGACTGAAAGTCACCGCCGTCAGCACCAGAAACAACATCATCCAGACCGGATGCGCGACCTGGAGCGGAACGAACAGCCCTGCCGTCGCCAGAATGATCAGGCCGAGGATGATCGACTTGCTCGCCGCGGCGCCGACATAGGCCGCCGCAATCTCGATATACGAGACTGGCGCCGACAGCAGTTCGTAGATCGTGCCGGTGAATTTCGGGAAATAGATGCCGAACGAAGCGTTGGCAACGCTCTGCGTCAGCAGCGACAACATGATCAGCCCCGGCACGATGAAAGCGCCATAGCTGATGCCTTCGATCTCGTCGATGCGCGAGCCGATCGCCGCGCCGAAGACGACAAAGTACAGGGAAGTCGAAATCACCGGCGAGATGACGCTCTGCAGCAGCGTGCGGCGCGTACGCGCCATCTCGAAAAGGTAAATCGCGCGCATGGCGTGCCAGTTCATTGCTCTTCCTTCACCAGGCTGACGAAAATATCTTCCAGCGAGCTTTGCGTGGTGTGCAGGTCCTTGAAGGCGATGGCCGCGTCGTTGAGATCCTTGAGCAGCGCGACGATGCCGGTGCGCTCGCCTTGTGCGTCGAAGGTGTAGATCAGCTCGTTGCCATCACTCGCCAGTTCCAGCTGGTAGCCGGCCAGCGCGGGCGGGATGTGCTCCAGGGGGGTCTGCAGCTGCAGCGTCATCTGCTTCTTGCCCAGCTTGCGCATCAGCTCCGCCTTGTCGTCGACGAGAATGATCTCGCCCTTGCTGATCACCCCGATGCGGTCGGCCATTTCTTCGGCCTCGTCGATGTAATGGGTGGTCAGGATGATGGTCACCCCGGTGGCCTGCAGCGAGCGCACCAGTTGCCACATGTCGCGCCGCAGGTTGACGTCCACGCCCGCCGTCGGTTCGTCCAGAAAGAGAATCTGCGGCTCGTGCGACAGCGCCTTGGCGATCAGCAGGCGACGCTTCATGCCCCCCGAAAGGGTGATGATCTTGTTGTCTTTCTTGTCCCATAGCGAGAGATCGCGCAGCACTTTTTCGATGTAGTCGGGATTTGCCGGCTTGCCGAACAGGCCGCGGCTGAACGACACCGTCGCCCACACCGACTCGAAGGCATCGGTGGTCAGCTCCTGCGGCACCAGGCCGATCATGGCCCGGGCGGCACGGTAGTCGGCGACGATGTCGTGGCCATCCACGCGAACGCTGCCCTCGCTGGCATTGACGATCCCGCAGATGATGCTGATCAGCGTCGTTTTCCCGGCGCCATTGGGGCCCAGCAAGGCGAAGATTTCGCCACGACGAATATCCAGATTGATGCCTTTGAGCGCCTGGAAGCGTGACTCGTAGGTCTTGGAAAGTTCGCATACGGAGATGATTGTGTGCATCGCTGCGACGATAACAGATCGCGGCGATTCATCCAAAAACACAGCAGCGCCTCCGTCCCCCCTCGTCACCTCATATGTCTCTCGCGCCCGCGAAGATCGAGGCTCCGATAGGCCATCACCCCTCAAGAAATGGATTCAAGAGCGTCACCCCGGTGCCTCTGAAATCATCGACCTTGCGGGTCGCCACCGTCAGGCCGTTTATCAATGCGATCGCTGCAATCTGTTTATCAATCGGATGTTCATGATGGGGCGACATCAGTCGTCCCCACACCTGCGCACAGGCTTCATCAAAACTCAATATCCTGTCCGCGTAATCCGTGACGAGAAGATCCAACCAGCTCTCGAGCCGCTTTGCTTGGGGCAGGTCGCCACGCTGCCGTATGTTCTCCAGGCCCCGCCGAATCTCGCCGATTGTCTGCACCGCGACGTAGAGTTCTGTGGCGTCGGATGCCTGGAAGAAGTTCTGCACGCCACGGTTGGCCCTCTTTCCCTTGCGCGCCTCGCTAATCACATTGGTATCGACGAGGTACACGCGGCTTCCTAGCCGCTGCGGAAATTGAAGTCTGCATCCTGACTGACGTTCGGCATGCTCGCCAGCACCTCGGCAACGGAACGTCGCTTTGGTCGCTGCAGGGCTGCTCTCAGAATCTCGCGATGTTCCGCTTCCGCGCTTCTTCCGTGCGCGACCGCCATTTGCTTCAGGGCCAAGGCAATGTCGTCGTCGACATTACGAACTACCAGATTGCTAGCCACGCCCATCTCCCTATCTGTAATCATTGATAGCATCCTAGCGAAGGAAGGATTGGCCTTCAATCGCCTGCCTGGCGTGTGCACGAAAACAACGATGCGTACGTCATGCAGCCGACCCTTGAAAGCTTGTACCGCTGGGTGGAGCGCTCCTGGCTGTGCCGTTCGAGACGGTCACGGCTTCCCCGCTTTCTGCGCTGACCCTCATCCGTCCGCCCCACGCGGCAACTGCTCGCCCCGTCCACCGCCACCGCCGCGCCCCTCGCGCTGCTGCCCACCCGCCTCGCGCGAGCGTTCAGGGCGCGACTGACGCCCATCGGGCGACGGCGGCGACGACGACTTGGCATCGCCGGAGGGTGCCACTGAGCGCTGTGGCATCGCTGCGGGCCGCGCATCGACTGACGCTTCTGGCTTCTGTTGCCGAGCGAACGCCTCGCCGCGACGCGCAACATCATCGGCTCGACGCGGCTCGACACGGCTAGCAGACCTTTCCAGGCCGGGCGCTTGCGGTGGCCGTGACGCTTGCACTTGCGGTTGCACTTGCACTCGCGGTTGCACTTGCACTTGCGGTTGCGGTTGCGGNCTCGCCGCGACGCGCAACATCATCGGCTCGACGCGGCTCGACACGGCTAGCAGACCTTTCCAGGCCGGGCGCTTGCGGTGGCCGTGACGCTTGCACTTGCGGTTGCACTTGCACTCGCGGTTGCACTTGCACTTGCACTTGCGGTTGCGGTTGCGGTTGCGGTTGCGGTTGCACTCGCGCTTGCACTGGAGCCTGCGCTGGTGCCGACCGTGGCGCTTGCGCCGGGGCAGGTGCGGCTACAGTGGGCCGCTCGGGAAATCTCGGAAGCGTCGGCGATAGCGGTGGCGCCGCTACAGGCGGAGCGGGAGGCTTGGCCTGTTCTTCAGGTCTTCCCGAAGCGGCACCGCTTACCGAGCGCTCTACAGCCGTGACCGGTCGCTCCGCGCTCTGCGGTCGGCGACCAGCAGTTGCCGCTGGCAAGCGATCAGGGCGTTCCGCTGGAGCAGCTGTGCTCGCCGCGCCCTGAGATGAGGGCGGCATCGACACGGCTGGTGGCGCCAGCGGTACTGCCGGTGACCCGCGATCGATTGGCGAGGCTACGCCAGGCAATGGGCTCAGCCGCGGCGGCTCGCCACGCCCAGCCAAAGGCTCACTGAGCGGAACGCGACCAGATTCCCGCTCAGGCCGCGCCCGCTCCGACGCCTGCCCTGCATCGGGCCGCTGCCCGGCAGCAGGCAGTGACGAAAGCGATCCGGCCGCCGGCAGCGCTCCCAGCTGCCGTGGTGGAGCGGCTGCAGGCGCGGCTGCGGCTGCAGGCGCGGCTGCGGCTGTGGCTGCAGGTGCTATTGCGGGCGCGGCAGCCGTTGCTGGCGCGGACGGCCGCTGACCGATCGCCACGTCGTTCGGCCTGGCCGCCGGACGCTGCTGTGGCTGTGGCTGTGGCTGTGGCTGTGGCTGTGGCTGTGCCTGTCTGGGAAGGCCGCCCGTTGACGGCTCCCTCCTTTCCGCAACCGGCCCGCGCTCACGGCCATCCTGCGCCATCGGTCGACGCCCTTCGCCGCCGCGCCCGGCTTCTACCGGCGGTACGGCAACCGGCGCCTGCACCTGCACCGACCGAGCGCCAAGCAACTTGCCGTCGCGCGGCAGCATCGCGCCGCGATCGATCGGCCGCTGCTGGGCGACGACATCGGCCGGCACCATGGTCACCGCGCGCGGCATTTGCCGATGCGCGTAGGGCATGCGCTCGACCGCCGCCTGCGGATTGTTGGTGATCGTCGTGATGTTGTTGATCTGGGTGACATGGGTGACGTTGACCGCACGGACATGTTTTGCGCTGGACCGGTAGGGCGGCACATAGACTTCGCGTGGCGCGAGGGGAAACCAACCGACTGCGGGGCGCGCGCCGACCTGTACCGAGACACTGGCGCCCGGCGAGCCGACCCAGGCGACCAGCGCCGGTGCGTACACCGGTCGCGCCACACGCTTGCCGGGCACCCACCCCCAGGCCCCTCTGTGGATCACCCAGCGGCCGTAGTGGAAGGGCGCAAAGCCCCAGGGCTCGTCGCCGACCCAGGTCCAGCCCCAGGGGGCGACCCACATCCAGCGACCGTGCCGATAAGGCGCCCAATCGGCAGCAACCGCTTGCGGGAACCAGACCGCACCGTACTCCGGGCTGTCGTACCAGCGCCCGTGTGCGTCAAGGTCGGCTGCGCCGGTCATTTCAGGAGACACGTAGCGACCGTACGCGGCACTGGCAGGCCCCTGCTCTCGCCCGGCACTCCACAGGACAAACGCGTCCTCCACGGGCGCTGACACCTGGTAGCGGATCCCGCCATCGTCCCAGAGTTGCGCACGCTGGCCGGCGCGCAGATCGAGCGCGCCGTCGCTGGCTGCGAAGCGCAGGCTGCCGTCATGAACCGTGGCCACGGTGGCGGCAGGCTCGGTATCGAAACGGTAGCTGCCCGCCTCGGGAAAGCTGAAGCTGCCATCGCGACTGCTGAGCTCGAATTCGGCGGCCGCTTCCGGTGAGCGGAGGCGAATGATCACGCTACCTGCAAGCAAGCGCAGGCGAACGCGCTGATCATCGACCGTGACAAACTCCAGGATGCTGCTCGAATCAAACTGCACCGAGGTCGACCCGAGCTGCACTTCGCTGCGTGCACCAGCCGCGGTCGACAGGATATCGCCACTGGTAATCGGCCAGTTGAGCAGGGCATTGGTCGATTCGCCACTGTCCGCACGATGCAGGTGAACCGAGCCCGACAACCAGGCGATACGCCCGACGCGGCCTGTCGGGTCGGCCGCCGCCGGCGCCGCCAACAGCAGCGCGAAGAGCAGGAGAGGCAGGAGAAGCGCTCGGCGCAGGGCCGCAGATAGGCGGTGACACGACGGGGCAAGCGACAAGAACATGGCTTCGGTCTCGAAAAGCGCTGCGTGGAGAACGGCGAATGGGCACGGATGGGAGCTTAACGCGCGAGCAGGTGCTTGGTTGGACACGTGGAACAGTTTGTTACACGATTCCTGGCGACTGCTTGCGTGGCGGCATTCTCGTCCACACGCGCGCCGACCGTTCTGCCGTCGCTTCGGCGTCGGCCGACTTGCCGTTGAGCGGCGTAGTTTCCACCGCGTCGCCGCGCGCACCTCAATGTGAAAGTCGCGCAAGCGACTCACCAACCTCCCTTCTCCCCTCGCGGGAGAAGGGTCGGGGAAGAGGGGGAGACGGTCATGACTTTCATGATCTGGGGTGTCTCGATTGTCATGACCGTTACCGAGCCACGAGCGAGCGTTGCGCGCATCGCCACACGAATATAGACTAGGCGGATGTACAAACATGAGAGATCACCCATGACTACCTCAGCAACCGCCAAGATCTTCAAGAATGGCAACTCCCAGGCCGTACGGCTTCCGAAGTCTTTCCAGTTCGATGTGGACGAGGTGGAGATCCTCCGCCGCGGCGACGAGGTCATCCTGCGCAAGCCACGTCAGAACCTGTCCGAGGCTTTCGATCTGCTGGCCACCATGCCGGACGACTTCTTCGCCGCAGGCCGCGACGACTCGCCGCCTCAGGATCGGGAGCCCCTGGCATGACCACCCGTTATCTGCTCGATACGGACATCTGTATTTACACGGCTAAAGCTCGGCCGCCGGAAGTGGCCCAACGCTTGCGGAACTTGACACCCGGCTCGGTGGCCATGTCGGTCGTGACCTTGGGCGAGTTGGTGTTCGGGGCCGAGCGCAGTCAGGCACGTGCGCAGGCCATTGGGAATTTGGCGCGGCTGGTCGAGCTGATACCGGTCCTGGACCTGCCCGAATCGGCGGGCCGTCACTATGGACGCATACGTGCCGCCCTGACCGCGGCAGGGACGTCCCTCGGCAACAACGACCTGTGGATCGCCGCCCATGCAGCGGCCGACGCCCTGATCCTGGTCAGTAACAACAGTCGCGAGTTCGAGCACGTGCAGGGGCTTCAGGTCGAGAACTGGGTCCGTGAGCTGTGAGCAGGAAACCGTGATCCGCCCCGATTTCAATCCCCGCTTTCACCATCCTCCGCCAACAAGCCGCTCGCACGCAGCACCTGCCTTTGCGCCGCTTCTTCCAGGAGCCTCACGGTTCCCGGCATGGCCACGGTCAGGAAAGCGCGGGCGCGGGTGATGCCGGTGTACAGCAGCTCACGGGTCAGGATCGGACTCAGCGTTTCGGGCAGGAGCAGCGCGGCGTGGGTGAATTCCGAGCCCTGCGCCTTGTGAACGGTGAGCGCGTACGCTGTTTCCACGGCCTGCAGTCGGCTCGGCAGGATCCATTTGATGCCCTGGCTGGCGTCGCCGGCAGGAAAGGCGACGCGCAGAATCCACTCATCATCGCTCGCGCCGGGCAGCGCCAGGGTGATGCCGATGTCGCCGTTCATCAGTCCCAGGCCGTAGTCGTTGTGCGTGATCAGCACCGGGCGACCAGGGTACCAGCCGTCGCTGGCCGGAATCAGACCGGCCTCGTGTAATACGCGCGCGATACGCTGGTTGAGCCCGGCGACGCCCCAGGGCCCGCGCCGCAGCGCGCACAGCACCTGGAACTGGCCGTGTGCGCGCAACACTGCACGCGCCCAGTCGTCAAACGCTTCCTGGCTGGCAGCGGGCGCGGGCTGCTGCTCGCGCAGGGTTTCGAGGTAGTGGCGATAGCCATTGCGCTGCGGCGGCGAGGCCACGGCGGTTGGGTCGCGGTCGGCGTCGACGGTGTTTGCTGTTGCTGCCCTCGCCGGGCCGCCATCGACGATCAAGGCGCTGAAGCCAGCCTCGTCGTCATCGTCGCGGCCGCCAAGCGGCAACAGGGCGAGATCGGCATGGGCCTGCTGCCAGAGCCGGCCGACCCTGACGGTATCGCCGGCATTGACCGCCTCGGCCAGTTGCCCGATGCCGCTGCGCGCAGAAAAGCGGTGGCTGTGGCGCAGCATCACCACCGCCTGATCGAGGACACGGCCCGCAACATCAAGCAGCTCCGGCGCCACGCGCTCGCCGCTCGCCTGCTCCAGCCAGTCGCGGGTGGCCGGCGTGTAGTGGCCGTCGCGAGCACGCTGGCACAGCTCGCCGAGCACCGCCCCGGCCTCGACCGAGGCCAGTTGGTCCTTGTCGCCGAGCAGGATCAAGCGCGCCGAAGGCGGCAGGGCGGCGAGTACGGCGGCCATCATTTCCAGGTCGACCATCGACGCTTCGTCGATCACCAGCACGTCGAGCGCCAGCGGATTGCCGGCATGGTGGCGAAAGCGGCGGCTGTCGGGCCGGCTGCCGAGCAGGCGATGCAGGGTGCTCACGGTCACCGGGATTGCCGCGCGCACCGCTTCGCCGTGCGCCAGCGCGGCCAGCGGCAGGCGGGCAACGGCGTTGGCGATCGACTCGTTGAGGCGGGCCGCAGCCTTGCCGGTCGGCGCCGCCAGGCGGATGCGCAAGGGTCGCGGCGGCTGCTCGGGTGATTGCGTGCCCGGTGCCGATTTCAGGGCCACCGCCTGCAGCAGCGCCAGCAAGCTGACCACGGTCGTCGTCTTTCCGGTACCCGGGCCACCGGTGATGATGCTGAAGCCACTGCGCGCAGCGAGCGCGCAGGCGATCTTCTGCCAGTCAGTGGCGTCAGCCGCAGCCGCAGCCGCAGTCACACCCACGCCCGCAGCCGGCGCAAAGAGCAGGTCGAGCGTCTGGCGCAGCGCGGCAATCGGCAGCGCTGCCTGCAAACTGCTCGACATTGCCGTGCGGCGCTCGAGCGCGCCGCGCACGTCCTGCTCGTACTGCCAGTAGCGGCGCAGGTAGAGGCGCCCGCCGACACGCAGCAGCGGCGTATTGCCGGCGCCCGCACCGACCAGCAGCGGCTGCGCAAGCGCTTGCTGCCACTGGCTGAGGCTCAAGCCGGCGAAGACTTCGGCGGGCAGCGGTGGCGGCTCGAGTGCCTCGACCGGGCTGCTTCCTGCACTGTCCCCTTCGGGTGGCAGCGACAAGGCGAAAGCCGGTGCTTGCAGCGTCGCTTCGAGATCGAGGCAGGCATGGCCACGCCCAAGCTGATGGCTGGCCAGGGCAGCGGCGAGGATCAGGAACGGCGGCGCGTCGGGCACTTCACGCCACAGGAAATCGGCAAAGGCGGTATCGAGCGGGCGCAGCCATTGCCGCGCTGCCCAGCTCGCCAACAGCGCCTGCATTGGCTCGCGGGCGTCGAAGCTGCGTGCATTCATGGCCGCTCTCCGGCCATTCTTGTCCTGGCGCCTCGACGCGCAAACAAGGCATCGAGCGCTTCGATCAATGCCCGCGGCGGTCGCTCGACGTGCAAACCCTGACTGGGCGCGTACACCCCGCGCAGGAAAATGTAGACCGCCCCGCCGACGTGGCGGTCGTAGGCGTAATCGGGCAGGCGCGACTTGAGCAGGCGATGCAGGGCGAGCAGGTAGAGGACGTACTGCAACTCGTAGCGCGCGTGCAGAATCGCGGCGCGCATCGCCACCGGCGTGTAGGCGGCATCGTCGGGCCCCAGCCAGTTCGACTTGTAGTCGGCAACGTAATAGCGGCCCTGATGTTCGAAAACGAGATCCATGAAGCCCTTGAGCATGCCGTTCAACTGCGCCGGCAGCAATGCCGGGCGTGCCGCGCCAGCGAGCGTGTGCGCGCAGACCAGCGCGTCGATGCGGGTAGTGGGAACGCTGTGCACGGCCAGCCAGAACTCCATCTCGGCCATGGCCGCATTGAGTTCGGACAAACGGATCGAGGTTTCCGGCGTGCCAGGCATGGCGTTCAGCCGCAGCGGCGTGCTCAGGAAGTACTGTAACCAGGCCGTCAGCGGCTCGATCCAGTGCACCCAGCCGCGGGCCTGGCAGCGGCGCGCGATCATGTCGCGCTGCAGCGCCTGATCGCCGGCGCCCGTAGCGAAGCCCTGCCTGGCCACTGCTTCAAGCAGATCGTGCAGAAAAGTGCCCGCCTCGGCGCCGCGCGGGAAGCCGTGCAGCGAGCCGAGGCCGCTGGCGACGGCCAGCGCAGGAAGCGCTGTCCGGGCGCCAGACAGCGGCGACAGCCCGGATTCCGGCAGGCCAGCCTGCGTCGCCAAAGCCAGCAGAGGCAGCTGTGCCACCTGTGCCACCATGGCCTCCTGAAAAACCGCTTCGCTGGCTGTCTCGGCCGCGGGCGCGGCCGCGGCTGGCGCAGCGCCGCTCTCGCCCTCGGTTTTCAGCGCCGAATAACTGGCGATCCACCAGTGCTCACCCGCGACGCGCTGCGACTGTCTTGCCGCACCCACAAACGGGGTCACTCCGTTCAGCTCGAAGCGTTCATTGCCGGGCTCCGGCGCCGGTTCGACGAGGATATCCGGACAGCCATCGCCCCAGTCCTGCAGCGCCTGCGGCAAGGCGCTGGCGGCGATCGCCTGCCCGCCGCCGAGGAGATAGGCCAGGGCGCTGCGCTCCAGCTCCTTCAAAGGCGCGACCCCGACCCAGGTCGCGTAACGGGCGCGCGTCAGCGCGACATAGAGCTTGCGCAGATCTTCGCCAAGGCGCTCGCCGTCCGCGCGCTCGACGATGTCCGCATCAGCGGCCAGCGAGAGACGCAGGCAGCCGTCTTCGTCGTGCCATTTCAGCGGCAGATCGCCGCCTTTGGTGAGCCGATAGTTGCAGGCAAAGGGCAGGAAAACCAGTGGATACTCCAGTCCCTTGGACTTGTGCACAGTCACCACCTGCACCAGGTCGGCATCACTTTCCAGGCGCAGCTGCCGGGCATCGCCGCCAGCGCTCGCGGCGTCCTGCTGTTGCTCGGCCAGATAGCGGATCAGCGCGTGCTCGCCGTCGAGCAGCGTGCTCGCCTGTTGCAGCAATTCCGCGAGATGCAGCACATTGGTCAGGGTGCGCTCGCCGTTGTTGGCGTTGATGGCCTTATTGGCCTCGCTCGATCCTCGCGAGCCGTCATCGCTCGCCCTGCCCTGGCCAAGCAGCCGCGCCGGCAGATGGAAATCGTTGAGCAGCCGGCGCAGCATCGGCAGCACGCCCTGGCGACGCCAGCAGTCGCGGTAGGCGCGAAACTGCAGGACACGCGCCTCCCAGGCGAGCTCGTCATGGTTCAGGCAATCGAGTTCCTGCCAGCTCAGGTCGAGCGTCGCCGTGGCCAGCGCGGCACGTAGCAGACGCACATCATCGGGCTCGGCGCAGGCGGCGAGCCAGTGCAGCAACTCGACCGCTTCGGCGCTCTCGAATACCGAATCCTTGTCCGACAGATAGACGCTGCGCACGCCACGCTGCGCCAGCGCGCCACGCATGGCATCGGCTTCGCTGCGGTTGTTGACCAACACCGCCATGTCCGCCGGGCGCAGCCATTTCGCTCCCAGTTCGCTGACAAAACCCGCCCGCCCGGCCTGGCCGAGATTGAGCAGGGTCACCATCTCGCTGGCGCAGGCGGCCGCCATTTGCTCGAGATAGTCGGTCTTGCTCAAGGGCTTGCCGTCCGCCTTCGCTGGCAAGCACCAGGCGATCAGCGCCGGCAGCGGCTGGCCGGCCAGCTGCCATTCATCCTGGCGGCCGTTGGCCTCGGCGGCGACGAAAGGCACCGGATTGTCGTCGTCGCGGCGGAACAGGAAAGCCCCGCTTCCCGCCGCGCCTGCTTCAGCGACCGCAAAGCAGTGATTGGTCGCGGCAAGCAGGGGCCCGGTCGAGCGGAAGTTCTTCTGCAGCGTGTGCAGCCGGTCGGCACAGGCGCGTCGGGCGGCCAGATAGGTGTGGATGTCGGCACCGCGGAAGGCATAGATCGCCTGCTTGGGGTCGCCGATGAGGACCAGCACGGTGTCCGGAGCGTTCTGCGCGACGCGATAGACGGCGTCGAAAATACGGTACTGCACCGGGTCGGTGTCCTGGAACTCGTCGATCAGCGCGGCCGGGAACTGGCGACGGATGATCTCCGCGAGGCGCGCCGCATTGGCACCGTGCAAAGCGGCGTCGAGGCGGGTCAGGAGGTCGTTGAAGCCCATCTGCGCGCGCCGCGCCTGCTCGACCGAAAAACGTTCGGCGACCCAACGCGCCGCATGGCAGAGTAGCTCTTCGCGCGCACTGGGGAGTGCCGAGAGCTCGGCAGCGAGCACCGCGATGGCCTCGAGAGCCGGGTGTTGCGGCGCTGCACCAGCCTTCCAGGCTTCGGCCATGCCAGCCGGAGTCAGGCGAGTCCAGCCGGTCTTCAGATCGGGCCATACCAGCGACGGCTCGTCGCGCCACTCGCCCAGCGTCTGCAGCCACGGCTTGTAGTAGCGCGCCTGCAGTTTGCGCCCATCCACATGCTTGCTGGCGACCCCCTTGTCGAGCAGCGTCTGCAACTCCTCCACCCATTGCCCCCAGGGCGCCTTGAGCTCGGCCAGGCGCTGCCGCTTCTCGCCGAGAGCCTTCTCGACTGTAGCGGCTGGCGGCAGCGGCGGTTCAGGGAGCAAGTCCGCGTACTCGACGAGGCCGTGCAGACTGGCCCGCAAAGCTTCCGGGCCAGACCACCATTGCCGCACTTCGGCAACCGCCTCGGCATCGAGCGCGACCATGAAGCTGCGCCAATAGTCGCGCACGACTTCGGCGAGCAGCTCGCGCTGGTCGGTCTCCAGGGTCTGGGTGAACAGGCTGTCGCTGTCGAAAGCGTGTTCGCGCAGCATGCGATTACACCAGCTGTGTATCGTCGAAACCGCCGCTTCGTCCATCGCTTCGGCGGCCAGTTGCAATTTGCGGGCGCAGGCGGGCCATTGTTCCGGCGGGTATTCCGTGCGCAGCTCGTGCAACAGATCCTGGCCCGCGGCCGGACTGCTGACGCTGCCCGGCTCGATACGAAAACAAGCGGCCGTTTCGGCCAGACGGTGGCGGATACGGTCGCGCAGCTCCTGCGTCGCCGCCTCGGTGAACGTGACGACGAGTATTTCGCCGGGCGTCAGCGCCCGTTCGAAGGCGTTCTCGCCGCCATGGCCCAACACCAGGCGAACATAGAGCGCGGCGATGGTGAAGGTCTTTCCGGTGCCGGCACTGGCCTCGATCAGGCGACTGCCGCGCAGCGGAAAACGCAGGGTGTCCAGTGCTGTGGCCGCGTTGGTGGTAGTGGTCTCGCCATTGCCGGCAGCGGTGGCGGTGGCGGTGGCGGTGGCGGTGGCGGTGGTAGTGGCGGTGGTAGTGGCGGCGGCGCCCGTACACGCGGTCTGACTCATGCCGTTGCTCCCGCCGTCTTGTCGGCTTTGGCAGCCCGCTCACTATTCGCAGCCTCGCTTTTGGCCTTGGCGGGAATCGCCTCGAGCAGCGGCCGCAAGAGAAGCTCGGCGAGGACAAAAAACTCGCCGCTGGCAGTCAGCGCCGCAAAGTCTGGATAAGCACGCCGCAGATAAGGGTCGGACTCGACTTCGCCCGCTGGCCGGAAAGCGCCGGCGTAGGTCTTGCCGGCGGCATCGCTACCGCCTTTCAGGAAATCGAAAGCACTGCGCGCCGCCAGCGGCAAGGGCTCACGCATGCCGCGGTGCCATGCCGCCAGCAGGACGCTCAGATGCGCCGCGGCCTGAGCAGCTTCGACAGCGGCCAACTCGACATCGCCGACCTTGCTCAGGACCAGCGTCGTCAGCGGCCCGCCGGCAAGCTGCAGCGCCAGGTGCCGCACCCAGTGGCGGATCAGCCGCTCGCTCCGGTAGTGACCGTCCTTGACCAGATCGCTGCTCTCCAGCACCACCCGGCCGCGCTGCCCGGCGCCGTCGCTACGAATGCCGCCCAGCCAATCTGCGAGTTCCAGCTCCTGCCCTTCGACGCGCGCCTGGAAGCGAATTTCCTCCTCGCCTTCGACCACCAGCGGCCAGCGCGCCAGCGCCGCCTGATAACGCGTGAAGAGCTCGTCCATCGGCGCCAGCAGATCGTCGGCCAGGGCCTCGCCGAAGCCTCCTGCGGGCAGATCGCCGCGGCGCTGGATGCTTGCCAGTCGCGCCTCGCGGGCGACGACCAGGTCCTCGCCCTGCTCCAGCGCCACCGCCTGCGCACGGATCAACTCGTCCTGCAACTGCCAGCGGCCCAGGCCGTCGAGATCGAAAGGTTCCTGATCTTCGCTGAGCGGATCGTCGCGCTCGAAAGAGACCTTCAGGCGCTGGCGAAAAAAAGCCCGCACCGGCTGCTTCAGGAAGTCGCCGAGATCCTGCAGGCTGAGCGGCTCCTCGCGCAGCAGCGGCGACAGCAGAGCATCGCTCGCAGGCAAGCGTTCGCCGGCAGCGGCATCCGGCCGCCACTCCCGCGAATAGGTGAACAGCGTCGAAGCCTCTGGCTGCGGCGGGAAATAGTCTGCACTGAAAGGCTGCAGCCGATGCTCGACGGTCAGCGCGTCGAGCAGGGTCGTGCTGGGGCTGGTGCGAGCACCTGCCGCTGCCGCCTTGTTGGCGTCCTCGGCCAGTCTCCAGCCAGCGGCAAGATGATCGCGCAACTGCCCGACCAGCACCGACGGCGGTCGCTCGCTGTTGTCGTTGATGCTGCGGCCGACCCAGGAAATGTGCAGGCTTTCGCGCGCCGACAGCAGCGCTTCCAGGAACAGATAGCGATCGTCCTCGCGCCGCGAACGGTCGCCCGGACGGTAGTCGTGCACCATCAGATCGAAATCCATCGGAATGCGGCTGCGCGGGTAGTCGCCGTCGTTCATGCCCAGCAGGCAGACGCGGCGGAAAGGAATGGCGCGCATCGGCATCAGCGTGGCGAAAGTGACGACGCCGCCGAAGAAGCGCTGCGACAAGCTCCCCTCGTCGAGCCGGCTCAGCCAGTATTCACCGACCACCGACAAGGGCAGCGTTTCGACCAGCGCCGCCTCGTCGCAGGCCTCCTGCCAGCGCTCCAGGGCAATGTCGAGTTGCAGCAGCGTGTAGGCGTCGTCACTATCGCCGCTGCTACTGCTACTGGCATTGCGGCCACCGCTGCCGCCTTCGTCGGTGGCGAAGAAATCAGCCATCAGCTGGCGCAGGCGCAGGCACCACCCGGCGACGGTCGCCGGCTCGCGCAGCATCCGCCAGCTCGCTTCCAGCGTGTCGAGCAACTGCACCAGCGGGCCGAGCAAGGCCGCATCGATACCGCCGATCTCGTCGTAAGGCTCGATGTCCCGCCAGGCCGCCGCGTCAGCGCCAACGGCGTAGCCGAGCAGCATTCGCCGCAAGCCGAAGAGCCAGGTATTCGCTGCGGCCGCATCCGCCTGCCTGGGCAGGTCGAGGCTGGCGCGCTGCTCGGCGTGCAGGCCCCAGCGAATATTGGCGCCATGAATCCAGCGCTGCAATTGCGGCAGCTCGTCTTCAGCAATGGCGAAACGCTGGCGCAAGGCCGGTACGTCGAGGAGGTCGAGCAGATCGCTGACCGCCAGCCGCGACTGCGGCAGGTCAAGCAGCTTTTCGAGCGCGTTCACCAGCGGATCGCAATGGCGCTGCCCCTGGTCGGCAACGCTGAACGGCAGGTAACGCGGATCGCTGGCCTCGAGCAGACCGAACACCGCCTGGATGTGCGGCGCATAGGTATCGATGTCCGGGACCATGACGATGATGTCGCGCGGACGCAGGCTGGCATCGGCGTTGCAGGCGGCAAGCAACTGATCGTGGAGGATCTCGACCTCACGCTGCGCACTGTGCGCGACATGGAAGCGGATCGACGCATCGCGCGCCGGATCGACGGCCGGCCAGCGGTCGATCGTTTCGTGCACGGGGCGCAACTCGAGAATGTCGTCCTGCAGTTGCTGCAACAGCGTCTCGCCGCCAAAAGCCTTGAACAGGTCGATGCGCTGCTCGATGGCCAGGAACTGCGAGCGCGCACGCGCGCGCGCCTGCTCGTCATCATGCTCGTCGAGCAGGCCGATGAAATCGCGCCCCTGCTTCCCCCAGGCAGCAAGCAGCGGCTGCGCGTGCAGGTGCAGCAGTTCCTCGGAGATTTCCATCGGCGCACCCTGCCGCCGCTGCTGGCGTGCCTGTACGCGACGCAGCAGATCCCGGTCGGCGACGATGTCGGCCCAGTAGTGCTCGCAGGGGTTGTGCACGCACATCAGCACCTGCGTCCACCGCCCGAGCGCCGCCAGTACTTCCAGCGACTGGCGCGGCAGGCTGGAAATACCGAACACCATTACTCGCCGCGGCAGACCGGCCGGCGCCTCGCCCGGCGGCCAGTTTCCGGCGCGAGCGAGGAAAGCTTCATGCACCGCTGCCCGGCCGGCGTTGGAGTGTCCTTCCCGACCCTCACCCTGCCCGCCCGTGCCCCTGTCTACGTGAACCTCTACGTCGGCCAGCAGCGCCCGCCACAGCGCAGCCTGCCAGCGCTGTTCGTCGGCGAGTGGCGTCTGCTGGCCACGCGCGTCGATCAGCACATCATCGCCCGCCGCCCAGGCCGCCAGCCAGTCGGCGCGGTACACCTGATACTGATCGAAGAGGTCGGCCAGGCGTTCGGCGAGCTGAAAACGCTTGCGGCGATCGCTGTCCGCAGCCAGAAAACCCAGCAGCGGCGCGTATTCGGGTGCGCCCATCACCTGCGGCAACAAACGCATCAGACGCCACAACAGCCGCCCCTTGTCGAACGGCGAATTCTCCGGCACCGCCTGCCGCCCAAGCACTGCGCGATAGACCTGCCACAGGAAACGCGCCGGCAGAGAAATTTCCAGCGCGGCGGCGATGCCGCAACCGCCATGCTCCGCCGGCTCATCGTCATCGGCATCGCCGTCCGCATCGCCGTCCCGGTCGCCGTCCTTCGCGTCAGCCGCCAGCGCCAGCTTCAGCCACTGCGCGATGCCATTGCTCTGCACGAGAATGATCTCGTTCTCCAGCGGCGCCAGCGGATAGCGCCTCATCCATTCAACCACCAGATCGCGCAGCATCTCGGGTTGATTGCCGTGAACGAGCATCAGGCCAGGGGTCAGGGCGGGCGAGGTCAAATCGGGCTCCGGGAACGGGGATCAGGGAAGGTCAGGCAAGGCTCGAAAGATACCCTGGAACGGCAGCGGAGGCCATGCCGATTGCCCCATGGGGCGCGCGGCATTGAGCTGGGTTGTTTGTGGAACAAGCCCTGCTCTGCCTGGCGCCTTGGTGACTGCGCAAGCGGATGGCGATTGACACCCCTGCGGCGGTGGCATAAAAATCGTCGTTACTAACTATTAGTTGGAGGTCCGCCATGCCAACCAGTGTCGCACTCGGCTCCCACTTCGAGGAGTTCGTCAAGTCACAACTCTCGTCGGGCCGGTACAACAACACCAGCGAGGTCATCCGCGAAGGACTGCGCATGCTCGAAGACCAGGAAAAGCTCCGAGCCCTCAAGCTTGAGGCGCTGCGCGCCGAAGTGCAGAGAGGCATGCAAGCTGGCCCCGGAATTCCTGCCGAGCAGGTGTTCGAGAACCTGCGGCGGCGGATCGACGAGATTGCCGCCGGTGACTCGGAGTGACGCGCAGTGACATTGCAGCGCCCGAAATTACCTGAACGCGACACGACTCCCCGATTGCTCCGATGGCACCCGTTAGCATGGCCGCCAAGGGGTCACTCTTCTGGCAGCGCACAACTGAGCACCTGGTGGCGATGGGATTGGCGGCCCTCTGTAGCCTGAGAACTGCGTTCTCCTTGCCAGACGTTTGACTGGCGCGTCACGGCCACCGATACTGCACAGCCGGTATGGGATTGCGGGCGGCAATACGGTACGGAAACGCCGGCCCCTGAATCGATGATCCGTTTTCCACCAGAGCCGAAGGGAGGGTTTCGATGGTCAGCGTTTACGTGTCGTACGCCTGGAAAGAGGAAGAACAGAACCGGCTGGTCGACAAGCTTGAACAGGCGTGCAACGCGCGCGGAATCGAATTGCTCCGAGACAGGAACAAGATTGGTTACGGCGACTCGATCCGGCAATTCATGGACCAGATCGGTGCCAGCCGGCACGTTGTTCTGGTACTCAGCGAAGCCTACTTCAAGTCCGAGTATTGCATGTACGAGTTGTGTCGGATTCATGATCACGGCGACGTCCGCAAGCGGGTGAAGCCGCTTGTGCTGACGGGGACGAGCTTCCACAAACCGATCGATCGGGGCCGTTACCTCAAACACTGGGAAACCGAAACGGCCAATCTCGAGAAGGAGCTTGACGGGCTCACGGACCCCAAGTACACGCTGAAGTTACGCCAGGCCCTCGACGGCTACGCGGACTTCCGTCGACGGATGGACGAGCTCCTTTACATGCTCGCCGACATAAACAGCCTGCGTGAGGATGTCCATCTCGATTCAGACTTCGCCGCCCTCCTCGACCGTATCGCGCCACAGTTAACCGGTAAACCGGACGATCTATTTCGCGCCCGAATCACCGACGAAATTCGCGGCATTCTCGCCGCCAACGCCCGCCTGAGCAACGCTCTGCGAGCGGCACTTCGCGAAGCCGGTAGGGAGCCATCGTCTGACCTGTCCACGGACCTATGCGCGGAGGACCTCGAACGTGCACTCGAAGACCTGCTGTTTCCGGCAACGAGAAGTTTGCTGGCTGCGCTCGATTCCCGCCAACCGGAGTTCGCCGACACCTGGGAGGCGGCGAAATCCGTGCTCGCCTGGTTGGCCCTGCTCGCCGTGGATAGCGCGTGCCTCGGACAGGCGGAGAGAAGCGCTCTTGCGACAGGCAGACTGGGTTTTGAAATCGTCGTCGAGACCCCTCTCGGTGTTGAACTGGTCAGTTCCCGCTACCGCCAGATCGCCCCCAGGCTGCGCGTGCCGAAGGGCAACTCCGACGTTGTCGGAAAAGAATTGATTCCGGAGCCGTCATACGAAACCGGCTGGGGAGAGGACGCCGCGCTCGCCGCACTGCTGCTCGAGATCTGGGCACACGTTTTCCCCGAAGAGCTGCGCTCGGCGCTATCAGCGCACGACTTGCGCAAGCTGAACAGCGCACTGCGTATTCGCGACAAGCAGAAAACCCACCACCATTACATTCCGGTTCCGGCCGAGCAGGCATCGCGACTTTGCCGGCCTGACTTCTACCGGAAACTCCTGGATAAACTACCGGCGATCAAGGTGATCTTTTTCAGATCCTCGGGCGGCCCTCCGGCCCTCCTGGTGAGTGATGAAATTGATTTGATGATGATCATTCGAGAATTCCTGACCATTCCCGACAACCTGGCCCAAAGACGATGAACGCCACAGCCATACCCGAAATCACCCTCGACTCGATTCCCCTGCCCCCACGCGGCTCCTGGCCGGAGTCAGTGCACTGCTTCGACGAAGAATCCGCCTGGGCAGTGCGCGCCGCGCTGGCGGCGCAGCGCCCCTTGCTGGTGCGCGGCGAACCGGGCTCGGGCAAAAGCCAGTTGGCGCGCGCGGCGGCCCAGGTACTGGAACGACTGTTCGTCGCCGAGGTGGTGCACGCGCGCAGCGATAGCCAGGATCTGCAGTGGCGCTTCGACGCACTCGGCCGGCTTGGCGACGCTCAGGCGATGGGCGCTGGCAGCCACACGCACGAGGAAGTCCGGCAGCGCCTGGCGCAGCGCAACTACCTCAGCCCCGGCGCGCTGTGGTGGGTTTTCGACTGGCAGTCGGCGCTGGCGCAACACCAGCGCGGCGGTCAACAGAGCGCGCAACCGCAGCCACCGCCCGGCTGGACGCCCGACAACGGCAGCGTGCTGCTGATCGACGAGATCGACAAGGCCGAGGCCGACCTGCCCAACGGCCTGCTCGAAACACTCGGCAACGGCGCCTTCACCGTCCCCTGGCTGGAGCAGCCGGTCAGCACGCCGGCGGGAACGCCTACGCCGCTGGTGGTGATCACCACCAACGAGGAGCGCGAACTGCCGGCGGCCTTCGTGCGCCGCTGCCTGGTGCTAAACCTGCAACTGCCCAGGGAGCAGGAAGACTTCATCGCGACGCTGACCGCCCGCGGCAGACTGCATTTCGGCGAACGCTGCGCCACCGAGGTGTACCAGGAAGCGGCCGGACAGCTGTGGCAAGACCGCCAGGCGGCCGAGGACCAGGGCCTGCAGGGCGCCGGCCAGGCCGAGTACCTCGACCTGCTGCGCGTCGTCGTGACCCTCGCCCCCGAACCGCAGAACCAATCGGAGCTGCTCGGCAAGGTGCAAGGCTTCGCGCTCCGGAAACACCCGCCCACCGCCGGATGAAGCGCGCGACGCTGCAAACGCGGGCAGCGGTCGGCCGCGCCGACCTGTTGCGCGTCTATGCCGAACACGGCGAGCAGGCGCTCGAACTCGCGGCGCTGGCGCTCGGTTACGGGCGACAGCAGGCGATGGACACCATTCCCTGTACCGCTGCTACCGCCACCGCCTCAGGCGTGCGCGCCACCATCATCTCAGGCCCACCCCCACTCCCCGAGCGCCCGCCAACCCTGCCCGCCGCGCGTTTCTTCCACGTCACCGAGCACTTGCAATCCGACCCGCCGCCGGGAGCCGGCCCCGAGGCACCCGACTGGCTGGCGCGCGCCCGCGCACTCGCCGACGACACCTGCCCGGCTCCGGGTTCGGTGCGCTTCCCCGCGCGCCAGCCGCTGACCCGCTGGTCGCGCCTATGGCCCTTCCTGCGCAGCGCGCTGGGGCAAACCGTCGCGTCGCGCCAACCCGATCTGCCGCGCCTGCTCGACCGCCTGACGCGCGGCGAGGTGCTGCGTGCGATCCCGATGCTCAGGCGCCACGGCTGGAGCCCGCGCATCGCCATCCTCTCCGACCACAGTCGGCAGACTGTCCCCTTTCACGGCGACTTCAGCGCACTCAACCACGCCATCGAACGGCGCCACGGCAAGCTCGGGCTTGAGCGGTACATCCTCCACGGCGAGCCCGGCACCCAGCCGCAGGTGCGCAAGCCCCTGCACAGCGCCACACAGCGCTGGCAGCTGCGGGCGGCCACGACGCCGCTGTTGATCCTCAGTGACCTCGGGCTGATCGACGGCGCCCCCGAAACGTTGCGCGGCTGGCAGCAATTCGGCGGCCGCCTGCGCAGCGCAGGGTGTCCGGCGCTGGTCCTCTGCCCCGTGCCCGCGCGCCTGCACCCCGCCAGCCTGCAGCGCTACTTCGAGATCGTCGAATGGGACCGCCACAGCCCGCTGCGCCGCTCCCTGACGCAAGTCGCCAGCGATGCCGGCGCCACAGGCGGACAGGCGGAGCACTCAGCCGACAAACTGCTTAGCCTGCTCGCACCTGCAGTCCTCGTCGAACCAACGCTGCTGCGCGCCATTCGCCACCTGCTCCCGGCAAGGGAAGCCGACGTGCTCGCCGAGGCGCTGGCCTGGCAGCATCCCGACGTACAGTCCGGCGCGCTGGGCTTCCAGTTTGCCGGCGCCGCCGCAATCGAGAAATACCAGCGCAAGTTCGCCGAGCTACCGCCGCCACAGCAGGAGGCTGCCGTCCGCCTGATCGTCACCCACCACGCCGGCCTGCCCGAATCGGTCCGCCTCGGCGAACTCGCTACCAGCCAGCGACTGGCGCCGCACTGCGCGCTCGCCCGCGACGCCCGGCTCGTCGAGCGCTGGCAGCACGACATCGCCAGGACCGCGCTCGAACACCCCGACTCAGCAGCCCTGCAACAGTGGCTAAACCGCCATATCGGCCGCCAGACCGGCGCCATGTTCGCCGACAACGAGGCGCTGGCCGCACTCTGGGCGCTCGCGCAGCGCCAGCGGCTGACCGAGGGCGAAGTACTCGAACTGCCACCCGGAGTTCAGCAGCAGGAGGTGGCCTTCTTTCTCCGGCCCGAGCCGGCCCGCCATCCGGTCCGCTGCAGGCTGCGCCAGCGCGGCCAGGAGTTGCGACTCGAAGTGCTGACCGATGGCACCGATGGCACCGCAGCGGACAACGCCAGCCCCTACGCCGAGCTGACGCTGGTCGACGGCGGCGTTTTCGTTCGCGTCACGCAGCTTGGCGAGGCCGCGTCAGACGGCAGCAACACCGAAGCCAGCGCCGGCGCCCCGCTGCGCTACATCGCCGCCGAGTCTTTGCCGCAGACCATCGCCCGGCTCGGACCCGACATCGAGCGCGTCGAACTGCGCAGCGAGCACCTCGAACTCTCCATCAGCGCGCTCACCAGGCCAGCGTGGGCGAAGGCGATCGGCCGCGACGCGCGCGGGCTGTTCGCCGAAGTGGACTGGCTGGAGCAGCGTTGCCGGCTCGACTGGCAGCCGCCGCAGCCGGGGCAGACCGAACAGTCCGAACAACGCGGGCAGTCCGGTCGCTGGACCAGCGAGCAGCCGCTCGGCGTCGATCGCTACGGACTGTTCGCCGAGATCGCCGTCGCCGGTGTCAGCCAGCGCTTCCGCTGGATGGCGCCTGGGCATTTCCTGATGGGTTCGCCACCCGAAGAGCCGGAGCGCGAGGACGACGAAGTACAGCACGAAGTGAGGCTGAGCCGCGGCTTCTGGCTCGCCGACACCACCTGCACCCAGGCGCTGTGGCAGGCAGTGACCGGCGCCAACCCGAGCGAGTTCCAGGACGACGTTCGCAACCCGGTCGAGAACGTCAGCTGGAACGACGTGCAGACTTTCCTCAGCGAGCTGAACCGGCGCGTGCCGGGGCTGCAGGCGCGGCTGCCGAGCGAAGCGGAATGGGAATACGCCTGCCGCGCGGGGACGACAACGCCCTTTTCGTTCGGCGACAAGATCACCCCGGAGCAGGTCAACTACAACGGCAACCAGCCCTACGCGGGCGCCGAAAAAGGCCTGTATCGGCAGAAGACGATGCCGGTCGGCTCCCTGCCGGCAAACCCCTGGGGGCTTTACGAAATGCACGGCAACGTCTGGGAGTGGTGCGCCGACTGGTATGGCGATTACCCCAGCACGCCGCAGGTCGATCCGACTGGCCCGCAGACAGGCGACTCCCGCGTGTTGCGCGGCGGCTCGTGGTTCTACCTCGGCGGGTTCGCGCGTTGTGCCTTCCGCTTCGGTTACGTGCCCGACGACCGCGGCCGGCACATCGGGTTCCGGTTCGCCCCAGGTCAAAGCGGGCCGGCGGAGCCGGCGGGGCGGGTTTCGGAGAAGTCGCTGGCGGAGCCGGCGACTTTGCGGTCGGGGCCGGCGGAGCCGGCCCCGACCGCGCGGCTGGCTGGCAGCGGCGGTACGCCGCCAACGTTGACGGAACGTATCAAGCGCTGGTTCAAGGACCGATGAGATACCATTTCTTCACCATCGAAGCGCTGCAGCCAGCGACCGGCGAAGAAGCGCTGAACGCTTTCTGCGCCGGGCATCGCGTCGTCTCGGTCGACCGGCACTTCGTCGACCAGGGCGCGAGCAGTTATTGGAGCCTCTGCGTGGCGACCGTCGACGGCGCCGATCCCGCGCGCAGCGCGCCCCCATCGCAAGGCCTCGCCGATCACCTCCCAGCCCGCTCACTCCCCTCGCCCCTTGTGGGAGAGGGGTCGGGGGAGAGGGGAAATCCGACCATCGCCGACCAACACCATGACGCACCGGGAGCGCTCACCTGCCAGGGTCTTGTTGCTACATCTGCACGTGGCCCTCTCCCCAACCCCTCTCCCGCGAGGGGCGAGGGGCTTTGTCAGCTGGACGCAACCGGCGCAGGCGGTCGAAAATGACCTTGGCTGCGGCGCCGTGCGACGCGGACGCGAAACGCGGTGCCCGGGCTGCCCGAAACGCTACAATGCAGCCACCGGCCGGTTTTGTGGCAGGTGCAGCAGAAAGGGCGGTCATCGCAGGCGACTCCCGCGTGTTGCGCGGCGGCTCGTGGAACAACAACGGCAGGAACGCGCGTTGTGCCAACCGCAACAGGAACGAGCCCGACAACCGCAACCAGAACATCGGGTTCCGGTTCGCCCCAGCTCAGGCGTCGCAAGTGGCGACTCTTGACCAGATGACCTTCCTGTCCGCCGCTTTGCGGCGGCAAAAAGCCAATGCCCTTCGGCAGGCTGGTAGGCGACGCGCCGAACGCCCGCCGAAGCGGCGCCTTGACGGAATCTGCTGATGCCCGGCATAACCCTCGACCCCGCTGTCGCCTTCTTCCCCGACCCTTTCCCGGAACCCTGGGCAAGCGACTGGGGCGAGGATGACCTTGGCCTGTGGATGGGCATGACCCTCGGCGAAGTGCGCCAGGTCTTCCGCTGGATCGCGCCGGGCCGTTTCCTGATGGGCTCGCCACCCGAGGAGCCCGAGCGCGAGGAGCGCGAGGACCGCGAGGTTCAGCACGCAGTGAGGCTGAGCCGCGGCTTCTGGCTCGCCGACACCGTCTGCACCCAGGCGCTGTGGCAGGCGGTAACCGGCGCCAACCCGAGCCACTTCAAGGACGACGCGCGCAACCCGGTCGAGAGCGTCAGCTGGGACGACGTACAGGCCTTTCTCAGCGAACTGAACCGCCGTGTGCCGGCGCTGCAGGCGCGGCTGCCGAGCGAGGCCGAATGGGAATACGCCTGCCGCGCGGGGACGACAACCCCCTTCTCCTTCGGCGACAACATCACCCCCGAGCAGGTCAACTACGACGGCAACCAACCCTACGCCGGTGGCGAAAAAGGCCTGTATCGGCAGAAGACAGTGCCGGCCGGCTCGCTGCCGGCAAACCCCTGGGGGCTTTATGAAATGCACGGCAACGTCTGGGAGTGGTGCGCCGACTGGGATGGCGATTACCCCAACACGCCGCAGGTCGATCCGACTGGCCCGCAAACTGGCGGCTCCCGCGTGTTGCGCGGCGGCTCGTGGAACAGCTTGGGCAGGTACGCGCGTTGTGCCGACCGCCTCGGGAACGAGCCCGGCGTCCGCTACCGGGGCATCGGGTTCCGGTTCGCCCCAGGTCAAAGCGGGCCGGCGGAGCCGGCGGGGCGGGTTTCGGAGAAGTCGCTGGCGGAGCCGGCCCCGACCGCGCGGCTGGCCGGACAGCCGAGAAAATAGCGGAAATAGCGGAAATAGGGGACGCACCACGGTTCTCCCGAACCAGGATCGCGTTCATAAAGTGCAAAATCAAGGTCAAAGCCGTGTTCTATCCCGAATCGCACCAGAATGATCTCGTTCTCCAGCCGCGCCAGCGGATAGCGTTTCATCCATTCAACCACCAGATCGTGCCGCATCTCGGGTTGATTGCGTGAACGAGCATCAGGCCATGGGTCAGGGCGGGAAGGGTCAAATCGGGCTTCGGGAACGGGGATCAGGTAAAGCTCACGCGAGACTCGAAAGATAACTTGGAAGGGCAGCGGAAGCTATGCCTATGGCCACCCTCGAGCGCGTTGCCTTGCCCTGGATTGCGTCGCTTCGCTCGCCATGACCGCTCGCGCCGTAGCCATGCCACCCGTTCGCCCGCGCCACGCCGCAGCCCTTCACACCGTCACTGTTTGCTCTGCTCAGGCTCCAGCGGCGCCACCGATGGCAGGCACAGGCGGCCGAATTCCCGCATCGTCACCTGATCCATCACGCGCGCTCCGTGCAGCCCCTTCGCGGTGTCGTGAACGGATTCAAGAAATGCTGATTTCGTTCTCCGCATCGCCATGCACCTCCATCAATTCCCTGGCACGATCAGCCGAATGGCCAAGACAGTAAGGCCCTGCCCCGCTACGCCTCGAATCCCAACAGGCTCCACCAGTCGCTGGCCGCGTGCAGCACGCGCACGATGCTCACGCCGCCAGGGCGCGGCTCGTAGAACACCAGATGATTGTCGAAATCCCTGACCTGCCATTTGCGCATGCCCGCCAGGTCAGGATGCTTGAGCGTTACCGGTGCGCCCAGCATAGGCTGCCGCGCCAGGTCGGTGAAGCTGGCTTCGGCGCGGCTCAGGAAGCGTTCGGCCACCGCCAGCCCGGCGTTTTCGGCCAGATAGAGGAAGTGCTCCACCAAGTCGTGCCGCGCCGCCGCGCGCTTGGTGACCGGCGGCATCAGCGCGGGTTCTTGCGCACTTCGACCTTAGCCAAGGCTTCCCTGCGGATCGCGCTCCAGTCCGCCGCGGTCAGTTCACTTTCAGCGCCACTCAAGCCTTCCAACAGTTTCGCTTCGAGTTGTTCTTCGGCTTTGCGTTTCTCGTCGGCGCGGATCAGCTCGCACACATATTCGCTCACGCTGCTGTAACGGCCTTGGGCAATCTGTCCATCCACGAACTGCTTCAAGGGGTCGGGCAGCGAAATATTCATGCTTTGCATGGCACACCTCCTTTTGCCACTTAAAGTGCCACAAACGACAGGAACTGGCAATAACTGCCATTTCATGGCGCTCTCGATCTTGATCTCGCTCGCGTATGCGCGGCAGCAGGCCAGGCATCGGTGCACCGCGCCCAGAGCTGGGCGATGGGATTGGCGACCGTCTGTAGTCGGATAACTGCCCTTCTCCTTGCCAGGTGTGCCAACCGCGGCAGGGATGAGCCCGACGAGCGCTACGTCAGCATCGGGTTCCGGTTCGCCCCACATCAAAGAGGGCCGGCGGAGCCGGCGGGTCGCGTTGCGGAGAAGCCGCGGGCGGAGCCGGCGACTTTGCGGTCGGGGCCGGCCGGCCGCGGCGGTACGCCGCCGACGCTGAGGGAACATCTCAGGCGCCAGTTCAAGGACCGATGAAATTCCATTTCTTAACCATCGAAACACTGCAGCCAGCGACCCGCGAAGAAGCGCTGAACGCTTTCTGCGCCGGGCATCGCGTCGTCTCGGGCAATCGGCACTTCGTCGACCAGGGCGCGAGCAGTTATTGGAGCCTCTGCGTGGCGACCGTCGACGGCGCCGATCCAGCCCGCCACACCCCCCATCGCAAGGCCTCGCCGATCACCTCCCAGCCCGCTCACTCCCCTCGCCCCTTTTCCGAGAGGGGTTGGGGGAGAGGGGAAGTCCCACCATCGCCGCCCAACACCACGACGCACCGCGAGCGCTCACTTGCCAGGATGTTGTCGCCACATCTGCACGTGGCCCCCTCTCCCCAACCCCTCTCCCACAAGGGGCGAGGGGCTTTGTCGCCTGGACGCAACTGGCGAAGGCGGTCGGAAATAAGCTTGGCTGCGGCCCGCATCTGATTTGCGCAGCGGTGTTCCCGGCAGCGCGCTTTTCACCCTGGCCCTTGCCGGCAACGCCTCAGTCGCGCGTCCAGATCGTGTGGTCAATGTCGTCGGCGATCTCGGGATAGTCACGAGCGTGGAAGCGCGGTTCAAGCCCGGCATTGCGCTGCTCGAAATAATCCCTGGTCAGCTTGACCACCGTCCCCGACAGCGCCAGGATGGCGATCAGGTTGATCGTTGCCATCAGCCCCATGGCGGCATCCGCGGTGTTGAACACCGTCGCCACGGCCTGCACGGCGCCCCAGACGACCATCAGCAACACGCCGCAGCGCAGGATGAGCAGCCCGGCCGGGTTGCCAACGCCGAGGTAGACCATCGCATTCTCGGAATAAGAGTAGTTGCCGATGATCGACGTAAAAGCGAAGAAGAAGATCGCCACGGCGATGAAATAGCGCCCGGCCGCGCCGATATGCACTTCGAGCGCGTTCTGCGTCAGCTGTGTTCCGGTGATCCCGGACCCCGGCTCGAGCACCCCGGAGAGGAGGATCATGATCGCCGTCGCGGTGCAGATCAGGATGGTGTCGATGAACACTCCCAGGGCCTGGACGAAGCCCTGGCTCGACGGATGGTGCGGCACCGGCGTTGCCATCGCGGCGATGTTCGGTGCCGATCCCATACCGGCCTCGTTCGAGAACAGGCCGCGCTTGACGCCGTTCATCATCGCCGCCATCACTCCACCGGTCACGCCGCCAGCGGCTTCCTGGAGGCCGAAGGCCGAGCCGATGATATGGCCGAGTACGCCGGGGACGGCGCCGAGGTTGGTGAGCACCACGTAAACCGCCAGCAGCAGATAGCTGACGGCCATGAATGGCACCAGGATTTCGGCCACCTTGGCGATCTGCTTGACGCCACCGAAGATCACCAGTCCGGCGATCGCCGCGACGACCAGGCCGACCGCCAGCTTGGGCACGCCAAAAGCGCCCTGCATCGCGTCGGCAATCGAATTTGCCTGAACGGCGTTGAAAACCAGCCCGAAAGACAGGATCAGGCAAGCCGAAAAGACCGCCCCCAGCCAGGGCATCTTGAGCCCCTTGCGGATGTAGAACGCCGGCCCGCCGCGGTACAGCCCGGCCGGACCGTGGGTCTTGTAAAGCTGCGCCAGGGTCGACTCGGAATAGGCCGTCGCCATGCCGACCAGGGCCACCATCCACATCCAGAAGATCGCTCCGGGCCCGCCGAGATAGAGCGCCACCGCGACCCCGGCGAGGTTGCCGGTACCCACCCGGCTGGCCAGCGAAACGGTCAGCGCCTGGAACGGCGAGATCCCGTCCTTGTCGGTTTCTCGCGATCCGAGCACGGTCCGGAACATTTCGCCGAAATGCACGATCTGCGGAAAGCCCAGCCGGACGGTGAAATACAGGCCCGCCACCAACAGCCCGTAGACCAGGACGTATCCCCAGAAGATCGTGTTCAGAAAGTCGATGATGGCATCCATGGCGGCCCCTCCGCAAAAGTATGACCGCAGCTTACACAGCTTCGTGCACTTGTCCAATACGCTTTTCGTATGCTCGCCCAGCGCGCAGGGTCGCGATGATCTGCGACAAACAGCGCAAGCGAAGCCGATTGCTACCGCAAAGCGCGTGGCCTCGCCCCGGACTGCTTCGCCGCGCTGGCCATGACGGCTGCACCGCGCCAATGCTATCCGCTCGCAGAGCTCGTCGCTGGAATGCTTCTTTGTCGCCGCCGACGATCCTTCGCGAAACGCCGTATCAGCCCGGACCACCTGGCCCGAGCCGCAACTGCGCAGCCGCTGAACAGTGGTTATTTTGCGTTTTGATGCAGATCAATACAGACCTGCGCGCTCGCTCCTAGACTCACCGCTGTGAGGGCAGAAACAGGGGGAGCAAACGGTGGCATCCGAAAAGTACAAGCAGTGGTCAGTCGTAGCCTCGAGCACTACTGCATTCACGGTGTGTTTCATGGTGTGGATGATGTTCGCCGTGATTGGTATCCCGATCAAGCAGTCGCTCGGCCTCAACGAAACGGAGTTCGGCATTCTGGTGGCCATGCCCGTGCTCACCGGGTCACTTATCCGTTTGCCGTTGGGCATGTGGACCGACCGCTTCGGCGGTCGCCTGGTGTTCTTCGTACTGATGCTGTCGACGGTGATTCCCATCTGGATGATTTCCTGGGCCACCGAATTCTGGCAGTTCCTGGTCACCGGCCTGTTCGTCGGCATCACGGGAGGTTCCTTCACCGTCGGCATTGCCTATTGCGCACGCTGGTTCCCGAAGAATCGCCAGGGCTTTGCCATGGGCATTTTCGGCGCTGGCAATACCGGTGCCGCGATCACCAAGCTCGTGGCGCCGACGATCGTCGTCGCCTACGGCTGGGAAAGGGTCCCGCAGATCTATGCGATCCTCATGCTGGTCACGACGCTGTTGTTCTGGATGTTCACCTTCACCGACCACGAGCATACCGCCGGGGCGTCGAAAGTCACCATCAAAGAGCAGCTGGAGGCGCTCAAGGACCCGGCCGTCTGGCGCTACAGCCAGTACTACTCGATCGTCTTTGGCGGTTTCGTCGCCTTGTCGCTGTGGATGACCAAGTACTACATCAGCGAGTACGGTTTCGACATTCAGCTGGCGGCCCTGCTGGCCGCCGGTTTCAGCGTCCCCGGCGGCTTGCTGCGGGCCGTCGGCGGCTGGTTCTCCGACAAGTACGGCGCGCACTCGGTCACCTGGTGGGTGCTCTGGGTGGCCCTGGTCTGTCTCTTCTTCCTGTCCTACCCGCAGAGCGACTTCACCATTCACACGGTGTCCGGGCCGAAGACTTTCCATGTCGGGCTCAACGCGACCGTGTTCACGGTCCTCATGTTTACCATGGGCATCGCCTTCGCGATCGGCAAGGCGTCGGTGTTCAAGTACATCTCGGACGACTATCCGCATAACATCGGCGTGGTTTCCGGCGTCGTAGGCCTTGCTGGCGGTATGGGCGGCTTCATCCTGCCGATCCTTTTCGGGGCGCTGGTGGACCTGACCGGTCTGCGTTCGTCGGCGTTCATGCTGCTCTTCGGGATCGTCTGGGTGTCGCTGATGTGGATGTACTTCGCCGAAGTGCGGCCGATGAGCGCGAAGCAGAACAGCAAGCATCCGCTAGCCGTGCCGGCGGCGACTCTCAACTGAGGCCCGACATCCGTCAGCTAGCCATTCCCACTCGTTCAGCGCCGCGGCACGGGCTGCGGTTGCGGCGGACACGCGTGGCTCCGGGCGGCCACCCGACGCAAGATCACTGCACACAGGAACCAAGATGACCACTCAGCAAACAATCGCCGCACAGGCAAGCGCCGGGCACAGTCGGGCAGACATCAGCGACTGGCGACCCGAGGATGAAGCTTTCTGGGAATCCACCGGCAAGCGCGTCGCCTACCGCAACCTGTGGATTTCGATTCCGGCCCTGTTGTGTGGCTTCGCGGTGTGGGGCATGTGGGGAATCATCACGGTGCAGATGCTCAACCTCGGCTTCCCGTTCACGCAGCCCGAGCTGTTCACGCTGACCGCCATCGCCGGCATCGCCGGGGCGACGATGCGCATCCCGGCATCGTTCCTGATTCGTCTGGCTGGCGGTCGCAACACCATCTTCCTGACCACGGCAATGCTGCTCGCACCGGCCATCGGCACCGGCATCGTGCTGCAGCACAAGGACTGGCCGCTGTGGGCCTTCCAGTTGATGGCGCTGTGGTGCGGCGTCGGCGGCGGCAACTTCGCCTCGTCGATGTCCAACATCAGCGGCTTCTTCCCGAAGCGGCTGCAGGGCACGGGGCTGGGACTGAACGCGGGTCTCGGCAACTTCGGCGTGACGACGATGCAGGTGGTCATTCCGCTGATCATGACCGTCGGCCTCTTCGGCGCCTTCGGTGGTCAGCCGGAGACTTTGCTCAATGACAGCGGCTGGATTTTCGGCAAGATCCCTGCCGGCACGCAGACCTGGATCCAGAACGCCGGTTTTGCCTGGGTGCTGTCGCTGGTGCCGCTGGCCGCCTTGTGCTGGTTCGGGATGAACAACCTGAAGACGATCTCGCCGGCCACCGGTAATCCCATCGTCGCTTTCGCCAAGATCACCTATCTGTACACGCTGGCCTTCGTGCCGTCGATCTTCATGCTCTACCTGTACCTGCCAGCGCCCACCGGACTGGGTCTGCTCAACATGTGGGTCGCCATTCCGCTGGACATCATCATGGCGCTGCTGGTGATGAAGATGGCCGCTTTCGGCCCGATGAAGGAAGGTGTCGCCAAGCAGTTCGAGATCTTCCGCAACAAACATACCTGGGCGATGACCATTCTCTACATCGTCACCTTCGGCTCGTTCATCGGCTTCTCGATGGCCTTGCCGCTGTCGATGAAGGTCATCTTCGGTGTCAGCCACGTGCCCGATGCCGCCGGCGTGATGCAACACACGGCGAGCAATCCGAATGCACCGGCAGTGCTCGCCTACGCCTGGATCGGACCCTTCGTCGGCGCACTGATTCGTCCGGTGGGCGGCTGGATTTCCGACAAGATCGGCGGCTCGATCGTCACGCAGTGGATCTCGGCAGCGATGGTGGTTGCCGCGGTCGCCGTCGGCTACGTGATGATGCTGGCCTATCAGTCGGCGACGCCCGAGCAGTACTTCCTGCCCTTCATGCTGCTGTTCATCGTGCTTTTCGCCGCCAGCGGCATTGGCAACGGCTCGACCTTTCGCAGCATCGGCATCATTTTCGACCGCCAGCAGGCCGGCCCCGTGCTGGGGTGGACCTCGGCCGTCGCCGCCTACGGTGCCTTCATCGCGCCGGTGGTCATCGGTCAGCAGATCAAGGCCGGTACACCGCAGATGGCGATGTACGGTTTCGCGGTCTTCTACGGCCTCTGCCTGCTCCTCAACTGGTGGTTCTACCTGCGCGCCAACGCCTACGTGAAGAACCCATGAGCATTAGCCTGCCTGTATTCCAACGCAACTCGCAAGGGAAAACCTATGAGCCACTTTCTTGATCGACTGAGCTATTTCTCCCAACCACGGGAATCCTTCTCAGACGGCCACGGCGTCGTGACCGGCGAGGACCGTACCTGGGAGGATGCCTACCGCAACCGCTGGGCGCACGACAAGATCGTGCGCTCCACGCACGGCGTGAACTGCACCGGGTCGTGCTCGTGGAAGATCTACGTCAAGGGCGGCATCGTCACCTGGGAGACGCAGCAGACCGACTATCCACGCACACGCTGGGACATGCCGAATCATGAACCACGCGGTTGCGCCCGTGGTGCCAGCTACAGCTGGTACCTGTACAGCGCCAACCGGGTGAAGTACCCGATGGTTCGCGGTCAGCTGCTCAAGAGGTGGCGCGAAGCGCGTGCGAGCAGCAACCCGGTCGAGGCCTGGACATCGATCGTCGAGTCCGACGCCAAACGGCGTGAGTACCAGAGCGTGCGCGGCCTCGGCGGCTTCGTGCGTTCGAGTTGGGACGAGGTCAACGAGCTCGTCGCCGCCGCCAACGTGTACACGATCAAGAAGCACGGACCGGATCGGGTGATGGGCTTTTCGCCGATTCCGGCCATGTCGATGGTCAGCTATGCGGCCGGCAGCCGCTACCTGAGCCTGATTGGCGGCGTCTGCTTGAGCTTCTACGACTGGTACTGCGACCTGCCGCCGTCCAGCCCACAGGTCTGGGGCGAGCAGACCGACGTCCCCGAATCGGCCGACTGGTACAACTCGAGCTTCATCATTGCCTGGGGTTCGAACGTGCCGCAGACGCGGACGCCGGACGCGCACTTCTTTACCGAAGTTCGCTACAAAGGCACCAAGACGGTTGCCGTTACGCCCGACTACTCCGAAGTCGCCAAGCTTTCCGACATCTGGCTGCATCCCAAGCAGGGTACCGATGCCGCGGTCGCCATGGCCATGGGGCACGTAATTTTGAAGGAGTTCTACTTCGACAAGCGCAGTGTCTATTTCGACGACTACGCTCGCCGCTACACCGACCTGCCGATGCTGGTGATGTTGAAAGAGCAGGTCCTGCCCGGCGGCGAAACGATTCTGGTGCCCGACCGCTATGTGCGTGCCTCTGATTTCGACGACAGGTTGGGCCAGGCCAACAACCCGGACTGGAAGACCGTCGCTTTCGACGAGTCCGGTCGAGTGGTGCTTCCCAACGGTGCCATCGGCTTTCGCTGGGGCGCTGATGGCCGCGCCGACGAGGGGCAGTGGAACCTGGAAGCGAAGGAAGCGCAGAGTGGTAGCGAAGTTAAACTGAAGCTGTCCTTGCTCGAGGGAGAGGAGCCGGGCAAGGACACCGCGAAAGTCGGTTTTCCGTACTTCGGCGGCATCGTCAGCGAACATTTTCCGAACAACCTGCGGCCCGGCGAGAACGGCGATGTACTGGTGCGCACGGTTCCCGTACAGCGTATTTCACTCGGCCAGGCAGGCGGCAAACGCACGGCGCTGGTGGCCACGGTGTTCGACCTGCAGGCGGCCAACTACGGCGTCGCACGCGGCCTCCCCGGCGAACTGGCGGCGAGCAGCTACGACGATGACACGCCCTATACGCCAGCGTGGCAGGAGCGCATCACGGGAACGCCGCGCGACCAGGTAATCACCGTTGCCCGCCAGTTCGCCGAAAATGCCGACAAGACTCACGGCCGCTCGATGGTGATCATCGGTGCGGCGATGAACCACTGGTACCACAGCGACATGAACTACCGCGGCGTCATCAACATGTTGATGATGTGCGGTTGCATCGGCAAGAGCGGCGGTGGCTGGGCGCATTATGTTGGTCAGGAAAAACTCCGGCCGCAGACCGGGTGGACGGCGCTGGCCTTCGCTCTCGACTGGATCCGCCCGCCGCGCCAGCAGAACAGCACCAGCTTCTTCTACGCGCACACCGACCAATGGCGCTACGAGCGCCTTGGTGTCGACGAAGTGCTGTCGCCGCTGGCCGACAAGAAAGCATACGGCGGCAGCATGATCGACTACAACGTGCGTGCCGAGCGCATGGGCTGGCTGCCTTCCGCCCCGCAACTGAAAACCAATCCGATGCAGGTTGTCAGCGACGCGCAGGCGGCCGGCATGGACGCCAGGGATTATGCGGTGAAGAGCCTCAAGGACGGCTCGCTGCAGATGAGTTGCGAAGACCCGGATCACCCGGACAACTGGCCACGCAACATGTTCGTCTGGCGCTCCAACCTGCTCGGCTCGAGCGGCAAGGGGCACGAGTACTTCCTCAAGCATCTGCTCGGCACCAGTCACGGCGTGCAGGGCAAGGACCTCGGTGCCGACGATGCCAAGCCGCGCGAAGTGGTGTGGCACGACAAGGCGCCGGAGGGCAAACTCGACCTGCTGGTCACGCTCGACTTCCGCATGAGTACCACCTGCCTGTACTCCGATATCGTCTTGCCAACAGCGACCTGGTACGAAAAGAACGATCTCAACACCAGCGACATGCATCCTTTCATCCACCCGCTGTCGACCGCCGTCGACCCGGCTTGGCAGGCGCGTAGCGACTGGGATATCTACAAGGGCTTTGCGAAGAAATTCAGCGAAGTGTGCGTCGGTCACCTCGGCGTCGAGAAGGAACTGGTACTGACGCCGCTGATGCACGACACGCCCGGCGAACTGGCGCAGGCACTGGACGTCAAGGACTGGAAACGTGGCGAGGTCGAGCTGATCCCGGGTAAGACGGCACCGCAGATGGCCGTCGTCGAACGCGACTATCCCAACGTCTATAAGCGCTTCACCGCCCTTGGACCGTTGCTGGGCAAGGTCGGCAACGGCGGCAAAGGGATCGCCTGGAATACCGAAACCGAAGTCAGGCAGCTCGGCGAACTCAACGGCCTGGTTGGTAGTGAGGGTGCGACGCTCGGCATGGCGAAGATCGAGACCGACATCGACGCCTGCGAGGTGGTGATGATGCTGGCGCCGGAAACCAACGGCCACGTAGCGGTCAAGGCCTGGGAAGCGCTCGGCAAGCAGACCGGCCGCGACCACCGGCACCTGGCGCTGCACCGCGAGGACGAGAAAATCCGTTTCCGGGACATCCAGGCGCAGCCGCGCAAGATCATCTCGTCGCCGACCTGGAGCGGCATCGAGAGCGAGACGGTTTCCTACAACGCCGGCTACACCAATGTGCACGAGCTGATTCCCTGGCGCACGCTCACCGGGCGTCAGCAGTTCTACCTCGACCACCCGTGGATGCTGGCCTTTGGCGAAGGCTGCGTCAGCTACCGCCCGCCGGTCGATCTGAAGACCACCGCCGGCATCCACGGCGTGAAGAGCAACGGCAATCGCGAAATCGTGCTCAACTTCATCACGCCGCACCAGAAGTGGGGAATCCACTCGACCTACACTGACAATCTGCTGATGCTCACGCTTAGCCGTGGCGGGCCGTGCGTCTGGCTTAGTGAAGACGATGCAAAACGGGCCGGCATCGTCGACAACGACTGGATCGAGCTGTTCAACCTCAACGGCGCGATCGCGGCGCGGGCAGTGGTCAGCCAGCGCGTCAATCCGGGAATGGTGATGATGTACCACGCGCAGGAGAAGATCGTGAACACACCGGGTTCGGAGATAACCGGTGCGCGCGGCGGCATCCACAACTCGGTGACGCGGATTGTCCTCAAGCCCACGCACATGATCGGTGGCTACGCGCAGTTGAGCTACGGCTTCAATTACTACGGCACCATCGGCACCAACCGCGATGAGTTCGTGGTGGTGCGCAAGATGGTCAAGATCGACTGGCTGGATACGCCGGTCGGCGACGAGTTGGTCCGCCCCGTGCAAGCCCAGGGAGAAGTGTCATGAAAGTACGCGCACAAATCGGCATGGTGCTGAATCTCGACAAGTGCATCGGTTGCCATACCTGTTCAGTGACCTGCAAGAACGTGTGGACCAGCCGGCCCGGGGTCGAATACGCCTGGTTCAACAACGTCGAGACCAAACCCGGCATCGGTTATCCCAAGGAATGGGAAAACCAGGACAAGTGGAACGGCGGCTGGGTTCGCCAGGCCGACGGGTCCATCCAGCCGCGCCAGGGGGCCAAGTGGAAGCTGCTGATGCGCATCTTCGCCAACCCCAACCTGCCGGAGATCGACGACTACTACGAACCGTTTACCTTCGACTACGGTCACCTGCAGAATGCGCCGCAGATGAAGGCCACGCCAACGGCGCGGCCGCGCAGCCTGATCACCGGCAAGCAGATGGACAAGATCGTCTGGGGTCCGAACTGGGAAGAAATTCTTGGCGGCGAGTTCAGCAAGCGCTCGCAGGACAGGAACTTCGACGACATCCAGAAGGACATCTACGGCCAGTTCGAGAACACCTTCATGATGTACCTGCCACGGCTGTGCGAGCACTGCCTGAATCCGGCGTGCGTGGCGAGCTGCCCCTCGGGCTCGATCTACAAGCGTGAGGAAGACGGCATTGTGCTGATCGACCAGGACAAATGCCGCGGCTGGCGGATGTGTATCAGCGGTTGCCCGTACAAGAAGATTTACTACAACTGGAAAAGCGGCAAAGCCGAAAAGTGCATCTTCTGCTATCCGCGCATCGAAGCCGGCCAGCCGACCGTCTGTTCCGAAACCTGCGTCGGCCGCATTCGCTACCTCGGCGTCCTGCTCTACGACGCCGACCGTATCGAGCGGGCGGCCAGTGTCGAGCACGATCGCGACCTTTACCACGAGCAACTCAAGATCTTCCTCGACCCCAACGATCCGGCAGTGATCGCGCAGGCGGCAATCGACGGAATTCCCGACAAGTGGATGGAGGCGGCGCGCAACAGCCCGGTCTACAAGATGGCCGTGCAATGGAAAGTGGCGCTACCGTTGCACCCCGAGTACCGCACGCTGCCGATGGTCTGGTACGTGCCGCCGCTGTCACCGATCAGCGCCGCCGCGCATACCGGAGATCTCGGCGCGAACGGTGAAATACCCGACGTCAAGCAATTGCGCATCCCGGTCAAGTATCTGGCCAACCTGCTCACTGCCGGTGACACCCAGCCGGTGGTGCGCGCGCTCGAACGGATGCTGGCGATGCGTGCCTACCAGCGCGAGAAGCACGTCCACCAGCGGCTCAACAGCGCAGTCCTGAAACAGGTCGGCATCAGCCAGGCGGAAGTTGAGGAGATGTACCACGTGATGGCAATTGCCAACTACGAGGATCGTTTCGTGATTCCCAGCACACACCGCGAATACGCCGAGAACACTTTCAACGTGCGTGGTGGATGCGGCTTCTCGTTCGGCAACGGCTGCTCGGAAGGGACTGGCGAGACCAGCCTCTTCGGCAGCGAGAAGAAACGCACCATCCCCATCAAACTGGAGGTCTGATCATGCCCAAACCCGTGTCAGCCTCGGGCAGCCTGCGCGTGCTCGCTGCCTTGCTGAGTTATCCCGACGCCAGCATGCGCGGCCATCTCGCCGAGATGCGTGCCATCCTGCGCGGTGAAGCAGCCGTGTCGGCGACGCGTCGCGCCGAACTCGAGGCCCTGATTGATGCTCTCGACGGCGGCGACCCCCTGCAGGTCGAAGCCGACTACGTCGAGCTTTTCGACCGTGGTCGCGGCACTTCGCTGCACCTCTTCGAGCATGTACATGGCGATTCGCGCGAGCGTGGCCCGGCGATGATCGACCTCGCGCAGACCTACGAAAAAGCCGGCCTGCTGCTCGCGCCGGGTGAACTGCCCGACTACCTGCCGGTCGTTATCGAGTTCACGTCCACGCAGCCGCCGCGCGAGGCACGTGCTTTTCTCGATGAGATGGCGCATATCCTGAACGCCCTGTTCAATGCCCTGCAGCAACGCCGGAGTGGCTATGCCAGTGTCGTTGGTGCGCTGCTCGACCTGGCGGGCAGCAAGGCGCAGGCCGTCAACGTCGCAGCTGAGCAAGCGCTCGACGAGAGCTGGGAAGAGCCTCCCGTTTTCGCCGGTTGCTCGGCGCAGGGGCAGTCCAGTCCCGGCCAGCCGCAAGCGATACACCTTGTCCGCAAGAACCCCCAAACAGGAGCGGTCGCATGAACGCCTTTCAGTCCTATCTGCACACTTTTTTCTTCGCCTATTACCCGTACATCTGTCTGACGGTTTTTCTGATGGGCAGCCTGGCCCGCTTCGACCGCGACCAGTACACCTGGAAGAGCGACTCGTCGCAGATGCTGCGCACCGGCACGCTGCGCTGGGGCAGCAACCTGTTCCACGTCGGCATCCTGTTTCTCTTCCTTGGCCACGCCGTCGGCCTGCTCACGCCGCACTGGCTCTACGAGCCGTTCATCAGTGCCGCTAACAAGCAAGTGCTGGCCATGTCCGCGGGCGGGATAGCCGGCTTCTTCTGCTTCATCGGACTAAGCCTGCTGATTCATCGCCGCATGTCTGACGACCGCATCCGGCTGACCAGCCATCGCACCGACCTGGCGATCCTGATCATCCTCTGGGTGCAGCTGACGCTCGGCCTGATTACCCTGCCCTTCTCCTTCTCCCATGCCGATGGCAGCGTCATGCTGCTTCTCGCCGACTGGGCGCAGGGCGTATTCACTTTCCGCGTCGGCGACGCGGCCGGTCTGGTCGGAGTTGCCTGGCCGTACAAGGTGCACCTGGTGCTCGGCATGACCATCTTCCTGCTCTTCCCGTTCAGCCGTCTGGTGCATGTGTGGAGCGGTTTCGCCACGCTTGCCTACGCCTTTCGTCCGCATCAGATGGTGCGCAGCCGCCGGCTCAATCTGCCCGCCGGGTACGACCAGCCGCGCCAGCCCGGCACCGGTTTCTGAAACACTCGCGAAGGGTTTGGCATGACTACAAAGACGACGATTGATGGCCAAGTGGCGCGGATCAACGGTGTCGCCCTGAACGCCGCTGGCGAAACACCGAGCGCCGAGGAATTGCGTCAACGCGCATGCACCGAGTTGCTGCGTCAGGCGGCACAGGCGGCCGGCATGCTCGCCGCCAGTGACGCCCCTTCGGGCGACGGGGTGATCAGCGAGGCGGCATCAGTCGCCATCGAGCTGCTGCTCGAGCGTGAGCTTGACTCGCCCGAACCGTCGGAAGAAGCCTGTCGTCGCCACCATGCCGCACACGAAGCCGCCTACAGTACCGGCGAACGCGTGCGGGCGCGGCACATCCTGTTTGCCGTGACGCCGGGAGTCGACGTGGTCGCCCTGCGCAAGCGGGCGGAAACGATCCTGCTCGACGTGCGCTGCCACGATGGCCAGGCGGCCGAGGGCTTTGCCGACGCCGCGCGGCAGTGGTCGAATTGTCCCAGCGGCGCCGAGGGCGGCGATCTCGGCTGGCTCGTCGCCGGCGATTGCGCACCCGAGTTTGCGCGCGAACTTTTCGCGCAGATCGGCGTCGGCGTGCTCCCCTTGCTGGTGCACAGCCGCTTCGGTCTGCACGTCGTCGAGGTTCAGGAGCGCGAAGCGGGTGTCGCGCAGCCCTTCGAGGCGGTCCGCGGCGCGGTTGCCAATTCGCTGCGCCAACAGGCCTTCGTCACCGCATTGCGCCAATATCTGCGCCTGCTGGCCGGTGCGGCGACCGTCGACGGTGTAGACCTCGACGCTGCCGATACGCCTTTACTGCAGTAACGCCTACTTTCGCCGAGGTTTCCGCTGCCAGCCGCGGGGCAACAAGCCCCAGCCAGCAGCCTCGCCAACTGCCGCCGCTGCGCCAGGGCCGCCGACGCGCCGCCTGAATTCCTCTTCGCCACCCTGCCCGTCCTTCGCCTGCTCGGCATCCGCGCGCTGCTGCCGAAGGCCCTGGAGCGCCGCCTGCGACCACGCCTGTTGCTGCAGATCACAGTTCAGGCAGGCCAGGCTGCTGGCGGTGGCCTTCTCAACGCCGACGATGTTTTCGGTTTCGACTGGCGGGTGGCGGTCGGCGACCAGCTGCTCAGCCGCGAGGATTTCGAGGACCTGGTTCGCGAGACCACCGGCGTGATCCGGTTCAAGGCTGGCTACGTCTATCTCGACCCGCGCGAGATCGAGCGCCTGCGCGCCCAGCTGGAGCAGCCGCCGTGATGCGCTCGTCGAGCGCTTCCAGAACGATCGCACGGAGCAGGTTTTCCTGCTCTCGCTGAAGGCTGGCGGCACCGGGCTCAAGCTCACCGCCGCTTCGAGCGTCATTCAAAACGACCGGTGGTGGAACCCGGCGGTGGAGGCACACGCCACCGACCGCGCCTACCGCATCGGCCAGCAGCAGAATGTGCAGGTACATCGACTGATCAAACGTGCCACTTTCGAGAAACGCATCAACGACATGATCGACGCCAAGCGCGAGCTGGCCGAACTGGCGGCGCTGTTCTGCCTGCGTTGAGAGCGGCCAGCGAGCGGAAGCGAGGCAAAGCAGGCGCAGGCACAGCAGCGCCACACACGAGGTAACATGAACGCAGCGCTCGGCGCACTCGGCTGACAAGAGGAAGACAAAAACGATGCTCATCTGGCTGCGCAACTATCGACGCGACTTGCTGGCTGGCGATATCGGCGCCGGCATCATCGTCACCCTGATGATGATTCCGCAAAGCATGGCCTACGCCCTAGTCGCCGGCCTGCCGCCGGTCACCGGGCTCTACGCCAGCATCCTGCCACCCGTCGCCTATGCCCTGTTCGGCAGCAGCATGGTGCAGTCGGTGGGGCCAATGGCCATCACCTCGCTGATGATCGGCACTTCGCTGGCAACCCTGGCACCGCAGGGATCGGCGCTGAGCATGGTGCTCGCCGGCCAGATGGCGCTGATCGCCGGCGCGATCCTTTTTCTCAGCGGCGTTTTCCGCTTCGGTTTCGTCGCCGGCTTTCTCAGTCGCCCGGTGATGAGCGGTTTCACCACCGGCGCCGCGCTGTTGATCGCCAGCGGTCAGCTCGGACCGCTGCTGGGCGGACCACTGGCGAACGGCCATCTGCCGAGCACGATCATCGGACTGGCTTCGCTGCTTGCCCTGTGGCTGGCGAAGACCTACCTGGCACGCGCCCTGGCCGCTCTTGGCGCCTCCGGAAAAGTAGCGGAAATGCTCACCAAACTGGCGCCGGTGGTGGTTCTGATCGCGGCGACAGCCGCCGTCGCCGTGCTCGACCTGGCAGCGGCCGGGGTCAAGGTTGTCGGCGAAATTCCAGCCGGCCTGCCGGCTCTCGCGCTGGCCGTGTCGGCAGAACATTGGCAGCCCTTGCTGATGCCCTCGCTGCTGATCGCCTTCATGATCTTTCTGTCCAGCCAGTCGGCCGCGCAATCGCTGGCCCACCGGCGCGGCGAGCGCATCGTCAGCAACCGCGAGCTGCTCGGACTCGGCGCCGCCAATCTGGCCAGCGCGGTGTCGGGCGGCTTCGCGGTCACCGGCAGCATTTCACGCTCGGCAGTGAATTACGCCGCCGGCGCCAACACGCCGCTGGCCAGCGTCATCTCGGCCGGCCTGATCGTCCTGGCGCTGCTCGTGCCGACCACCTGGATATCCTGGTTGCCACTGCCGGCGCTGGCGGCGACGATCATTCTCGCCGTCCTCGGGATGATCGATTTCGCCACCTTGCGGGACGCCTGGCGCCATGACCGCAGCGACGCCGCCGCGCTCCTGGCGACCACCGCCGGCGTCCTGGTATTCGGCGTCGAGCAGGGAGTCATTCTCGGCGTCGTCCTGTCGCTGGCGACGGTCATCTGGCGCGCCAGCCGACCGCACATCGCGGTCATCGGCCGCATTCCCGGCAGCGAGCACTTCCGCAACATCAAACGACATCAGGTCGAGACCCTGCCCGAAGTGCTGATGCTGCGCATCGACGCCGACCTCTTTTTCGGCAATGTCGATGCCATCGTCGACCACCTCGAACAACTGCTCAAGGAGCGGACGGCAAACGGGCAAACGACGCGTGACGTGCTGCTGGTGATGTCGGCGGTGAGCAGCATCGATACCACCGGCCTCTATCTTCTCAACGAGATCAACCGCAGCCTGCTGGGGCAGTCCATCAAGCTGCATCTGAGCGAAGTCAAGGGGCCAGTCATGGACCGCCTGCAGCGCAGCGAGCTGCTCAAACAGGGACTCGGCGGGCAGGTATTTCTGAGTACCGCCGAAGCCTTCAGCTACCTCACCGAGCAGGCTGCGCAGGAAACCTGGTCCATTTGAGAGGATTTAGCTGGCGGGTAGCGACGGTCACCCCTCCGCCCGCCTTCACGAAGCCGACGATGTCGTCTGCAAGGAGATTGCGGACATGATCCGGCAGCGCAAAGCCATTTTCCCGCTGCTCGTCGAAAGTGCCCGCCTGTCGGAGGCGGCGGAACTTCCGAAAGAGCTGCGCGCGCTCCTGCGCTTCCAGGCAACGATGATCGACAACCCCGGCTGGAGAGCGACGATGCAGTTGCTGATCCGCGAAAACGAAGCGGTCATTCGTCAGCAGCGGAACGCTGGCGACAAGCGGGCGGGTGGAACGAGCGGTTCAAGCGTGGAGCCGTGAAAACGCCTCACCCGCCCCCGGAGAGCGCGAGCATCTGTCCGGCCGTGCACGGCCGGTAATCGCAGCCGCTCCAGCCGGGCCACTTCGGCGATCCCCAACGAAGCCCTGTACGATGCCGATACCCTGGGGCTGGCCGGAGGCCCTGCGCAACCCTTGTGCTCCCGACCGACGCGGCTCAGGTCTTTGTTTTTGCCAACGGTCTGGAATGGTAAAGTCAAAAAGAAAGACCTGCCCCGGCGTGTGACCCTTCCGCGTAGCCCGCGCTGCGAAGGTCTTCCAGAAAAGCTTCAATGTGGGAAGCAGGCAGCCCCAGTGGCATACCGCCTTCCAATCCATCTGTCGTCATGTGATCTCTCCTTGTCTGGCATCATTGCCAGCCTCAGGAGATCTCACGGATTATGCCGTGTCAGCAACCCAACGAACCTTGCTGCGAGCGCGCCTGATCCCACCTGCGCGGCATAATCCGGTAGTCGGCATAACCTTTGTCATGCCGCGCGCGGCATGACCCAAGTTGCTACCGGCCGGAGCGAAAGTTGCCGGACGGGATTCGCACCCGCTGAAAGACCGCGCCTTAGCACGGCGCACGCAGCACTACACTACGGGACACCATGAACATCGCCGAACTTGCTCGCTGGCTGGACTGCAATTACAAGAGTTTGCGCCATGCTGGCAGGTGATGGCGCTTGATATAGGCCTGTCAAAGGTATATATCTCGATACAGCCCTGAAGCATGACCCAGCCGAATCGGGCCCGTTTGCCGGTAACGCCCGCTTTTGCGGTCGAGGCGGTCAGATTGCGGTTGGCTGGCGACGAAGGACGGGGGGGATGGAGTCAGTCAGGAGGATGTCGAAAGGTTTTTTGGACGGCGGGACGATCGCTAGGCGAGCCTTTCCGGACGCGGCGTACGCCGTGCTTGAGAGGATGTTTCGGTGACGCCTGAGTGAGCTCACTCAAGTTGAAGCAGGAATGGCTCGGCGAGGAGCACTCGAATGCGTGCTGGGTCGAGCCAGGGGGCGGCGCAGGAGCTTCGGATGAAGGCGATGGCACCGCGCACGCCGAGTTGCTGATAGAGGTCGCGTAGCTGTCGAGTAAAGCGCGCCAGGGTATTGAAGACATGCGCCAGGCGCATCAGGAGGTGATAGCCCTGCATGGCATTCCAGTCCAGAGCAAAGGCATGCTCGTAGTGGTGGCCCTGATGCTTCTCGACCAGGAAGCCCGCTTTGATGCCCCAGCGCTGGCGGGCGCCGAGATTGCAGCGCTCATGGACATTGTTTTGGCTGTAGAGTCCGTCGAGCAGGAGCACAATCCGCAAGCGGGGGAAGCAGGTCTTGAGGCGCTCGCTCAAGCGCGCAAAGGCGCGCAGTTCGCAATCCTGCTTGTGCGCCTCGGGTTCGCCCAGGGCCTGTTCGAGGAACTCGCTGAGCAGC
>QPGA01000028.1:44928-56549 GCA_003332265.1 Candidatus Accumulibacter meliphilus
CGGACGTGCGGAAAGATCAGGAAGCGGCTGTTGTTCACCACCCGCGCCAGGTTCTCGCGGCGGGCCTGGGCCGTCCAGCCGATCCACTGATCGCGCACGGCCACCGCGCGGGCAGCACCGGACAGCAGGACGCAGCCCAGCCGCCGGTCGCCCGCCGTTATGAAGTAGCGCAGCCGGTAACCGAAGGCCCCCTGGAAACCCAGCGGGTGCCAGCGCGCCACCAGCGCATCCCACTGCGCGACCCGGGTCGCATCGCGAACCACTTCCAGGGACACCGGCGCGAGCGCCGACAGGGCGCAGTGCACCGCCGGCTCGGCAACGGGGGCGGCGGATGCCGAGGGCGGCGCGCCACGGCGCGGCGGCGAGGGCCTCAACGCAGGCAGTACCAGCAATCCGGCCGCCTGCAAACGCTCCAGGAAGTCCAGGCAGGCGCTGATCTTCGCCGTCCCCGTCAGGGTCGTCCAGCCCAGGTGCTCACACACCGTCGCCGCCAACTCCTTGCGTGCCAATCCCGGCAGCCACGCGACCGTCGCGCAGAGCTCGGCAATCTCCGTCGCGCTGAACACGCGACCGCAGTGCACCCGCAGTGCACCCATTCCCCCGCACTCGTTGCAAGCATCGCAAAACCTCCGACTGAAGCGCAGATTGATTACGCTCCACCTATCCTGCCAGAAGTCCGCCCGGCTGTCTAGCCCTCTTGCGCGAAGGTTTTTTCTTGCCTGCCCACCGCAACGCCTTGCCACTACTGGGCCGGCGTCGTCATGCTTCAGCGCCGCCGAGCTTCTTGAAAGCTGTTATTTTTCAGCCAACTGCAGTAGAATTCCGCTCTTTTGCGCAGGCCTCTGTGCGAGGAAGATCGGACTGCCCATGCTCTTTCCTGACCGTTTCGAGGTGATTGTCGTTGGCGGCGGCCATGCCGGCACCGAGGCGGCGCTGGCTGCGGCGCGCATGGGAATGAAGACCCTGCTGCTGACGCACAACCTCGATACCCTGGGTGCGATGAGCTGCAATCCGTCGATCGGCGGCATTGGCAAAGGGCATCTGGTCAAAGAGGTCGACGCCTTGGGAGGGGCGATGGCCGAGGCGACCGATGAGGCGGGTATCCAGTTTCGTACGCTGAATTCGAGCAAAGGTCCGGCGGTGCGTGCGACGCGCGCGCAGGCTGATCGTGTCCTCTACCGGCAGGCGATTCGCCGTCGCCTGGAGAATCAGCCAAAGCTGACGATTTTCGCGCAGGCCTGTGACGATCTGATCGTCGACGGCGATCGGGTGGCCGGGGTGGTGACCCAACTCGGCGTACGCTTTGCGGCGCGAGCCGTGGTCCTGACCACCGGCACTTTTCTCAACGGCCTGATCCACGTCGGCATGTCGAACATGGTTGGCGGACGCATGGGTGATCCACCGGCGGTTTCGCTGGCGGCACGGCTGCGCGAGCTGCACTTGCCGGTCGGGCGACTCAAGACCGGCACGCCGCCGCGGCTCGACGGACGGAGCATCGATTTTTCGGTGATGGTCGAACAACATTCGGATCAGCCGCGGCCGGTTTTCTCCTTTCTTGGCGACGCGGCGCAGCACCCGCAGCAGCTGCCGTGCTGGATTACCAGCACCAACGCCGGCACGCACGACATCATCCGCGCCAATCTCGATCGCTCGCCGATGTACAACGGCGTCATCGAAGGTGTTGGTCCGCGCTACTGCCCTTCGATCGAAGACAAGATTCACCGTTTCGCCGGCAAGGACAGCCACAACATTTTCCTCGAACCGGAAGGCCTGAACACGCACGAGGTCTACCCCAACGGGATCTCGACCAGCCTGCCTTTCGACGTGCAGTTGGCAATCGTGCGCTCGATCCGTGGCCTGGAGAACGCGCATATCCTGCGCCCCGGCTATGCCATCGAGTACGACTACTTTGACCCGCGCGCGCTCAAGGCCTCGCTGGAAACCAAGGCCATCGGCGGGCTCTTCTTCGCCGGCCAGATCAACGGCACCACCGGTTACGAGGAAGCCGCGGCACAGGGCCTCTTGGCCGGCACCAACGCCGCCCTGCTGGCACAGGAGAAAGCGCCCTGGACGCCGCGTCGTGACGAAGCCTATCTCGGTGTGCTGGTCGACGACCTGATTACTCGCGGCGTCTCGGAACCCTACCGCATGTTCACCAGCCGCGCCGAGTACCGTCTGTCGCTGCGTGAGGACAACGCCGATATGCGCCTGACCGAACATGGTCGCCGCCTGGGGCTGGTGGACGATCGGCGCTGGACGGCTTTTTGCGAGAAGCGCACAGCGATTGCCAGCGAGCAGGAGCGCTTGAAAGCGACCTGGGTACAACCGGGAAAGCTCGCCGACGGCGAGGCCTTGCGCGTCTTTGGCCGGGAACTGGAGCACGAGTACAGCCTGCACGATCTTTTGCGGCGCCCGGATGTGAGCTACCCGGCCTTGATGAGCCTGCGCCTTGGCGAGGCCTCGGCCGACGCTGGCCTGAGCAATCCGCAGGTCATTGAACAGGTCGAAATCCAGGCCAAATATCAGGGTTACATCGAACGTCAGCAGGAAGAAGTGGCCAGGAGCCTGAGCAATGAAGAACGCTGTTTTCCGGCCAACTTCGATTTCAGCGACATCCCCGGCCTGTCACGCGAGGTGCAGCAGAAGCTGTCCCTGCAGCGGCCGCAGACCCTTGGCCAGGCGTCGCGAATCCAGGGCATGACGCCGGCTGCGATCTCGATCCTGACGGTTTGCCTGAAACGTGGCGAGTTGGACGCGCAGCGCCAGCGCGCCGCCGGAAGCTGATGAGCGCCGCGGACCAACTCCAGCAGGGCTTGCAGACACTCGGCATCGCGCTGTCAGCGCCGGCACAGAGCAAACTGCTGGCCTACGCATCGCTGCTCGAGAAATGGAACAGGACCTACCGTTTGACCGCGGTACCGAATTCGGAGCTCACGGTCAGCCATCACCTGCTTGATTCGCTGGCCGTGCTTCCCTTCGTACGCGGCGAGAGCCTGCTTGACGTCGGCAGTGGCGGTGGCATGCCCGGAATTCCACTCGCCATCGCCCGCCCTGAACTGCGCGTCGTCCTGCTCGACAGCAATTCGAAGAAGAGTGCCTTTTTGCGCCAGGCGGCGATTGAGCTGGAACTGGCGAATATTGCCGTACACTGTGGGCGGGTCGAAGCGTATCGGCCAGCGGACATTTTTGCGGTGATCACCGCGCGCGCGTTTGCCGATCTGGCCGAGTTGGTCAGACTGTCGCGTCACCTGCTGCAAGCCGGTGGCCACTGGCTGGCCATGAAAGGCGTTTGCCCGCAGGCCGAGATCGCCCGTTTGCCCGCCGATGTCGCGCTTGACGCGCTACATCGTCTGGAAGTGCCGGGGGTCACCGGGGAACGGCATCTGGTGCTGCTCAGCAAGCGTGCGGCCGGGCATTGAGGGGGGTTTGATTTGGCAAGAATACTCGCGGTAACCAACCAGAAAGGCGGCGTCGGAAAAACCACGACCGCCGTTAACCTTTCCGCCTGCCTGGCCGAATGTGGGCAGCGCGTGCTGCTCATCGATCTCGATCCGCAGGGCAACGCGACCACCGGTTGCGGCGTCGTCAAGCGCGGCGCCATGCCCACCGTCTATCAGGTCCTGATCGGCCGGTCGACAGCTGCCGAGACGCGCTTGAGCGGCGACTTTGGCTTCGACCTGCTACCGGCGAACCGCGAGCTGGCCGGTGCCGAGATTGACCTGATTGATCTTGGACAGCGCGAATATCGGTTGCGCGACGCGCTCGCCAGCGTTCGCGCGGACTATGACTTCATCCTCATGGATTGCCCGCCGGCACTGAATATGCTGACCGTCAATGGTCTGGTGGCAGCGGATACGGTGATGATTCCAATGCAGTGCGAGTATTACGCGCTGGAAGGCCTGACCGATCTCGTCGCGACACTGAAAAAAATCCGCGCCAATCTCAATCCGCGGCTCGAGATAGAGGGCTTGCTACGGACCATGTTCGACCCGCGCTCGACCTTGACGCAACAGGTGTCGAACGAACTCGAAGAACACTTTGGCGAAAAAGTCTATCGCACCATCATCCCGCGCAACGTGCGTCTTGCCGAAGCGCCGTCCTACGGCAAGCCGGTAATTGCTTTCGACCGCAGTTCAAAGGGCGCGCAGGCCTATCTGCTGCTGGCGCAGGAGATTCTCGATCGCCGCGCCGACAGGAAGCGCGCTGGCGCAAAGACCGCGGGACTGGGAGTCTAGCCATGAAACTGAAGGGTTTGGGCCGCGGTCTCGACGCTTTGCTGGCCGGTAACGATGCGCAGAACAAGGAGCAGCTGCGCAGCTTGCCCCTGGCCGACATTCAGCCCGGCAAATACCAGCCGCGCACGCACATGGACAGCGCCTCGCTCGAAGAGCTGGCCGCGTCAATCCGGATGCAGGGCTTGATGCAGCCGATCCTGGTCCGCCCGGTGAGCGAGGAGCGTTACGAAATCATCGCCGGCGAGCGACGCTGGCGGGCGGCGCAGATGGCCGGCTTGACCGAAGTGTCGACCTTGATCCGGGAGATTCCGGATGAAGCGGCGCTGGCCATGGCCTTGATCGAGAACATTCAGCGCGAAAACCTCAACCCGCTCGAAGAAGCGCTGGGCCTGCAGCGACTGATCGACGAGTTTGCGATGACTCATCAGCAGGCGGCCGACGCGGTGGGTCGTTCGCGGCCGGCGGCATCAAACCTGCTGCGTCTGTTGCAACTGGCGCCACCCGTGCAGGAGCTTCTGATGCGCGGCGAGGTAGACATGGGTCATGCGCGCGCACTCCTCCCCCTGACCGGCGCACTGCAGGTTCAGCTGGCGCAACGCGTGGTGCAGAAAGGACTATCGGTGCGCGAAACCGAGCGCCTCGTGCAGTACGCGCTGCGGCCACCGAAAGAGCAGGAGCCGCCCAAGCCCGATCGTGATGTGCTGCGTTTGCAGGACGAACTGGCCGATTTGCTCGGAGCACAGGTGGCCATTCGCGCCAACCAGCGCGGCGCCGGCAAGGTGCTGATCGAGTTCGGCGACCTCGATCAGCTGGAAGGAATCCTGCAGCGGCTACGCCATTGATGCGGCGCAGCAAAGATGCTTTATTGCAGCTCTCGGAACCCGCCTGCAAGGCAGAGTTTGCCAAGGAAAGGGAACTTTCTTGCACATGCGGTTTGATTCCTCTATAGGAGTCTGGTATCCTGCCTGTGTTTTGGAGGGGCTGGTCGTGCATCCTCAGGTTCGCTGGTTTTTCCGCTGTCAGGTGATCGTCACCCTGGTGGCTGCGACGATAGCGGGCCTTGTTGCGGGGACTGATGCGGCCGTTTCTGCGGCACTAGGTGGTGGCATTGCGATTGCCAGCGCCTTGGCTTATGTGTGGCGAGGTTTGCGGCCAGCGGGAACGGCAGCTGCTGATGCGAAAAAGGCGTTCAATTCTCAGGTTGCCGCCGAAGGGTATAAGTTTGCGGTCACCCTTCTGCTGTTTGGCCTGGTTTTCAAAAGCTACGCACAGCTGGTCGCCTTGCCGCTCTTCCTGGCTTATGCCGCAACAATTGTTGTTTATTGGATGGCGCTGCTCAAGCAGCACTAGTCAAACAGGGGAAAAAACATGGCTTCAGGCGAAGCATTAACGACCAGTGCATACATCGTCCACCACCTGACCAACAACACGGTCGGTGAAGGCTTCTGGACGCTTCACCTGGATACCTTGTTCGTTTCCGGAATTATCGGACTGGTCGCGTTTCTCGGCATGGCCAAGGTTGCCAAGCAGGCGAGTTCCGGCGTTCCCGGCCCGCTGCAGAGTTTTATCGAAATCCTGGTGTCTTTTGTCGATCAGCAGGTCAAGGATACTTATCACGGCAGAAGTCCGCTGGTCACGCCGCTGGCGATTACCATCTTCGTCTGGGTTTTCCTGATGAATGCCATGGACCTGATCCCGGTCGACTTCCTGCCCCTGATTCTCGGCGTCTTCGGCATTCACTACCTCAAGGTGGTGCCGACAACCGATCCGAATCTGACTTTCGCCATGTCCCTAAGCGTGTTTACGATCATGATCGTCATGGGCATCAAAGTGAAAGGCGCGGGTGGCTTTTTCCACGAAGTCGTCGCCGTGCCTTTTGGCATCAAACTGGCGCCCGTCAATATTCTCTTCCGCGTCATTGAAGACATCGCCAAGCCGATCTCTCTTTCGCTGCGTCTGTTCGGCAACATGTACGCCGGCGAGATGGTCTTCATCCTGATCGCACTGCTCGGTGTTTGGCAGTTGCCACTGGCTCTGCCGTGGGCCTTGTTCCACATCCTTATCATCACCCTGCAGGCCTTCGTGTTCATGATGTTGACCATCGTTTATCTGTCGATGGCCAGCGAGTCCCACGGTTAGTGGGCGATCACCGGGTATTTTGATGCGCTGTTCGCTTCACGTCGTCCTTGTTTAACCCATTTAGCATTTTTTGTTAGGAGAACCACCAATGGAAGCCGCTCTGTCAATGTTGCTTGGTAACACCGCCATCGCCGTCGCCATCCTGATCGGGGCAGGTGCCCTGGGTACCGCCATCGGGTTTGGTATTCTCGGTGGTCGNCCATTTAGCATTTTTTGTTAGGAGAACCACCAATGGAAGCCGCTCTGTCAATGTTGCTTGGTAACACCGCCATCGCCGTCGCCATCCTGATCGGGGCAGGTGCCCTGGGTACCGCCATCGGGTTTGGTATTCTCGGTGGTCGCTTCCTCGAAGGAGCCGCTCGCCAGCCGGAAATGATCCCGACTCTGCAGGTCAAGATGTTTATCGTTGCCGGTCTGCTCGACGCGGTGACCATGATCGGCGTAGGTATCGCCCTGTTCATGCTCTTTGCGAACCCTTTCATCGCCGTCGTCAAGGGCTGATCGCTTCTCCTTCCTGACTCACCCCTAAAAGGAGGTTAGCGTGAATATCAACGCAACGTTATTTGGCGAGGCGGTCTGGTTCGGCGTCTTCATCTGGATCACCATGAAGTACGTCTGGCCGCCGCTGCAAAAGGCGATTGCTGATCGCCAGGCACTGATTGCCGACGGGCTTGCCGCCGGTGAGCGTGGAAGGCACGAGCTCGAATTGGCCTCGAAGCGTTCGGCCGATTCCCTGCGTGAAGCCAAGGTAAAGTCGGCTGAAATAGTCGTCGCCGCCGAAAAGCGCGCCTTGCAGGTCATTGAAGAGGCGAAGCTGGCGGCAAAAGTCGAAGCCGACAAAGTGGTCGCGTCAGCACAGGCGGAGATTGCTCAGCAGGTCGAGCAGGCCAGGGCTGAGCTGCGTGGCAAAGTTGCCGATCTCGCGGTTGCCGGTGCCGAGCGCATCCTGAAGCGCGAAGTCGACGCCAAGGGGCACGCCGAGATGCTGGCCGCCCTGCAGCAGGAACTCTGAGACCATGGCCGAACTCGCTACCATCGCGCGTCCCTACGCTGAAGCGGTTTTCCGCGTCGCGTTGGAAGAAAAGACGCTCCCGGCTTGGTCCGAGCGCTTGTCGCTGCTTTCCGCAATCGCCGGGGATAGCCAGATGCGTGCATGCATCGGCAACCCGGAACTGTCTGCCGCGCAGAAAAGCGAGCTCTTCAAATCGCTGGCTGGCGAGGCGCTTGTCGGCAGTGAAGCCAATTTGATTGACGTTCTCGCCGCCAATGAGCGGCTTTCTGCCCTGCCCGAAATCGCGCACCTGTTCGAGAGCCTCAAGGCCAGCCAGGAGGGCGTCAAGGAAGCGACGATCTATAGCGCTTTTCCGGTCAACGAGAAGCAGCGCAAGGCGCTGATTGCGGACCTCGAAGCACGCTTCAAGACCCGGCTGACTGCCGACGTGGTCGTCGATCAATCATTGATCGGCGGCGTAAAGATTGTGGTTGGCGACCAGGTCCTCGACACTTCCGTGCGCGGAAAATTGGAGAGCCTGCGGTTGGCGCTCAAGAACTAGGAGAATTTCCATGCAGTTGAATCCTTCAGAAATCAGCGAACTGATCAAGAGCAAGATCGAGAATCTTGATATCAGCGCCGATCTGCGCACCCAGGGCACCGTTGTTTCGGTGACCGACGGCATCTGCCGTATCTATGGCCTGACCGACGTCATGCAGGGAGAAATGCTCGAATTTCCGGGCAATACCTTCGGCATGGCCCTGAACCTCGACCGCGACTCGGTTGGCGCGGTGGTCCTCGGTGAGTACGAGCAGATCAGTGAGGGCGACACGGTCAAGACCACCGGCCGCATCCTCGAAGTGCCCGTCGGCCCCGAACTCCTTGGCCGGGTGGTGAACTCGCTTGGTCAGCCGATCGACGGCAAGGGCCCGATCAACAACAAGCTGACCGACAAGATCGAGAAAGTGGCGCCCGGGGTGATCTGGCGTAAATCGGTTTCGCAGCCGGTGCAGACCGGCCTGAAGTCGATCGATGCCATGGTCCCGGTTGGTCGTGGTCAGCGCGAGTTGATCATTGGTGACCGGCAAACCGGCAAGACCGCGGTGGCCATCGACACGATCATCAACCAGAAAGGCCAGAACCTGATCTGCATCTACGTTGCTGTCGGTCAGAAAGCCTCAACCGTCGCCACCGTCGTTCGCAAACTCGAAGAGAACGGCGCGATGGAGTACACCACTGTCGTTGCCGCCACGGCCTCGGAAACTGCCGCCCTGCAGTACATCGCACCGTACTCGGGGTGCACCATGGGCGAGTACTTCCGTGATCGCGGTCAGGATGCGCTGATCATTTACGACGACTTGACCAAGCAGGCCTGGGCCTATCGCCAGGTGTCACTGCTGCTGCGCCGCCCGCCAGGACGCGAAGCCTACCCCGGCGATGTCTTCTACCTGCACTCACGGCTGCTTGAGCGTGCCGCTCGCGTTTCCGAAGAATGGGTTGAGAAGTTTACCAACGGCGAAGTCACCGGCAAGACCGGCTCGCTTACCGCCCTGCCGATCATCGAGACCCAGGCTGGCGACGTTTCTGCCTTCGTCCCGACCAACGTCATCTCGATTACCGACGGACAGATCTTCCTTGACACCGACCTCTTCAATGCCGGTGTTCGCCCTGCCATGGATGCCGGTATCTCCGTCTCCCGCGTGGGTGGTGCTGCCCAGACCAAAGTCATCAAGAAGCTCGGCAGCCATGTTCGTCTGGCACTCGCCCAGTACCGCGAGCTCGCCGCCTTCTCGCAGTTCGCCTCTGACCTGGACGAAGCGACGCGCAAACAGCTCGATCGTGGCCGTCTGGTGACCGAACTGATGAAGCAGCCTCAGTATTCGCCCATGTCGATTGCCCAAATGGCGGTGACCCTCCTGGCGGTGAACAAGGGCTTCTTCGATGATGTTGCGGTGAAGGATACGCTGGCGGTCGAGAAGCAGATGCAGAGCTACATCGAGCAAAAACACGCCGACCTCATCAGCAAGATCGCCACAACCCAGGATCTCGACGCTGACGCTGAGCAAAAGCTCACCAAGGCGATTGAGGCGTTCAAGGCCACCCTGGCCTGATGATCGATCGAGGAGGTTGCCATGGCTAGCGGCAAGGAAATCCGCAACAAGATCAAGAGCATCGAGAGCACGGCCAAGATCACCAAGGCCATGCAGATGGTCGCCGCATCAAAAATGCGCAAGGCGCAGGACAGGATGCGAGCAGCTCGCCCTTACGGCGAGAAAATTCGCCAGGTAGCGGGCAACCTCTCGCACGCCTTGACCGACTATCGCCATCCCTTCCTGATGGTCCGTGAGGATGTGAAAGCCATCGGCTTGATCACCATCACCTCCGACAAGGGACTGTGCGGCGGTCTGAACACCAACCTCTTGCGTCTTGCCCTGGGAAAGATGAAAGAGTGGGATGCCGAAGGCAAGAAACTGCGAGTGACGACGATCGGTAGCAAGGGTCTGGGTTTCATGCAGCGTGCCGGGGCCGACATCGTATCGCAACTGATCGGGCTCGGCGACACGCCGCACCTGGAAAAGCTCATTGGCCCGGTCAAGGTTCAGCTCGACGCTTACATCAAAGGCGAGATTGACGTCCTGTATATCGGCTGCACGCAGTTCATCAACACCATGAAACAGGAGCCGATACTCTATCAGTTGCTGCCGCTGTCCGGCGACCTTGTCGGTGGCGGAGAGAACCGCTGGGACTATATCTACGAACCTGATGCCAAGACGGTCATTGACGACCTGCTGGTGCGTTATGTAGAGGCGATGATCTACCAGGCTGTTGCCGAGAATATGGCTTCCGAACAGAGCGCACGCATGGTGGCCATGAAGTCCGCGTCGGATAACGCCAAGAACGTTATCGGGGAACTCAAGCTGGTGTACAACAAGGCTCGCCAGGCCGCAATTACGCAAGAGATTTCAGAGATTTGCGCCGGCGCAGCGGCTGTCTGACGCCTGACCACGCGATAGTTAGTTTATTGATTAGGGATACAACCATGAATCAAGGAAACATTGTTCAGTGTATCGGCGCCGTGGTGGACGTCCAGTTCCCACGTGACGCCATGCCCCACATCTACAACGCCCTCCAGCTCGACAAGGCTGAAGAGTCGGACATGTGCGAAGCCGATCTGGTGTTCGAAGTTCAGCAGCAACTGGGCGACGGTGTCGTGCGCACGATTGCCATGGGCTCGTCCGACGGTCTCCGTCGCGGCATGAAGGTCAACGATACCGGTACCGGTATCTCGGTACCGGTCGGTGACGCCACGATCGGTCGCATCATGAACGTTCTCGGTCGCCCGATCGACGAAGCCGGGCCAATTGGTACCGACGAGCGGCGTGAGATTCACCAGTTGGCGCCAAAGTTCGACGAGTTGTCACCATCCGTGGATCTGCTGGAAACCGGCATCAAGGTTATTGACCTGGTCTGTCCCTTCGCCAAGGGTGGTAAGGTCGGTTTGTTCGGGGGGGCCGGCGTCGGCAAGACCGTCAACATGATGGAACTGATCAACAACATCGCCAAACAGCACGCGGGTCTTTCGGTTTTTGCCGGTGTCGGCGAACGGACTCGCGAGGGCAACGACTTCTATCATGAGATGAAGGAGTCCAACGTCCTCGACAAGGTGGCGATGGTCTTCGGCCAGATGAACGAGCCGCCGGGCAACCGCCTGCGCGTGGCGCTGACCGGCCTGACCATGGCCGAGCGTTTTCGCGACGATGGCCGCGACATTCTCTTCTTTGTCGACAACATCTACCGTTACACGCTGGCAGGTACCGAGGTTTCGGCGCTACTCGGCCGGATGCCCTCCGCGGTGGGCTATCAGCCGACCCTGGCCGAAGAAATGGGCCGCCTCCAGGAGCGCATCTCGTCGACAAAGGTTGGTTCGATTACCTCGATTCAGGCCGTCTATGTGCCAGCCGATGACCTGACCGACCCGTCGCCAGCAACCACCTTCCAGCACCTCGATTCAACCGTGGTTCTGTCGCGCGATATCGCCTCGCTCGGTATCTATCCAGCGGTCGACCCACTCGACTCGACTTCGCGTCAGCTCGATCCGCAGGTCGTTGGCGAGGAGCACTACGGCATTGCTCGTGCCGTGCAAATGACGCTCCAGAAGTACAAGGAGCTGCGCGACATCATCGCCATTTTGGGCATGGACGAACTGTCGCCGGAAGACAAGCTGGCCGTCTATCGCGCGCGCAAGATTCAGCGCT
>QPGA01000029.1:0-22971 GCA_003332265.1 Candidatus Accumulibacter meliphilus
GCCGACCCGCTCGGCTTCACGCGCCAGCTAGTCGCCCTGCTGCGTCCAGGTGGGACGCTGATCATCTGCGCGCCGCTGCACCCCTCGCCACTGACCGAGATTCCAAATTTCCTGATCAACGCTCCGCCGCACCACCTCACCTGGTGGACTGCCAGTGCCTGCCAGGCCCTCGCCGACGCTGTCGGTGTCGAAGCGCTTGAAATCGTCGACGTCGCGGCGTCGCCCCACGAGGCCATCGTTTACTGGATGCACCGCTTCTCGCTGCTGCGCGCGCGGCCTGGGCGGCCGGGAATTGACGAGCGCTATTTCGCCCACCGCTGGAGCTGGCACCTGAACCTGGCGCTCAGCTACCTTTTGGCGCGCCTGGCAACGGCGGTGCTGCCGCCACCACGCGGCGGGCGCCCGTGCAACGTGATGCTGATCGCGCGCTCGCCGCAGGATTCGACCCGTGACCAACCCGATTAGCCGCCGCGCAATTTTCTCCGTGGTCGCTGCGCGCGGCGATTGGCGAGCGCTGTTTGGCGGCCAAGCAGATCGAATGCCGGATTTGTGGCGACTATTGCCTGGCCGGCGCCATTCGTTTCGTGCCGCGCGTCGGCAGAGTTCCACTGCCGGTGGTGGACACGACGCGCTGTACGGGCTGTGCGGCCTGCTTCGCGCCCTGTCCGAGGCAGGCCATTCCTATCGGGGATATTGATGAAAGTGATGAAAGAACGTGATCGCAGCAAGGGAAGCAGGCTTCGTGTCGCCACTTCGCCCTGGTTGTACCGCCGTGCCATCGCCTGCCGGGAGTTGAGTCAGTGAAGAGCACCGAGCAGCTAGTAGAGCCACTGCAGCAAGCGCCAGCAAAGGCCTCGGAGCGCTTGCTGAGCGTGCTCACTGCCCTGGTCGTCGAGACGCGCCCGGGACGGGTGGAACGGGTGAGCATGAGCAGCCACCTCGAGCGCGACCTGGGGCTGGACAGCCTGGCGCGCGTCGAACTCCTGTTGCGTGTCGGCAGTGAGTTTGGACGCTCCTTGCCGGAATCCGCGCTGGCCGAAGCGGAAACGGCGCAGGATTTGCTGCGCTTCATTGCCTGTGCCACGGCCGAAGAGCGTTCGACGACGCGCGTCGATTGGTCGACCTCCAGTGGCCCGATCAGCATTCCGACGCAAGCGACGACCCTGGTCGAAGTGTTCGAATGGCATGTGCAACACCATCCGCAACGCACGCATGTGCTGCTCTACGGAAGTGGCGGGGAGCAGGGCGAGTTCCGTCCCCAGGCCATCTCCTATGCCGATCTCTTCGAGCAGTCGCGCCGCATCGCCAGCGGTCTGGTGAGCCGCGGGCTGTTGCCACGGCAAACGGTGGCCTTGATGCTGCCCACCAGTCGTGACTATCTGAGCAGCTTTTTCGGGGTGCTCCTCGCCGGTGGAATTCCAGTGCCGATTTATCCGCCGGCGCGGCTGGCGCAGATCGAGGACCACCTGTGCCGGCACGCGCGCATTCTCGCCAACGCCGAAGCGGTGTTCATCATTACCGTGCCGCAGGCTAAAGGGGTTGCCGCGCTGCTGCGCCGCGAGGCGCCGAGTCTGAGTGAAGTGCTCACGCCGGCGGAACTCGACAGCGAACCGATGGAGCTGCTGTATCGCGCACAAGCCGACGATATTGCTTTCCTGCAGTACACCTCGGGCAGCACCGGCGACCCCAAGGGTGTCGTCCTCAGCCACGCCAACCTGTTGGCCAATGTGCGCGTGATGTGTGAGACCTGCGAGGTCAGCAGCGACGACGTCTTTGTTTCATGGCTGCCGCTCTACCACGACATGGGACTGATCGGCGCCTGGTTCTGTCCGCTCTATTCCGGGATGCAACTGGTGTTGATGTCGCCGCTGGCTTTTCTGTCCCGGCCGGTGCGCTGGCTGCGGGCCATCTCCGACCATCGCGGAACGATTTCGCCGGCGCCCAATTTTGCTTATGACCTCTGTGCAAAAAAACTTGTCGACAGCGACCTGCAGGGACTGGATCTCTCTTCCTGGCGTCTGGCACTGAACGGCGCCGAACCGGTGAGTCCGGCCACGCTGCAGGCTTTTGCCGAGCGCTTCGCCCCTTATGGTCTGCACGGCGAGGCCATCACGCCGGTCTATGGCCTCGCCGAATGCTCGGTCGGGCTGGCGTTCCCAGTGCTGAAGCGCGGTCCCCTGATCGATCGGATCGAGCGCGAAGAGCTGATCAGGCGGAAATGTGCGGTCCCGGTCAGTGGCAGCGATCGCGAAGCGATGCACGTTCCGGCCTGCGGGCGGGCCTTGCCCGGGCATGAAATTCGTATTGTCGACGCGGAAGGCTGCGAGCTGCCGGATCGCTGCGTCGGGCGACTACAGTTCCGTGGCCCTTCGGCGACGCGTGGCTACTATCGCAACCCGGTGGCGACGCAGGCCTTGTTCAGCGACGGCTGGCTCGATTCCGGCGATTGCGCGTATACCGTCGCTGGCGAAATCTATCTGACCGGCCGGGTCAAGGATTTGATCATCCGCGGCGGAAGAAACCTCTACCCCTACGAACTGGAACAGGCGGTGGGCAATATTCCGGGCGTGCGCAAGGGCTGCGTGGCCGTTTTTGCCAGCAAGGATGCGCTCAATGCCAGCGAACGGCTGGTGGTTCTGGCCGAAACACGTGCGGAAGAGGCGAGTGCGCTAGAGGCCTTGCGGGAGAAGATCAACGCTGCCGCGATCGATGCAATTGGAATGCCGGCTGACGAAATCGTCCTGGCGCCGCCGAATTCGGTACTCAAGACTTCGAGTGGCAAGATTCGTCGCAACGCTTCGCGCGACGCTTACGAGAATGGCTTGATTGGCGCTCCCACACCGCACGCGCGGCAACAAATGTTGCGCCTCGGTATCGCGTCCCTGCGTGCGCGCCTGGGCGAGGCGGCACGGCGCTTTGGCAGGCGCGCCTATGGCCTCTGGTGCTGGAGCGTTTTTCTCGTCCTCGGCGTGCCGACGGCGGCGGTAGTTGTCGTCCTCGGCAAACTGCTGCGCTCGCCGGCGAGCGGACGCCGCCTGGTGCGCCGGGTGGCGCGGCTCTTCTTTGCGCTGGCCGGGGTTCGCTTGCAGATCAGCGCCGCGGCAGATTTGCCGGCAGTGCCGCATCTGTTACTGGTCAACCATTGCAGCTATCTCGATGCGCTGGCCCTTTGCGCGGCCCTGCCGCCGAGCCCGGCCTACGGCTTTGTCGCCAAACGCGAGTTGGTCGAACAGCCGGCGATCCACGCTTTCCTGAGCGCGCTCGGCACGCTGTTCGTCGAACGTTTTGCGGCGTCGAGGAGCGCCGAGGACGTCGACGAGATTGCTGCAGCGCTCAGGCAAGGACAAAATCTGGTCATTTTTCCGGAAGGGACCTTTTCTCGCGAAGCCGGGCTGAAACCGTTCCGCATGGGCGCTTTCGTCGCCGCTGCGCGGGCGGGGACGCCAGTGCTGGTGGCTGGTCTATGCGGGTCGCGCAGGATGCTCCGCGATCAGACCTGGATGCTGCGGCGTGGTCGCCTGGCGCTCGCCTTCGGGCCGCTACTGGCCCCGGCGGGTGACGATTGGGCGGCGGCCGTCGCCCTGCGCGATGCGGCGCGCAAGGAGATGCTCAGTCTGTGCGGAGAGCACGATCTGGAACGCTGAGTGGCGTGGGTCGCGTGCGTCGCGCCCGGGGGAGGAAAGGCTCTGCCAGTGCCAGCGCTGGCAATGCCTTCGCCTGTTGGGTGTACGCCGCGAGGCCCAGTCCGAGTACGCCGACACCGCAAAGCAGTCGTGCCTAATCGAAGACGAACTGGCGGCGCGCCAGCGACTGGGTCTTGGTGGTTGCGGTGGTCGCGCGCGCGGGCACGCGACTGCTGTTTTTGTTTGCCGTGGGCATTATTGCGTAGCCAGAAACCGGGCAGGTGCTTAGCGGCCATGAGGCGGGCGATGTTCTGCCCGCCCTGGCTCTCCCTGATTGTCCTGCGTTCGCGTGTAGATCAGGCCTTGACCACCTTGCACGCGCATTTCTTGAAGTCGGTTTCCTTGGAGATCGGACAAGTGGCGTCGAGCGTCAGCTTGTTGACCAGGCGATGCTCGTCGAAGAACGGGATGAACACCAGGCCGGCCGGAAATCTCGTGCGTCTTGTCGAACGTGGAGCGTGTATTCGGCGACAAAAGCCTTGAATTCGTCGAAAGTCATCGGGCTGGCGCCGCCGGGGTCGCCCATGGGTTCGTCGATACTCACGCAATCTTGCACCCGGCAAATACTCTAAGCGTCCGCTGAGGTCTTTTGCTTGATCCAGGTCAAGCGAAAAGGAATCCAGCGCGCAAGCCGGAATGCGGATTGCAAGTGAGAGGTCGGAGGTGATGTCCGCTAGCGGAAGAGGGTGCAAAAAAAAGCGCGGAACCAAAGGTTCCGCGCTTTTAATTTTGTCCCCGCAAGTGCCGTCAGGCCGGCATCCTGAACCTGGGTTCAGATAGGTCACTTTCCTTCCGCATCAGGTATGCCCGACTTGAGGGGCACACACAACAACGGTTTCTATGGTCGGCGACCAATGCCAATTAGCATTGGTTCAAGGAATCTATGACCTTAACAAACACCGCAGGGAACTCTCTCGGAGTCTTCGGAACCTGCTATCAGGGCTTCAGCACGGGGGCTTCAGCGCTGCCTCAAGTTCCGTCTCCATGTGGCAAATTCTACGCCTAAAGGCGTCGATGTCCAGCGCTATTTCTGATTCAATTCTCTGATCTTCCGTGGCTACACTCTGATTTCCGGAGAGGTGCTCGTGGGCTATGTTCAGCGCAGCCATCACCGCGATGCGCTCGGTGTGATTGCTCTTGGTTTTCTCGGCGATGTCGCGCATCTTGCCATCAACATAGGCCGCGGCGTTGAGTAGCGCGGCGCGCTCATCCGCTGGGCAGGCAACGCGGTACTCCTTGCCAAGGAGGGTGATATCCAGAAAATTGGCTTCGTTGGGCATCGGACAAGGACCTTCAGACTTTGGCTTCGGGGAGCTGCCGGGCAAGCTGCTCAAGTCGAGCGGAGGCCGCTCCCATGCGCTCGGCGAGGCCTTGCTTGTCCCCTTCGGCGGCAGCGAGTTGCTCGCGGAGTTGGTCATTTTCCGCGCGCAGGCTATGACAGAGCGTCACCACCTGGCCAATCTTGCTCTCAAGCGTGTCTAGTTCATTCAGCATGGCCAGACTATAGATTCAAGAGGCGTCCCCGGTCAAGGTGTGCAGCGCTTCGCGTCTGCACCTGCTTGCCTGGCAGCGGCGGCTTTCGGCGGCGATGGCGGGCCGCCGGCCGTCGGGGGTGCTACAATCCGCCTTTTCGTCGACTGCGGTCAGCGAAAAAAAATATGGTGCAAGGTGCCGCAACGCAGATTCTCTGCAGCGGTTAAACGGGAAGCAGGTGCGTGTTCTTCGGAACGCTATGCCTGAGCTGCCCCCGCAACGGTAAGCGAGTGCGGGTGTGTCGAAATGCCACTGGGCGTCAGCCTGGGAAGGCGACACACCAAGACTTGCGAGCCCGGATACCGGCCTTCGCACACATTTGACGCAAGTGCCGCGGGGAAGCGGACAGGAAACGCTCGGCTGCGCCGCTCGCCTCGTTGTTTGCTCCCTCGTGCATTTGATATTTGTTTGCTCGCCGGCTTGCGGGGACGTTTGCCGGATTCAGGGAGAAACCCATGAGGTATCAGAGGACGCCGCGCGCCGGTTCTGCCACGGCATTGGTCACGCTTTGCGGAGCGCTGTTTACGGTGGCGGCCAACGCTGCCGATCAGCAGCTCGATCCGATCGTGGTCACCGCCACGCGACAGGCGACGCGCGCCAACGAATTGACCAGCGACGTGTCGGTCATCACCCGCGAAGAAATCAATGAGGCCGGACAATCGACACTCGAGCAACTGCTTTCGCGGCAAGCCGGCATTCAGTACACGGCCAATGGCGGTCCTGGCACCAATAGCGGCGTGATGATCCGCGGCGCCAGCAGCAATCAGTCGATCGTGCTCATCGACGGCCAACGAATCGGTTCGGCGACGACCGGCAGTGCGGCGCTGGCGCGCATTCCTCTGGACCAGATCGAGCGCATCGAGATCCTGCGCGGCCCGGCTTCGTCGCTGTACGGAGCCGACGCCATTGGTGGCGTCATCCAGATCTTCACTCGCCAAGGCGAGGGTCCGACGCGACTGAATGCGAGTACGGGCTATGGTACTTACGGGACCACTGACACCACGGTCGGCGTCTCCGGTGGGACAGATCTGGTTTCCTACAGTGTTCAGGCGGGTTATCTGGATACTGGCAGTTTCAACGCCATTCACAACAAGTCGGACATCAATTACAACCCCGACGATGATGGCTATCGCAACAGTAACCTGAGTGCGAACTTCTCCGTGCGTCCGGCAGCCGGTCAGGAAATTGGCGTCAACCTGCTCGCCAGCGACGGTACCAACCAGTACGACTCGAACGACTTCAGTGCCGTCGGCGCCAACAAGAACTACACCAACGATCAGTTGCTGGAGTCCTATTCGATCTACTCGCGCAACCGCTTGAACCAGGTATGGACGAGCACCCTGCGTCTCGGTACCAGCACCGACGCCTCCAGGGGCTATGCCGGTAACATCAGGGAGTACACCATACGCACCGACATGGATCAGGCTTCGTGGCAGAACGATATCGTCCTGCCCATCGGCGAAGCGCTGCTGGCCGTCGAGTACGCCAAGCAGAAAGTGTCTGGCAGCACTGACTACACCGTGACCGAACGCACGATTCGCTCGCTGCTGGGTGGCTGGAACGCCAATATCGAGAAGCACCGCTTGCAGTTCAACCTGCGCCGTGACGACAACTCCCAGTTCGGTGACGAAACGACGGGTTCCGCTTCCTACGGCTACCAGTTCACTCCGAACTGGCGCGCGCACCTGTCGTACGGGACGGCGTTTCGCGCGCCGACCTTCAACGAACTGTATTTTCCCGCGAGCGCTTTCTTCTCCGGTGGCAACCCCGATCTGCAGCCCGAACAGGCGAAGAACACCGAGGTGGGCGCCAACTGGGAGCGCGGCAATCATCGTGCGTCGCTGGTCCTGTACAACAATGATGTCACCGACCTGATCGAGTTCCGGCCACCGACCTATGCACCGGTCAACGTCAGCAAAGCCTTGCTGCGCGGTGCAACACTGACCTACGACGGACGCTTCTCCGAATGGGGGGCGGGCGTTGCCGTCGATTTCCTCGATCCGAAAAACGAGGAAGACGGGCCGAACAAGGGCAATCGACTGGCCCGACGTTCCGAACAGCAGATGAGTAGTTACATCAGCCGAACGCTTGGCAACTGGGATTTGCGTGGCGAGTGGCAACTGGTCGGCAATCGCTACGACGACCCGGCCAACACCAATCTTCTCGGTGGCTACGGTCTGGTCAACCTGTATGCCGACTACCGTCTGCAACGCGACTGGACCCTGTTCGCCCGCGCCAACAACATCTTCGACAAGTACTACGAGACGATTGACAACTACACCACAGCGGGAGCGAACGTCTTCGTCGGTGTTCGCTACGCACCCAGGTAGGACGCTGCATGCCTACCCGTCGCCGCGCTTTGCTGATTCTCGCAGCCCTTGCCGGGCTGTCGCAGTTGAGCATTGCGCTGGCGCTGATGGTGGGTAGTATTCCGATCAGTCCCCTCGATGTCCTGGCGACGCTGGTCGACAACGGCGGCGGCATCGCTGGCGAGGTTGTGCGCAGCCTGCGTCTGCCGCGCGCCTTGACCGGTTTCGCCTGTGGCGGCTTGCTGGCGCTGGCCGGGGCTCTACTGCAGGTGTTGTTGCGCAACCCGCTCGCTGATCCCTACGTGCTCGGTATTTCGGGTGGCGCCGGCATTGGCGCGCTGCTGGCCATCGTCCTCGGGCTCGGCGTTGCCGGGATAAACGGGCTGGCTTTCGTGGGCGCACTCGGCGCCATGCTGCTGGTCTTTGGATTGGCGCATGGCGAGGGCGGCTGGACGCATTCACGCCTGTTGTTGACCGGGGTGATCGTTGCCGCCGGCTGCGGCGCGGTGGTTACCCTGATGTTGGCCATTGCTCCCGAAGACCGGCTGCGCGGCATGCTCTTCTGGTTGATGGGCGACCTCTCGCAGACCGGAGACCCGAAATTGGTGCTCATCCTGCTCGCGACGGTGCTCCTGATTTCGCTGCCATTTGCCCGTGAGCTCAATCTCCTGGCGCGCGGAGCCGATGTCGCGCAGGCGCTCGGTGTCGCGGTCCGCCCCTTGCGCCGCGGTGTCTACCTGCTTGCCTCGCTGGCCACTGCCGCGGCGGTCACCCATGCCGGTGCGATCGGTTTTGTCGGCTTGATCGTGCCGCACCTGATTCGCCTGGCGACCGGTAACGACCAGCGTCTCTTGCTGCCAGCCTCGGTGCTCGCCGGTGGTAGCCTGCTGGTGATCGCCGACACTCTGGCGCGGACCGTCCTGGCGCCACAGCAATTGCCGGTGGGTGTTCTGACGGCGATGATCGGCGTGCCCGTTTTTCTCTTCCTGCTGACGCGCGGCGCTGCCGGGCGGGGATGAGATGGAGCGGACGGCGCCTCTCCTGACCACCCGTGCGCTTGCTGTCGGCATCGCCGGCCGGACTTTTTGCCGCGATCTGGAACTGAGCGTGCAGCCAGGTGAGTCGCTGGCCATTCTCGGCCGCAACGGCGCTGGCAAGTCGACTCTGCTTTCGGTGCTGGCGGGCTTGCGCGAGCCGGAAGGCGGCGAGGTGCGCATCGCCGGGGCGAGCTACGCGCAACTCGGCGCGCGTCGCTGCGCTCGTATTCGTGGCTGGTTACCGCAGAGCCGCAGCGAAGCTTTTTCCTCGACGGTCCTGGAAACGGCACTGGTCGGACGCCATCCCCATCTCGATCGCTGGGACTGGGAGTCCGAGGCGGATGCTCAAAAAGCCCGTCGGGCGCTGGCCTGCGTCGGTCTTGCCGACCTCGTGCAACGCGACGTGCAGACGCTTTCCGGCGGCGAGCGGCAGCGGTTGGCGATCGCCACCCTGCTGACGCAGGCGCCGCAGCTCTACCTGCTCGACGAGCCACTGGCTCACCTCGATCTGAATCACCAGATCGCCACCCTCGAGCTGTTTGCCGCGCTCAATCGCGAAGAGCAGATGGCCAGCGTGATGGTCCTTCATGAACCCGGCCTGGCGGCGCGCTTCTGCTCGCGAGCTCTGCTGCTCTTCGACGACGGCACGACGCTGCTGGGACGCAGTGACGAGGTCATTAGTAGCGATTCCTTGAGCCGGCTGTATGGCTATCCCCTGCGCGAAGTGGGCGCTGGCGAACTACGCTGGTTCATGCCGGCGTAGCGACGGTCGGCAGTCAGTGTGAAAGTCGCGTACGTGACTCACGAGTCGCCTTTCTCCCCTGGCGGGAGAAAGGCCGGAAAAGACGGGGGGTCAGGCGCTCGGTGCTAGCGGCCCACTGCGGCCACTCTGCATGCCGTGCTTGCGCCGGTACATGTCAGCATCGGAACATTGCACCAGCGCTTCGACATCCTGCCCATCTTCGGGGTACATGGCCAGACCGATAGAAGCGCCGGTGTTGGCATCCAGGGCCGCCGTACTGATCGACAGCAGTGGCGCGTCAAGCAACTGCTCGATGTTGCTGCGCGCGCTCTCGGCGTCCCGGCGGTTGTTGACCGCATCGAGCATGACCACGAACTCGTCGCCAGCATAGCGCGCGACCAGGTCGCGGCTGCGCAGTCCGCTGAGCATGCGCTGCGCGATTTCCTGCAGCACCTTGTCACCGACGTCATGGCCGAAGCTGTCGTTGATGTTCTTGAAACCGTTGAGGTCGATGAAGAGAATGGCGAAGGGGCGGGGCTCGGGGAGTTCGCGTTGCCGGGCCAGGCGGTCGTCGACGCGGCGCAGGAAGGCTTCGCGGTTGGCCAACCCGGTCAAGCGGTCGCTGAGGAGTTTGCTCTGCATGCTCCGGAAGCTTTTCGCCAGGTCGCCGATTTCATCGTTGCGGGTGACGTCGAAGGCCGCGTCGAGGTCGCCGTTGCCAACCTTGCGGGCAGCCACTGCCAGTTCCTTGAGGTCGCGGGTGACGACCGAGAGGACCATGAAGCCGATGAAGATGGTCATCAGCGAAGCCAGCAAGGCGAGTAACACGGTGCGCTTGAAGTTCTCGGACACTCCGAACAGAAAGTCGCTGCGCGGTACCGCGACGACGATGATCCAGTCCAGTCCGGCGGCATCCTGGATGCGCGCATAGGCGGCCTCGACCGCCTCACCGTCGGCGCTTTCAAAGACCGCGGTTTGCGGGTGCGGGGTTTCGGCGGAAGGGTGTAGCAGCTTGCGGATCGCGCGGAAACTGGCGGCTACCAGGGGGGCATCGCTGTCCTGCACATTCAGTCGCACATTGCCCTCGGCGGCATCCTTGCGCAGGTGTGGGCCGCGTGAGGTGCCGATCAGCCGGCCGTCGGTTTCGACGACGTAGGCGATGCCGTTGGCGCTCAGGCGCAGGGAGTGCAGGAAGTCGTTGACTCCCTGCAGCGACAGATCGGTGGCCACGACGCCCTGAAACCTGCCCTCTGCGTCGTTGACTCGTCTGGCGCGCGTGGCGACCAGTTCCTCGGTTTTGAAATCGATGTACACCGAGGTCCAGGTGTGCATCGTCGAGCTCGCGCCGGACTTGAACCACGGGCGTTCACGGGGCTCGAAGATGCGCGTTTCGCGCACCGGGTCGCTCAGTTCGCCAGCGATCCCGGAAAAGCGATAGATCGTTCGCGGGCCATCGCCGGTGCTTCGTAGTCGCAATTCGGCGTCACTTTCGGAATGGCGCCAGAGTCCGAAAAAGTGTCCGTCACGATCGCCGTAGTAGGCGTAGTTGTTGGCGTCACGATGCACCGAGGTGGCCAGCCAGAAGCGCGTGCGCAGCTTGTCGAGGTCGTCGTTGATGTTGGCCGGCGCGGCCACCCCGGTGGGGAACGCCGTTTCGAGCACCGCACTGGCACCGAAGACGTGCCGCTCAGCGGCCTGGGCGATCCGGTATACCATCTCCGAGAGCAGTTGATTCGACAGGGTGTCGACGGCAACGCGGCCTGCCGAATACGACAAGCCGCCGATGGCTGCCGCCAGCAGCAGAACCAGCACCACGTACGGCATGGTGAGCATCTGCCGCAGTGAAAGGGTGTGCAGAAACTTCATGGATTCTCGTTAGAGACCGAGTGCGGAAACACTCGCTAGAGCGAATGCTTAGTGAAGGCAAGGAGCGCGGCGGGTGACGGATGTCACGACGCGTGGCGCAGCCTTGTTGTTAATGTGAAAGTCGCGCACGCGACTTACGAAACTCCCGTCTCCCCTCGCGGGAGAAGGGTCAGGGGAAGAGGGAAACGGTCATGACTTTCATGACTTGGGGTGTCGCCACGTGTCATGACCGTTAGCCGTTCCTGCTTAGCGCTTGACTGGCGGCGGTTCTCGGGCGACGCCGGGTAGCCAGTAGCGGTAGTCAAGACGTCGGAGTTGGCGTGGCGGCCGCCTTGACGCTCGGCACGTAGTCGAAGTCGGCGACCAGGATGTGGTTGTAGAACCAGCCGTTGATCAGGAACTTGACCTCGTCGGCAATCTCGTCGAGGGTCATCTGTTTAGCATTCTCAAGCAGCGTGAACAGCATTCGCCGGAATTCCTTGTGCAGTTGCCGATGCGCCTCGAGACCCGGGTAATGGCAAGCGGCCATCATCTGCTCTTCTTCGCGCAAATGGACTTTCACGTACTTGGTTAGCATGGCCAGTGACTTGAGCACCCGGATTTGATCGCCATCGCCAGCAAAGGTCGCCGCAAGCTCGAACAATTGCCGATGCTGCACATCGATGTTCGGCAAGCCGACGAGTATCTTCGGCGACCACTCCACCAACTCATATTTCATTTGCTGCTCCAATTGCTGCGTAGGGGGGCCAAGCATCTCACGAGATCGTCGGCTGGCCGGCCGAATCGATCTGTTCGGCGAGCGTCAGCCAGTGCTCTTCCAGTTTGGCCAGCTGCTCGGCGATCTCGCTCATGCGTGCTCCCACAGCCGCCAGATCAGCGGCGGCCAGTGGTTTCGACAAACGGCTCTCCAGGGAGTGCTGTTCTTTCTGCAGATCGAGCAGCTCCTTTTCGATCCGGCCCTGATCGCGGGCCAGGGCTTTCAGTGTTCCGGGCGCTTTCCGGTTGGCCGCGGTGCTCACGGATGCTGCGGCTTGGCGCGGCTCCTTGGCACTCTTCAGCGATTTCTTGAGGCTGTCGCGGCTGCGTTTTGCTTCGTCAAGCAGGTAGCGCTGGTAGTCATCGAGATCGCCCGTAAAGTCGGCCACACCACCGCGGCTGACCAGCCAGAACTCGTCACAAACCGAGCGCAACAGCGAGCGGTCGTGGCTGACCAGCATTACCGTGCCCTCGAATTCGTTGAGAGCGATCGACAAGGCTTCGCGGGTGCCGAGGTCGAGATGGTTGGTCGGCTCGTCGAGCAGCAGCAGGTTGGGGCGTTGCCAGACGATCATGCACAGCACCAGGCGTGCTTTTTCGCCGCCACTCATGGTGCCGACCGCTTGCTTGACCATGTCGCCAGTGAAGTTGAAGGTGCCGAGGAAGCTGCGCAGATCCTGCTCGCGGCCGCTCTGGCCGTTGGGCAGTCCCTCTTTGGCCATGCGCACCATATGATCCAGAGGCGTTTCATCGGGGCGTAGAACGTCGAGCTCCTGCTGCGCGAAATAGCCGATGTGCAGGCCTTTCCCTTCGGCGAGGGTGCCGCTGGTACAGCTCAGGACGCGGGCAACGGTTTTCACCAGCGTTGATTTCCCCTGTCCGTTGGCGCCCAGGATACCAATGCGCTGGCCAGCCAGCACCGAGCGCGTGACCTGGCGGACGATCACCGTCGGCGGGGTGCCGGCGACGGCCTCGGCAGGTGCCGGGTAGCCGAAGCTGGCGTTGTCCATGATCAGCATCGGGTTGGGCAGGTTGGCGGCTTCCTTGAACTCGAAGCTGAACTCGGCATTGGCCAGTATCGGAGCCAGACGCTCGATTCTTTCCAGTGCCTTGACCCGGCTCTGCGCCTGCTTGGCCTTGGTCGCCTTGGCTTTGAAGCGGTTGATGAAGCTCTGCAGATGGGCGATCTTGTCCTGTTGTTTGGCGTAGGCGTTCTGCTGCAGTTCGAGCTGCTGGGCGCGGGTTTCCTCGAAAACGCTGTAGTTGCCGCCATAACGCGTCAATTGCTCGTTGTCGAGATGCAGCGTCACCGTCGAAATCGCGTCGAGGAACTCGCGGTCGTGACTGATTACCAGCATTGTGCCTTCGTAGCGCTTGATCCAGCTTTCCAGCCACACCAGGGCGTCGAGGTCGAGGTGGTTGGTCGGCTCGTCGAGAAGCAGGAGGTCGGACGGACACATCAGCGCCCGTGCCAGCTGCAAGCGCATTCGCCAGCCGCCGGAGAAGCTGTCGACCGGATTGTTCAGTTCGGTGGTCTTGAAGCCGAGGCCAAGGATCAAGGCCTGCGCACGTGCCTGCGCATCGTGTGCGCCGGCGTCGTGCAGGGCCATGTAGGCATGTGCCAGGTCTTCGCCGTCGGCGCTCGCTTCGGCCAGGCGCACTTCCTCCTGGGCGGCGAGCAAGGCGGTGTCGCCGGTGATCACGAAATCGGTGGCGCTTTGCGAGGTTTCCGGCATTTCCTGCAGAACTTGCGCGAGGCGCCACTGGGTTGGCCGAAAGAACTCACCGGCGTCTTCGTGCAGGCTGCCGTCGAGTAGCGCGAAAAGCGTCGACTTGCCGGCGCCGTTGCGACCGATCAGGCCAACCCGTTCGCCGGTGTTGATGGTCACCGAGGTGTTATCGAGCAACACCCTGGCGCCGCGGCGCAGGGTAACGCCTTTGAGAGTGATCATGCGGCAGAAAACTCCAGGTGGTCGTCCAGCAGACTTGGTCGTGCCGAGACTTGAGGGTAATGGCTATCGGTACTGGCGGGGCTCAGCGGAATATCACGGTCTTGTTGGCGTGCAGGAGGACGCGATCTTCGAGGTGATAGCGCAGCCCGCGCGCCAATACCGCTTTCTCGATGTCCTTGCCGTAGCGCACCATGTCTTCGACGGAGTCCGAGTGATCGATGCGGATCACGTCCTGCTCGACGATCGGTCCCTGGTCGAGTTCGCGGGTGACGTAGTGGCAAGTTGCGCCGATCAGCTTGACGCCGCGCTGGAAGGCCTGGTGGTAGGGCCGGGCGCCGACGAAGCTGGGCAGAAACGAATGGTGGATGTTGATCATTTGTCCCGGGTAGCGGGCGCACATATCGGCCGGCAGAATCTGCATGTAACGGGCCAGGACCATGGTGTCACCCTTGACTTCGTCGTAGATGCGACAGATTTCAGCGTGCGCCGCCTGCTTGTTGTCGGCGCCGATCGGCACGTGGTGGAAGGGGATGCCGTGCCACTCGACGAAAGCCTTGAAAGTGTCGTGATTCGAGATCACGCACGGGATTTCGATGTCGAGCTCTTTCGATTGCCAGCGTGCGAGAAGGTCGTAAAGGCAGTGTTCCTGCTTGCTGACCATCAGCACCACGCGCCGCTTGACTGCCGAGTCGCTGATCTTCCAGTCCATCGACAGTTCCGCAGCCAGCGGCGCGAAGCGCTTGCGGAACTCGGCCAGATGAAAAGGCAGCGAATCGGCTTTCACCTGCATGCGCATGAAATAGCGGCTGGCATGGTCATCGTTGCCATCGTCGGCGTGATAGCTCGATTCGAGAATCCAGCCCTGGTGCTGGGCGATGAAGCCCGAGATGCGCGCGATGATGCCGATCTGGTCGGGACAGGATCCGGAAAGGGTGTAGAAACGTTTCGTCTGCATGCGACGGTAATCCTAAGCGGCGACGCGCGTGGCGAATGCCTTGTCGATTTCGGCACGCAGGTCGGCGAAGGTCTGCGTGACCGGATACTGCGGGAACTCCCTGATCACTTTCTCGGGTGGGCGAAAGAGGATGCCGGCATGCGCTTCGCCGAGCATCGCCGTGTCGTTGTACGAATCTCCGGCGGCGACGACCGAGAAGCGGAGTTCCTTCAGGCGTCGCACGGCCTCGCGTTTCTGGTCCGGCATGCGCAGCCGGTAGTTCACCACCTTGCCGTCGGCGTTGGCTTCCAGACTGTGGCAGAACAATGTCGGCCAGCCGAGCTGGCGCATCAGTGGATGCGCGAACTCGTAGAAAGTATCCGAAAGGATGATCAGCTGATAGGTTTCGCGCAGCCCGTCGACGAAAGCGCGGGCGCCCTCGACCGGTCCCATCTCGGCGATCACTTTTTGTATGTCCGGCAGGCCCAGCTTGTTTTCCGCCAGGATGGACAGCCGGTAGCTCATCAGCTTGTCATAGTCGGGCTCGTCGCGGGTGGTGCGGCGAAGCTCTGGAATGCCGGTGCGAGCGGCGAATTCGATCCAGATTTCGGGGACGAGTACGCCTTCGAGGTCAAGGCAGACGATTTGCACGGCAGGCTCCTGGTGAGTGAGGTTTGGCAAAAAGACGAGATTCTACCAAATCCGCCCTGCCAGGTCCGCAGAGCGAGCGCGTTTGGGCGATCGCAGCGCTGGAACGCTGGCGACTGCGCGTGGCTCCGATTACGCTCGGTCAGCAGGCTCGTTTATAGTACACGCGGCTAGCAGGCGCAGCCGTCTGCGCGCCGATGGCGGTGACGCGAGCGAGCGGACCGACCACCACCACTCGATGAGAATACGGAAGGAGAATTGCATGCGTGCTGTGGGCGGTTTGCTGGCCCTGTTGATGTCGATCAGTGCTGCGGCGTCCGCCGACGAGCCGGTGCCGGTTCCCGTACCGCAGACGCTCGAGCAGGCCGCGGCCCAACGCGAGCGAGCCGACGCGCTGCGCAAGCAGGCCGAGGAGCGCTATCAGGCCGAACAGAATGCTTGCTACGAGAAGTTCCTGATGAGCGATTGTCTGGTGGCGGCCAAGAAACGCCACTCGGCGTCGCTGATCACGGCGCGCAAGCTCGACCAGCCGGCGATCGATTTCGAGCGTGCGGCGCGGCGGCAGGATCTCGAATCCAGGGAAGCGCAACGCGCTGCCGACAATCTTGCTCGCCAGTCCGAGGAGCAGGGGCGCGCCCAGCGCTACCGCGCCGAGCAAACGGCCAAGCTGGCCGAGCGCGAGGCCAAGCTGGCCGACAAGGCGAAGAAAGCCGAGGCGGGGCGGCAGAAGGCGGCTGCCGAGCAGGCCAAGCGGCAAGCCAAGCTCGACAAGCGGGCGCGGCAGGACGCCGAGCGAGAAGCCAGGAAAGCGGCCGAAGCGGCCGCCGCTGCGAGCAAGTAAGGAAGCAAGGCGGTCGCCAGCCCGGTCAACTGATCCCGGCAAGGGCTTTGCCGGCGGGCCGATTGCGGCCGCTTGCCGCCGCTTTACGCCGGGCCGACGAGCGACCCGTGTCGCTGCAGCGTCAGGCCAGGCCCTGGCTGGCGAGGTACTCTTCGTAAGTGCCCAGGTAATTGACCAGCGTGCCGTCAAGGCGAATCTCCAGGATCCGCGTCGCCAGCGAGGAGACGAATTCGCGGTCGTGGGAGACGAAAACCAGCGTTCCTTTGAACTTCTCCAGGGCCGTGTTGAGCGACTCGATGGACTCCATGTCGAGGTGGTTGGTCGGCTCGTCCATGACCAGCACATTCGTTTTCATGAGCATCAGCTTGCCGAAAATCATGCGTCCCTGCTCGCCCCCGGAGATCACCTTTACTGGCTTGCGCACTTCGTTGCCCGAGAACAGCAGGCGTCCGAGGGTGCCGCGGATCAGCGTTTCGAGGTCGTCTCCATCGCTCGCGCTGGCGCGTGCGTAGCCAGCGATCCAGTCGGTCAGGTTGACGCCGCTGTCGAAATCATGGGCATGGTCCTGGGCGTAGTAACCGAGGCTTGCTTTCTCGGCCCACTTGATGCTGCCGCGTTGTGGCTGCAACTCGCCCATCAGCAGCTTCAGCAGCGTCGTTTTGCCGACACCGTTTTCGCCAATGATCGCCAGCCGGTCGCCGCCGTTGATGCTCAGATTCAGCTTGTCGAAGATTTTCTGCTGGCTGCCCGGATAGGCGAAGCCCAGGTTTTCGATTTCGACGGCCTGGCGGTGGAGTTTCTCCCGCTCATCGTATTCAAAGCGGATCCAGGGGTACTGTCGCGACGACGGTTTGACGTCTTCCGGCTTGAGTTTTTCGATCAACTTGACGCGTGAGGTTGCCTGCTTGGCCTTGGAGGCATTGGCCGAAAAGCGGCGCACGAAATTCTGCAGGTCGGCAATCCGTTCCTTGGCCTTGGCGTTGGCGTTCTGCTGGCGTTCGCGTGCCTGCGCCGAGGCTTCCATGAAATCGTCGTAATTGCCTGGGTACACGGTGATCTTGCCGTAATCCAGGTCGGCCATGTGGGTGCACACCTGGTTGAGAAAGTGGCGATCGTGGGAAATGATGATCATCGTGCTGTTGCGGTCGTTGATCACGTTTTCCAGCCAGCGGATGGTGGCGATGTCGAGGTTGTTGGTCGGTTCGTCGAGGAGCAGGATCTCGGGGTTGGCAAATAGTGCCTGAATCAACAGCACGCGCAGCTTCCAGCCAGGCGCGACATCGCTCATCGGACCCAAATGCTGTTCCGCCGGGATGCCGACGCCGAGCAGCAGTTCGCCGGCGCGTGCCTCGGCGGTGTAGCCGTCGTATTCGGCAAAGCGGCCTTCCAGTTCGGCGGCGTGCAGGTAGTCCTCCTCGCTCGCTTCCGGATTGGCGTAGATGGCGTCCTTCTCGACCATGCAGGCCCACATTTCCGCGTGGCCCATCATCACCACGTCGATTACCCGCTGTTCTTCAAAGGCAAACTGGTCCTGGCGCAGGTAAGCCATCCGCTCGTGCGCGTCTTTCGAGACGTTGCCGGCGGTCGCTTCGAGTTCGCCGTCGAGAATTTTCATGAAAGTCGACTTGCCGGAACCATTGGCGCCGATCAGTCCGTAGCGATAGCCCTCGCCGAACTTGACCGAGACGTTTTCAAAAAGGGGCTTGACCCCGAACTGCATGGTGATGTTGTTGGCAACGAGCACTAAGAAACCTCGGTAAAATCATTGAGTTGCAAAAAGGGCGATATTGTACCTCAGCGTTTGATGGTGTGCTTGCCTGGCGCCCGCCATGGCCTATCTGCCGTTCCTGTGTGGCTGCAGCGTGCCCGGGCCCGGAATCAACTGGAAGACGACAATCGCGGCGATGAAGCTCGAGTAGTTTTGCATCTCGAACCCCTCGTGTTCTCCGCTCTCCGCTGCCCTCGGCTAGCGTCGTTGGTCAGGCATGATCGACAGCGACGCTGCTCACTGCCAGCAAGCTATCGAGCTCCGACCACAAGGGGTCGCAGAGGCCGGCGCGGTAAGCCGAGCGTCTGAAGCCCGCGTGTTCCTTGCGATAGACAGTCATCAGGCCGCGCTGGTCGTCGAGAACGCAGCTTCTGACGTTCGCCAGGCGGTCTGCGGCCTTGACCAGCAGCGCCACTTCGTTGGTGCCGGTGACCGTGGCCAGGCGGGCGTAGGTCTTCGCTTTGCGCTCGGCGCGGCTGGCTCCGGAGAGGTCGGTAAGCAGGCTGACACAGTCGGCGACCAGCGCGCCGAAGCGGTCGCGGATTTCGCTCTCGGTGACCGCCGTGTCCTCGAGCACGTCATGCAGGTAGCCGATGACCTGTGCCTGGCTGCCGTAGGGGGCGAGCAGGGCGACGACCGCGTCAAGGTGAAAGGAATACGGCCGATCGCCGTAGCGTTGGCTACCGTGGGCAGCCAGGGCAAAGGAGCGTGCTTCGTCAAGCATGGTTCTTTCCTTGCGGGCAGCCGTTAAACGGCTGCTGGTGAGCAGCGTTTCTTCTGGATCAGTTCGATCTTGTAGCCATCGGGATCTTCGACAAAGGCGATCACCGTCGTTCCGTGTTTCATCGGACCCGCTTCGCGCACCACCTTGCCGCCACGCGTCTTGATCTGCTCGCAGGCGGCGTAGGCATCGGCGACTTCGATGGCGATGTGACCGAAGCCATCGCCGAGTTCGTACGTCGGCGTATCCCAGTTATGAGTCAGTTCCAGGGCCGCTTCTTCCGACTCCGGCCCGAAACCGACAAAAGCCAGGGTGAAGCGCCCGCCCGGGTAGTCCTGGCGGCGTAGTTGCTGCATTCCCAGGACCTCGGTATAGAAAGCCAGCGAGCGGTCGAGATCGCCAACGCGCAACATGGTGTGCAGAATTCTCATGTTTTCTCCTTGCCAGTTCGTGGGGGTGGTCGAGCGCCGCTGTATTCAGCTTTTCCGGCGCGGACCTGCGCGCACCGCCTTGTAGGAGCGCGGTGCCAGCGCGTAAGGATAGCGGCGACGATACACGACAAGCTCGCGTTGCGCTTGATCTGGCGCAAAGGTGCTGGCGCAGCCGGCCCTTGCTGCCGTTATCAGGGCTTGACAACGCCGTCTCCATACCCACTAATGAGGAATGTCGTGACGGACTCGTCCCAAAAGTGCACTCCCACCCTGCGAAAGCGAAAGGAAGAACACCATGAGTCTTGCTCTCGTATCCGGTCTTCACAACCTCTCCGAGTTTTCCCTCAAGCAACTGGTCGCCTGGGGCGACCACCTCAAGGTTCATCAACCGCAGATCGACGCGCAGCACGAGGCGATCTTCAATCTCGCGCTGGAAATCGCACACATCTGGCAGGATCATGGCGACCTCGATGAACTGAAGGCGCTCGCCGAGAAGCTCGACAAAGTGCTGCAAGCGCATTTCCGCTACGAGGAGCAACTGCTGGCCGAGATCGGCTATCCCGAGCTCACAGCGCACAAGGCGGAGCACCAGGTGATGCTCCACGAGTTGGAGGTCATCCTCGACCGCCTCCACAAATCGCAATCCGGGAGTATCGTTGGCGAACCCGGACTGGCTTTTCAGAACTATGTGCTGGGCCTCACGGTCGGGCACATCTTCAACAGCGACATGGATTACTGCCTGTATGCGCGCAAGGCAGCGAGCGATAAGGAACATGTCTGGCCAAGCAAGTAGTTTCGCGGAAGACACGCGGTGCCCGTGCGCGTAGCACAGCGGTGCCGCTTTGCCACCTCCTGGCGACGAAGTAATCTGTCTTTTCAGCCTGCTGGTTACCAGCGCGGGCAAGTCGTGGCCAGTCGTTTCAGTTCCCCTGGCGTGCCGCCCGGTAATCGGGGTATAAGCCGGCAAGGATTGCCCAGAAGCGTGCGCTGTGGTTCAGTTTTCGCGGGTTCCATGCACGGGCTTGCCCGGGTCGTACAGCGTCTTACAAATCAGCGTCTTAGCTCGCAACAGTCAACAGTCACAGGGCGCGGCAATGATTGTGGATGAACGGTTGTATAGCACCTACATACACTATACGATGTACTATGATTAGTTCGTTCAAGCACAAAGGGCTAGCCAAATTCTTCAATAGTGGGACCGTAGCCGGTATCCAAGCGCACCACGCACCACGCTTGCGCTTGCAGCTAACCAGGCTCAACAGTGCGAAGCTTGCGGAGGACATGGATTTGCCAAACTGGAAGCTGCACCCGCTTAAGGGTAGCCTTAAGAACCATTGGGCGGTCACGGTTGATGGGAATTGGCGAATGGTCTTTACCTTTGAAGGTGAAGACGCTGTGCTGGTCGATTACTTGGATTATCACTAATGGAGGCTACTATGATGCACAACCCTGCACACCCCGGTGAAGTGCTGCGCGACGGGGTGTTTGACGGAACATCTATCACCGTCACAGACTTCGCTAATCGTATTGGTGTGACCCGCCTCACATTGTCAAACCTGCTAAACAAGCGTTCCGGGGTGTCGGCAATGATGGCGCTGCGGCTGCAAGCGGCGCTTGGCGGTACAGCAGAAAGTTGGTTGCACATGCAAGCAAACTACGACCTTTGGCAAGCACAGCAAAAAATGCTCCCCAGGATTGAACGCTTAGTCCGCGCTGCGTAGCGCCACCGTGACCACAGTGGCGCACCAAGCATGACCGCCCAGCGCGGGTTTTTTGTTGCGCAAGCCGCTGAAGCTGGCTGCAAAATCGAGGCACAGGCTGTGTCAGTAGCGCTTCCATGGTAGCCTTGGCGCCCTTGGAAGCCCTGCACGCGGCCCTGGTGTGGTCACTTAAACCCCGTACTAAAACCGTACAAGAGACTTCGACAACTTTTTGAGTTCAGCGCGCAAGTCCTTGTAATTGGGAAGAATTTCAGCAACCAGCGCCCAGAATAGTGCGCTGTGGTTCATCTCGCGCAGGTGCGCCAGTTCGTGCGCCACGACGTAGTCGATCAGTGTCGGCGGGAAATGAATCAGCCGCCAGTTGAGGTGAATGCCGCTGCGCAGGCTGCAGCTTCCCCAGCGCGTTCGCGCTGACGACAGCGACAGCCGTGGCAGCGTCACGCCGAGCAGCGGCGCGTAGTGAGTGAGGCGCTCGGCGAACAGTTCGCGGGCCTTTTCGCGCAGCGCTTTCTCGAGCACGCGTGCCGCTTCTGTCGGTGCGCGCAGACACAGGGTGAGGGTCGGCTCGGTCGCCTGCAGGTTCCAGAGGCAGCGATTGGCGCCGAGCGCGAGACGGATGCGCAGCGGCCTGCCGAGCACTGGCAGCTGCAGTCCGTCACTGATCTGCAGCACTTCGGGCGCTCGCCGCGTGGACCATTCGTCGAGTTTCTCGCTGATCCACTGACCATGTTGCAGGAGCATGCTTTCGACCTCGCGCAGCGACGCACGGCGTGGCGCGCCGACGCGCAGGCCGCGGTGGTCGATGGTCAATCCGATGGTGCGCCGGCTGGCCCGGCGCAAGACATAGGCAACCGTGCGCTCGCCCAGTTCGATGCTGCGGGCTGTTTCGCCAGCGGGCAGCGCGGGCAGCGCAGGCAGCGCAGGCAACGCAGGCAACGCAGGCAACGAACTCTCGCCGGGAGAAGCCGCGTCAGGCAGCCACGGCATCGACGGCAGCGGCAGGCGCCGGGTAGCGGTGCGGCGAGAGGCGGCGCATTTCTTCCTCTATCCAGGCCGCGGCCAGAGTGTTGATCCTGGTCGCCGATTTCTCGGCCGGGTCGATCGGCGGGCCGATGCTGACGGTGATCAGGCCGGGCTTGATCCGGAAGGCATCCCTTCCCCAGATTTCACCAGCGTTGTGCGCGACCGGCACCACCAGGGCGCCGGTGCGGACCGCCAGGTGCGCGCCGCCGGGCTTGTAACGACAGGTCTCGCCGGGCGCGACACGGGTGCCTTCGGGGAAGATCACCACCCAGTAGCCGGCGGCGAGACGGTCCCCTCCCTGGTCGAAGATCTGCTTGAGCGCGTCCTTGGCGGCGGCACGGTCGATCGAGATCATTTTCAGCGCCGCCAGGCCCCAGCCGAAGAAAGGCACGCGCAGCAGCTCTTTCTTGAGCACGAAGACCAGCGGCGGAAAAATTTCCTGCAGGCCGACCGTCTCCCACGCCGCCTGGTGTTTGGCGAGCACGATCGATGGTTTGGCGGGAATGTTTTCGCCCCCGATGACCTGGTAGCGAATGCCCAGAACATGGCGCGAGAGGGCCATGAAGCCGCTTCGCCAGAAGGCGATGATCGCGTAGCGCGCAGTGATCGGCAAGGCGATGGCCAGCGTGACGAGCACTCCGAAAGGGATCGTCCACAGGCTGACCAGGAGCAGGAAGAGCGTCGACCGGATAACGACCATCACGCGGAGAGCAGAATATGCTCGGTGGCCGCCGCGAGATCGGGGAAGACCAGCGTTCCTTCCGGCAGGCCACCGGCCTCGACCGTCTGCGCGCCCAGGCCGGTCAGGACCAATACCGGCTGGGCGCCGACGGCCGCGGCGGCGAGCAGGTCGCGCAGGGTATCGCCGACTGCCGGGACGCCGCTCAGATCGACATTGAAGCAGTCGGCAATGCGCTCGTACATGCCGGGCTTGGGTTTGCGGCAGGAGCAATGCGCGTCGACCGAATGCGGGCAATAGAAAATGGCGTCGATGCGGAGATCGGAA
>QPGA01000029.1:22992-34691 GCA_003332265.1 Candidatus Accumulibacter meliphilus
CGCTCAGATCGACATTGAAGCAGTCGGCAATGCGCTCGTACATGCCGGGCTTGGGTTTGCGGCAGGAGCAATGCGCGTCGACCGAATGCGGGCAATAGAAAATGGCGTCGATGCGGCCGCCGCAGCCCTGCAGCGCGCGGCACATCTTGTCGTGGATGGCGTTCAGCTTATCCATGTCGAACAGCCCGCGACCGACGCCCGACTGATTGGTCGCCAGGACCACCTTGTAGCCGGCCTGATTGAGGCGGGCGATGGCTTCCAGGCTGCCGGGGATCGGCCGCCATTCGGCCGGCGACTTGATGAACTGCTTCGAGTCGTAGTTGATGACGCCGTCGCGGTCGAGGATGACGAGTTTCATATGGCCAGCTTGGCGATGTCAGCGACCGCGTTGAGCTGCTCGAAGAGCGCTTTCAGCAGGCCCAGGCGGTTGCCGCGCAGCAGGGGGTCGGGAACATTGACCATCACTTCGGCGAAGAAACGGTCGACCTCGGCGCGTACCGAAGCCAGTACTTTCAGCGCTTCGGCGTAGTCCTCGTTGGCGACGTGCGACTTGACCAGCGGGGCGATCAGCCGCACGCGCTCGAAAAGCGCTTTCTCGGCGTCTTCCTCGAGCAGCGCGACGTCCGCTTCGGGCAGGTTCGCATCGGCCTTCTTCAGGATGTTGCCGATGCGCTTGTTGGCCGCGGCCAGCGCCAGCGATTCGGGCAGCTGCTGGAACTCGCGTACCGCCGCCAGGCGGGCCGGAACCCGGTCGATGCGGGTCGGTTGTTGCGCCAGCACCGCGTCGATGACGTCGATCGAGTAGCCGGCATCTCTGAGCGTGCCGCGCAGACGGTCGAGCATGAAGACCAGCAGCGGCTGGCGGACCGGTTCGAGCTGAATGCCCTGCGCCTGCAGTGCCTGCGCGGCGGTCTCGATCAACTCCGCCAGATCGAGCGGCAGCGGCGTCTCCATGAGGATACGCAGGACCCCGAGAGCGGCGCGGCGCAGCCCGAAAGGATCCTTGTCGCCGGTCGGCAGTTGCCCGATGCCGAAAAAGCCGACCAGGGCGTCGAGTTTGTCGGCCAGCGCAGCGGCACAGGCGATGCTGCCCTGGGGCAGGGCGTCGCCGGCAAAGCGCGGCCGGTAGTGCTGCTCGACGGCGTCGGCAAATTCCGGCGAATTGCCTTCGTGGAGCAGGTAGTAGCGGCCCATGATTCCCTGCAGTTCGGGGAACTCGCCGACCATGTCGGTCAGCAGGTCGACCTTGGCCAGCAGGCCGACGCTTTCGGCGATGTTGCCGTCGGCGCCGAGCTTTTCGGCAATGTTGCGCGCAATACGGCCCAGGCGCTGTGCGCGGTCGCCCAGCGAGCCGAGCTTGTTGTGATAGACAACGGCGCCAAGACGCATGGCGCGGGTGGTGAAGCCGTTTTTGCGATCCTGGTTGTAGAAGAAGCGCGCATCGGCCAGGCGTGGGCGAACGACGCGTTCATTACCGCTGATGATCGCGCCGGGATCGTCAACCTGCATGTTGGAGACAATCAGGAAGCGGTTGAGCAGCTTGCCACTGGCATCGAGGAGCGGGAAGTACTTCTGGTTTTGTTGCATGGTCAGGATCAGGCATTCCTGCGGCACTTCGAGGTATTCGGCCTCGAACTGGCCGGCGTAGACGACCGGCCATTCGACCAGCGCCGTCACCTCGTCAAGCAGGCCGGCGGCCGGGTTGAGGCGCGCATCGAGGCGCTTGGCGGCCGCGTCGAGCTGAGCGGCGACCGCGGCACGCCGTTCGGCGAACGAAGCAATGACCTTGCCTGCGGCGAGTTTGTCGACGTACTCGGCGGCGCTGCCGATGCGTATCTCGCCGGTGGACAGGAAGCGGTGGCCAAGGGTTAGTCGGTCGCTGCGCAGGCCGAGCACTTCGCCGGCGACGACATCCTCGCCATGCAAGAGGATCAGGCTGTGCACCGGGCGAACGAACTGGTGCTCCGAGTCGCCCCAGCGCATCACTTTCGGAATCGGCAGTTTTTTCAGCGCTTGCGTGACGATTTCGGCGAGGTAGGCGGCGAGTGTCTCGCCTTTCTTCTCGATGCGGGCGACAAAGTACTCGCTCTTGCCGTCAGCCGCCTTGTGCAGTTGCTCGAAGCTGACGCCGGCCGAACGCATGAAGCCGACGAGTGCTGGCGTCGGCTTGCCGGTCGCGTCGAGCGCGCTGCCCAGCGCGGGGCCTTTGCGTTCGAGGATGCGGTCGGGTTGGCGGGCGGCGACGCCGGTGATCGACAGGGCCAGTCGGCGCGGCGTGGCATAGGGCGTGCATACGCTGTCGTCGGCGGTGAACTGCTGCGCTTTCAGGGCCGCAAAAACGCTGTCCGCGAAAGCCTCCGAGAGCTGGCGCAGTGATTTCGGGGGCAGCTCTTCGCTGCGCAGCTCGATCAGGACGGTATCGTTCATTTCATTGCCCCTCGCGGCCGGTGGTCGTCTTGCACATCGGGAAACCGAGGGCCTGGCGGGAGTCAAGGTAAGCCTGCGCGACTTCGCGGGCCAGCGCGCGCACACGGCCAATGTAGGCCGCGCGTTCGGTGACCGAGATGGCGCCGCGCGCATCGAGCAGGTTGAAGACGTGCGAACATTTCATCACCATTTCATAGCCGGGCAGGGCCAGACCGGCAGCGATCAGGCGGCGGGCTTCGGATTCGTGCTCGCTGAAGTGGCGGAAGAGCATCTCGACATTCGCCTGCTCGAAGTTGTACTTCGACTGCTCGACTTCGTTCTGGTGGAAGACATCGCCGTAAGTCACCCGGTAGCCCGGTCCTTCGGCCCACACCAGGTCGAAGACATTTTCCACCCCTTGCAGGTACATGGCCAGGCGCTCGATGCCGTAGGTGATCTCGCCGAGTACCGGCTTGCAGGACAGCGAACCGACTTCCTGAAAATAGGTGAACTGGGTCACTTCCATGCCGTCCAGCCACACTTCCCAGCCGAGTCCCCAGGCACCCAGCGTCGGGCTTTCCCAGTCATCTTCGACGAAGCGGATATCGTGCGCTGCGGTATTGATGCCGAGCGCGCGCAGCGAGTCGAGGTAGAGATCCTGGATGTTGTCCGGTGAGGGCTTCAGCACCACCTGATACTGGTAGTAGTGCTGCAAACGGTTGGGGTTCTCACCGTAGCGACCGTCCTTCGGGCGGCGCGACGGCTGCACGTAGGCAGCGCTCCACGGCTCCGGGCCGATGGCGCGCAGGAAAGTCGCGGTGTGGAAAGTGCCGGCACCGACTTCGATGTCGTAGGGTTGCAGCAGCACACAGCCCTCTTGGTTCCAGAAATTCTGGAGACGCAAAATGACTTCCTGAAACGTAGGCATGGGAGAGTTTCTGCACGAACGAAAAGGGGGGATTTTACTTGGTTTCTGCCCGGACAAGAATCGCTTTTGGCGCCAGACTCCCCTGCTGGCGGCCACGCAGGCCAGCGTCCATGCCGTCCGCGCGGCGGCACTGCCGAGGGTGGGTGCCGGCCGGCCCCCGGCGGCGGTGCTAGATCATTCCGGTGTGCAGAAGCGCGGCTGCGTGACCCATCCGCGTGGCCGCGTGGCCAGGCTCGCCTGGTACGCCGAGAGGGCGACCAGTTGCGCATTGTCGTATTTTGCGATCAGGCGGACCATCGTCGGATGCGCATTGCCGCGCTTGCCGGCGCGGATGTCGGCCAGTTGACGCAGCAGATAGGCGTAATGTTGCCCGGCGAGGACCGGATAGAATTTCTCCGCCATGCCGTCACCGGTCAGGCCATGGCACAGGCTGCATTCCTTTTCGAAAAGCCTCTTGCCGTAAGCAATCTGCTCGGCCGCATCCGGGGCTTCGTACTGGCCCGCGCCGCGAGGGATGCAGAGTGTCTCGATATAGGTTGCGACATCGGCGAGTGCCTGTGCGTCGGGCAGCTCGATGGCGAAGGGATACATCGCCGGGTTGTCGCGGACGCCGGCACGAATATCGGCCAATTGCTTGATCAGCACCGTGCGGTGCTGACCGGCCAGTTGCGGGATGCCGCCGTCGGGATTGCCGCCACCGCTCGGCAGGTGGCAGGCTGCGCAGTAAGTTTGGTAGGTGTCCTCGCCGGCTTTGGCGTCGCCCAGCAATGTCAGGGCTGCATTCTTCTCGGGGTAAGCGGCGTTCCATGGCGAGTTCGGGTGCTTGCTGCTGGCGCTGCTTGCGGCTTCCGGCCCGGCCAGAGCGAAGGGAGAAAACACGGTTAAAGTCAGAGATACGGCGACAATCAGTTCTTTGAACATCATTGCTCCCTCCGTGAAAACTGCCTCTGTTTCCGATTGGAATGCGCACTTCCTTTTACAGCATCGCTGGTGCCGTGTAAACGAGATTCATTGTCAAGCAGAGAATGCCTGCGGCATGCCAGCGCACGGCTCTATCAATCTGCGAAAATCTGCGTAATCTGCGGATAAACCAAGGCCAAAAAAGCGCGTCGCGCCGCCGGTACAACAATCACACGACCTTGCTCATTGCGACCGGGAAACGTCCTTCAATATCCGCAGATTACGCAGATTTCCACAGATTACGACCGACCTGTTCAGCGCGGGTGCCGGTGGCTCGTTCTCGTTGCCGGAAGCGGCGTCGGCCGAGCAGTGCCAGCAGTCCTGTCAGTAGCGCTGCCAGGGTTATTGCCGGCCCGTTGCCGCAGCGGACGGCTTCATCAATCTGCGTAATCTGCGGATAAACCAAGGCCAAAAAAGCGCGTCGCGTCGCCTGTGCCAACAATCACACGACCTTGCTCGTCACGACCGGGAAAAGTTCTTCAATATCCGCAGATTACGCAGATTTCCACAGATTACGACCGACCTGCTCAGCGCGGGTGCCGGTGGCTCGTTCTCGTTGCCGGAAGCGGCGTCGGCCGAGCAGTGCCAGCAGTCCTGTCAGCAGCGCTGCCAGGGTTATTGCCGGCCCGTTGCCGCAGCGCACGGCTTCATCAATCTGCGTAATCTGCGGATAAACCAAGGCCAAAAAAGCGCGTCGCGTCGCCTGTGCCAACAATCACACGACCTTGCTCGTCACGACCGGGAAAAGTTCTTCAATATCCGCAGATTACGCAGATTTNAGCAGTCCTGTCAGCAGCGCTGCCAGGGTTATTGCCGGCCCGTTGCCCCAGCCAACGAAAGGCGTTGCACCCGCGTAGCCCTGCACTTTGTCGACCAATGCTCCGCGCGTGAAGGGAGGCAGGGTCGAACGTACGCGGCCATCGACCTCGACGATCGCCGTCATGCCGGTGTTTGTCGCGCGCAGCATCATGCGGCCGCTTTCCAGGGCGCGCATCTGGGCAATCTGCAAGTGTTGCGCCGGCGCCAGCGAGTCGCCGAACCAGGCCACATTGGAGATGTTGACCAAGAGCGTTGCCGCTGGCAGTGCGCCGATGATCTCCTCGCCGAAAGCGTCCTCGTAGCAGATATTCACGGCCACCTTCTGGCCGGCCAGTTGCAGGGGGGGCTGTCGCGCTGCGCCAGCCGTGAAGTTGGACATCGGGATATTGGCCATGGCCATGAACCAGGCAAAGCCTGGTGGCACGAACTCGCCGAAAGGCACCAGATGCACTTTGCTGTAGCGCTGTGACGGCGTCGCGCCAAGACTCACCGCGGCATTGAAATATTGCCGGCCCTCGGCGACGGCAATGCCCAGTAGCAGCTCGCCGTGCTGGCGCAGAGCCAGCTTGCGCAGTTCGTCGACATACTCGGCGGGAATCTGGTCGAGAAAAGCGGGCAGGGCGGTCTCCGGCAGGATCGTCAGTTGCGCTGGATTTTCCTGTGCCAGGCCGTAGTAGGTGCGCAGCGAATCGGCGAAGCGTTCGGGGCGCCACTTGATTTCCTGGGCGACGTTGCCTTGCAACAGCGCCACCGACAGCGGTTCGCCGCTGGGCTGCGTCCAGCGCACTTCACGCAGCAAGGCGCCGGTGCCCAGGAGCAGCGCGAGAGTCAGCAAAGGCAGGGCCGGCCAGCGACGTCCCTGGCCGCCGCGGCGCTGGTCGGCCGAGCGCAGCGCGCAGCGCAGCACCTCGCCGAGCAGCGCTCCGGCGAGTGCCGCCGAAAGCGTCACCCCATAGACGCCGACAATTGGCGCATAGCCGGCGAGCGGGCTCGGCGGAACCTGCGCGTAGCCCGCGGCGAGCCACGGGAAACCGCTGAACACCCATGAGCGCAGCCACTCGGCCAGCGTCCACAGGCTGGCGAAAAGCAGCACCCGCGGCAGCCAGCCGGCAGCAGCGAAGCGAACGTAGAGCGCTCCGGCGAGCGCCGGAAACATCGCCAGCACCAGGCAGAAAAGGAGTGTCGCCAGGCCCGCCAGCCACGCCGGCATGCCGCCGAAGACGCTGAGGCTGACATAGACCCAGCTCACGCCGGCCAGGAACAGGCCGAAAGCGAAGGTCGCGGCGAGCAGGGCGCCACGGCGCGCGCTGCGCATGCCATCGGCCTCGGCGCAGAGCAGGCCGAAAAGGCCGCCGAGGCTCAGCCAGTTGACCGGAAACCAGCCGAAGGGCGCAAAAGCGAAGACCCCCGCGGCGCCGATCAGCAGGGCTGTCAGGAGCCGCCAGCGCAAGGGTCTGCTAGGAGGCTGGGGTGTCGGCATTCAGGGGTGCGGAAACGAGCAGGGTGTAGATGCGGCGAGTGTCGGCCCGCAAGACCTGGAAGCTGGTGTCGTCGATGGCGATGCTTTCGTTGCAGGCCGGCACCCGCCCCAGTTGGCGCAGGATCAGGCCGCCGACGGTAGCGCTTCGTCCGTCACCCAGGGCGGTGCCGAAGGCTTCGTTGAAGTCGTCCACCGCGGTCTGTGCCTTGACCCGGTAGAGGCCGCTTGGATCGAGCTGGATGTCTGCATCCTCGGCATCGAAATCGTGTTCGTCCTCGATTTCGCCGACGATTTGCTCGAGCACGTCCTCGATGGTAATCAGACCGGCGACACCCGCGTATTCGTCGATCACCACCGCCATGTGGTTGTGTGAGATGCGGAATTCGCGCAGCAAACCGTCCAGGCGCTTGAACTCCGGAATGAAGATCGCCGGCCGCAGCCAGTCGCGCAGCCTGAAATCATCCTCACGCTGTACGCGCAGCAGATCCTTGGCCAGCAGGATGCCGATCACATGGTCACGATTGCGCTCGATGACCGGAAAACGCGAGTGCGCCGTACGATTGACCTGGGCGATGATCGTTTCCAGCGAATCCTCGGCATCGATGACTTCCATCAGCTGGCGTGGCACCATGACTTCCCGCGCAGTGACTTCCGAAGCGGCCAGGGCGCCTTCGGTAATACTCAGCGCGTCGGCATCGAGCAGCTTGCGCTGGTGTGCCGACTGCAGCAGTTTCATGAGTTGTTCGCGATCTTCAGGTTCGCGCACGAGAAGTGAGGAAAGGCGTTCGAGCCAGCCCGGGGTGCTGCTACTGGGGGTCATAAGCTGATCTTTGAGGACTGAGGCGATAGCGGCGATGGCCTGGACGCTGCCAGGGCTGCAGCGCCACTATCGCATCAGTCCTCGCTGCCGTAAGGATCCGGGTAGCCGAGGTCAGCCAGGATGCTGCGTTCGAGGTCTTCCATCGCGCTCGCCTGTTCCTCGCTTTCTTCATGATCGTGGCCCTGCAGATGCAGCATGCCATGCACGACCAGGTGCGCATAGTGCGCGTCCAGCGATTTGTCCTGTTCTGCTGCCTCGCGGGCGACGACCGGCACACAGAGGACCAGGTCACCACAGAGCTGTGGTTCCAGCGCGTACGGAAAAGAAAGGACATTGGTCGCGTCCTCCTGGCTGCGGTACTCGCGGTTTAGTCGTCGCCCCTCATCGGCAGCGACGAAGCGCACGGTCACCCTCCCGTCCTGGTTCTCGCTCTCGGCCAGTGCGGCGCGTGCCCAGGCGCGTACGCGCGGTTTCTTCGGCAGGTCCTGACGGTCGCAGGCGTACTGGACTTCCACTTCGAGCAGCTCAGTTTTTTTCGGCATGGTGTCGGGCCCTGGTTTTGGCCTCTAGTGCTTCCAGGGCCGCGGTGTGCGCTTCGTAAGCCGAGACGATCCTCGCCACCAGCGGGTGGCGGACGACGTCTTCCTTGAGGAATTCGGTGAAGGCGATGCCGCGAACTTCCTGGAGGATCTGGCGAGCTTCGATGAGGCCACTTTTCTGGCCACGCTGCAGGTCGATCTGGGTGACGTCGCCGGTGACTACGGCCTTGGCGCCGATGCCGATGCGTGTCAGAAACATCTTCATCTGCTCGGGCGTCGTGTTCTGCGCTTCATCAAGGATGATGAAGGCATGGTTGAGGGTGCGCCCGCGCATGTAGGCCAGCGGCGCGATCTCGATCGAACCACGCTCGAAGAGCTTGCCGACGCGCTCGAAGCCCATCAGGTCGTAGAGGGCATCATAAAGTGGGCGCAGATAGGGATCGACTTTCTGGTTCAGGTCGCCGGGCAGGAAGCCCAGGCGCTCGCCGGCCTCGACCGCCGGGCGGGTGAGAACGATGCGCTGTACCAGTTCGCGCTCGAAGGCGTCGATCGCCGAGGCGACGGCGAGATAAGTCTTGCCGGTACCGGCCGGGCCGGTGCCGAACGTGATGTCGTGTTCCTGGATGTGCTTGAGGTATTCGATCTGCCGCGGCGTACGGCCGTGCAGCTCGCTCTTGCGGGTCATCAGCGCCGGTGAGACGCCGCCGCCGGACGATACCTTATGCACTGGCCGATTGAGGATCTCGATCAGGCCGAGTTGGATTTCGTCGACCGACAGCGCTTCCTTGGCCTGCGCGTAGAACTGCTGCAGCGCCTCCGAGCAGCGCGCCGTCTGCGCGCTGTCGCCGCGCAGCGTGAAGCGCTCGCCGCGGCGGGCGATCGAGACGTCGAGTGCGGTTTCGATCTGGTGCAGATTCTCGTCGAGTGCGCCGCAGAGGTTGGCCAGGTGCTTGTTATTGACCGGTGAGAGCAGCAGCTCGATGGCCCGGCTCCTGGTTTCAGGTGTCTTGGCGTTCATGCCACTTGCCCCGCAGTTTGCCTGGCCATCTCGCCGCGCAACGAGTGCGGCAGGGCTGCGCTGATGCGCACATCGACGAAGCGATCGAGCCACTGCGTGGCGTCGCTGGAGTCGCTGGCGAAATTGACGACGCGGTTGTTGTCGGTCCGCCCGGCCAGCTCGCTCTTGTCCTTTCTCGAAAAGCCTTCAACCAGCACCCGTTGCACGCTGCCGACCATGGCCAGCGACACTTCCTGCGCCAGTCCGTCGATGCGCTGCTGCAGGCGCTGCAGGCGTTCGAGTTTCACCGCTGCCGGCGTGTCGTCGGCCAGGTCGGCCGCCGGGGTGCCTGGTCGCGCGCTGTAGATGAAGGAGAACGAAGCGTCGAAACCGACATCGTCGATCAGCTTCATCGTTTTCTCGAAGTCCTCGGCGGTCTCGCCGGGGAAACCGACGATGAAGTCGGAGGACAGGGACAGATCGGGGCGCGCCGCGCGCAGCTTGCGCACCAGGCTCTTGTACTCGAGCGCCGTGTAGCCGCGCTTCATTGCCGCCAGCACGCGGTCGGAGCCGGACTGCACCGGCAGATGCAGATGCGAGACCAGTTTCGGCACGCTGGCATAGACCTCGATCAGTCGTTGCGTGACTTCGCGCGGATGCGAAGTCGTGTAGCGGATGCGTTCGATGCCCGGGATCTCGGCGATGTATTCGATCAGCAGCGCCAGGTCGGCCGTTTCCTCGCCGGGCTGGGCCTGGCCCCTGCCGCTCATTGCCCCGCGGTAGGCATTGACGTTCTGGCCGAGCAGGGTCACTTCCCTGACGCCCTGTTCTGCCAGGCCGGCGACTTCGGTCAACACGTCATCGAAGGGGCGCGAGACCTCATCACCACGGGTGTAGGGAACGATGCAGAACGAACAGAATTTGCTGCAACCTTCCATGATCGAGACGAAAGCGGTCGCGCCCGCGACGGTCGCCGGCGGCAAATTGTCGAACTTCTCGATTTCGGGAAAGGAAATGTCGACCTGCGACTTGCCCAGGCGTCGCCGCTCGGCGATCAACTGCGGCAGGCGATGCAGGGTCTGCGGTCCGAAGACGACGTCCACGTAGGGCGCGCGGGCGACGATCGCCGCCCCTTCCTGGCTGGCGACGCAACCGCCGACACCGATTACCAGGTCGGGATTGGCGCGCTTCAGCAGGCGTACCCGGCCGAGGTCGTGAAAAACCCGCTCCTGCGCCTTCTCGCGCACCGAACAGGTATTGAAGAGAATGATGTCGGCGTCTTCAGGGGTGTCGGTCTTGACTATTTCGTCCGATGCAGCGAGTACGTCGGCCATCTTGTCCGAGTCGTACTCGTTCATCTGGCACCCAAAGGTGCGGATGAACAGTTTTTTGGGCATGTTTTACTTGTGTGAATGAGGTGGCTGGGGTGGCTGAGGTGACTGCGGTGACTCAGCGTGGGCGAGGCGCCGAGGCTTCACTCGGCGTCAACATCCAGACGCGATGGATCGCGCCCGCAGCGTTGGGGAGATAGACGACTTCCACCGCGCTCTGGATTTGCATCGGCATCACGATCAGGTTCCGTCCGTTGCGGAACTGCGCCGTCGGCGCGAGGCGCCACAGCTGGTCATCAATGGTGACGTAGCCGTCGCCCCTTGGTGGCAGCAGGACGCCCATCTTTGCTTTCGCTGGCAGCATACGCGCCATGACCGTCGGCTCGTTGATCAACTGCGGGTCAGGCGCAGGCTCGAGTGCCGCCTCGGCAATGCCGCTGAGGATGGTGTACAGGAGGGCCGCGGGGATGTCCATCGGCCCATTATAGACACGCTGGCGGGCGGCTGTCAGCTTTCGGCGAGTCGTCATTGTCCAGCGCGCCACAAGCGGCGTACAATAACGCCCTTCGCGGGCGTCGTATAATGGTAATACCCTAGCTTCCCAAGCTAGAGCCGAGGGTTCGATTCCCTTCGCCCGCTCCACCTCCCGCCTATCGTGCTGATTTCATTGGCATTGGTCCCTAGGTTCGCGAGGTGCCCGGCAAGACTACACCAAGGTAGTTCCCACATGCGCGGGAGCCCGGGTCTCTATCGCCGCCCCAGCGGCATCTACGCTGGTCGCATTTCTGTCCCCACACGTCTGCGGCCGACCGTCGGCAAGTCGGAAATCCACGTTTCCACTAGCTTGTGGGACCTGAAAGCTACCAAAACGGCAGCCTTGCGGATTCTGATCGGGTGGCGGGAGCACTTCATGACGCTGGACTTCATGACGCTGGATGCAAAAAATCTCGCTGCGGCTAAACCGCTGCTGCATGGCTCTGGACTGGTCCCGGTTGAAGAGGCTGCGCGATTGCTTGGGGTCTCGGTTGCCTTCCTGCTGACCGAATTGCTCAACAATGACGCCACAATAACGACCTATGCAAGGGAATGGCGATGCTGGTACGTGGATTCCCTTGCAGTGCTAGCACCGGAGTCTGACCCCGTTGGTCACTTCAAAATCCCCCACTTATGGCCACCCAAATTCCCCCAGGCAGGACCGTAGAAATTGTAATGCAGGCGATCGCGGCGGGTCGGTTTTTTGACCCGCCGTTGTTGATGGATTGCGAGCCCGTTACTGCGTAACGGAAGCGGCAGTGAAGTACTGATCCCACTCGGGGGCATCGATATCGAGGGTGGCGATGATGCGATCATCCATGGCGGTGACCAAGCGCTCGACGATTTCGCGTTGCGTTACGCAGTAACGGCGAGCCAATCGTTCGA
>QPGA01000029.1:37306-41268 GCA_003332265.1 Candidatus Accumulibacter meliphilus
GATAACGTCCTGCCGGGGATGTCCGAAAGCGCTAAAAGCAGAGCCCTATTGCTCCGTCACGCGACCTTCAGGGTGGGGGATTTTGAAGTGACCAAAGGTGGGGGAATTTGACCGGCCAACGGGGCGTTTACCCTGGATCTGGCCGCGCTGAAATATCCGGCGGTGTCGGACGAGCTATGGATTCAGCACTTGCGCACCAATCAGCTGGATGTCGTGTCCCTGGGTCGTGGCGCTTTCGAGGAAGCCCGCGTCGAAGACTATGTGGTCAGTGGCCTGGTGGACTTTGACGACATTTCCTACGACAAACACGCCGACTTGCTCTACGACCTGGCGACGCAGACGGTGCAGCATTTCAAGGCTTACCTGTCCGAGGACGATAGCCGCAAGGTGCTGCGCTGCTACCAGCGCGACATTGCGCGCTTCATTCATGCCCAGATGCAGGCGCATTACTGGGAAGACGTGGCCGGCTACGAAGTGAAGATCAGCAAGGGCTATACCGAGCTGAAGCAGAGCGCCTACACCTATTCGGTGCAGGAAGCGCCTGCCAATTACCGGGTGGAGCCGGCTGACAAGAGCAACATGGCGAAATACTTGTTCGGCGGCTTTGCGAAATGCCTTTACCCGCTGCAGAAGTTCGACTCCGACTCGGAACGAAAACTGGCCGTGATTCTGGAACGCGACGCTCTCAAATGGTTCAAGCCGGCCAGGGGCCAGTTCCAGATCTACTACCGGAACGGCGCGGATGACTTCGAATACCAGCCCGACTTCGTTGCTGAAACGGCTGCGACGATCTACATGCTGGAACCCAAGAAACGCACAGAGCTTACAGACCCGATTGTCATTGCCAAGAAGGAAGCCGCCGTCAAATGGTGCACTAATGCCTCAGATCATGCGGCGAGCTATGTTGGCAAGCCGTGGCGATACCTACTGATACCGCATGACGAGATTGTGGAGAACATGACGTTGGATGGTCTGGCGGTGCGGTTCGGTGGCAGAAGCTAACAATCGGCGCTGCTGCGGCAAGCCCTACGCTCGTAAAGCGTCCGCCACGCGATTCATCGCGGCCTGAACCGGCTTGAGTAGCCAAGGTCCGCTCTGGTGAGTTGTGTACATTGGCCCTCTGGCAGCTTGCGAAGTACAGCAGCCGTTCAGAGGGCTGCTTGCCGGAGTCATCGAACGACAGCAGTTGGCCGATAGTCGCCTTTGGGCTGTCGCGCTACGCAGCGGGTATTGGCAGGTAGTCGAGCTTGCTCACCAAGCGTTCAGCCCGGCGAGGGTGAGGTCTAAGGACGGGTGTACAGGAGCGGGGCATTCTTCCGCTTGCTGACAGGTCGTGCACTGATTCAGGGGATTGGGGCTCTGGGCTCTGGGTATCCAGCAGCTCGGTCGCGTTTCGATGCCTGAACGAAGGGCGGAATGGATGCCCTGCGTTGACTCTGGCACTTACCACGACAAGGTCTTGGTATCGTCCTTGAACAATGCGCTACCGAGCAGCTCCGGATTGCCGATCTGGAAGCCGGGCAGCAGGTCGGACGCCTGGACATCGAACTGCTGCATGCAGTAATGGCATACCAATACGCTCGCGCCCTTGTTCATCAGTTCGGCGAGTGCCTTTTGGTGATCCGCATGCTTCTCGGTGTACTTGCTGGAAGCGAGAAGGATGCCGCTTTCATTCAGCCAGATCGTCAAGGGGTGTCCTCTGCTGCGCTGCAGTTCGGCAAAATGAAGTACGTGGCCAACGCGCCGTGTCGCATCGCTCGATAGGGCAATGAAGAGGGGATCTTTCTCGCCAGCCAGGACCGGATTCGAGAAACCGCCAACGAGCAGCGCCAAAGCAATCAAGACAGTTCTGAGGGACTTCATGGTGACCTCCAACAAGAAGCGAATTCGAAACCGGGTCGTTTCGCTCTGCGATCGACCCCTTGGCAAGTATCGCAGGCGAGCAATGAGCTGTCGTGTGACATCTTGTCGCAAGCTGGTTTGACGACGAAGGCGCCCAAGTTCAAGCGTGGCCGGTAATTGAGACGGCGGACCGCTATGTCACCGGAGGCCTTGTGCGTCCGAGAGGGCGTGTTGACCGCGCGATCAGGCTGCAGCAGCCAGCCTTCTCACGGGTGTCAGGCAGGAGCCGAGCTGCAGCCTGCTGTCAGCCGATTCATCGGGCGATTGGGCGGGCCGATGTTGCTCGCCAGCGTTGCTGGCGCAGGGGTTGCCGGGACCCTACCCCAGCAGCCACGGAATCAGGACCGGCAGCAGCAGCGCGGTGGTCAGGCCGTTGAGGCCCATCGCCAGGGCGGCGAAGGCGCCCATTTGTTCGCTGTCCTGGAAGGCGCGGGCGGTACCGATGCCGTGCGCGGCGATACCGAGGGCGAAGCCGCGCACGCTGTCGTCGTCGATGTGCAGGGCGCGGTAGATGTAGCGCGCGCCGATGGCGCCGATGACGCCGGTGCTGATCACCAGGACGGCGGTCAGCGACGGCAGGCCGCCGATGCGTTCGGCGATGCCCATGGCAATCGGGGTGGTGACCGACTTCGGCGCCAGCGAGAGCAGGGTCGCCTTGCTGGCACCAATAACGCCGCCGATGGCCACTGCCGAGAGCGCGGCGGTCAGCGAGCCGACGAGCAGGGCGCCGAGGAGCGGCATGGCCAGGCGCTTCAGGCGGTCGAGCTGGGCGTAGAGCGGAATGGCCAGGGCGACGGTCGCCGGGCCGAGCAGGAAATGCACGAACTGCGCGCCGTCGAAGTAAGTGCCGTACGGCGTATCGGTGAGCCAGAGCAGGCTGACCAGAGTCGCTACCGCGAGCAGCACCGGGTTGGCCAGCGGATGGCCATGGCAGCGCTTGTTTACGTAGACGGCACCCTGGTAGGCGAGCAGCGTCAGGGTGAGGCCGAGCAGCGGCGAGGCGGCGAGGTATACCCAGATCTCGTCGAAGCGGGCGTTCACGGCGCGTCGCTCCGGTGATCGCGGCGCCGGGCCAGGAAACGCAGGGTCAGGGCGGTGACGGCGATGGTGATCAGAGTGCTGCCGAGCAGGGAAAGGGCCAGCGCCAGCCACTCGTCGGACATGCGCTGGAAGTGCAGCATGATGCCGGTGCCGGCGGGAACGAAGAGCAGCGAAAGGTGTTGCAGGAGCCCCTGTGCGGTACCGCGCAGTTCGGGGGAGGGGCCGCCGCGCGCGACGAGGGCGGCGAAGAGCAGGGCCATGCCGATGACCGGGCCCGGAATCGGCAAAGCCAGCGTCCTGGCAATGACTTCGCCGATCAGCTGAAAAACCAGGAGCAGGGTGATGGCGCCAATCATGCGGACGGTTTCCAGGGGGCGGTGAGATTGCAGCCAGGGTAGCGGGCGCTCGAATGGCGATTCGCCGTAGCGGGGCAAGAGAAGGCAAGGGCGGGCGCGAGACGGTGCGAGCAGGTGACGTGGTCATGCGGGCGCGCCAGCCCTGACGAGCTACTTCGGGTCATCCTCGTTTTCGGCCTGCAGCGTTTCCTGCAGGCTTTCGAGGTCCTTGCGGTTTTGGCGAAAAAAGAAGCGCAGGCCCGACACCAGGCCTGTGGCGATGAGCGCCAGCAGCGCGATGGCTCCCCAATCGAGGTCACCCGATGACCCTGGCTGCATCCGTTCCTCCTTTGCGTGATGAAAGACCTTGCCGGTGTGCGCCAAGCGGCCGCTCCGTGGCGGAAAACGACGTGGCGCGTGCCTTTGCAAGACTACTATAGCCGCTGGCCCACATCGCAGCATCGTCGCCAGAATGGTGGTCACTGGGCACCAGAGGTAGCGGGTGCTGATTTCCCTTTGAGCTTGATATGGCAAACGACACTGAAATCAATTATGCTCGCCTTTCCAAAACACGAATAAACATGGAGTTCGCAGGATGAATAATAAAGGGCAACTTCTACAAGACCCGTTTCTTAATACCTTGCGGCGCGAACGGGTTCCAGTTTCGATCTATCTGGTGAATGA
>QPGA01000029.1:41289-56337 GCA_003332265.1 Candidatus Accumulibacter meliphilus
AAACACGAATAAACATGGAGTTCGCAGGATGAATAATAAAGGGCAACTTCTACAAGACCCGTTTCTTAATACCTTGCGGCGCGAACGGGTTCCAGTTTCGATCTATCTGGTGAATGGTATCAAGCTGCAGGGTCAGGTCGAGTCCTTCGACCAGTACGTCGTCCTGCTCAAGAACACGGTTACCCAGATGGTATACAAACACGCGATTTCGACGGTCGTTCCGTCGCGTCCGATTACCATCCAGCAGGATGCCAACGGCGACGGCTGATCGATCGGCTTCTGGTCAGGTGGGCGTCAGGTCGCGCCCCGGCTCCGCTTTCCCGATTTTCTGACCTGCTCGGATCTTTTCAGGTCGGAGCCAATTCTCCTGGAACAATTGCATGCATGAGCGTCCCTCAGGCGAGGAACGGGCGGTCATCGTCCAGCTCGATTTCGGCCGCGACGACCTGTCCGAGCAACTTGACGAGGTTCGTCTGCTGACACTTTCTGCGGGCGCATCGATCAGTGCGGTGGTGCATGGTCGTCGCCACAGCCCGGATGCGGCGACTTACGCCGGTAAGGGCAAGGTCCAGGAAGTGGCTGCCGAAGTACTGGCGCACGAGGCCGACCTGGTAATCTTCAATCACGAATTGAGCGCTGGTCAGGAGCGTAATCTCGAGCAGGCGCTGCAGTGTCGCGTCATCGATCGGACCAGCCTGATCCTCGACATTTTCGCGCAGCGGGCAAAAAGCGCCGAAGGCAAGTTGCAGGTCGAACTGGCGCAGCTCGAACACCTGTCGACGCGGCTGGTGCGTGGCTGGACGCACCTGGAGCGGCAGAAAGGCGGTATCGGACTACGCGGTCCGGGCGAAACGCAGCTGGAAACCGACCGTCGCCTGCTCGGTCTGCGGGTCAAGTCGCTCAGGGAGCGCTTGGTCAGGCTCGAGCGTCAGCGTGGCGTGCAGCGCAAGGCGCGCGGACGCGGCGAGTTGCTGAATGTGTCCCTGGTCGGCTATACCAACGCCGGCAAATCGACGCTCTTCAACGCGCTCACCCATGCCGGCGTTTTCGCTGCCGACCAGCTTTTCGCGACCTTGGATACGACGACGCGCAAGCTGTGGCTGGCCGGGGTTGGCCATATCGTGCTTTCCGACACCGTCGGCTTCATTCGCGATCTGCCGCACTCGCTGGTGGCTGCTTTCCACGCCACGCTGGAAGCGACAGCCGAGGCCGATCTGCTGCTGCACGTGGTCGATTCGGCGAGTCCGGCGCGTGATGAACAGGTGGGCGATGTCAACAAGGTGCTTGCCGAGATCGGCGCCGCCGAGGTCCCGCAACTGATGGTCCTCAACAAGCTCGACCTGACCGGGCTGCCGCCGACAGTCGAACGGGATGAATATGGTACACTCCTGCGGGTTCGCGTCAGCGCTCGTTGCGGCGACGGTCTGTCGCTGCTGCGCGAAGCCCTGGCCGAGATCGCTCTCGCCAAGACCCGGAACCTGCCTCAGCGGGTGTCCGGCGACGCTGCTTTACAGGATATGGATATGGTTTTCGATTCAGATGGTTCCGCATGATTTCAAGCCTTGGAGTACTTATGTCGCTGAATGATCCGCAGTGGGGAAATCGCGGCAGCGATGATAATAATGGCGGCGGTGGGCGGCGTCCCAATCAGGGGCCGCCTGATCTCGATCAGTTGTGGCGTGATCTCAATCGTCGTTTGTCGGGGATTTTCGACAAGAAGCGCGGCGGTGGAGACCGCGGCGGCGATGGTGGCGATCGTCCGCCGGTACAGTTCAGTCCGAAGTTCCTTGGCGGCGGCATTGGCTTGCTCCTGGTCCTGGTGCTCATCGTCTGGCTGGCCAGCGGCTTCTACATTGTCGACGCCGGGCAGCGCGGTCTGGTGCTCCAGTTCGGTCGCTACAAGGAGAGCTCTGAGCCGGGTCTGAGGTGGCGCCTGCCGTATCCGATCCAGTCGCATGAGCTGGTCAACATCGCTGGCGTGCGGACGCTCGAAGTCGGTTATCGCGGCACCGAGAGGAACAAGGTCCTCAAAGAGGCCCTGATGCTGACTGACGATGAAAACATCATCAACATTCAGTTTGCCGTGCAATACATTCTCAAGGATCCCGTTGACTACGTGTTTGCCAACAGAAACCCGGACGAAGCGGTGATGCAGGTGGCCGAGACCGCCATTCGCCAGATCGTCGGCAAGAACAAGATGGACTTCGTCCTTTATGAAGGTCGCGAGCAGGTGGCAGTGACTGCTTCGCAGCTGATGCAGGAAATTCTCGATCGCTACAAGACCGGAATCCTGATTTCGAAAGTCACCATGCAGAACGCGCAACCGCCGGAGCAGGTTCAGGCGGCGTTCGATGATGCGGTGAAAGCTTCGCAGGACCGTGCGCGGCAGAAAAACGAGGGCCAGGCCTACGCCAATGACGTCATCCCGAGAGCTCGCGGTACGGCCTCGCGCCTGTTCGAGGAGTCCGAAGGTTACAAGCAGCGTGTCATCGCTACGGCCGAGGGTGATGCGAGCCGCTTCACGCAGATCTATACCGAGTACGCCAAGGCGCCCGAAGTGACCCGCAGTCGCATGTATCTGGACACCATGCAGGAAGTCTATGCGAACACCAGCAAGGTCCTGGTCGATAGCAAGGGGCAGGGCAATCTGCTCTATCTGCCGCTCGACAAGCTGATCCAGGCCGCCGGCGCGGTCGCGGCGGCGCCTGGTGGTGTAGGCAGCAGCCCGGATGCGCCCGGGGTCGCTCGTTCGTCAGCGCCAATATCCAACGAGGTGCCGCCGCAAATGAGCGAAGGACGTTCGCGCGAAACCCTGCGCCAGCGTGACCGGGGGGTCCGCTAATGAGAACGGGCATGAATTTTTTTGCGGCTCTCGTGGTGAGCGCGCTGGTCGTGCTCGGGGCGACGATTTTCACCGTTGATCAGCGCCAGCACGCGATCGTTTTCCAGCTTGGCGAAGTGCGCAGTGTCATCGACGAACCGGGCCTGTATTTCAAGTGGCCGCTGATCCAGAACGTGCGCTATTTCGACAAGCGCATTCTCACCCTGGACGCCGCAGAACCTGAGCGCTTCATTACTTCCGAGAAGACCAACGTCCTGGTGGATTCCTTCACCAAATGGCGGATCATCGATCCCAAGCTTTACTACGTTTCGGTTGCCGGTGACGAATCGCGTGCCAAGACACGGCTGTCGCAAACGGTCAATGCCGGCCTGCGCGAGGAGTTCGGCAAACGCACCGTGCATGACGTGGTTTCGGGTGAGCGCGATCAGCTGATGGAGTTGATGCGCGAGAAGGCCGACCTCGATGCGCGCAAGATCGGTGTGCAGATTGTCGATGTGCGCGTCAAGCGGGTCGAGCTGCCGTCCGACGTCAGCGAATCGGTCTATCGGCGGATGGACGCCGAGCGCAAGCGGGTGGCCAACGAGCTGCGTTCGCAGGGTGCTGCCGAGGCCGAGAAGATACGTGCCGACGCTGACAAGCAACGCGAGGTGATCATCGCCGAAGCGTATCGCGACGCTCAGAAGTTGAAGGGTGAAGGCGACGCCACGGCGGCGGCAACCTATGCGCAGGCGTTTCAGCGGAATCCGGAGTTCTACGCCTTCTATCGTAGCCTGGAAGCCTATCGCAACAGCTTCAACGGCAAGAGCGATGTGATCGTCGTCGAGCCGAGTTCAGATTTCTTCAAGTACATGAAGAGCATCGGCCGAGGTGGTGACAACACCGCCAAATGACCGACAATCTGCTGCTTGCGCTTGCCCTCATGCTGGTGCTTGAAGGACTGGTGCCGTTCGTGGCACCGAATGCCTGGCGTGAGACTTTTCGCCGCCTGATCCGTTGTTCAGACGGGCAAATCCGTTTTGTTGGCCTGACGTCGATGTTGATCGGCCTGGTCCTGTTGATGGTTTTCCGATGAACTGGCTGCTTCCCGAACATCTTGCCGACGCGCTGCCGTCAGAAGCCGCACAGATTGAACGGCTGCGGCGCACCTTGCTCGACCTCTTCCGGGTGCACGCCTACGAGCTGGTCCTGCCGCCACTGCTTGAGCACCTCGATTCGCTGCTCACCGGTTCCGGGCAGGATCTGAAGTTGCGCACTTTCAAGCTGGTCGATCAATTGTCGGGACGCACGCTCGGCGTGCGTGCCGACATGACGCCGCAGGTCGCCCGTATCGATGCCCATCTGCTCAATCGCCAGGGGGTGACCCGGCTATGCTATTGCGACAGTGTGCTGCACACGCTGCCGGCGTCGCTGTCCGCGAGTCGCGAACCCATCCAGCTGGGTGCCGAAGTCTTCGGGCATGCCGGTTTGGCGGCCGATCGCGAAGTGATCCGCTTGTTGGCCGATGCCTTGCAAGCGGCGGGCGTGCCGGCGGCACGAATTGACCTCGGCCATGTCGGCGTGTTTGGCGCCCTGGCGGATGCCGCCGGTCTCGATAGCGAACTCGAGGGGGCCCTGCTGCAGTTGCTGCAAGCCAAGGATGTGCCGAGTTTGCGCGAGCGGTGCGGCGCTATTGATGAGCCCTGGCGCTCGGCCCTGCTGGCTTTGCCAGACCTCTACGGCGATGTGAAAACGCTGGCCATAGCGGCCAGCGTTTTGCCGGCCCTGCCAGCCATCACGGTGGCCCTGAATGCCTTGCGCGAGCTGCACGCGGCGCTGCCGGATCTGTCCTTGTCTTTCGATCTCGGCGATCTGCGTGGCTATCGTTACCACAATGGTGTTGTCTTCGCGGCCTATCACGCGGCCTTCCCGAGTGCTATCGCGCTCGGCGGGCGTTATGACGGCGTTGGCAAAAGCTTTGGTCGGGCACGCCCGGCGACCGGTTTTTCGATGGACCTGCGCGAGCTGGCGCGGCTGACGAGCTCGCGCGGCGAATGGGTGGGGGCAGTGCTGGCGCCGTACGCGGCTGGCAGTAGCGCTCTGGCAGCCGCGATTGCGGTTTTGCGCGCGCAGGGTGAAGTGGTCGTCGAACTGCTGCCGGAAGAAAAAAGCAGCGACGGACCGTCGTGTGACCGGCAACTGGTCGAGAGCGACGGGCAATGGGTAATCAAGGCAATCAACAGGGACGGATAACAAGCATGGCCAAGAACGTCGTAGTCGTGGGCACCCAATGGGGCGACGAGGGCAAGGGCAAGATCGTCGACTGGCTCACCGATCGTGCGAAGGGGGTCGTTCGTTTCCAGGGCGGGCACAACGCAGGCCATACCCTGGTCGTCGGCGAAAAGGTGTACAAGCTCAATCTGGTGCCCTCGGGGATCGTTCGCGAAGGGGTCGACTGCTTCATCGGCAATGGTGTGGTGCTGGACATTCATCACCTGCTAAGCGAAATCAAGGTGCTCGAGTCCGGCGACATCGATGTGCGTTCGCGTCTGAAAATCAGTCCTGGTTGTCCGCTCATCCTTGGCTACCATGCGGCGCTGGATCATGCCCGCGAGGCGGCCAAGTGTGTCGATCTGCGGATCGGGACCACCGGCAAGGGCATCGGTCCGGCCTACGAAGACAAGGTGGCGCGGCGCGCCCTGAGGGTCTACGACCTGTTCTATCCCGCCCGTTTTGCCGAGCGCGTGCGCGAGAATCTGGACTATCACAACTTTGTTCTGACCCGCTACCTCGGGGCTCAGGCCGTCGATGGTGAAGCGGTTCTGGCGCAGGCGATGGCCGACGCGGAAGCGATCAAGCCTCTGGTGACCGACGTCTCGGCGGCGCTGTATGCGCTCAACAAGGCCGGCCATAACCTGCTTTTCGAAGGCGCTCAGGGCGCCTTGCTGGACATCGATCACGGTACCTATCCGTTTGTCACCTCGTCGAACTGCGTGGCCGGCCAGGCAGCCGCAGGATCCGGCGTCGGTCCGGGGATGCTGCATTACGTTCTCGGGATCACCAAGGCCTATTGCACGCGCGTGGGCGGGGGGCCTTTCCCGAGCGAGCTGGATATCGAGAAGGAAGGCCTGCCGGGCTATCAGATGTCGCAGAAAGGCCGCGAATTTGGTACCGTCACCGGACGCAAGCGGCGCTGTGGATGGCTCGACGTGGCTGCTCTCCGGCGTTCGATCCAGATCAACGGGGTGACCGGTCTGTGTATCACCAAGCTCGATGTCCTCGACGGCTTGTCCGAGTTGAAGATCTGCACCGGTTATCTGCTCGACGGAAAATCCGTCGATTTGCTGCCAATGGGTGCCGATGACGTCGCGGCTTGCGAGCCGGTGCTCGAAACCCTGCCCGGCTGGTCGGGGTCGACGGTCGGTGCGAATACGATGGAAGCCTTGCCGGCTGCGGCGCGCGTGTATCTGGCGCGCATCGAAGAGCTCTGTGACGTGCCGATCGATATTGTTTCGACCGGGCCGGAACGCGGCGAGACGGTGGTTCACCGCCATCCGCTGGGCTGATTCCGCCTGAGCCGATCTGAGCTGGCCCGCGCTGCTCGTTCCCTGGCGCTGCGACCATCGGCTCTGCATCGCCCCATTGCCCAGCGCCGGGCCTGCGTCCTGCCTGCCCGGCAGCTGCAGCAAAGGCGTGCCGCGGGCGATTCCTTCGAGTTGTCCGGCTGTGCTATCGTATGATCGCCGTATCGGGGATATGCCGTCGCATATCGACCAGGCATTCAGGAGAGACAGGCATGAATCGAGAGGAGCTCCGTGACCAACTGCTGGCGCCGGTTCTCCAGTGGACCCGGCTGGGGCGGCAGACCAACCGCTTGATGACGGGCAGCAGCGCGGTCATCAGTTACCGTACTCGTCGCCTGCTGCGCGCAGGTGCATTTTCGCGGCAGGCAGACTGGGACGAGGTGGCCCATATGACTCGCGAGAAGGTCGAAATTCCTCTGGAAGCGGCAACTGCGATGGCCGTGGCGATGCTTCCTGTCATCAAACAGTTCTGGACGCACACCGGGCAGTCGATGTTGGCTTGCAGCAGCGACAGTATGTCGCTGCTCGGCAGTCGCGGCCCCGAGGAGTTCCGCGAGCGGCAGGCGGATCTGTGCGCCACCTTGATCAACGCCAGCGTCGGTTGGTTTCGGGTCTTTGGCAGCCTTGCCGAGGTCGCCAGCCAGGGCGTGGCGCCTTTGCTTCGCCAGGTGCAGGACAACGCCGAGCGACTCGAAAAGCGCTGATTTGTTGATCGCTGCCGGCGAGCCGCTCTTTCAGCTCGCCGGCTGTGCTTTGCCGTCCCCTGCTTGACCGGCGTGCGCACAAAACCTTCGCAAATCAGCCACTCGGCGCGCCTGGGGAAGGGCTTGGCGTGCTAGAATCACGGGCTTGATCAAGACGATGACATTCCTCCGGAATGTCTCGTTGACAGCGGAAAAAAATGGACGCCTTCGCCAAAGAAACCCTGCCCATCAGTCTCGAAGACGAGATGCGTCGATCGTATCTCGATTATGCCATGAGCGTGATTGTCGGCCGTGCCTTGCCCGACGCTCGCGACGGCCTGAAGCCGGTGCATCGTCGTGTTCTCTTCGCCATGCACGAGCTGTCGAACGACTGGAACAAGCCGTACAAGAAATCGGCGCGGATCGTCGGTGATGTCATCGGTAAGTACCATCCCCATGGCGATACCGCGGTCTACGACACGATCGTGCGCATGGCGCAGAATTTTTCTCTGCGCTACATGCTGGTCGACGGGCAGGGCAACTTCGGCTCGGTAGACGGCGACAATGCGGCCGCCATGCGCTACACCGAAGTGCGCATGGCGCGAATCGGCCACGAGCTGCTGGCCGATATCGACAAGGAAACGGTCGATTTCGGGCCCAACTACGACGGCTCCGAGCAAGAGCCGCTGGTCATGCCGGCGCGCATTCCGAACCTGCTGATCAACGGTTCGTCGGGTATCGCGGTAGGCATGGCGACGAACATTCCACCGCACAACCTCGGTGAGGTGGTGGACGCCTGTCTGGCCTTGCTGGGCAACGCGGAGGTGACGATCGACGAACTGATCGCCATCATGCCGGCTCCCGATTTCCCGACGGCCGGCATCATCTACGGGATTGCCGGTGTCTGCGAAGGTTATCGGACCGGGCGCGGGCGGGTGGTGATGCGTGGCCGGACGCATTTCGAGGACCTCGAAAAGGGCAACCGCCAGGCGATCATCATCGACGAGCTGCCGTATCAGGTGAACAAGCGGACGCTGCTCGAAAAGATCGGTGAGCTGGTCAACGACAAGCGCATCGAGGGCATCTCCGATCTGCGCGACGAGTCCGACAAGTCGGGCATGCGCGTGGTCATCGAGCTCAAGCGTGGTGAAGTCGCCGAGGTGGTGCTCAACTGCCTGTACAAGCAGACGCAGCTGCAGGACACCTTCGGCATGAACATGGTGGCGCTGGTTGATGGCCAACCGCGGCTGCTGAACCTCAAGCAGCTGCTCGAGTGTTTTCTGTGGCATCGCCGTGAAGTGCTCACTCGGCGCACGGTGTTCGAGTTGCGCAAAGCGCGCGAGCGGGCGCACATCCAGGAAGGTCTGGCGGTGGCGCTCGACAATGTCGATGAGATCATTGCGCTGATCAAGGCGTCGCCGACGCCTGCGGATGCCCGTCGGGGCTTGATGGCCAGGCCGTGGACCTCGCCGACGGTTGCCGAAATGCTGCGTCGCGCCAAGCTGGATGCGACTCGCCCGGACGGTCTGGCTCTCGAATTCGGATTGTCGGAGAGTGGTTACCTGCTTTCGGAAGTGCAGGCGCAGGCAATTCTGGAACTGCGTTTGCAGCGCCTTACCGGCCTCGAGCGCGACAAGATCGTTGCCGACTTCGGCGAGCTGCTGACGCGTATTGCCGATCTGATGGATATCCTGGCGCGACCCGAGCGCATCACCGCGATGATCGTCGAAGAATTGACCGGGATCCGCGCCCAGTTCGGCGACAAGCGGCGCTCGGAAATCGTCATCAGTACGCAGGATCTCGGCATTGCCGATTTCATTACCCCGGTCGACATGGTGGTGACGCTTTCGCGCACCGGCTATATCAAGTCGCAGCCACTGGCCGAGTACCGTGCGCAACGGCGCGGTGGGCGCGGCAAGCAGGCGGCGGCGATGAAGACCGACGATTTCGTCGATCGCCTGTTCGTTGCCAATACGCACGACTCCATTCTCTGCTTTACCAACCGCGGCCGCGTCTACTGGCTGAAGGTCTACGAAGTGCCGCAGGGAACGCGTACCAGCCGCGGCAAGCCGGTGGTCAATGTCTTCCCCTTCGAGGACGGCGAAAAAATCAGCGCCATTTTACCGATCAAGGAGTTCGCCGCCGATCGCTACATTTTCATGGCCACTTCGCAGGGGACGGTGAAGAAGACGCCGCTGTCCGATTTCTCCAATCCGCGCAAGAGCGGCATCATCGCGGTCGCCCTCGACGATGAGGACTTCCTGATCGGCGCCGAGATCACCAATGGCAGCCAGGACGTGATCCTGGTTTCCGATGCCGGCAAGGCAGTCTGGTTCGACGAGGAAGACGTGCGCCCGATGGGGCGTACCGCACGCGGTGTGCGCGGCATGCGGCTTGGCGACAAGCAGCAGGCCTTGTCGTTGCTGATCGCTGATAGCGATCAGCAAACGGTGCTTGTGGCCACCGAAAACGGCTTCGGCAAACGCACGCCGCTGGCCGATTTCCGCCATTCGGGGCGCGGCACACAAGGGGTCATCGCCATCGCCGCCAGCGAACGCAACGGCAAAGTGGTTGCCGCGCGCCTGGTTTCCGACGACGACGAAATCATGTTGATCACCACCGGTGGGGTGTTGATCCGCACCCGGGTTCGTGAGATCCGCGAACTCGGCCGGGCAACGCAGGGGGTCACCCTGATTGCGCTCGACATCGGTGAAAAGCTCGCTGGCCTGGAAAAAGTCGTCGAGAGCGAAGAGGACGGCGGCAGCGAGCTGGATGAGAATAGCGAGCTGGACGAGAGCAGCAGTGAGCCGGCGGAAGAGGATCGAAGCGCTGAACCCGAGCCGGATCCTGCCGCTGATCCCGAACAGGAGTGAGGTGCATGACCCGCTTGCCTGATCGCCGCGGTCGAGCTGTCGCGTGCCAGCGCCCGCTGGCCGCTTGGCTGCCGCCGGGACAGGCGGGACAGGCGGGACAGGCGGAACAGGCGGAACAGGCAAAACAGGCGGCGCGTACTCGATGAGCGACGAACTGCAGCGCGAATTGGCGCTTGTCCGCCAGGAGATCGATAGCCTCGACGGGCAGCTGCTCGAACTGCTCAACCAGCGTGCGCGTTTTGCCCAACAGGTCGGCGAGATCAAGGCGCGTCACGGTGAGGCGGGTTTCATCTATCGCCCCGAACGTGAAGCACAGGTCTTGCATCGCATCCAGGAAGAGAACGCCGGGCCGCTGTCGAATGAGACCGTGACCTGGTTTTTTCGCGAAGTCATGTCAGCCTGCCTGTCGCTCGAGCAGCCCTTGGGCATTGCCTTCCTGGGCCCGCTCGGGACCTTTTCGGAAAGCGCCGCGACCAAGCACTTCGGCCACGCCGCGCGCTTGATGCCGCAGATTTCGATCGATGATGTTTTTCGTGAAGTCGAGGCCTGCCATGCCGACTACGCGGTGGTCCCGATCGAGAACTCGACCGAGGGGGCGATTGGGCGCACGCTCGACCTGTTGTTGACTACGCCGCTGAAAATCTGCGGGGAAGTGGTCTTGCGCATCCATCAGCATTTGCTGTCGAACGCGGCGGCGCTGAGTGAGGTCAAGAAAGTCTATTCACACGCCCAGTCGCTGGCGCAATGCCACGAGTGGCTGAACCGTTCCTTGCCGCACGCGCAGCGTATTTCGGTGGGCAGCAATGCGCAGGCGGCACAGTTGGCGGCTGCGGAGGGGGGGGCGGCGGCGCTTGCCGGGCAGGCCGCTGCCGACCGCTATTCTCTGCCGCAACTGGCCAGCAATGTCGAGGACGAACCGAACAATACGACGCGTTTTGTCGTTCTCGGTCGCCAGGAGGCCGGACCTTCGGGGCGCGACCGGACGTCCTTGATCATGTCGGCACATAACCACACCGGCGCCCTCAGCAAGTTACTGGCGCCGTTTTCCGATGCTGGCGTGTCGATGACCCGCCTCGAGTCGCGGCCGGCGCGGCATACCCTGTGGGCCTATGTCTTCTTCGTCGACCTCGAAGGTCATCGCGACGATGGGGCGGTCGGGGCGGCGCTTGCCGAACTCGCCCGGCGTGCGCCCTACCTGAAGATCCTTGGCTCCTACCCGATGGCCGCCTACTAGGCCGGGCGAACTTTTTCGAGGAACGCAGATGCCACTCCACGAACAATCATTGCCGTACATCCGCTCCATTTCACCTTACCAGCCGGGCAAACCGATAACGCAACTGGCACGCGAGCTGGGTCTGGACGTTGAGAAAATCGTCAAGCTGGCTTCGAACGAGAATCCACTCGGCATGAGTCCCAAGGCGCAGGTGGCGGTGGCTGCGGCGATTGCCGGCCTGTCGCGTTACCCGGATGATTTTGCCTTGAAGCAGGCCCTTGCCGAGCGCACGGGCCTGGGAATGGAGCACATCGTTCTCGGCAACGGTTCGAATGACGTGCTTGATCTGGTGGCTCGCGTCTTTCTCGCGCCAGGCCGCTCGGCAATCTTCGCGCAGTTCGCTTTTGCCGTCTATCCGCTGGCAACGATTGCGGCGGGCAGCGAGCCGATTGCGGTGGCGGCCAGCGACTACGGCCATGACCTGGACGCCATGCTGGCCGCGATCCGGCCAGATACGCGACTGATCTGGATTGCCAACCCCAACAACCCGACCGGCACTTTTCTGCCCTATGCGCAGCTCAAGTTGTTTCTGCAGGCGGTGCCCGGGGATGTTGTCGTCGTTCTCGACGAAGCCTATAACGAGTACCTGCCACCCGCCGAGCGTGTCGACACCACCGCCTGGCTGGGCGAACATGCGAACCTGGTGATCACCCGGACTTTCTCGAAGATCTACGGCATGGCCGGTCTGCGCATCGGTTACGCGCTGTGCTCGGCGGCAATTGCCGACTTGATGAATCGCGTTCGCCAGCCATTCAACTGCAATAATCTGGCCTTGGCGGCGGCCGTGGCGGCGCTCGACGATTACGAATTCGTCGCCAGGAGCTACGCCCTGAACCGTGCGGGCATGGAGCAGATCGTTGCCGGCCTGAAACGACTGGCCTGTCGGCATATCCCGTCGCACGCTAACTTCGTGACTTTTTGCGTGCCGGACGCGGCCGCAGTAAACCACAAGCTGCTCACGAACGGGGTCATCGTTCGCCCGATCGCGGCCTACGGGATGCCCGACTGGCTGCGTGTGACGATTGGCAGCGAGCGCGAAAACGGCCGTTTCCTCGATGCTTTGGAGGGATCCTTATGAGTCGCTCAGGCGCGGGTGTCCGGCCGTGAGCGGCGCGGTTCCCTTGGGCAAGGTCGTGGTCTTCGGCGTTGGCTTGATCGGTGGCTCGTTTGCGTTGGCACTCAAGGCCGCCGGGCAGGTCGCGGAGGTGGTCGGTTTCGGGCGCACGCTTGGCTCTCTCACGCAGGCACTGGAGCTGGGGATCGTCGATCGCGCCGGTTTCAACGTCGGCCAGGAAGTGTGGAATGCCGACCTGGTGCTGATTGCCACCCCGGTCGGGACGACTCCCGAGCTCATGGCGCGCATTGCGCCCTGCCTGGGGTCGCAGACGGTGGTGACTGACGCCGGCAGTACCAAGGAAGACGTGGTCAAGGCCGCGCGCGCATGCTTTGGCGAGCGCATCGGGCAGTTCGTTCCGGCGCATCCGATTGCTGGCGCCGAAAACAGTGGCGCACTCGCCGCACGGCCTGATCTCTATCAAGGAAAGCAGGTGGTGCTGACGCCCTTGCCCGAAAGCAGCGAAACGACCGTCGCCCGCGTACGCGCGGCCTGGGAAGCCTGTGGCGGTCTGCTCTGCGAGCTGGCTCCGGCGGAACATGATCGTATTTTTGCGGCGGTCAGCCATCTGCCGCATTTGCTGTCGTTTGCTCTGGTGCATGACCTGGCGCGCCGCGACAACCGCGAGCTCCTGTTCACTTACGCGGCCAGCGGTTTCCGAGACTTCACGCGCATTGCCGCCAGCCATCCCGAGATGTGGCGCGACATCTGCCTGGCCAACCGGCAGGCACTGCTCGAGGAGCTCGATCGCTACCGCGAGCAGCTCGACGAACTGCGCGATGCCCTGCAGCGGGGCGACGGTGCCAGCCTGGAAGCGACTTTCGACATCGCCCGCACGGCCCGCCGCGAGTGGGCCGAAAGCAAAACAAGGACGTGAACGTGGACTTCATCGATCTGCCGCAACTGCTCGCTGCGCGGGGAAGCGTGCGCTTGCCGGGTTCGAAGAGCATTTCCAATCGCGTGTTGCTGCTGGCGGCGCTGGCCAGCGGCGACACCGAACTTCGCGACCTGCTGCAGTCCGACGATACGGCACGCATGATCGACGCGCTGCGGACCCTGGGTGTCAAGGTCGAGGCCTTGGCCGACAGGCGCTTTCTGGTCAGCGGCGTCGGTGGCGTTTTTCCGGTTCGCGAGGCTGATCTCTTTCTCGGTAATGCGGGTACTGCCGTCCGCTCATTGACCGCAGTGCTGGCCCTGGCCGGTGGCGATTATCGACTCTCCGGTGTCGCGCGCATGCACGAACGGCCGATCGCCGATCTCGTCGACAGCTTGCGGCAGCTGGGTGCCGAGATCGCCTACGCTGCGCAGGACGGTTTTCCGCCCTTGCTGATTTCGTCACCGACGCCTGGCTCCGCTGAGGTCGTCCGAGTACGCGGTGACGTGTCGAGCCAGTTTCTCACCGGTCTGCTGATGGCTTTGCCGCTGCGTGCTGTCGCAACGACGGTCGAAGTGGTCGGCGAATTGATTTCGCGGCCCTATGTCGAGCTGACGCTGGCCAGCATGGCGCGCTTTGGCGTCGAGGTGCTTCGCGAAGGCTGGCAGCGCTTCACCGTCCCGGCCACTAGCGCCTATCGCTCGCCCGGGGTCGTTGAGGTCGAAGGCGATGCGTCGTCAGCATCCTATTTTCTGGCCTTGGGAGCGCTTGGCGGCGGTCCCCTACGCGTTGAGGGCGTGGCTCGCGACTCGCTTCAGGGCGACGTCCGCTTTGCCGACGCGCTGGCCGGGATGGGCGCGAAAATAACTTTCGGCGACACCTGGATCGAGGCTGCGGCTGCCGCCGAAGGCCGGCTGCAGGGCGTCGATCTGGACTGCAATCACATCCCGGACGCGGCGATGACCCTGGCGACGGTCGCTCTGTTCGCCGACGGAGCGACGACTTTGCGCAACATCGCCAGCTGGCGGGTCAAGGAAACCGACCGCATCGCGGCAATGGCCAGCGAGTTGCGCAAGCTCGGTGCCCGGGTCGATAGCGGCGACGACTTCATCCGCGTCGTGCCGCCTGCACGAGCACAGGGCCTGCGTCCGGCGGCGATCGCCACCTACGATGACCATCGCATGGCAATGTGCTTTTCGCTGGCGGCGCTGGGTACGCCACTGCGAATCAATGACCCGGCGGTGGTCAGCAAGACCTTCCCGGACTACTTCGAGCGTTTCGCGGCAGTCACCCGGCCAGTGCCGGTGGTGGCTATCGATGGCACCTCGGCATCCGGCAAAGGGACGGTCGCCTCGCGCGTTGCCGAGGCGCTGGGCTGGCATTACCTCGATTCCGGGGCGCTCTATCGCTTGACCGCCCTGGCGACTCGCCGGGCCGCGATCGCTTGGGATGATGAAGCGGCTGTTGCGGCGATCGCGGCCAATCTCGACGTCGACTTCTCGGGCGGCCTGATCCGGCTTTCCGGCGAGGAGGTCGGCGACGCCATTCGCAGCGAGGATATCTCGGCTGGTGCGTCGCTGGTGGCGGCGTTGCCGGCAGTGCGTGCCGCCTTGCTTTTCCGGCAGCGGGCTTTCCGCCGCTCGCCGGGACTGGTGGCCGACGGGCGCGACATGGGGGCGGTGGTCTTCCCGGATGCGATGACCAAGGTCTTCCTCACGGCGAACGTCGAGATACGCGCTGAGAGGCGTCATAAGCAGTTGATCGAAAAAGGAATCGCTGCTAGTATTGCAGCCCTCTTGCTGGATCTGCGCGAACGTGACGAACGGGAT